>JAJYAT010000006.1 GCA_021779375.1 bacterium | reverse complement strand
TACATCCGGGACCAAGATGAGAAAGATAAGCGTTCGGATGGTAATCAGCTTGATCTCGGCTGGTAGACGGTGAGCCCCTCAGGGGGCTTTCCTGACGCTACCGGCTTGAGCCGGTAGTTCGTCACGATAAAGTGTCAAAGCCTTTTTTGGGATAAACCCCATGCTTTTTAGCAAGTTGAATGAGATTTGCTTTTGTTTCCTCGAAACGAGGATCTTTCTTATGATAGGAAAGTTTGGCTGCGCCTATCGCCAATATAGTGATTTTAAAAATACGTGTTGCGAGTGTAGTTTCCATTTGAATTTTATTAGATATATCTTCGATATCTGGGAAATCAGGAATTTCATCTTCTTCAGGATTATTTGGTTGTGGTTCAGCAACTCTCTTAAATTCTGTAATGCTAATGCCACTGGCTAATTCTAATAATTTTCTTATGATTCCGAAACATCTTTCTTTTTCTTGCTCTAGTTTTTTTAAATATTCTGAGTTCGCAATTTCTTTTTCCCTGACAATTATTTTTTCCACTTTACTTCGAATAATCTTAATAATTTGACTGTTTAAGTCTCTTAATTTATCAGGAGATAAGTCCATCCTAAGTTGTTCGAGAATTTTTTTCGAAATATCAGATCCAAGTTCCTCAAATACGTCCATTCTTTTAAGATTAATTAAGTTTTAATATTAAAAATAATTTATATTTTTGTCAAATTATGAGAAAATACTGCTGTGATTGCAGTCGTCGATTATGCCGCAGGAAATTTACGCAGCGTGACGCGCGCGCTCGACTTTTTGAAATTGAAAAATGAGGCGACCAACGATCCTGTAAAAATTCAAAAGGCCGATGCGATTATCATTCCGGGCGTCGGCGCGGCCGGCACGGCGATGCGTGAATTACAAAAAGCCGGGTTGGTCAAAGTTTTGCGCGAGGAAATTCAAGAGAAGCCATTTCTAGGTATTTGTCTCGGTCTGCAAATTTTGTTCGAAAAATCCGCCGAAGACGCGACCGAGTGTCTCGGGATTTTCGAAGGTTTGGTCGAGAAATTTTCCGCTGACGGAATCAAGATTCCGCACATCGGCTGGAATCCGGTTGATTTCGGCAAGACGCCGAAAATTCTAAAAGGCATCAAAACCAAAACGCCCTTTTATTTCGTGCACTCTTACTTCGCCAAACCGAAGGATAATTCAATCGTGAAAGCGACGACGACGCATGGTCAGGCTTTTCCGGCGGTCGTGAATCGTGAGCAAATTTGGGGTGTTCAATTCCATCCGGAAAAAAGCGGCGCGGTCGGATTGCAGGTGCTGCAAAATTTCGCGGATTTGATTTGAGGGAAACAGATTCTTTCGTTAAAATCACGCGGCTTTTGAGATTTTGGGGCCATCGTCTAGTGGTTAGGACGCCAGGTTTTCATCCTGGTAACAGGGGTTCGATTCCCCTTGGCCCTACCAAAACTAAAAGTCGTCAAGCAGATTCGCGGTCTCGAATTCTGGTGCAGGCGCAGAGAGTGTCGAGCCGCCCTTTTTCGCTTTCTCGATGTCGAAGAAGCGCATTTGCTCTTTTTTAAACATTAATTCGGCGCGACCAGTCGGACCATTCCTGTTTTTGCGGATGAAGATGTCAGTCATACCTGGACGACTCGAATCCTCTTCGTAATAATCTTCGCGATACATCATCATCACGACATCGGCGTCTTGCTCGATCGCGCCTGACTCGCGCAGGTCGGCAAGCTGCGGAATTTTCCCCGGACGATTTTCGACGGCGCGACTGAGTTGGCTGAGTGCGATGATTGGAATTTTCAATTCGCGGGCGAGTGACTTCAAGCTGCGCGAAATCTCGCCAATTTCTTGTACGCGATTGCCTGCCCAAGCATTTGATTCACAGCTCATCAATTGCAAGTAATCCACGATTAAAATATCGAGACCATTTTCCATTTGCAGACGACGGGCTTTCGCACGGACTTCCATCACGCTCGAACCGACGGAATCGTCGATGTAAAAATTCGCTTTCGAGAGCTCGTCCATCACGCCGCCGATGCGCGCAAATTCCTCGTCTGTGAGTTTGCCTTTGTGTAAACGCCAGCTGTCTACTCCGAGCAAGCTCGCGAACATACGATCGACGAGCTGCTCACGCGACATTTCGAGCGAAAGGAAGCCGACTTTTTTGCCGGCACGGAGCGCGACATTTTGTGAAATATTGAGCGCGAGTGCAGTCTTACCCATCGACGGTCGCGCGGCGATAATCACGAAATCCGCGGCTTTCATGCCGGAGAGCAAATTATCAATTGCGCGAAAACCGGTCGCCACGCCGCGAATCGCGTCTTTGTCTTCCGCGTCGTGCAGCTCGGCGAATTCATCGAAACGCGATTGCAGTACTTCGCGAATCGAAATAAATTTGTCTTTAATTAAATTCTGCGTAACTTTGAAAAGACTTTGCTCGGCTTTTTCGAGCAAGATATTTGTGTCGCCACCTTCTTCCAGCGCGAAGCCCGAAATCTCGCGACCAGTCGAAAGCAGTCGGCGCAGCGTTGACTTCTCTTTCACGATCTTCGCGTACTCGTGAATGTGGCTCGCAGTCGGAGTTTCCTCGGTCAGTTCGGCGAGATAACCGCGTCCGCCGACGTCTTTCAAAATTTTCCGGTCGCTCAGTTTTTGCGAAAGCGTCAGTAAATCAATCGGCGCATGACTGACAAAAAGTTCGACAACCGCAGCGTAGATTTTCTCGTGCCGCGGATCATAAAAATCGTCCGCGTTAATCAGATCTGCAATGCGAATCATCGCATTTTTATCAATCAAAAGACTGCCGAGCACGCCACGCTCAGCTTCGAGCGAGTGGGGGGCGACGGTCAGGGTGCTTTTTTTGGGATTCATTTAGACGACGATTTTAGCAAAAAACTATCTGACTTTTCGAATTTCAATAATTTTGGGTTGCAAGATATCACCAAGGATTTTTAGGATTCTCAATAAAATCATTCTCTTTAGTGTCGCTATTTTCAAAAAATCATTTTCCGTCAAGGTAATCCCATTCATCGTCAGAGACGGAGCCAAAGATAAGTATGTGCATAATCCTAAAGCCTGACTTGGGTCACGACCATCGTCAATCGCATCGTATAAAAATATCTCGAAATCGCCTGCAATTTCAGGAATTACAAATCTTCTCAAAGTTTCTAATTCTTCCGCGCTAAAATTTAGCTCGGTCGTGGGAAGTAATTTATCGCCGCTCAAAGCTCAATTTTAGAAATTTCGAATCCGGCTCGCTGCTGGGTGATCTTTTAATTTTTGCAGGACCTTCGCTTCGATCTGGCGAATGCGCTCGCGCGTCACGCCGAATTCTTTGCCGACTTCTTCAAGTGTGTGACCGATGCCGTCACCGAGTCCGAAACGCATTTTGACGATTTTGCGCTCACGCGGCGTGAGGAAACGCAGCATATCCGCGATGGCTTCATTGATGAGTTGGCGATTGGCAGCTTCATTGGGCGCGAGCGATTGCTCGTCCTCGATGAAGTCTTCCAATTTCGAATCTTCCTCGGCGCCGACTGGGGCTTCGAGCGAGACGATGTCTTGGCTGATTTTCAAAATGTGGCGAACTTTCTTCACGTCCAAATCCATTTCCGCCGCGATCTCGTCCGCCGTCGGTTCACGACCCAATTCTTGAACGAGGCGGCGTTGCGTGTGCGTCAATTTATTAATTGTCTCGACCATGTGCACCGGAATACGAATCGTGCGGGACTGGTCGGCGATGGCGCGGGTGATGGCTTGGCGAATCCACCAAGTCGCGTAAGTCGAGAATTTGAAACCGCGACTCGGGTCGAATTTTTCAACCGCACGGAACAGACCGATGGAACCCTCTTGAATCAAGTCCAAAAACGACAAACCACGACCGATGTATTTCTTCGCGATCGAGACGACGAGACGCAGATTCGCCTCAGCGAGACTCTGCTTCGCGCCTTGGTCGCCTTTGGCGATGCGCTTCGCGAGCTCGATTTCCTCAGAGGCGGAGAGCAAAGGCACGCGTCCGATTTCGCTCAGATACATGCGAATCGAATCGCCGGCGATCTCGCTCAGGTCGGTGAATTTTTTCTCTTTCTTGTCTTTTTTTCTGAGGCTTTTTTCATCTTCGACTTCACTGTCTTTGTCGCCGGTTGTTTTCTTGCGCCAGTCAATCGACTTTTTTTGATCGACAATTTCGACGCCGAGATTTTGCAAAACTTCCGCAAAATCGTCGTGCAATTCCAAATTTTCCTCGATTGGCGGCAGAGCCGATTCGATTTCTTGGTGCGTGACGAAGCGCTGCTGCCGACCTTTCACGATCAATTCCCGCGCACTCTTGGGGAACTTCTTCAGCTCGTCATCAGTCGGCTGAATGATAAATTTGCGTGTTTTTGCCATAAAAAATCGGGAAATGAAAACGGGCGAGTAGCGCGGATTTTACTCGGGCAGTCTCGTTTTTGCAAATTTATTTCGCGAGTTCTGCGAGCGCCGCATCCCACATTTTTTCGAATTTGACGGTTGCGCCGGTGAATTTTTCGAATTGGGCGACGGCCTGGTTTACCAGCATTTTGAGACCTTCAATCGTTTCGCAGCCCGCGGTGCGTGCGTCTTTCAGAAGTTGCGTCTCGCGTGGATTATAAACAATGTCAAAGACGAGTGGTTTATGACTTGCAAACCAATTTGGGTCAACGAAGCTTTTGCCCTCGAAAGCGCCTTTCATACCGAGTGGTGTTGTGTTAACCAAAATGTCCGGATCGTAATTCCCCAGATTTGCGATGAAATCCGTCGCGATGCCAAAATCTTTTTGAATCGTCTCAAATTCCCAGGCTTCGCGCGTCACGACCGTCACCTCACATTTTTTCTCCAACAGGGCAAAGACCAGCGCGCGTGCTGCGCCGCCGCCACCCAAGATGACGACTTTTTTATTTTCAATCGGTCGGTCGAAAGCCTGCAAAAATCCCAGCCAGTCTGTGTTTGCGCCGACGAGTTTTTCATCGCGCCAGAAGACTGTGTTCACCGCGCCGATTTTGCGCGCGGAATCTTCAATCTCGTCGAGCAGCGGCATGACCGCGACTTTGTGCGGAATCGAAACAGACAAACCATCAATCTTTTTCGTCCGAACTTCATTCGCGAAAAATTCCGTTAATTGTTCCGGGGGAACCTCAAAAAAATCGTAAGTCGCATCAATGCCAAGCTCCTGAAATGCCGCTCGATGCATCGCGGGCGAAAGCGAATGTCCGGCGGGGTAGGCGAGAATGCCGAATTTTTTACTCACTTTTGGCAGCTTCTTCGACCGGTTCCGTTTTTTCCGCAACAGCTTTCTCGGCGGTTGTCTCTGCTTCAGCTGGTTTTTCGCTTGAGACCTTTTCTTCTTCGACGGCGACTTCACCTGCGAGCTCCGCCGTGTTCAAAATGTCGATATCCCAGCCGAGAATTTCTCCAGCCAGACGAACATTCTGTCCGGACTTGCCAATCGCGAGCGCACGCTGATCTTCCGCGACATAGACCTCGACGCGTTTTTCGTCATCGTGTTTCACGAAATGATCAAGCTTCGCCGGGGATAAAACTTCCTTCAGCATCGTCTCGAAATCTTCCGAAAATTCAATCACGTCGATACGCTCACCATTCACTTCGTCGGTGATATTCTGGATGCGCACACCGCGTTGACCGACACACGCGCCGACCGGATCGACATTCGCATCAGTCGAATCCACCACGATTTTGCAGCGAATACCAGCCTCGCGCGCGATTTTTTTCACGACGACGGTACCATTCCTGACTTCCGGGATCTCGAGTTCCATCAAGCGGAAAATCATTCTCGGATGCGTGCGGCTGACTTTGAGCATCGAGCCACGTGTCGTGAGCTCGACTTTTTCCAAGTAAACTTTGATGCGCTGACCTTGCTGGTAGCGTTCACGCGGAATCTGATCGCGCGGTTCGAGAATCGCCGTCGTGCGATCCAATTCCAAATGAACGAAACGACCATCGACGCGGTGCACCAAAGCATTCAAAAGCTCGTCTTCGCGATCAGTATATTCTGCGTAAATCGCCTGGCGTTCTGCATCCTGAATTTTTTGGATAATGACTTGTTTCGCGCTCTGCGAAGCGATGCGACCGTAGTCAAATGGCGTGACGTCGATTTTAATTTTCGCGCCAGCTTTCAAGCCTTTCTTGATTTGCTGCGCGTCCTCGACGGAAATTTCCGCCTGCGGATTTTCGACTTTGTCGACGATTTTTTTGACAAGCAGAACATTCGTTTTGCCAGTTATGCGGTCGAGAATGACCTCGAGATTTTGATCGCGGTTGCCGAAATCTTTGCGGTAAGCGGCTTTGATCGCTTCTTCGACGGCTTCAAATACGGCTTCGGCTTCAATCTTTTTCTCGTCGCAAAGCTGATTGATGGCGGCGGCGAAGTTTTGAGGGTTGGAATTCATATAGGGTTTAGGGGATAGGTTTTAGGGTGTAGGGTTTGGAATTTAGGATGGTTCCGGGAAAATGCCCGAATCTAAAATTGATTCGAGTTCGCGAGCATTTTACAAGAAAACTTTTCTGAAATCAATTTTTTTCGTGACCATCTTGATCCTGCAGAGTTGATTTTTCGCCATGCAATAAAATTTTCGCGACAGCTTCGCGGCCAAATTTTCTAATTAAGTTTACGACTTCGTCGAATTTTTCAAATGCAGCTCTGCATGTCTCCATTGTAAAATCGGCTATCGCCGCTATAGTCTTTCCGAAAATTTCTGATTTTGACATTGGTGAAGAAATTATAAGAGCGCATTATAAAAAATCTGGCTTGAAAAAGCAATTTGCTAAAATCATCTTGCTAACAGCTAGCAACTGAAAACTACCAACTACTATGATTGATCCCAAAATCATTCGCTCTCAGATTCCGCTGGCTTTGGTCGAGTGTGAATTTCCCGAGCTACCGAATTATTATCGCGGCAAAGTCCGGGAAAATTACGATTTGGCTGATGGTAGGAGAATTCTCATCTCGACTGATCGGCAATCCGCCTTCGACAAAGTGCTGGCAGCAGTGCCATTCAAAGGTCAGGTGCTGACACAGACGGCGAAATTTTGGTTCGAAAAAACGGCGGACATTTGTCCGAATCACGCGCTCGAATATCCTGATCCGAATGTCGTCGTTGCGAAAAAACTCAAAATGCTGCCGGTCGAAGTCGTCGTCCGTGATTATCTGACTGGCTCGACGGATACCTCGGTCTGGACTGCGTACCGCAAAGGCGCACGCGAATTTTGCGGCAATGCTCTGCCGGAGGGACTTTCGAAAAACGCGAAATTGCCGAAGACGATTTTGACGCCTTCGACGAAACCGATTGATGGTACACACGATATTTCCGTCGCGCCGGAATTCCTGATCGAAGGCGGGCTCGTGACGCGTCAGCAGTGGGATGAGCTTGAATGGATTTCGCTTTCACTATTTGCGCGCGGTAAGGAAATTGCCGCGAAAAACGGTTTGATTCTTGTCGATACGAAATACGAGTTTGGTCTCGACCGCCAAGGCACAATCACACTCGCCGATGAAATTCACACGCCCGATTCTTCGCGTTATTGGCTGGCGAATTCTTACGAAGCCAAACATGCGCGCGGCGAAGAACCCGAATCGCTCGACAAAGAATTCCTCCGCCTCTGGATTCGCGCGCAGTGCGATCCTTACAAGGACGAAATCCCGAAGATTCCTGACGATGTCTTGGTTGAGTTTTCCCAGAAATACATCAATCTTTTCGAAACCGTCACGGGTCAGGAATTCAAACTGCCCGCGCTCGGAATTCCCGTCAAAGAAAGAATTCGCTCCAATCTGCGCCAGTATTTCCCTGAAAAATGAAAAAGATATTTGCTGCTTTCGTTCTTACACTTTTACTTGCTGGTTGTGGAACGGCGAGCCAACAGAGTTTTTTGGATGAGAAAATAAAATGCAAGAACTTGGCAGACAAAAGAATAGAAGAGTTAAGAAATAATTCTTCAACTATTCGTGTTTCTTTGGCAGAAGTGAATTATTCTGAATCTGATAAAAGCTGCTTAATGCTTTATTCAATTTATCACCAAGATACTGGGTTCATTATCAGCGATAATATTGAGGATGCTCTTACTTATAAATTAATAGCTTCAAGTCCTACAGTTTATAATTGTATAAAAGGCGAAACCGAGCTCCGTAGTGCATGTGAAAATAGTGTTGAGAAGTTTAATTCAATCAAAGAGAAATATTTTCCCGAAAAATAAGCCTAATTTGTCATTCCCGACTTAATCGGGGATCCAGCAATCAGCGCGTGCAGGTCAAATTCTGGATTCCCGCCGGAGTTTATCCCCGACATTGATCGGGGACGGGAAAGACAAGAAAAAAGCAGGAAAGACAAAAGGAGGCGGGAATGAAAAGAAAAGAGCAGGAATACAAGGAAGGCTGAGATTGCGTCGCTCCCTTCGGTTGCTCGCAATGACAGTGATGGCAGGAAAGACAAAGTTCAAAAATGAATTATGAATTATGACTTAACACTTAACACTTAACACTTACTTCTTAATCCTTAATTCTGATGAAAGCCATTCTCATTCTCGGCTCGGAAGTCGATCAGTCGCACGCCGACAAAATCATCGCCGCGCTCGACGAGCGCAAAATTCCGCACGAGATTTTCGTCGCTTCAGCACACAAGAAGACGTGCGAAGTTCTAGATATTGTTGCGAAATTTGAAGGTGAAAAAGTTGCCTTCGTCACGATTGCCGGCCGCAGCAATGCGCTTTCCGGTGTCGTCGCGGCGAACTCAACCAAGCCGGTGCTCGCTTGTCCGCCCTTCAAAGACAAAAACGACTACCTCATCAACATTCATTCGACACTGCAAATGCCGAGTGGCACGCCCGTCCTGACGATTCTCGATCCGGCGAATTGCGCGGAAGCTGTTGCCAGAATTTTGAAAAATTAAAGTGAATCTCTCTGCCGCGGAAACGCTCGCTCATCGTTTACTTGTGAAGCACGATTTGATGAGCTGGAATTTTAAATTTGACCACGCGCGCAGACGCTTCGGCTGCTGCAATTTCACGACGCGGACGATTTCGCTTTCCAAAATCCTGACCGAATTGAATCCGCCGCAAAAGATTCTCGATACGCTTTTACACGAAATTGCGCACGCACTCGTCGGACCGCGCCACGCACACGACGTACTTTGGCGCGAGAAAGTTATCGAAATCGGCGGGACACCAGCGGCGCGTTTTCGCGAATCGGAAGTCGCTTTGCCACAATCCAGATTCAGCGCGACTTGTCCGAATTGTGGCAAAAAATTCCCAGCTTTTCGTCGTCGCAAAAATGTCGCCTGTCGCGCCTGTTGCCAAAAATTTAATCGCGGCAAATTCGCCCACGAATTTCGCCTGAGGTTTAGTGAAAATTAAAAAATCCGAGATTAGTTTGGCGGGGTCGCTTCGCTACGCTCGCGATGACAGTTTTTATTTATGGCAAAAATGGAGCCACCGCCCGGATTTGAACCGGGGACCTAACGCTTACGAAGCGTCCGCTCTACCAGCTGAGCTACGGTGGCAACCCGCCGATTTTAAGTTTCTCAAGGAAAAATGTAAAATGCTCCTGTTTTAATTCTTCTGCAAATGAAGCAAAAATTACTCGCGCTGCTGACGAAGAATCCGCGCATTTCGGCGAGCTCGCTTGCGAAGATTCTCGGAACGACCGCAGCGAAGATCGAAGCCGAGATTCAGAAGCTTCTGAAGTCTGGCGAGATTGTCGGTTTCGCGACGATTCTAAATTCCAACGGTCAGGACGAAATCACGGCGATGGTTGAAGTGCGCGTGACGACCCAGCGCGGTCGCGGCTTCGACGAAGTCGGGGAGCGTCTCGCGAAGTTTCCGGAGGTCGTGAATGCGTTTTTGATTTCCGGTTCGCACGATTTGAATCTCTTAGTCAAAGGCAAATCGCTCGCCGATGTCGCGAATTTCGTGAATCGCAAAGTGGCAGTACTCGAAAGCGTGACCGGCACAACAACTCATTTTCTCCTGAAAAAATACAAAGAGGACGGACTGATTTTCGGTGAAAAAGTGAGCGATCAAAGATTAAAGGTTAGTGCGTGAAGGCGCGTTAACACCCGAGATATCTTGGGTGTTAACTTGATTATCTATACTTAAATTATTTTGAAAATCCCTTCCAACAAAATCCTCGAGACAATTCCACCCTCCGGTATCCGGAAATTTTTCGAAATTGTCGCCGAAAATCCCGACGTGATTTCACTCTCGGTCGGCGAGCCGGATTTCGATGCGCCGTGGAGTGTGCGTGAGGCGGCGATTGCCGCGCTGGAAAATGGCGCGACGCATTATTCCGCGAATCGCGGCTCAAGCGAATTGCGCGGCGCGATCGCGAAATACTTCGCGCGAAAATTTGGCGTTGCTTATTCTCCTGAAAAAGAGATTTTGGTCGGCAATGGTGCGAGCGAGATTTTTGATCTCGTCGTGCGCTCAGTTTTGAATCCTGGTGACGAAGTCCTACTTTTCGCGCCGAGCTATGTGATGTACGCGCCGCTCGTCGCACTCGCCGGCGGCACGCCGATTTTCGTCCAAAAAATTTCCGAGATTGCGAAAAAGATTTCGCCCAAAACCAAAGCGCTCGTTTTCGGCTATCCGTCGAATCCGACAGGCGCGACATTCACTAAATCCGAACTTACGAAAATTGCTGCCTTGGTCGAGCGCAATAATTTGCTCGCGATTTCGGACGAGATTTACGCCGAACTTTCCTACGAGACTAAGCATATTTCTTTCGCGAGTCTGCCTAAGATGAAAGCACAGACCGCGACGATTTCCGGTTTTTCGAAGGCTTTCGCGATGACCGGTTTCCGACTCGGCTATCTGCTTGCGCCGGAAAACCTCGTCGCCGCGGCGAACAAAATTCACCAGTACTGTGCGCTCTGCGCGAATTCGATTTCACAAGTCGCCGCGATTGAGGCGCTCGAAAACTGTGATGCGGAAGTCGCCAAAATGCGGGCGGAGTACAAGCTGCGCCGGGATTTTTGTGTGCGCGAACTACGCAAAATGGGTTTCACCGTCCAAAAACCCGCCGGCGCGTTTTACCTTTTCCCGAACATTCGTAAAAGAACTGGACTTTCGGGTGATGATTTCGCGCTAAATTTGCTGAAAAAGGAGCGTGTTGCGGTCGTGCCGGGCTCGGCTTTCGGCGCGGAATTCGCCGACCACATTCGCATTTCTTACGCGACTGGTCTCGCTGAGCTGGAGACGGCTTTCGAGCGCATGGCGCACTTCGTCCAAAGCTTGAAATAAAAGCTATTTTTTGCTAAAATAACAAGAATTAAAAACTAAAAAATGCTCTCAATTACGACCGATAGTTTCGCCGGTTATGGTTTGCACCACGCCTTCGAGCTTGCGAAAAAAGCTGGTCTCGATGGCATCGAAGTGGTGATTCGTCGCAACGACCTTGATACGCAAAATCCCACTTATCTCAAACAACTCAGCGAACAGTACGAGCTGCCCATCGTCGCACTTTCGATTCCAGCTGGTCTGGCGATGAATGAGGACAAAGCCAAGCGTGCGATTGATCTCGCTAAGAAAATCGAGACACCGCTGGTTTCGCTGTCCGCCCCGGAGGTTTTCAGCGTGCAATACAAAAAATGGATTATTGATGAATTGCCAAAATTACAAAAGAAATACGATTTGCCAATCGCAATCGTCAATCCGCCCGCCGAAAGTATTTTCGGTCTTGTACCGAAATACGCTTTCAACGATCCTTACGAACTCAAAAAATTTGAGAATCTTGTTTTCGACACAAGTAACGTCTCGACTCGCAGTGAGCCGTTACTCGAACTTTATTCAATTTTCCGCCCGAAGATTCGCCAAATTCACTTGGCCAATGCACAGCACGAGATGAAACACACCTTGCTGGCGAATGGTACTGTGCCACTGGAAAGCTTTTTGATTCATTTGGCGCGCGATAAATTCAACGGCATCCTGACGCTCAAGCTCAATCCGAAATCGCTCGGTGTCGGTAGCGAGGCGCGTGTGCTGGAAAGCATCGAGTCTTGCAAAAAATTCGTTGAGCGTTATTTCCCAGGTGAAAATAAATAAGCCAGTCTGATAACCCGAATCCCGAAACATGGAACATGAAACATGGAGCATGTAACATGGGTAGAATTTTTAAATTTACGAGGCTTCAAACAAGTTAACCCACCACCTAGGTGACGGGTTAGCGACAAGTTTAGAAAATTTTTCGTAGTTCAAGCCTCAAATTAGTTTCGAGGTTTCGGTTTGATATCAGGATTAAAAAAAGACCTTCATGTGAAGGTCTTTTTTTGTGAGTAGTTAAGTTCGGAATTATTTCCGATATTTGCGCCACAAGTATGTACCGGTACCACTCATGAGAAAGACGATGGCGAGTTCTGGTCCGGATTTTGGTAAGTCCTTCGGCTCAGTGCTGGGCTCGACTTCGCCCGATGCGCTGAATTTTTGACCAGCAATATTTTCAGCAGTTGGCTCTGTCTCAGAGACGGGAGTCGGATTGATTGTCGGTTCCGCTGTAGGTGGCGTGCTGGTGGTCTCAGCCAGCGGATCGACCACTGGAGCTGGATTTGAACTACCTGAGCCAGTAGTCGTCGTAGGGTCAGTCGTAGTTGTCGTCGTAGTCGTCGCTCCTGATGCAGCTGGTGTAGTGATGGAAATTTCTTCTGAATAATTATAGCTGCCGAATTTTGATCCGGTCGAGTCATCCGCGGCGACGGCAATGTAGTATTTAGTTGCAGGCGTAAGACCTGTGAGCAGGTATCTAGTCACATTATCGAGCAGGACACTTTTTTCGTAGGTGGCGCCATCCGTGTTGATGCTAGTCGTGCCATAGTAAAGCGTGTACTGGTCAGCTCCAGCAACTGCATTCCAGGTGATTTGTATACCGCCGCTGGCTACGGTAGCGGTTACATTTTCGACATCGGGCAGATATTCACCCGCGGCGAAAGCCGGCAAAATAGCGAACGCCGTGAGGGCAAACGCTGCGAGTGCCGAAAAGATTTTTGTGTTTTTCATTTTTTAAGTTTTTAAATCTCCCAAGTTTAGCAGAAATTGACCCAAAAATCAAGAAGTGGGCTATCGTTGGCGGTTTCTCCGGGCATTATTCCAGAGCAAGCGTTTCGGCGGCTTGTGTAGAATAGTCTCGTTTTCATGAATTCCACTTCGACCAAAAATCGCACTGCACGTTTCGTCGAAGTAGATTTCCTGCGCGGCGCGGCAGTGCTGATGATGATTGTCTTCCACTTTATTTTTGACCTCAATTATCTAGATCTAGTTAAATTCACGCTCGATTCATTTTTTTGGATTACGTTTGAGCGAATTACGGCCACGGTTTTCATCTTTCTGGTGGGCGTATCGCTGCAATTGTCTTATCTTAGACATCAGCAAGCAGGAGAGCTTATTTCTTTTTACAAAAGAAACGTCGTGCGGGCGATATCGCTGATCTTTTTCGCTCTGCTGATCACGTTGGTCACTCGGCTTTACAGTCCCGGGAGTTACATTTTTTTCGGAGTTTTGCATTTCATCGCAGTGGCAATCCTGCTGGCTTTGCCGCTGGTGCGTTACCATTTTGCCAATCTGGTTTTGGGGCTGATTTTTCCCATTCTGGGAATTTTCTTGCCGCTTTTTTTAGGAGAGTCACTATCAAATCATTTGAGCCTAATTTTTTGGAATCAAAATCTGAACACCTTGGATTATTTTCCGCTGCTGCCTTGGTTCGGTTTTGTCTTGCTGGGAATTTTCTTTGCCAAGCTGGCTTACAAAAATTTCAAGCGCCAATTCAGCTTCAATTTCACCTGGCTGCAGAATAATAAAATCGGTGCTTTTGGGGCGTTGCTCGGACGCAATTCGCTCTGGATTTATCTTTTGCACCAGCCGGTGATTGTCGGCGTGCTGATGGTCTTGAGTAAAATTATTAATCCAATTTTTTGACAAACATTGAAATTATTTTTAATATCAAACCTTATAAAAAATTTAATTAATTTGCATGGCTGTAAGATTTAGATATCAGAATAAGCCGACGAACAGCATTCTTACATTTCGGCAGTTATAATTTCGAGCGAATAACAACCTAAATCAAGCAACCTCATTAAATAATTAATGCTATGAAAAAATATCTATTTTTCGTTCCCATAATTGCCATCATCGGATTTTTTTGTCTTACGCCGAAGACGCTGGCTCTTTCGTCCACGTATGCAAGCCCTGCTGACAATATAATACAAAAGCAAAGTCCAACTGCTAATAATGGGTCGTCAGTTTATCTGCTAACCCAAGCATACAATGCTAGCAATTATCAGAGAAGCATAATCGCTTTTGACGCGTCTAGTTTTAATCAGCCGGCAACCGCCATAAGTTCTGCGACAGTTTCGCTTTATTATGCTGCGTACTTAGGAGGTAATCCTTCCGGTAGAACCATTCAAATGAATGCACTGAAAACAAGTGGCGGAGTTTTCAGAAATTTCTCAGAACTACAATCTACCTGCAACGTCTATTCTACTGGAAATAATTGGACTAATTCTTGTGGTGATTACGTGACTTCTAATCCCGCCAACGCTACAGCAATAGTGCCTGCTAGCTATGGATGGATGACTTGGGACGTAACAGCAATTGTAAAAGACGCGATTAGTAATAATTCCGGAGTTGTTAATGTACTAGTGAGAGATACTTTAGACGGTGGCACCGCCGCCAACAATCTTCCGCTTTGGTATTCTAGGAATTATGCTGTGAATACCGAATTGAGACCAAAATTAACCATAAATTATAATGAAAACGTTGCTGCCCCCCAAGACATTCTATTAGATCTAAATGAAGACACTAATTACCTAAAGGACAGAAGGGTCATTGCTTATGATGAGAACAAAGAAGGAGCAATTGTTTTAAGCGGAAGATATGGTGGGACAGCTCCTAGTCATGTAGAGGTTAGGGTCTTTAACCGAACAACTAATACAACCGTGCAAGTAAGTGGAAATGATTGGAATACCTTATCGGGTGAAACCATCTCTGGAAATAGTTGGAGTGGTACCTTATCTCATATACCTAAAACAAATGCATGGCTTGGGTTTGAAGTAAGAAATTCTGATAATCATAATGTTATTTTCACAGGAACACATAAAATTGGTGTAGGTTTTGTTATCATTTACTTTGGTCAGTCTTACATAGATAAATGGTTAGACTATGATGATCCAGCTTATGTAAAAAGAACATCAAGTGATTTAGTAAGCAAATTCAGACATGCTACGACTGGTCAAATAGGGGAGCAATCTACCCAAGATCCAGCAGATGTTTTTCCATATACTGGATGGGCGTTAAACACTGGTAACGGCTCAATCACTTTTGCCAACAAGCTTCAATCAGAATTACATTGCCCAATTGGAGTATTGGACTACGGAATCGGTGGCTCAGCTTTGCTAGAAGCATACAAAGGTGCCTTAGGATATTGGCTAGGAGCTTCAGCCTCAAATAACTGGTATGAGGACTTACAAGAAGGATTGCTAGTCTCAGAGCCAATGAGTAGAAAAAAAGTTAATGGTGCTTTGTGGTATCAGGGTTGGACTGATTCTATGAATAATATCACTTATCAAGTTTATTATGATGGGATGGTAACATTATTTGGAAATTTGGAAACAGATACAAATTATAGCAACCTACCAATCTATATAGTTGCTCAGCCAAAAAGTTCCAACAGTGCTTATCTGGGTCATGATGCTTCATTTTCGGCTGTTAGGTCAGCCCAAGAAGATATCTGTAATAATAACCATGAGGTAAAGAGAATTTTTGCTGGTCAATCGGTCGATTTACCACTCTTGGCTGATGGGGTACATTTAACCTATCAAAGCCAAGAAACAGAAGCTCTAAGGTACGCCCAATCTGTATTGTGGCATGAAATTGGAACTGGAAATTATGCTTATCATCGAGGACCAAAAAATATTTGGTGGCACAATGTGGATTCAACGCATACCGATGTTTATATCCAACATGATGGTGGAACTGATTTCACGCCAGCCAGTAGTATCGACTCTTATGAGGTTTATAATGGTTCAAGTTGGATAGCTGCGACAGGCGTTAGGCAAAACGCTACAACCGTAAGGCTAAATTATGCTTCTGGGACAATTTCTGGCGTCAGATGTTTGTACGGAGAGAGTCCCATCACCTCCTACACTTTAAAAGATGATGCTGCCTTGGCATTACCAATAGAAGCTGATGAAAGCATACCTAGCACGTCTCCCTTAAATTTTACCCTCACTTATTCGGCCGGTGCCAACGGCTCTATCACCGGCACTTCTCCACAGACAGTAAGTTACGGTTCAGACGGTACTGCTGTGACTGCTGTACCTGAAGCTCACTATCATTTCGTCCAATGGTCTGATGGTTCCACCAGCAATCCGCGAACCGATACAAATGTGACGGGAGATATTTCCGTAAGTGCGAGTTTCGCTTCGACCGTATCAGAGGCTGTTCCGGATATCGCTGTAGTCGATGCTGGCGCAGGCTCTGATGATCGTACTTCACTTACTTCCGGTGAATGGTTCGGAGCGTCTGCTATCGGAGGTGATGATCAAGTTTCTTTCAGTTGGGCTGATCCGGCTTCTGCGAGTGATGACACTTTCTACTACAAACTGAATTCGACTGCCGCCAATGCGATTGACGACGATTCAGCTGCAGCTTCCACTCCGATTTTCGGTTCGGACTGGACTCGTCGTGCGCCGCTCGTGATTGCTCAGGTTAGTGAAAATCTCACGAATTTCCCAGTACTCCTGACGAAAGACACTCTTCCGGCTGAAATGTTCGACGCTGATGGTAGTCATCCAGCACTGAATGGTGGCGGTGATCTGCGTTTTTCCTCCGACGCGGCTGGTCAAATCCAGCTTGCTGCCGAGGTAGTCTCTTTCGTCACGAATAACGATCCGAGTCTCGGCTCCGCCGAAGTTTGGGTGAAAGTCCCGACTCTCTCGAGTACGTCTACTACTACGATTTACGTCTGGTATGGCAAAGCGGGTGCCACTCAGCCAGCCGTCACTGACACTTATGGTAGTCAGAATGTTTGGGACGATAACTACAATATGGTTTTACATTTCCAAAATAATAATTGGACAGACTCAGCGAATGCCAATTCTTCGACTATTATTAGTGACCCAGCGACGCAAGCGGTCAAGATTGGTAACGGCGTGAATTTCGATGGTAACGACGCGCTTCGCTGGAATGCTGCTTTGTATCAAGCTGATCAAGCCGGTACAATCAGCATGTGGATTGATCCAAGCGCTGCAGTTAACTCATATTTTTCCTATGCGAAAAATAAATCTGAACTGCTGAGATGGTTCACAACAAAAACCACAAACGAAGCATTCCAATCGTATGACGAGGGCAGAAACGATGTTGTGCTTGACGGAGCACGTAGTGGTGATTTGGAATATTACGGCTTGGCCAGTAATGGTAATTCTTGGCAGTTTTATAAAAACGGGACTGCAATAAGCGCGGTAATCTTCAACGGAGCAAATAATGGTAACTGGCTGGGTGATTTGGGTACAGGGACGTTTTATCCTTTCCTTTGTTACGATTATGCAACGGGCTACTGTACTGGAACGATGGATGAATTTAGATGGTCAAATATTGCTCGTTCGGCAGCCTGGCTAAGCGCCGAATATGATAATGAAAATTCCCCAGCAACTTTCGTAATCGAGGGAGCGCCAGACGCTCCGAATTCGTCCACCACTCTTCCTTATCTTGATTCTGTCACTATTCCTGAAGGTATTTCCTACTTTCATGTTCGACCGCAGACCGAATTAGGTGTTTGGGGTGATGAGTATGTTTTTGAGATTAGATACGATAAGGCGGCACAAAGCGAGTAGGAACAATAGAATCAACTTATATCACGATATTTTAAGAAGCTTGCTACTATTTTTTATAGATTTACCAAAAAGCTTATAAGCAATCACGCTGGATTTATTATAAAATCCAAGGCGGCATTCTGCTTTTTTTGAACGCGAAATTTTGGTCCAACAAATGAACCTAAAAAGTAAAAATCAGTCGTCGTTTTATGGAATATTCGGGGTTTTCATAGCCGCACTATTTTTACTGACCAATACCAATATTGTTTTGGCATCAGATTTGAGTGCTGGGGGATGGACGAGAAAAGCTGAAATAGTTTTAGATCAGACTAGCGCCAATCTTACAGGTTTTCCTATTCTTTTATCACAGGCAAATTTACCAAGTGAAATGTTTGATGCTGACGGTGCTCATCCAGCATTAAGTGGTGGTGGTGATATAAGATTTTCTTCTGACGCCAATGGAGCAAACCAATTGCCTTGTGAAATTGTTACTTTTACAATTGATAATAATCCTGTTAACGGAACAGCAGAAATTTGGGTCAAAACAAATCTGTCTAGTTCTGCGACAACCTCTATTTGGGTATGGTATGGTAAGACTGGAGAAGTCCAACCTGATGTGGCAGGAACGTACGGAAGAAATAATGTATGGAGTAACGGTTTTATGCTGGTACAGCATATGAAGGGGGCAGCTTATTCAGCATTGATTGACTCAACTGGACGAGGGCACAATGTTTCAGCTCAGGGTGCTAATGCGCCTAGCTATAATCAAAGCTCAAAAATAGGATATGGCGTTAATTACAGTGATGCTTATAATGATATTCCAAATCACGCAGATTTCAACTTGAGCGCACTCACCATCTCTTGTTGGGCCAAAAGAACTTCAACAATTACATTACAAGGTTTTGCAGGAAAATTAACTTGGGCTACGAATTGGAGCGGATATAGCCTGTTCACATATAATGGAGACTATTTGGCTAGATATGTTATCGGTAAAGGTGATGCAAATCCTAGCACTATAGTTGCGGACGCTGGAAATATTGTTGGTAGCACGTTTGTTAATTTGATCGGTAGAACTGACGCCAGCAATCATAGTAATTTATTTTACAACGGCGTGAAACAAGCTAATTATGCTGACTCTGCAATTAGCAATAATTCAGGAGTTTTTTCGATTGGGAGAGAGCTTAATAATGCTACCAACAGCAATATAACGGGCGGTGTTGATGAAGTTCAGCTTTCAAATGTGGCTAGAAGTGATGAGTGGATTGCTACGCAATATTCCAATCAAAATGATCCTGCCAGTTTTGCTTTGGCAGGTACTCCCCAAGACATTCTATTAGATCTAAATGAAGACACTAATTACCTAAAGGACAGAAGGGTCATTGCTTATGATGAGAACAAAGAAGGAGCAATTGTTTTAAGCGGAAGATATGGTGGGACAGCTCCTAGTCATGTAGAGGTTAGGGTCTTTAACCGAACAACTAATACAACCGTGCAAGTAAGTGGAAATGATTGGAATACCTTATCGGGTGAAACCATCTCTGGAAATAGTTGGAGTGGTACCTTATCTCATATACCTAAAACAAATGCATGGCTTGGGTTTGAAGTAAGAAATTCTGATAATCATAATGTTATTTTCACAGGAACACATAAAATTGGTGTAGGTTTTGTTATCATTTACTTTGGTCAGTCTTACATAGATAAATGGTTAGACTATGATGATCCAGCTTATGTAAAAAGAACATCAAGTGATTTAGTAAGCAAATTCAGACATGCTACGACTGGTCAAATAGGGGAGCAATCTACCCAAGATCCAGCAGATGTTTTTCCATATACTGGATGGGCGTTAAACACTGGTAACGGCTCAATCACTTTTGCCAACAAGCTTCAATCAGAATTACATTGCCCAATTGGAGTATTGGACTACGGAATCGGTGGCTCAGCTTTGCTAGAAGCATACAAAGGTGCCTTAGGATATTGGCTAGGAGCTTCAGCCTCAAATAACTGGTATGAGGACTTACAAGAAGGATTGCTAGTCTCAGAGCCAATGAGTAGAAAAAAAGTTAATGGTGCTTTGTGGTATCAGGGTTGGACTGATTCTATGAATAATATCACTTATCAAGTTTATTATGATGGGATGGTAACATTATTTGGAAATTTGGAAACAGATACAAATTATAGCAACCTACCAATCTATATAGTTGCTCAGCCAAAAAGTTCCAACAGTGCTTATCTGGGTCATGATGCTTCATTTTCGGCTGTTAGGTCAGCCCAAGAAGATATCTGTAATAATAACCATGAGGTAAAGAGAATTTTTGCTGGTCAATCGGTCGATTTACCACTCTTGGCTGATGGGGTACATTTAACCTATCAAAGCCAAGAAACAGAAGCTCTAAGGTACGCCCAATCTGTATTGTGGCATGAAATTGGAACTGGAAATTATGCTTATCATCGAGGACCAAAAAATATTTGGTGGCACAATGTGGATTCAACGCATACCGATGTTTATATCCAACATGATGGTGGAACTGATTTCACGCCAGCCAGTAGTATCGACTCTTATGAGGTTTATAATGGTTCAAGTTGGATAGCTGCGACAGGCGTTAGGCAAAACGCTACAACCGTAAGGCTAAATTATGCTTCTGGGACAATTTCTGGCGTCAGATGTTTGTACGGAGAGAGTCCCATCACCTCCTACACTTTAAAAGATGATGCTGCCTTGGCATTACCAATAGAAGCTGATGAAAGCATACCTAGCACGTCTCCCTTAAATTTTACCCTCACTTATTCGGCCGGTGCCAACGGCTCTATCACCGGCACTTCTCCACAGACAGTAAGTTACGGTTCAGACGGTACTGCTGTGACTGCTGTACCTGAAGCTCACTATCATTTCGTCCAATGGTCTGATGGTTCCACCAGCAATCCGCGAACCGATACAAATGTGACGGGAGATATTTCCGTGACAGCTAGTTTCGCGATTGATACTCACACCGTTACTTTCAACAAAAACACTGGGGGCACTGAAGCTGATCCCACTACTAAAACCGCCGATTATGGTGGTAATGTCGGAACACTGCCAACCCCGCCAACCAAAACAGGCTACTCTTTCGCTGGCTGGAACACCCAAGCGGATGGCAATGGTTCTCTTTTTGACGCTACCACCGCAGTCACTGACAACATCACTGTTTATGCAATTTGGACAATTAATAATTTCACCGTCACCTTCAACAAGAATGGGGGAGATACCGAAGCTAGTCCGACGACTAAAACTGCTGACTACAATACCACGATTAATGCTTTACCGACTGCTCCTACTAGAACTGGTTACAGTTTTGGTAGCTGGAATACTCAAGCTAATGGCAGTGGTACAGCATTTACTGGTAGTACAAATGTGACAAATAATATTACGGTTTATGCGCAATGGGCAGCCAATGAATTCACTCTCACTTACTCTGCCGGAGCCAATGGTTCCATTACTGGTACTTCTCCGCAGACAGTCAATTATGGGGCGTCTGGCACGGCAGTGACTGCTGTACCAGACACTGGTTACGGCTTTGTTAATTGGTCTGACAGTTCGACTCAAAATCCAAGAACCGACACCAATGTCGCTGCTAATATTTCAGTCACAGCTAACTTCGAAGTCGCTCCAAACATCTCAGCTGTCGACGCTGGCTCTGGCACAGACACTGACCGCGCCTCTCTTACTTCCAACACTTGGTTCAAGTATTCCGACACCGGGAGCGATGATCAAGTCTCCTTCAGCTGGACTGATCCAGCTTCTATCTCGGACGATACTTTCTATTACGAATTAAATTCGACTGCCACTGCCACAATTTCAGGTGATGAGCTCAATACAGCCAATGCCTACGTAGACAACATCACGATCTCCGAAGGTACGAATTACTTTCACGTCCGTCCGAAGACCGGAGCCGGTACTTGGGGGATTGAACGAACTTTCATCGTGAAGTACGACAAAACAGCACCGACTGGATTGACACTAGATTGGGGGACAATCGCGCTTGGTTCAATCCAGGTCACTCCTTCCGGCGCTTCCGACTCGGGCTCAGGTTTGCCGACTGATAAGTACTACATTGAGCTTGATCAAAACGCGACGAGTTTCGTGACAGCCGATGCCAATTCTGGCTGGGTCTCGGGAGCATCTACATTCTCGACTCTCAATGCCAGTGAGGCTCAGGCGATCCGAGTCAAAGTGAAAGACAATGTTGGCAATGAATCTGCTTGGGTGACTCCAACTCCGGCTTACAAATATACGCTTGCCAACGCTGCTACGACCGCCAGTCACACGAACCAAACGACTACTGCGCTACGTCTCACCTGGGCTTCCGGCGGAGCGCAAAAGGACTACGCTTACGGTACGACTAACTCTTGCGTCGATGGCACAACGTCTAACGGTTATCTTGATCTCTCTACTCTTTCGGCAAACACACAGTACACTCGTTATGTTTGTGCCAGGAATGGTGATGACACCAAAACGGCATCCTTAACCCTGCAAGCCTACACGGCTGCCAGTACTCCAGCTGCTCCGACTGTCAATAATCCAACTACGACAACTCTCGCTGTTAATCCCGTCACTGGTGGTACCGAAACCTCACTGGCCATCTATGCCGAACAAGGTGCGACCTGCGATGGAGCAGGCGGACTCGGCTACGTCCAGGCTGATGGTTCCATTTCCGCTTCCGCTGTCTGGCAAGCTGATGCGGCTTGGTCAACCGTGACAGTCACAGGTCTGTCAGCCAATACTCAATATTCTTTCTGCGCCAAAGCGAAGAACGCCGATGATGATGAGACGGCGTTTGGATTAGCGGGAAGTGGGACGACCAGCACGACTGCCGACTCGACTCCGCCCGTAATTTCAGCTGTTGCTGCCTCAGTGAATTCCTCCGGTGCGACCATTACCTGGACGACAGATGAAGCTGCTTCCACGCAAATTGAATACGGTTTGAGTACATCTTTTGGTGTAACGACAAGTGTAATCAACACCGCTCCGCGAGTCACCGCACATTCCCAAAGCATCGGCAGTTTGCTTGCTTGTACGAAATACTATTTCCGCGTGAAGTCGGTCGATGCAGGCAGTAATCCTGCCAGCGGCGATACGAGCAATTTCACGACGACGGGCTGTACTGGCAGTGCCAGCGTGAGCGGTGAAAATGACGATACAATTCCACTTGCCACTGGCGGCAGTGTCACACTCTCGAGTGGCAGCGCGAATCTCGCGATCACCATGCCAGTCGACTATTCGGTGAGCGAGGCGAGCTTCCAGGTCAAACAACTTGCCTCCGCTGCGACAATCGCGACGACCTCCACTCCTGCAAGCAAGAGTTTAGTTGGGAGCCACACCTATTCGCTCGATGCTTACACAGACACCACTACGAAGATCACAACTTTCGATAACCCAATCACCGTCACGCTCAACTACACTGATTCTGAGATTGTCGGCTTGGATGAAAGTTCACTTTGGATTTACCGCTATTCAGACGGAGCTTGGACTGCCTTGAGCAACTGCATTGTGAACACGGCTGCCAATTCAATCACCTGTGAAACGAGCCACTTTTCCACTTTCGGTTTATTCGGTAGCGCCGCTTCATCCGGCAGCTCATCAAGCTCCGGTGGTGGTGGCAGCGGCAGCGGAATTTTTTGCAGTGCGCAAGAATTTAGTTTCGTTAATCCCAAACCGGACATCGTCGTCACGACTCTGCCGGAGATTTCTTTCGTGGTCGATGCCGACTATCCGGTGAACGGAATCTCGGTCAAAGTGAATGACCAGCCAATCGAAATTAAAATCACCAAACAGGCGAATGGAGACTACTTGGTCGAAGCCAACACTTCGAAATTAAAACTCCCCGAGGGAATCGTGAAGATCAATTTGCTCGCGCAAAAGTACGCTAGTTGCAAACGAGAAGAGCTCTATCTGATCACTTTAAGTAAAACGCGCGGAAAATCTCCCACCACGCTGTTTCCAGACGTCGAGGCGGATAGTTGGTTCGCTGATTTCGTGAAAGAATTAACTCTCGCCAAAATTATTTCCGGTTTCCCAGATGGTAATTTCAAACCGGCTAATCTCGTCACGCGTGCGGAATCTTCCAAGATCATTGCCAAAGCTTTCAATCTAGACGCTGACACAAATACATCACAACCTTTCAATGATACACCGAGCGGGGAGTGGTTCACACCTTTTGTCGCATCTTTGGATCAGTCCGGTCTACTTACAGGTTTTGTGGAAATTCGCCAGGTTTCAGATTTCGGGAGAAAGCTTGTAATCGGTCACAAAGGCGCTGATGTTTTGGAATTAAAGAAAATTCTGCAAGAACTCGGCTATCTCAAAAATTTCTCGACCAATTATTTCGATCAAACCACTCAGCAAGCAGTAATCACTTTCCAGTATGATCATCTCAAAACCTACCTGCGAGACGGCTTAGGTGTAGTAGGCTCGGTGACTGCCGCCAAATTATTTGAGCTTGCTGGTCACGGCATCATGAGCGGTAAATATTTTCATCCTGCGCAGACACTTACGCGTGCTGAAGCTTTGAAGCTCTTGCTTACCGCCAGCAAAATTCCACTACTCGAAAAAATTACGAAGAGCTCTTTCGCTGATGTCTCCGCGAATGACTCGCTTGCGGTCTATGTCGAAACTGCGTTAGCGAAAGGGATCGTCCAAAAAGCCGATCACTTCTATCCTAGTCAGCCGATTAACCGGGCGGAGCTAGCGAAGCTGGTTAGTAAGACGATAAACTCAGATTGACTAAGTTATTTCGCCCGAGACTAAATTAGGTGGCTTATGTAAAATAGCTGTGCTTTAGCCTGCCACCCAATGCTGCCCGCCCTTAATTTGCAAAAATTTTGCTCTGAGTTTTTTAAACAAAAAATTCTACTTGGCGTCGGTGCCGTGATTTTGGTGGCACTTGGATTGAGTCTATTTTTACGGCAAAGTTCCACTCCACAATTTAGTTTCGACCAAAATCAAAAAGTTGCCACTGGCTCGGATTTACATTTTGGTTTTCCTTTCGCGATGGATCGCCGAAGCGTCGAAGAAAATTTAAGCATTCCAGCCGGGCTCGCGGGCGACCTCAAGTGGCTCGACAACCAAACGCTCGTCTTCGATCCCGCCGGTAGCCTGACTTTGCAGGCGGTTTACAAATTCGAATTGGATCGTCAGACGCTGCGCGCCGACGGTCAGCGTCTCGGCAAAACGCTGGAATATCAGTTCACTGTTTCCGGCGATCCGATTCTCGCTACGCACGCTCCTGCTGACAAGACCACCGAAATTCCCGTGGACGCAGAAATCACTTTGGTCTTCGATCGACCGATGGTGCCGCTGACAATTGTCCAAAACAAACAAAATCCTGAGAATTGGCCGGTCAAAATTACGCCGGAAATTCCCGGGCCCTGGCGCTGGCTCGGCACGACGACTGCGAAATTCTTACCGACGGAGAAACTTCCGCCGGCAACGCACTTCACCGTCTCTGTTCCGACGGGACTCACGACACTCTCGGGCGACCAGACGACAGAAGATTTTAGTTTCAGCTTCGACACGGTGCGTCCGCAGGTCGTAAGCACCAATCCTGCGCCTGGCAGTAAAGAAGCCGGACCGAGCAGCAAGATTGAATTGAATTTCAATCTGCCAATCGACCTCAAGAGCGCGGGCGAAAAAATCACATTGGCGCAAAAAAAATTAAATCCAAAAAATCCGCAACTGAACTCGATAGTTCCGCTCAAGATTAAAAACATTAGCTACGGCGAAAAGGAAGTCGATAAAAAGATGGTGACGGATGAAACGGTTCTCGTCGTCGAGCCAGCCGTGCCGCTCGCACTCGACGCGAATTATACCGTCACGGTTGCGTCTGGAGTCATGAGCACGCTGGGCGGGCTCGGCAGTCCGACTGAGTATCCGGTGGATTTCGCGACGGTCGGAGCGATGGTCGTGAAAGAGGGGAATTATGCCAACAATTACGTTCAACTGACTTTTTCCAACCAACTGCCGGAAGGTGATTTGGCAGGCAAAATTTCGATCACGCCGAAAATCGCCGGTTGGGATGAATTAAAATTCGAACCAAATAGCTGGAGTCCGGATCAGCTGAGTTTTTACCTGCAGCTCGCGCCGAGCACGACTTACACCTTGACCGTCGATCAGTCTGTCCACGATCGCTTCGGTCAAAATTTACCGGAGGATTACACGCTCACTTTCAAGACCGAGCCAATTCCGTCGAAAGTTTTCATCCATTCCGCCGGTGAGTTTGGAATTTTCGAAAGCGGTAAGCCGCCGATTTATTATCTGAATGCCGTGAATGTGAGCCGGATGGATGTCGCGCTCGCCAAACTTTCGCTGGCTGATTTTCTCGACATTCGCAATCAGTTCAGCCAGAATTATGAATTCAATCCGGATCTGAGCAAATTTGCCGACTATCAAAAGTGGAGCTTCAAACCGACTAAAAATAAGCATGACGAGTGGGAGGCGATTCCATTTGATCTGAATGCAAAGACGCAGAGCAAGCTTTCCTCCGGAATTTATATGCTGACTTTGCAGGCGCCGGAGTACAAACAAGATTGGGGCGATTTTTCACCAGTCGTCAATTATCAGTATTTCGCGCTGACAAATATCGGACTGACGCTGAAATATTCCGGCGGGCAGGCGCTCGTCTGGGCGATTGATCTACAGACCGGCGCGCCGCTACCCGACACGCTGATCAAATTTAATTCGCTCGGCGGCGAAGAAGTCGTCACGGGCAAGACTGACGCGGACGGATTTTTCACCACCAAATTGGATCTCAAAAAATTCACGACGCCGTACAATGAATACCAACCGGAGTTTTGGGTGACGGCGGAACACGGTGCGGATTTCGCCTTCATCGGCAGCAATTGGAGTAACGGCATCGAGCCGTGGAGTTTCGGTTTCGGTTCGGATTTCCGCGGAACGGATTTTCCGAATTATCAAATGGACTCGTACATTTACACCGAGCGTCCAGTCTATCGTCCGGGCGATACGGTGCACTTCAAAGGTATCGTCCGCCTGCGTGATTCCGACGGCGTGCTGAATTTGCCGGGAGAAAAGCGTCAGGCGCTCGTCAAGATCAGCGATGCTAAAGGCAATGAGATTTACAGCAAAACACTGAATCTCACCCAATTCGGCAGTTTCTCGGACGAATTACCACTCGACTCGGCGGCGGCTTTGGGAGATTACAATTTGGTCGTGCAAACCATGCCGGATGCGGACATTGGCAATAATTACGGCAGTGCATCGTTTTCCGTGCTGGCTTACCGCAAGCCGGAATACCGCGTCGATCTGACGCCAGCCGCGACGGAATATTTTGACAAAGATGTAATCAAAGTCGGCATTGAAGGCGCCTACTATTTCGGTGCACCGCTCGCGAATGCGCAAGTAAATTGGCGCGTCAAAACCACCGATTATTTTTTCAATCAATACACTGACGATTGGTATTCTTTCGCACTGGAAGACGCTTGGTGCTGGTGGGACTGCACGCGTTCGTCTGATTTATTGCTCGAAGGCAGCGGTGAATTGGACGCGGACGGCAAACTCGATCTGAGCTTCCCAGTCGATCTCGCCGATAAAAGCGTCAGCCAAGTGCTCACGATCGAAGCGGACGTCACTGACCCGAATAATCAAATCGTCAGCAATCGCGTCTCTGTGCCAGTGCATAAATCGAGCGTCTATGTCGGAATTCGTCCGGAAGATTATTCCGTGCAACCGGGTGAAAATGCCAGCTTAAAAATTGTCACGGTCACGCCCGCAGGCAAAGCCCTCGCTCAGCAAAGCGTGAAGGTTCAGCTTTTTGCGCGCGAGTGGAATTCCATCAAAAAGAAAAATGTGGACGGCAGCTATTACTATGACAACGAAGCCAAAGATACTTTCGTCAGCGAGACAAGCGTCTCGACTGGCGCGGACGGCAAGGCAGTCGCCAAAATCAAAGTTCCAAATGGCGGACAATATGTCGCGGTCGCGAGCACGGCTGATAGTAAAGGTCGCGCGGCGAAAGCCAGTACGAGTATTTACGCCTGGTCCGACACTTACGTGAATTGGCCGCACGAAAATAACGACCGGATTGATGTGATTGCGGACAAGCCGGAATACGCAGTCGGTGACACGGCGAAATTACTCGTCAAATCGCCGTATCAAGGCGCGAATGTCAAAGCACTCATCACGATTGAACGCGAGAATATCATTCGCAAAGAAGTCGTCTCGATCAAGAGCAATGCCCAGACTTTCGAAATTCCGATCACGAAAGATCTCATTCCGAATGCTTATGTCTCAGTCGTCATCATCAAACCGCGCGCCGGTGAAACCTTCAATGAAAACGGACTCGACACGGGCGCACCCGCTTTCAAAATCGGTTACGCTAAATTATTAGTCGAAACCAAACCGAAAGAGCTTAAGCTCACACTCAAGACCGACAAACAAAAATACGGTCCGGGCGAAACCGTCCGCGTGCAATTGCAGGCGACTGACGCCGCTGGTCAGCCAGTCGCGACCGAGCTCTCGCTCGGTACAGTCGATATGAGCGTCTTGGCGCTGACGGGATTCGAGCTGCCTGATTTGATCAAAAATTTTTATGCAGAGCGCGGACTCGGCGTCATGACGAGCGAACTTTTGACTTACTTAATCGAACGCTTCAAACCAGGCTCGAAAGGTGGTGGTGGCGCCGATGTCAATGCGGACAAGCGCGGCGATTTTCAGGATACGGCTTATTGGAATCCGCTCATCGTGACTGATAAAAATGGCAGCGCGCAGGTCGACTTCAAATTGCCCGACAATTTGACGACGTGGAAATTGCTCGCAATTGGCAGCACGCGCACGAGCGAGTTTGGTGCGGTGGCAGAGGAGATTGTCGAGACTAAAAAAGTCATTGTCCGCTCGGTGCGTCCGCGCTTCGCGGTGGTCGGAGATGAGATCGAGCTCGGTGCCATCGTACACAATTTCCTCGATAAAGATGCTGAATTTGCCGTGAGTCTGACTGGCTCGGGCTTCGAGTCACGCGGCGCGACTGCTCAAAAAATCAAAGTGGCAGCGGGCGGTCAAAGCAAAATTAATTTCCCAATCACCGTCAGTCGCACTGACAAGCTGACGCTGGATTTCAAGGCGACGACGACTGAAGGGCGCGATGAAATCGAAGAAAGTATTCCAGTCTATGTTTTCGGCACACCGCAATCGGTGGCGACTTCCGGCTACACCGAAGACAGTGCGACGGAGACTTTGTCCGCGCCGACCACTGACGAAGCGAGTTCAGGCAATTTAGACATTTCCGTTTCGCCGACACTCGCGACTTATTTGCCGAGTGGTCTCGACTACCTCGTGCAATTTCCTTACGGCTGCGCCGAACAAACCGTCTCGAGCTTCTTGCCGAATATCGCGGTGGCGCAATTGCAAGGCTTCGAAGCTTTCAAAATCACGACTGATGCTGAGCTCGAAAATAACATTACGAGTGGTTTGCAGAAATTGTATTCATTCCAACGCGGCGATGGCGGCTTCGGCTACTGGGCGGGAAGCACTGAGAGTTATCCTTACCTCACGGCCTACATTGTTTTCGCTTTAAATCAGACACAAAAGGCGAACTACGCTGTCGATGCCGATGTCCTGAATCGTGCACACCGCTACCTCACGGGCGTATTGCGCAACCAAAATTTGAAACAGCCAATCGATTTGGCGACGCGCGCCTACATTCTTTTCGTCTTGGCAGAAGGCGGTAGTACGGACATCAGCTTGCTGAATAATCTTTACGAGCAGCGTAAAAATTTGCCGCTCTTCAGCCAGGCGCAGCTAGCGATGGCTCTGCAAAAATATGGCTCGGAAGAAAGTTTGCAAAAAGCGCACGCCTTACTCGACGGCATCTTGGCGAATGTGAAGACCGAAGCGCGCGGGGCGAGCTTCGTCGAAGCGACGGAAGATCTTTACCGTCCGCTTATGAATACCGACACGCGCACGACGGCGACGGTTTTGCAGGCACTCGTGCGTCTCGATCCTGGGAATGCTTTGATTCCGCGCATCGTCCGCTACCTGCTAGCAGTGCGCGAAGACGGACACTGGGACACGACCCAATCCACGACGATGTCGATTCTCGCGCTGGTCGAATTCCTCAAAAATACCGGCGAGCTCAGCGCGAATATGACGACTGGCGTCAGCGTAAATGGCAAACAAATTTTGACGAATCAATTCAATCAGAAAAATATTCTGACGCGCGGTGAAGTCGAGATTGCTCTGAATAATTTGAAACCAGGCAAAGACAACGAACTCAAGATTAGCAAGACTGGTACGGGTCGGCTTTATTACGATGTGCTGTTTTCTTACTTTTACACTGCGGATGATTTGCCGCCCGCCGAAGAAGGTTTCGGTATCGTGCGTGAACTTTTGCCACTGAAGTCCGGTGAATTCGACCCCGCGCTTACCGAGGCGAAACTCGGCGAGACTTATAGAGTGAAGCTCACAATCACGGTTCCGGCTGACCGTCACTTCGTCGCCATCGAGAGTCCGCTTCCGGCCGGCATGGAGTCCATCGACACGAATTTGCTGACGAGTCAGCAGACGCTCCTCGCAGGCGCGGTGAATGATTGTGAAAAATCCTGGAGCTACGAATGCTGGCAAAATAATCTCTGGCGCTTCAATCATCGCGAGTTGCGCGATGATCAGGTCTTTTTGTTCGCCGATGATTTGCCGGCGGGTGTCTACGAATATGAGTACTTAGTACGTGCGACAACGCCGGGCAAATTTCGTCTCCGTCCGGCGCGCGCCTACGAAATGTACTTCCCGGAAACTTTCGGTCAGACGGATGGTCGCTGGTTTGAAATCAAAGAATGAAATTTAAGAAAAGTTGGTTCGTTTGGGGAATAGCGCTGACCTTGCTGGTGGCGCTATTCTGCTGGCCACTGCCTAAAAATCTGACGAATCCAGCCGTGCGTGAACCGACGCAGATTCTCGCGCGTGATGGCGCGCTGCTTTATTCCGTGCGTAGTGCTGATTATGGTGCGCAGGACAAAATCGCGCTGCCAGATATTCCACCGCCGATTATCGCCGCGCTGCTTGCGACGGAAGACCGCGATTTTTACAGTCATCCGGGTGTGAGTTTACGCGGAATTTTGCGGGCAGCTTATTTGAATTTCCAAGCGGGACGTATCGTCGCGGGCGGCAGCACCCTCACGCAGCAGCTCGTGCGCAATCGTCTGCAACCTGAGCACCGTGGTTATTTTTACAAAATTTTGGAAGCTTATTTCGCGCTGCGACTCGAAAGAAAAATGAGCAAGTCTAAGATTTTGGAAAGCTATCTCAACACAGCTTACTTCGGACATCAGGCTTACGGCATCGCCGCCGCCGCGCAAATTTATTTCGGCAAACAAGTCGGCGAGCTCAGCCTGGCAGAATCAGCTTTATTGATTGGGTTACTGCAGTCTCCCGTGAATCTCGATCCATTTGTGAACCCTGAGGTAGCACAGGCGCGCCAGCAAATCGTACTCACGGCTCTGCGCGAGACGGATAAAATTTCCGCCGACGAATTCACCAGCGCCGCAGCCGAACCGCTCAGACTCGCGTCGGACAAGATTGCCATGCGTGCGCCGCACTTCATCGCTTGGCTCCAGCAAAATTACGCTGAGGAATTGCCAGCTAACGCGAAGATCGCAACTACCATCGACCTCGAGCTCCAAAGCGAAATCGAGTTGATTGTCAAAAACGAGCTTGCGAAATTAGCCGACAAAAATGTCACGGACGCGGCAGTGGTCGTGCTTGATGCGCACACAGGTGAATTGCTCGCACTGCTTGGTTCGGCGGATTATTGGGACACGCAAAATAATGGTCAAGTGAATGTCGCGGTCGCGCCCCGCCAGCCTGGCTCAGCGCTGAAGCCTTTCACTTACGCGCTCGCACTCGCGGCTGGACAGACGGCAGCTACCACCGTCGCCGATATCGAGACGCAATTTTTCACACAGGAAGGTAATCCCTACATTCCGCGCAATTACGATTACGGCTATCACGGACTGGTGCGCTACCGCGAGGCGCTGGCGAATTCTTACAATATCGCGGCAGTCAAAGTACTCGAATCGGTCGGCGTAGAAAAATTATTAAATTTGCTGAGATCCGCCGGCATCACGACACTTGATCAAGATCCGGAATTTTACGGTTTGGCACTGACACTCGGTGACGGCGAAGTCCGATTGCTGGAATTGGCACAGGCGTATGGAATTTTCGCGCGCGGCGGTGCGACTCTGCCACTGAAAATTTTTTTAAATGAACCAACTCAGTCCGGCACGCAAATTCTCGATGCGCGTGTCGCTTGGCTCGTGACCGACATTCTCGCGGATCAAAATGCGCGCTTGCCAGAATTCGGCGAAAATTCGCCACTCTCTTTCGATTTCCCGGTTGCTGCCAAGACAGGCACGACACGCAATTCACGCGATAATTGGACAATCGGTTTCACGCCGGATCGCATCGTCGGAGTCTGGGTCGGCAATGCGGACAATTCGCCGATGCGCGGAACTTCCGGCGTCACGGGCGCAGGTCCGATTTTTCATGAAGTCATGCTCGCGGCGACGCGCGGCCTGCCGCCACACAATTTCGCGCGACCAGCGGGGATCATTCAGGCGACGATTTGCCGCCTGTCTGGGAAATTGCCGACGGAGTATTGCCCGCAGACACTCACAGAATCTTTCATTGCTGGCACTGAACCCAAAGTTACCGATGACATTTTTCAGCCAGTCGTGCTCGATCGGCGTAATGGACTGCTCGGCAAGGGCTGTCCGGCAGAGACGACTGAAACAAAAGTGTTCGCGATTTTTCCGCTGGAATTACAGAAGTGGGCGCGCGAAAACGGCTGGATCGAACCGCCGCGACTACATTCACCACTCTGCCAGGCTACGGTGTCCGCTGCCGCCGAGCCAAGTCTCACGGTTACCAAACCAAACGTTCACGACAGTTTTAAGCTTGACCCGCTCGTGCCCGATACTGACGAAAAAATTATTTTCGAAGCGCGCGCAGATTCAAGTGTCAGTAGTGTGGAATGGTTCATCGACGGCGTTTCAGTTGGCACCGGTCTGCCGCCAGATTATCGCGCGGAATGGCAACCCGTAGTCGGTCAGCACACGGTGACCGCGCGCTCGGGCGAGCTCTCCGGTCAGGTCAAGTTCGAGGTTTTGGAGTGAATTATTTGTACGATTGATTATTTTCGTCTGTTTTCCAGATGGTCAGGATTTTCGAGCGTCTGCCTTTTTTCGGATTTTAATCTATGCTCCAGTTTTTTAGCTGACGGCGGAAATTTCGGATTTATTCATGATTCAAATTTATAATTTTGCGCGATTTTCCAAACGCCTTTTTCGCGAAAGGTGGGGAGAGTTTGCCGTCGGGAAAAATTAATTAAAGAATTGAGCGATTTTTTTTCTTGTTTGGCAAAATCAGCCAATGAAATAATCGCTGCCCCCCGCAAATAAGTATTTCTTTTGTGAAGCGACTCGGTCAAAGCCAGCGCGAGAATTTTTTCCAGTGTTTTGGTGTTTTTTGATTTCCGATATTCAGCGAACGAGTGGTAATAGTTTTTTTTCTCTTTATCGCGGACAATAATATTTGGGAAACCAAGCTGCATGAGTTGGCAATTTATGATGACGCGACCGATTCTGCCATTGCCGTCGCAAAACGGGTGGATGGTCTCGAAATCAAGGTGAAATTTAGCGATTTTGTCGATAAAGTAATCGTCGTGATTGCTGCCGTAGCCAATTAAAATTTCTTCCATCATGCTCTCCACCTGTTCTGGTGCTGGCGCGATATGCGTGCCGACGCGGACATACTCGCCCTTTTGTCGGAATCTTCCGGCGATTTTGTCGTTTATGTTGCCGACGAGCAGATGATGCAATAGCAAAATTCTTTCAGCGGAAATACCCTTCTCGGATTTTTTGTTTTTGACATAATCCATCACGCGGGCAAGATTCTTGGCTTCGAAAACTTCTCGCACAGAAACGTTCCGCGAGACTTCCAAATCGAGCAGAATTTTTTCTGTTTCTTTGAGAGTGAGCGTGGAATTCTCGATTGCGTTTGAATTAAAAACGCTTTCTGAAAGTTCAGCCTCATCGATTATCTGTAGCAGTGCTTCTTTGCCGCGGCGCAGGCGGTCGTATTCGGTCTTCAAAATTTTGATGCGGCTCTTGATCGGATTGGTGGTAGCCATGTGGGAAGTCTATCAAATTAACGCTTATTTGTCAATTTACCGTTAATTTTATAATAAAGTTATGTTAATTAACGGGTTTTTAGTTTTCACGGTTCTGACTTTACGGCTTGATATTACGCGCCTTTCCCGCCTTGATCATTTTCCCGACGTCAGCAAAATGATCGGCTATTTTGTGACCAGAGATTTCGCAAGCTGTTTTTGCCTTAGCAATTACTTGCGCGAAATTGTCCCACTTGTCGTAGTCGAGTAAGTGCTGGAGATCGCGGGCGAGCCAAAATTCAATGCCGCTCTCAGTGCTTTTGGCGTGGCTTTCGAAATCGGCGTTGAGCGAGTGGACGAGATCTGGTTTCATGTTGTTTGGAGTTTAGATTTTGGAGAGACACGGAGTTACGGAACGTAATGCAAGACAGGCGGAGATGGCGAACGAAACAGGCAGCAACAAATCAGCGTATTGGATAAAGAAATTCCTTCCTTTTCTCTTCTGTATTAAAAAGATTTGATGGTGTTAAGTTGAGCGTCTTTGCCGCCAAACAATCAGTTGTGCGTATAAAAAATTCCATTTCTTTGAAATCGACATTTTCGGGTTTTTTGCCAAAGTGAACAAGCCGATTTCTAGCTCTCTTCACCCTTTCAATTTCCAGTTTGCTTTTATCGGTTAGTTGTTCTTGGAAGTATGTCTCAAATATAAATTCAATTTTCTTTAGTTTTGAATTCATTAATTCGGTTTCAGATAACTCATCACGTTTGTGAAGTGCAAAAAGGTGCTCCCAAATTGTCCAGCAGAGAATGAAGTTTGTTTCAATAATTGCTCTTTGTAGGGCTTGTCTATAAAGAAAAAGAAAATAGCCTTTATCATACTTTGCTTGCCATTCTGATGTAGAGATAGTCGCAAGCACGGCATTTACCCCCTTCTCTAAGCTTACATCTCTCTGAACCATCATCGGATAAGTCATATAATTTGCCTCACTTTTGTCCAAAACTCTGCCGCTATCTTGATCGAAAAATTCGGATTCATAATTTAAAGCACACTCCAAACTTCCTCCATAGTTGAATGTTCGTTGGTCAGTGATAACAGGCTTATCTTTGTCTTTGTTATCGATCTCAAAAACATTCCTGCCAGTGAATAGCGTTAGTGAAAGCAAAATGTCATTTAGCTGGGTGGGATTATTATGTCCCCAGTCTAGTGCTGCTACTTTCTCTTTTTCTGGTATTTGCACGGTCGCTGTAATTTGATGGGTTCCAGTAGTTGGGGCGAGATGGAATTCACCATCATGAATATCAACAAGCTGTTGTAAATTTTTTACTCTGTTTTCATACTCTGGCACTCGGGCAAAAAGGTAATCTCCAATCTGCATCTGGTTAACATGTGGACGGAATTCGAGATTGTAAACGAATTTTCGTTGCATTTTGTTTAACTATCTAAAACCACTCTCCTTTTCTTCCCACTCAATCCATACAACTCAAAAACCAAATCATTATTTATGATGATTATACGCAAAAAACTGCAACTGTCATTATATTTTTTGCACGAAAAATTTAGCTCAATTTCCAGTCTATTTCTCAGCAGTCGCGCTGCCAAATCGCAAATACAGAATCGGAAAAATCACCAAAGTCAGCGCGGTGGAAATCGTCAAACCGATGGCGATTGCCCAGGCGAGACCCGACCAGACCGGATCGGCGACGATGACGAGTGAGCCGAGTACCGCCGTGAGTGCGGTCAGGAGAATCGGGCGCAAGCGTGTCTGGCAGGCGTCGATGATTGCCATTTCCGGCGTGAAGCCGCGCTCGCGAAGTTGCTCCATGAAATCCAGCAAGAGAATCGCATTGCCGACGACGATGCCGCCAAGCGCGATTACGCCAATCATCGAGGTCGCGCTGAAATAAATTCCGAAGCGATCGAGCACTGCGAAGCCGACCAGGATGCCAGCGAAAGCAAGTGGAATCGCCGTCATGATGAGCGCGGGCGAACGGAAGGAACGGAATTGCGCGACGAGCGTGATGTAGATTAGGAAGAAAGAAATGAGCATCGCGATTCCGAGGTCGCGGAAATTTTTCAAAGTCATTTCAAATTCACCGCCCCACTCAATTCGATAATTGTCGCCCGTGGTTTGGTCACGGTAATTCAGACCAAATAAATTCCAGCCCGTAAGCTTGAGCTTGGTGTTTTCAGTCGGTGTCGCGGCTTGAGTGGTCGCTGGTCCCTGATAATCCAGTAATTTGAAAATCAAATCTTTCACCGCGTAAGTGACGGCGCGTCCACTCATTTCACCGGAAACCAGTGTCATCGCCTCGCGTTTGTCGTGCCAAATCGGACTTGCGGTCGCGGTGTCGACGATTTCGGAGACGCTACCGAGTGCCACCATTTGATTCAGGTGGTTACGGAAAAAAATCTGGTCCAGTTTGGCGGGAGTGCTGCGCGCATCCGCGGCGAAGCGCACGTAGACATAATTGCGTTCGCGCGTGTCGAGATGAGCAATCGAGATTTTGCTGCCGGAGATTGCCGCGGTGAGCGATTGAATCACTTCAGCGGCAGAGAGTCCGGAGCTGGCGAGCTTCGCGTGGTCGAGACGAATGAGTTTTTCCGTCGCGCCAGACGGCAGGGAAGTGTCGAGATCGACGATGCCTGGTGTCGCGCGGTACATCGCGAGCAGGTCGCGAGCGATACTTTCGCGCACGCGTTCGTCCGGACCTTTCACGCGGGCGAGCAGAGTCGCGAGCACCGGTGGACCGGGTGGATCTTCGACGAGCTTCACCTTCAAATCCAATTCATCCCGAAAGAGCTCAAGCACCTGCGGTCGCAGTGCGGCGACGATAGTTTCGCTTTTGAGCGCGCGCTCTTTGGGATTTTTCAAATCCACTTTGAGCGTAGCCTGATAAGGAAAAACGCGCGCATCGGCACCGCGAAACAGACCATTGAAATCCAGCACTTGTGAGGTGCCGACAAAAGTTTCCACGGAAATGACATCCGGATTTTGCAGGCTGAGTTTTTCCGCGCGCGCAGCGAAGGCATCCATCTGCGCGAGACTCGTACCTTCCGGCGCGTCGAGGTAAATGTAAAATTGCTCGCGATCCGCCTTCGGCAACATGCGAAAGTGGATGAATTCGAAGACCGGAAAAGTAAATGCAAGCAGCGTCGCGAGGATGACGCCGCCGAGAATTTTATTTTGCAGCTGCCGATTACCGAGAATTTTTTGAATCAGTTTGCGATACCAAACATCAAGCTTGGTGGAATGTTGCTCGTGTTGCGCGCCTTTTTCTTCGAGATAAATAAGCGAAAGATAGGGCGAAAATGAATAAGCGACGAAGAGACTCGCGAGCCGCGCGACTGGCGCGAAGAAAGCAATCGGTCCCATGTACGCGCCCATCATGCCGGTCACGAAACCCATTGGTAAGAAGACGATGACTGCGGTGACGGTCGAGAGCAGTACACCCATGCCGACTTCGCCCGTGGCGCGGATGACCGCCTCAGTTTTACTTTCCTGACCTTTGTTGAAGTGGCGGTAAATATTTTCCACGACGACGATGGCGTCATCGACGAGCAACCCGAGCGAAAAAATCAAAGCAAAAAGCGTGATGCGATTGATCGTCTGGTGAAAGATAAAGCCGACGAAAAATACGAGTGCCAGCGTGAGCGGAATCGCTGTCGCCACTACGAGTGCCGCGCGCCAACCGAGGAAAAAGATGAGCGTAATCGTGACGATGGCAATCGCGAAGAAAAGGTGTTCCGTGAGCATCTGCACTTCTTCGCGCGCGGTTGTACCTTCGTCGTGTGTGACGGTCAGCGTGATGCCGTCCGGAATAAAATTATTTTTAAGTGCCTCGACTTTCGCGAGCGCGGCTGCCGTCACGTCAGAGACATTCGCACCTTTGAGTTTGGCGAGCGAGAGAAAGACTGTATTTGAAGTGGTTTCCGCTGTCGCAGGCGTCGGCGAAGCCGTTTCGGAATTTGCCTTTTCTGCGAAGCGCACATGATTTTCGATTGTCTCAAAACTATCCTCGACTTGCGCGACATCTTCGAGGTGCACGACTTCGGCTCCGAGCCCACCGACTGTGAGTGCAGCTAGCTGATTACGATTCACGAGATTGCCATCCACTTCGACGGGAATGAAAGTTTCAGTGCTCTGTAATTCTCCGACCGGGACGCGCAAATTATTCGCTTTGATTGCATTCACGATGTCGGTCACCGCGACACCGCGCGCGGACATTTTTCCCGGATCGAGAAAAATGTTGAGCTCTCGAGCGCGTCCGCCTTTGACTTCGAGATTGGTCACTCCGGGCACGGTTTTGAGCTGCTCACGCAGGTCGTAAGCGAATTCGCGTAAACCCTCCGCCGAATAAGTTTGACTGGAAAGCGCGAGCGTCAGAACCGGGACATTTTCCGGATTGATTTGCTGAATGAGCGGCGCGCCTACGCCGAGCGGCGCCAGCTCCAGATTGCCCGCCATTTTTTCGAAAACCTCAGTTTTGGCCTTGTCGAGATCCGCGCCAATTTTAAACATGACCGAGACGACGCTGCGTCCGCCCGCGAAAGATTGACTCATCAGCTCGTCGACGCCGGGAATTTCCATCAGCTTGTTTTCAATTTCACTCGTCACAAGCCGCTCAACTTCCGTGCTGGTCGCTCCGGGAAAATCCGTCGTGATGCGAAAAGCGGGGAGTGTGATTTCGGGATTGTACTGTTTCGGCGTAGCGTAAAAACCCAGGATTCCGGCAGCAAAGCTGACTAGAATCAGGAGGAGCGAGAGTTGCTTATTCGTCACGAAGACGCGAGCGAAACGGGCGTAAAAGTTTTCCATCGCAGAAAATAGTTAAATTATTTAGAGTTGGCAGTGGCGACCGCATCGCTGCTCGTCTGAATAGCGACACTGTCGCCGTCGCGCAAATAGCGCTGACCTTTCACGATGACTTGTTCGCCGGCTTGCACTCCCTCAGTGATTGCGAGCGATTTGGCAGTACGATTGCCAATCACGACACTGCGCTCGACGGCCTTGCCGTCTGCGACGACATAAATGAAATTCTCGCCATAACGACTCACGAGCGCAGCGGCAGGGACGATGACACCCTCCGTGTCGGCGAGCGCGAAAGCGACACGAGCGAAGAGCCCGGTTTTGAGCGCGGCGTTGGGATTTTCCAAAGTGACGTCCATGCTGATTTTTTTGCTAACCGAATCTGCGGCAGGGGATATCTGCGTGATGCGTCCCGCGAAAGTTTGATTCGCGATTCCGTCGGCTGTGACAGTTGCCTCGCGACCGACACCAAGCACAGAGGCTGCCGTGTCGGGAACTCCGAGCACGACTTTGAATTGGCTTTCGTCGGCAATGTGCAGGAGCGGTTGGCTCGGATTCACGACTTGTCCCGCATCGGCGAATTTTTGCGTGATGATACCGGAGAAAGGCGCACGCACGAGCGCACTCTCGAGACTCTCGGCGGTGATGCCGGCTTGTCCGCGCAGCTGAACGAGCAGCGCCTGCGCTTCAGCAACTTTCGCGTCCTTTTCTTTTTTGAGAGTTGCGAGACCGAGTTCAGCCGCTTCGATTTGCGCTGCGACATCGGTGCGGGATTTTGCGACTTGTTTTTGGAGAATCGTGATTTGTGATTCGACGCCCGTCGTATTCGCTCCGACTTGTTGCTTGGTTTGTGCGAGCTGCTGTTCGAGTACGGCGATTTGGGAAGCGATGCCATTACTACCACGTAAATTTTTCACAGCGAGCAGAGTTTGTTCGACGCTGCCGCCGAGTGTCATCACATTCGCCTTGTAACCTTCCAGTGCGGCGCTTGCAAAATTCGCCGAGGTGATTGATTTCAGCAGCAAAGTGGACGTCTTCTCGAGTGCAGTTTTCGCCGTCGTGAGCGCTGCTTCAGCGAGCACGAGATTGTGATCGAGCTCGGCTGCCGTCGGCGTGAGATTCAGCAGATGCGCGTTGAAATCCGCGCGAAAAGCTTGGTTTGCACTGATGTGCGCGCGTGTCGCTTCCTCGGCAAGAATTTTGGCGCTGCTGTCGAGCGCGCCGAGATTACTTTCGAAGTTATCATTTAGGCTCTTATTGGTGTCAGTGACACCGAGTAATTGATCGAGGAAATCCGCGACGGATTGAGTGTACATCGCCGCACTGGTCGCGGCAGATTTGGCATTGTTGGCGAGATCGTTTTTGGCAGTTGCGAGCTCCGTGGCGACGAGTGAGACAGTCGATGCACCGACGGAATTTGCCGCCGCCAGACCACTGGTTTGCGTTTCACTCAGCTGAGTCTCGGCGAGGTCGAGATTTTTTTCACCGGCGAGACGTGCAGTCGCGAGACTTTTTTCCGCACTCGCGATGCGTTCGTCGTAGAGCGCACGAACCGTCGCCAAATTATTTGCCGCTTGATTGAGGCTAGCGACGACGCTCGCATTCACAGCTTTTTCTGTCCCGGCGTCTAGCTCCACGAGGATCTCACCAGCCTGGACGTGTGAACCGACCGCGGTATTGAGCGCGATGATCCGACCCGGCACTTTCGCGGCGACGTCAGTTTCGCGCACGGGCGTGAGTGTCCCGGTGAGATCGAGATTCTCCGGCAGACTCGCACGGACAGCCGTCTCGGTGAGGACGGGCGCAGCGGGTGGCAGCGAATTGTCCGCGCCGCAACCAGCCAGATTCACGGTGGCAATCAGGCCGAGACCGAGCACGAGAAGAGTGGAGGGTTTTTTCTGCATTGGGAAATAGTTAATTTTTTTTTAGAGCAAAATGGAAATTTTTCAGCCCACTCTTTATTTGAAAGCCTCAATCAACAGCTTCTCCAAATCAGCGGCTGAAGTTTTGGTTTTCTTTTTGGCTAGGCATTCCAACATGTAATTCTTCGTGAAAAGCGCGCCGGCTTTTTCCAGTCCCGCCTTGGCGGCCTTGAATTGGATGATGACTGCGGAGCAATCTTTGCCGGCGTCGATCATGCGAACCAGTCCGTCGAGTTGACCGCGCACGAAGGCGAGACGCTTTTTGATTTCAGTGGTGTCAGACATAATTAAAGGGGTTATGCCGCCAGTGTAATGCACACCCCCAGGGGGTGTCAAGTGTCAGTTTGGCTTAATCCGGATTACGGTTTTTCTCCCCACGAGTGTCGGAGAAAATCGAGACTTGCTTTCGCCAAACTTTTGAGTATAATTAGGCACTCTAACAATTCCACTAGCTAAGTACTATGGACATTCTCACTGAAAAACTCGTCACGCTGCTCATCACCAGTTTGCGTTCATTCAAAAGCAAATTGCAGTCCGTCGGTGGTGTCGGATCATTTTCGCACGTACAGATTGAGACTTTGCGTTTCGTGGCGAGACACGATCGAACCACGATGAAAATGCTCGCGGACTATCTAGCCATCCAGCCGCCTTCAGCTACCGCCATCGTCAACGGACTCGTAAAAAAGGGCGAACTGGCTCGTAAATTCGAGGCGAGTGATCGACGGCTAGTCTTGCTGACACTCACGCCCGCAGGTCAGAAAACTCTGGTGTCTTGCCAAACTTTCATTCGCAAGCATTTACGAGATTTTCTTGAGCAGCTCAATGCGACTGAAAAACGCAATCTGATACATTTACTCGAAAAACTTAACGATTAATCCACTCTTATGCTTTCACTCAATAAGTACTTTCTCGCACTTGGTCTCGGATCGCTCGTCCTAGTCAGTGGCGGCGCTTATTATTTCGTCACGCGCTCGACCAGTCTGCCGATACAAAGTTTGTTCACTGTCATGCAGAGCGATTTAAAAGCAAAAATTAACGTAACCGGACAAGTGAATCCGGTCGAAACTGTCGAGCTGGGTTTCGAGCGCGGCGGGCGGATTGTCCAGGTAAATGGCGATACCGGCGACCATGTCACTGCCGGACAAATTTTGGTCGAGCTTGATCACGCAGATCTCGACACCAGTCTCGCTAGTGCCAAAGCCAGTCTCGCCAGCGCCCAGGCGCTCGTCGGTCAAGCCAGCGCCAATCTTGCAATTCAGAAAGCGAAGCTTGCCGATTTGGAACAGGGCACCAAACCGGAAGATGTCCAACTTTCTGAAACGCAACTCAATAACGCCACGCTAGCCTTAGCCGATGCCAAAAAACTTCTGGCGACCGCACAAGCCAAAGCCGCTGCGGATTTACAGAATCTTTACACGAGCGTGCCGGATTTATTGAACAGCGCTTTTATCACGGCAGACACAGCCTTAAATCAGCAAATTTATGGATTATTTTTCCACGATGATCCCCTGAATGTGACGCTGACTTTCAGCACGACGGATTCCGCGCTCGAGAATAGAGTCAAAGCCGCTTGGCCGGACGCGCAAAATAAATTAGCGCAACTGCAAATGTTGGCAACTACGCCACTTGGCGACAATACGCAGGCGGATGCTGCGCTCATCAGCGCCAAAACTGCTCTCAATGCACTCGGTCAATTTTTTGACGAGCTCAACCAGGCACTGACGGTAGCAATCACCTCAGCTAATTTCAGCAACGCTACACTCAATAATTTGAAAGTCAGTCTTGCGGTGGCGCGTAACGGACTAAACGCCAGCACCGCAGCGCTCACCGGTCGTGCCCAAGCAATTACGGCACAGCTGTCTCTGAACTCGACCAACATTACGAATGCCACTGTAGCAGTGAGTTCTGCGCAAAATAATTTAGCGTCCGCGCAAAGCGCACTCACACTGAAAAAATCCCCAGCGACTGTCGAACAGATCGCCGCCCAAAAAGGCGCGGTCAGTCAGGCAGCTTCCGCACTAGCGGGGACCAATGCTCAAATCCAAGCAGCTCAGGCGGGCATCGCCAGTTGGCAGGTGCAAATTGACAAGATGATTTTGCGTGCTCCTTTCTCCGGCGTGATTACACGTCAGGACGCGAAAGTCGGTATGGCTGCCAGCACTGTGCCTCTGCTCACACTGATTTCCGATGCGAAATTTGAAGTCAAAACCAATATCTCCGAAGCCGATTTGGCGAAAATCAAAGTCGGCGCGGCTGCTGACGTCACCCTGGACGCTTACGGACTTGAGACAATTTTCCCAGCCCAAGTGACCAAGATTGATCCCGCCAGTACACTCATCAATAATGTCGCGAGCTACAAAATCACCCTGCAATTCACGACGGATGACGAACGCATCAAATCCGGACTTACCGCCAATGTTTCAATCTTGATCGCTGAAAGCAAAAACGCTGTCGCCGTACCAAAACGCGATATTTTTCAGCACGGCAAGCAAGCCTTTGTTATTGTTCCAGACGAGGAATTAAAGCCGGTCGAAAGAAATGTCACACTCGGCATCACGAGTGACAACGGCTTGGTCGAGATCATAGACGGGCTGCAAGCCGGTGAAAAAATCGTGAACTATTAATTAACACTAATTTTATATTAAATGTCCGATTCCACTCACACGCCTCCGCCTACCAAGAAGCGCCCAGCCTGGATGCCAATTATAATTTTATTGGTTCTGCTTGGGGCGATTGGCGATGGTGCGTATTTTTACAGCGCTTCCCAGAGTATCTACATCGAGAATTCAGGCATCGTCGCGCCGGAAATCCAGCTCACGCCGAGCGTCGCCGGTGAGCTGCAAGCCGTCTACGTGGACGAAGGCGAAGTCGTGCCGGCGAATATGCCAATCGCGCGCGTCGGCAATGAAATTCTGAAAACGCAAATCGCCGGTGAGATTTTAACTATCAATAAAAATCTCGGCGCTTCGTTTGGACCGACGCAGCCGGTGGCGACCATGCTCGACCCGAATGAGCTGCGCGTCGTCGGTCAGCTCCAAGAAGACAAAGGTTTGAGCGAAGTGAAAGTTGGTCAGCGTGCACTTTTCACAGTCGATGCTTTTAGTTCGCAGAAATACGAAGGTGTCGTCGATGAAGTGAGCCCGACTTCGCGCGAGGGTGACATCGTATTTAATATCTCTGACAAACGCCAAGTCAAAGAATTCAACATCAAGGTGCGTTTCGATCCCGCGCGTTATCCTGAGCTCAAGAATGGCATGTCGGCGAAACTTTGGATTTACAAATAAAAGCGCGCTGATTTAAACGAACCGAAGTTCACCATGCCCCAAAAACCTGCCAGAACCGAAAATTCCCTGCGCTGGCTGGTGCTCCTCACCGTCATCATCGGCACCTTCCTCGGTCGGCTGGATCAGACCATCGTCAATCTGGCTTTGCCCAAAATGATTGCCGATTTTCGGATTACGGTTTCTTCGGCGGGCTGGATTGCGACGGCTTACATCCTCGCCAATGCCGTCTTCGTGCCAATCTGGGGCAAGCTCGGCGATACCATCGGTCGTAAAAAAGTCTACTTAATCGGTTTCAGTATTTTTATTTTTGCTTCCGCGCTGGCTGGCTTCGCCTGGAATCTCAGCTCGATGATTTTCTTTCGCGTCATCCAGGCCATCGCCGGTTCAGCGGATTATCCGACCGCCATGGCGATTCTCGCGGTGACCTTCCCGGCCGGTCGGGAACGCTCCCAGGCGCTCGGCATCTGGTCGGCTTCATTCGCAGCGGCAGCAGTTTTCGGTCCGCTCATTGGCGGTCCACTGATTGATAATTTCGGTTGGCGCTCGATTTTTCTCATGAATATTCCGGTCGGCATCATCGGCGCACTGATGGCGCTCGCCTTCATAAAAGAATCTGTGAGCGGCAAAAAAAATGTCAGCTTCGACTGGTGGGGGAGCATCACACTCGGCGTCTCACTGTCTGCGCTCGTGCTCGTCCTGGACAAAGGCATGGATTGGGGCTGGCTTTCGCTCAATAGTTGGCTGGCTTATTTCGCCACCACCGGCTTTCTCGGTATTTTCGTCTGGATTGAGCGCCACACGAAAGAACCCATCATGGATTTGAAATTTTTTAGCGACAAAATTTTCGTCAATGCGCTCCTCAATAATTTCATCGTCTTCATGGGCATGATGGGCAGCGTTTTTCTCGTGCCAATTTTCGCCCAAACTTTTCTCGGTTACGACGCGACCCAGACCGGCTACCTCTTCATGCCAATGGCTTTCGCGCTCATGATTGCGGCACCGCTCGGCGGTCGTCTCACCGGACGCATCAAAGCCAGCCTCGTCATCGCTGTCAGCACCGCCGTCTCCGGTGTCGGCATTTACCTTTTCTCCTTCATCGACGCACGCTCAGGTGCGATCAACATCATCATTCCTTTCATCGTCATGGCTGCCGGCATGGGTTTCGGTATGGCACAGCGCACTGGCATCATCGCTGCCAGTGTTCCGGAAAATGAAATGGGAATGGCCTCCTCGGTGCTTGCGCTCGTGCGCAATATCGCCGGTGCATTCGGCATCGCCATCTTCGGCACGCTGCTCAATAGCACGACGGAAAACAACATCCTCGCGCTCTCTTACCATTCCGTGATTAATTCCAAAACCGCCTTGGCATTTCAAGAAGGCGCTGCGCTCATCATTCTCAAAGCCCAAATCATGGCCTATGATTCTGTCTTCCGTTTCGCGGCACTCACGATTTTCGTCGGTGCGATACTCGCGCTCTGGATGCGTACGTCTCATGAACACAAACCGAGCCAAGAAATGCTGATGATGGAGTAATTGGGTTTAAATTTTTGACATCCTCGTCTCGCGCCCAAAATCAGAAACATGGAGCACATAGCATGGAACACATAACAAAATAGCTTGTTCTATGTTCCAAGCTCCATGTTTCATGTTCCATAAACTACGAGACTTGAAAATTCGAAAACTTTGCGCCGTTCAGACCTCGAATCAGTTTCGAGATTCGCGTCCACGATTGGCTACTTTTTAAAAAGTTTCTCAAGTTTGATCTTGAGAACCAAGAAAAGATAGACAATCTCAAGAATGCCGGCAGTATTGACCACCAGCAGGATTACGAACCACCAGGGCTGAGCTTTTCTCCCGGCGTGCCAGAGTGCGAGTCCTTTCCAAAACAGACTCCACAAAAGCAGGGGAATCATGAACGGCAAAAACGCGTGCAACCATTCTGGAGATCCACCGGGTCCACCGCATTCCAAAAATCTATTCATGAGTGCAAAGGTTAAGAATGTAGGTAAATTATAGCATGCACTATTAATTTTCTATGAATCCATTAGCCAGCTGAGCTGACTTTGAGAAAGGTTTGAGTGGTTTTGGTTGGCATGGGGGATTGGAATTATAAAGAAGAAATTGGACTGCACTTCTTATTTAATTGAGACTAATAATTCTTCTTTAAATTTATTCTCTTCCTCTTGTTTATAGAACGGCACACCGACGATTCTGTACTTAGTAGATTCTTTGAAGGTCAAAACGCGATTCTTGAATTTTTCTCTAATCTCTAAAAGAAAATCCTCTTTCCATCTATCTTTATCCTCCAAATGACCGCCCTTAGGCTCAATAAAAATTTGGTAGGTTAATTGCTTTCCATTTTTTTGAATCAAGAAAAGCACAAAGTCGGGAGCAAAGGCTTCTCCATCTTTAAAATTATGAATTTTAAAATGTAGCTCATTGCGGATTAGATAGACTTTTTTATAGTCAGGTGACATTTCGTCAATCTGGCGCGCCATAAACTCTACTAAACTTTTTTCTTCGCTCGTGCCGTAATTATTGTCGAAAACATACCAATCCTTATTCTTTACAAAATTAAACTGTCCATCAGCGCGGGTATCGCCTTGCCGCATCTTAATCAGTTTATCTTTGAAAACTTCGTGAATGTAGGCTGGCTGAAATTCGCCACCTTCATAATCAAAAGAATTTGACTTAATTTCCCGCTCGATCTCTGCTAAGAGTTTACTGGCACCTTCGAATAAATAAGTGTTATGCAAATTAGCGAGAGTGTCGGTCATTCCGCTAAAAGTGATCGAGAGTCCGGCTAAAAAGTCCTTACTTTTGATAAAGTTAGCAATTGAGCTTAAAATCGGAAATTCAGTTTTAAGATTAATAAAACGATAAAAATCGTTGCGTGCAAGCGCGGAGCGAATAATATGAACGGGTATCTCTTTCAGGGAAACATCTTTGGTTTTTACTACCGACTGAACCTCTAGGGCGAAATCTTCGAAAACAGCTGCATCTTTCCCCTCACCAGAATGAATAAGGTAAGAAATGTTCTTACTTTTTACCCCCAGATCGGCGAGAGACTTAATTTTACGTTTATTTTTCTCGACAGCTTCGTTTTTGTAAATTATTCCTGTTTTGTAGAATTCAGTCTTCTTAAATTCTTCTTTGAGCTTTAGTTCTTTTGTAATTTCATCGTCGTCAATTAAACCTTCCTTCTTTAGTGCGGTTTTCAGCTCGGCGATGTAGCGATGGTCGCTGATGCTATGATAGTGCAACATTTCTATCACACGCAATTCATTCGCTAAATTTTTATCAAATTTACGCTTATATTTGTCATCACCGGCTTCATGAGAAAAGGGAAAGTATCTTGCCCCACGTCCAATAAGTTGCGCTTCGGCGATCGTAGTAGGGGCGGTGACTCGTCCGCCACTTTGGCGTGTTTCGTATAATCTGACAATATCAAAAAGATTGAGAACATCCCAGCCCTCATTGAGTTTTTGTACCGCAAAAATAGCGCGAATCTGATTATCGTTGTCTTCGAGTGAGTTCAAAAGACGTTGCTGAGAGATCAATTCTTGGCGATCTTGCTTCTTAAGAGTTTTTTTATCTAGATTTTCCTCATTTACATTAAGACATTTATTAGGTGAGAAGTTTTGCTTGAGGATTTTTACGAGTAGCGCATCGGTAGTTTTGTTTTCGGCGAAGAAGCGAAAAGCTTGCCGAATAAGTTCGATTTGGGATTTACGGCGAATACGCTCGATGTCTTTGACTGACAGATTTTCAATAATTCCGTCGAACTTTGCTTGGTTCTGCTTAGATTCTTCGATAGTTTTTTGTGCTTTGAAGAGAATGATCGGCTTCAAATTGATTTTGTGTTTGCCGGCAAGTTCTTGTCTGTACTGACTCAAAATCACTGCCTGCAAAATCCGGTCTTCTTCTTCAAAGTCTGATTGCAAAAGGTCAATCTCTTTGGAGTAGCCGTCACTGCGAAACTCTTTCAGGTCATAGCGGTAAATAATCTTCGGCTCGTATTTCTCCACAATGTTTTTATTGAGAAAATCGAGCGTAGCGGTGAACTCTAAAAGCAAATTGGCTTTGTTTTGCTGCAAAATCTTTTCGACAGTATTTTCCCAGCTCGGTTTTTCCAATGCTTCACCTAAGGTCATTTTTTGCTTCGTTGTCGCCTGAGAGTGATGCGCTTCATCAGAGAGTAAAACAATTTTGTGTTCGCGAAAGTTTTCAAAAGTAATCGCATTTTCTTTCACATTGTGTAAGTCGTAGTGAAGCTGATGAATAGTCGTGAAGCAAATGTTGATGTTTTGCGAATTCACACCCTCGAAGTTCGCCACTTGCTCGATATTCACCACTTTTCCATCGAGAATAATCTTCTCGGCAAAAAGATACTTACTCGATTCTTTGGTGAGGAAATTATTTTTGGTTTTTTCGATGATGTTGTTGGAGTGTACGAAGAAAAGAAAATTGCGGTAGCCCTGCTGGTAAAGGTAGAGAATCAATCCAGCCATGATGAGTGTCTTGCCCGAGCCGGTGGCCATGTTGAAAAGGAGGTGGATCGGTAAAGTTTTCTCCTCGTAGTTTTTTAGATAATCGAAGAAACGAGCAAAGGTCTCGACTTGATAAGGTCGAATGGAGAATTTTTGGCTAAGGTTGTCGGACATGAAAGCTGGAATTTCTTTCGAGATTCTTTTGGAAAGGATGTCGTATTCTTCGTAAAGGAATTTGGTCATGTTATTTCATATAATATTTTCTTACCATTTTTAGACTTTTCTGTTATTACTCCATCTTTTTTAAGGGATTTAATATCTCTTCTTATTGTTGATTCGGAGGCTTTAGGAAAAAAATTTCTATAGTCGGAATAAGTGAACGTTTTTTGACTTCGTTGTGAAAACTTACTCCATCTTCCGCTAATTAAAATATTTGAGATATGTTTTATTGGTTTAAAATCTTTTAAATTCAAAAAATCACTTTTGACTTGAACCAATGGTATTGTTTTTAATAGGCTAATCATTTCTAAACAAGCAGAAGCATAAAATCTAATAACTGATTTTATGGAATCTCTTTTAACAATTATTGATGCAGAATTAATATTGATTTTCCATTCTTGATTTAATCTTTGAATTACTTTTTTTTGATACATATTTCTATTGTGAGTAATGGCATTTCTCTTTTCGTACAAAACATCAGCAAAGCCAATTAATTCTTCAGAATTTGTTTTATGGTTCACGCTCTTTATTTTGCTAGGTGTTTTTTTTAGGCAACCACTTGAAGTGTTACCCGTACCGGAAAGACAGACATAGAGTTTCGGCATTTTGAGATTCTTAGTCAGCGCCGCTAATTTCTGAGCATGCCTCTTATTTTTAATATCTTCTTCCGCCTGCTCTAATGCGACCTCTTTTATCCATGCTCTTATGCCATATTCCTCGATAGCGATGATTTCTTGGAGTGTTGCTTTATCTTCTAAATTCCTTTTTCTTTTAAAATATTCCTTCGATAGCTCAGGATTATCGGAAACTATTTCCTTGTAGATTTTATTAATAAAACTATCAAAATTATTAACGATGTGACAAAAAAGAAGCTGGTTTGGTTTTTTCTCGTCTTTCCCTAATGTAAAAAAAACATTAAAAGTTTCCAAAGCTTCATCTAGAGCATTAACAAAATCTTCAAAAATACTTTTGTATTTTTTTATCATCAGCTCTTCTCTGCGCTGGTGATAACGACTTGGATGATTTTTAATAATCATGCTTTAATTAAGCTTTAGCTTTTATAAAACTTCCCGTTCAATTTCTGATCCGCAGGGGAAATAGCGTAATCTGTGTCCTCGATCTCGCTTAAATTCACATAAAGCTGATTTTTATCGAGCAAGTGAATCAAAACCTTTTTCTGTTTTTCAAGCGAAAGAGTTTTGAATTCCTCCATCGCCGCGTCTTGCTGCTTCAAATCCACATTGTAATTTAGAAAACTCTTCTGCGGATCCTTCATCTCCTCCCAAATTTTCAAAAGTGCTTTTGTATCCTTCGCGTTACGAATCTGCTCAACAAAATTTTCATTCCACTTCGCCAACTCGCAATAAATAAAATCCCCGCCGCCCTTCCAACCGACTGCTTCGGAAATACCGCCTTGCTCGCCAGCAACGACTTTTTTTAAACGTGATTCCGGTAAGTCGCGGATATAATCCATCTGCTCAATCAAAATATATCGCCGATTCATCTTGTGCGCGACTGCACCAGATGTACCACTGCCGGCAAAAAAATCTAAAATAATATCGCTCTCATCAGAGCCAAGTTCAATGATTCTTTGCAAAAGTCTTTCAGGCTTTGGTGTGGAAAAAACCATTTTCTCCATTAAAAGTTTTAATTCTCTATTGGCTTCATCGTTACTACCAACATCGGAGTGAAGCCAAATTGTGGCAGGCGTTACATCACCCATGTCCTTTAAATATTTTTTAAGTCTTGGAACAGCGGTGCCATCTTTCCCAAACCAAATCATATTTTGTGACTCAAATTTTTCTAGGCTCGCTTTTGAATACCTTGGAAAGGTTCCCCTTGGCGGCTCCCATTTGGTTCCATTTCTAAAAATAAACTCAAACTCACTGACATTCCCACTCTTGGCGTGTAACGGCTGCGTCATCCATGAACCATTTGGGTCATTGTCTGGATTGTGATATCTTTCGTTTTGCTCATCAGTTCTAGTAATTCCTCCAATTTTGAAAAATTCTTTTTTCTTTGCGAAAACTAAAATGTGATCGTGATTATCCGAAAAATACTTTGCATCGTTAGCAACTGTGTATTTCTTCTGCCATACAATATTTGCTATAAAATTTTCTCGACCAAACACATCATCCCCTAATACCTTCAGGTAATGGCACTCATCGTCATCAATATTCATAAAAATCACCCCATCATCTCGTAGTAAATCCTTCGCCGCCATCAACCGATTCCGCATGAAAGTCAGCCAGGTCGAGTGATTGAAGTTATCGTTGTATTTGAAGCCATCATTTCCCGTATTGTACGGCGGATCGATATAAATCAACTTCACTTTGCCAGCGAATTGACCCTTCAGACTGTGCAATGCCAGTAAATTATTCCCTTTGATAATCAAATTCTCTTTCAGTGTGCCATCTTCACCGCGCTTTAATTCCGTTACTTTTTCCGATCCTTTTTTCGTATGCCTCACCCAATTCACCAGAACCTTCGGATCTAGTAAGCGGTCAATCTCATCTTGAGCCAATACCTCATTGAAAAAAATCTCCTTCCGCTCATCCTCTTCACTTGTCATCCCGCCTTCCAACACGCAATCCTTGTATGGCCAAACCAACGCGACCTCGCCGCGTTCTTGTAAAAATTTATCGCGGATATTCAAACCCACTTTGTTTTTATATTTCGTCCATGAATCATCGAGAAAATTTTTATCCTGCACAAAGTCTACAAACTTTGGCGTGTTGAAAACCAAGCAACCTTTAATCTCGCCAAAAAACTTAGCCTTAATTTCTTTATCTTCCAAAATTAATTCGATTAACGCATGATCTGCTTTCCACGCTTGATCGATTACAGCACTTTTCAGCAGCTCGCCCTCTTGATCGAGAAAGCGAGGATTCTTTTTTAGGAGTGCGGCAAGCTTAGAGGATAAATTCTGCATAGTATTTAAAATTTGTAGAATTTTACTCCAAAAAACCTCAGTTAATCTGAATATTCTAGTTTTAGATTTCCAAGAATTTAATCAGTTCTTAATCCACACACCCAGGGCAAGTGAGTCGAGCATAGCTGCTCGTGTTGGTTGGGGTGGAGGGATTCGAACCCCCGCATGGCGGTTCCAGAAACCGCTGCCTTACCGCTTGGCGACACCCCAATAAATTTTAGATGTGCGAAGATTCTACTTTTTTCGAGTAAAATTGTGAAGTTGAAGATCGAGCTCACAAATACCCGTGAAATCCGCGCCGAGAAATTCGTCGCCGAAAAATTGCCGTTTTTGAAACGGACTTTTTTGCAAAAACTTTTTCGTAAGCGCGAAATCAAAGTTGCGAAAATTCCGCTGAAAGCCGAAGCGAAAATTGCCGCCAATTCCGTCGTCGAAGTTTTCCTGCCTGATCCGCGCAAATTTTTCTCTGAGCTCACGGGCAACCAGATTATTTTCGAAGACAAAAATGTGATTGCCTTCGCGAAACGGGCAGGGCTCACGACACACGCAGGCGTCGGTACGCACGGCGACGATCTGCGCAGCTGTGCCGAGACTTTGCTAAATCTGCGACTCACTGTCGTCCACCGCCTCGACCGCGCGACGAGCGGCATTGTGATTTTCGCGAAAAATGCGGCGACCGCCCGCAAGCTCGAAGAGGCTTTTCGGGCGCGCCAGGTTTTCAAAAAATACTTCGCCGTCGTCGCCAAGCTGCCGCGGGAAAATTCCGGCGAGATTAATTTGAGTTTGAAAAAAGTCGGTCCCAAAATGGAAATCGCGAAAATCGGACTGGCGGCGCAGACTTTTTGGAAAGTCGTGAAACGCTTCAGCAATAGCACTTTGCTTGAAGTCGAAATCACGACTGGGCGCACGCACCAGATTCGTGCGCACCTCGCAGCAGTCGGCATGCCAATCGTCGGTGACTCCATGTACGGTAAAGCGCAAGATGCTCGCATGCTGCTGCACGCGGGCGAACTCAAGATTTTGGATTACAATTTTTCCGCGGAAATTCCACCTGAGTTTTATGAAAACTAAAGTTATTCAAATCGGCAAACTCAAAATTGGCGGCAGTCAGCCGGTCGCGATTCAGTCGATGCTTTGCGCGCCCGCACACGATTTCCCGGCAGCGGCACGACAAATCCGGCGGCTCGCGCAAGCCGGTTGCGAGATTTTTCGCGTGGCAGTTCCAGATCAAGCCAGCCTCAAAACTTTTGAGAAAATTCGCCAAAAATTTCCGCTGCTGCCACTGGTCGCGGACATTCATTTTTCCGCCGAGCTCGCCATCGCCGCGGCTGAATTCGCTGACAAGATTCGTCTCAATCCCGGTAATTTTCCACCTGCCAAGTTAGCTGCCGTCGTGAAAGTCTGTAAAAAGCGGGGGATTCCGCTGCGGGTCGGTGTTAATTCCGGCAGTCTGGAGCGCGTCGCTGGTAAAAGTGTCGCAGAGAAGCTGGCGAATTCCGCGCTGCAGAATGTGCGCAAGATCGAAAAGCTCGGCTACCGCAATTTGGTCGTCTCGGTCAAAAGTTCCGACATCGCGACGACGATTGCCGCGAATCGTCTGCTCGCGCAAAAAATAAATTACCCTCTACACCTCGGTGTCACCGAAGCCGGCTCGCCGAAATTCGGAATTTTGAAATCAGCAGTCGCGCTCGGCAGTTTGCTCAGCGATGGCATCGGCGACACCATCCGCATCTCGCTGACGGCTGACCCAGTCGCGGAAGTCGCGGCAGCGCGAGATTTGCTGCGTGTTTTGAAATTGCGCCCGGCAATCGAAGTCGTGAGTTGTCCGACCTGCGGGCGCACCGAAGTCGATCTCATTCCTATCGTGCGACAAGTCGAAAAAGCCGTCGCACAGATTGAAAAGACCCTGCCTACCGACAGGCAGGGCTTAAAAATAGCCGTAATGGGCTGTATCGTAAATGGTCCGGGCGAAGCAGCCGACGCTGATTTCGCGCTCGTCGGTGGCAAGAAAATGTTCGCGATTTACCAAAAAGGTAAGTTTCTGAAATCAATACCTGAGAAAAACGCCATCGCGGAATTTCTCAAAATCTTAAATCGGAAATTTTAAATCTCAAATTATTTGAATTTCATCCCAATCAAATTCGTCCTCCGCACGGTGCTCGCCCAAAAAAAAATGGCAGCGAAATTTTCCGCGGCTGAAATCTGCTTCGTCAGCGAAAAACTTTTTCTCGCCGAGTTGCCAGAAATCGCCGGCGCGTTTGCAGTAAAATTTTTAAAAAATGGCATCCTCCAAATTGCCGTCGCGAATTCTTCGATTGCGGCACAAATGCGCCTCGCCGAGACCGTCGTCCGCGACGCGCTGATTAAACGCGGCGCGAAAGTCAAAACACTGCGTTATTCTGTCGGGCTGCCGGAAAAAATTCTGCCGTTCTAGAAAATGGCGAACAGAATACGCAGCAATATTTGTCGCACGAAATCAAGCGCAAGTAGTGCGATGAGCGGGGAGAAATCGAAGAAGCCAACCCTGAGCGGCAAGCGGCGAAAAAAAGCGAGAATCGGCTCGGTCGCGGAAAAGATGAAAAAGCTGAGTTGACCGCGCGCCCCGGGAGCCAACCAGGACAGCAGCATCCGCAGCACGATCAAAAATCCCAAGGCGCGGAAAAAAAGATCAACCGTGTTCTCGAGAATCGCAACTGTTTGTAAACTCAAATTCATGTGCGGATTTTACGAGTTCGCTTGAATTCCGTAAAATCAGCAGGATGTCGAACGAAGCTATTTTTTTCACACTTTTATTTCTCGTCCTCGCGACGACGCTCCTGGCGTTTCGCCTCGGGCGCGGTTATCTCTTCACACTGGTGGCGTGTGAAGTCGCGCTGCTGAATGTTTTTGCGCTGAAGCAATTCGACCTTTTTGGACTCGCAATCAACGGTGGCATCGTTTTTTCCGCCGGAATTTTTCTCGCTATCAATTTGCTGAATGAGTTTTACGGAAAAAAATTCGCCCGGCACGCCGTGTGGGCTGGTCTCGGAGCAGGCGTTTTCCTGTTTGTCGGCTCGTCGCTCACGACCGCTTTCGCGCCAAATACTTTCGACAACGTCCAGTCAGCACTCGCATCAATTTTCACGCCGGGCTTTCGCCTCGTCGCCGCGAGTCTCGCCAGTTATTTTATTTTTCAAACTTTCGGCGTCTGGTTTTACGACCTTTTGAAAAAAGCCACGAACGGACGCCAACTCTGGCTGCGCAATAGTTTGTCGATGATTCTGGCGCAAACTGGTGACACGATTTTCTTCACAGTCGTTGGACGGTTTGTGCTGTTTGTCCAAAATCCCGAGCTTGGCAGCAGCGTGACAGGCGAAAATTTCGGGCGCGTCGTCGCTTTCGCGCTCATCGTCAAAATCCTAATCGCCATCAGCGCCACGCCGGTCATGTATTTCGCGCAAAAAGTGAAACACGAAGGGCTCGGTATCGCCGAGCGGATCCGCAATTTTCTCGATTAATTTTTTCCCATGATTCTGACCGAAAGCGTCAAAGGTCTCGAAAATACCAGCGCGAAAGATTTCGACTTACCCGGTGCGGACGGTAAGCAGTATTCGCTCGCAAGTTTCGCGGACAAAAAAATTCTGGTCGTAATTTTCATGTGCAATCACTGCCCTTATGTTTTGGCAGTTTTGGAGCGCTTGAATCAATTGGCAGCGGAATTCGCCGACCGTGACGTGCAATTCGTCGGCATCAATTCAAATGACGCGAGCGATTATCCCGCCGATAGCTTTGAAAAAATGCAAGATTTGCCGGTGAAATTTCCCTATCTGCGCGATGAAACCCAGGAAATTGCGACGAAATATCACGCTGTCTGCACACCCGATATTTTCGTTTACGACGCCGCGCGCAAACTGAAATACCACGGTCGCATCGACGACAACTGGCAGCAGCCGGAAAAAGTCGAGCACACCGAATTAAAATCCGCGCTCGAGAAAATTCTCGCCGGCGTAGAAATTCCGCGCGAAGAACAAATGCCAGCACTGGGTTGTTCGATCAAATGGAAACGCTAAAAAAACATTTCGCCAGTTTTCGCCTGCGCGCCGAATTCTGGCGGCTCGAATATTTTTCGCGCAGCAGAGCCAAGGATTTCGCGACGATCAAATCCAAACGCATGCCGGTGGTGCTTGTCGCCGGGATTTACGCGAGTGGCAAAAGTCTGCGACCGCTGAAAAAATTTCTCGAACAAAAAGGTTGGCCGGTCAGTCTCGCACCTGCAGAGAAGAATTACGCAGCAGTCCCGATTTTGGCAAAAAGACTAGAAGAAAGAATTCTCGCAATTCCAGCGAAAAAGGTGCAAATCGTCGCGCATTCGCTCGGTGGCATCACCGCGCTCGTCGCCCTAAAAACCCCCAAAGTTTTCGCGAAAGTCGCGCAAGTCATCACGCTTGGCTCGCCGCTGCAGGGCTGTGCGCTTGGTAAATTCGCCTTTTGGGAATTGAAAAAAATCGCGATTTCGTCGCGCCCAATTCGAAAAAAATTCAAGCGCTCACTGCCAATTCCAAAATTAATCGGAAGTTTCGCTCGCTGCGCGCCCACTTTGACCCGATTGTTTTCCCGCCGGAAGTTTCGATTTTGCCTGGCGCGCAGGAAAATCGTGGGCTCCCTGTCGTCGGACACATCGCGCTGATTCTGTCGCTGACGGCCTGGCGCTCTGTCGTGAAACGTCTTTTAAAATAGCTTCCGCTCGATTGCGGCAACTAATTTTTCTAAATTCGCACCGGTCACAGCTGAGACTTTGATTCCAGCGCTGCGAAGTTTTTTGAGATCAATTTTATTCGCGACGAGCAGCTGCGGCGTCGTGTCCGCTTGCAAATCTTGCAGAATTTTTTGGACGACGGCTTGCTTGCGTGCTATTTCGGCGGGCGAGTCCGAGACATCGAAAACATGCAGCAGTAAATCCGCCGCGCGCACCTCCTCGAGCGTCGCGCGAAACGCGGCAATCAGATCAGGCGGTAGATTTTCGATGAAACCGATTGTGTCCGCGAGCAAAATTTTGCGCTGAACTCTAGGCAGCCAGAGCGCACCGAGCCGGGGATCGAGCGTCGCGAAAAGCTTGTCGGCGACGAACACATTTTTCTTTTTGGTAAGTGCGCGGAGCAGCGTCGACTTGCCGGAATTCGTGTAGCCGACGAGTGCGACCGTCAATAAATTTTGGCGGCGGCGATTTGCACGCTGATTTTCACGGACGGTTTTGAGTTGCTCAATCTTTTGATCAATCGCTTTAATTTCCCGCAAAATATGACGTTTCTCCGCTTCGATGCCGGTCTCGCCCGCGCCGCGCTGCACGACACCACCGCCGCGCTCGCGTTCGAAAAGTGTGGTCGCCGCGCGCCGGTAAATCTTCGGAATGTCATAAGCCAGCCGCGCCCGTTTGACCTGCAATTTCGCCTCGGTCGTCGTCGCGTGCTTCGCAAAAATTCGCAGAATCACATCGACGCGATCCCAGACCACGACGGGAATTCGCTCCGTCAATTCGTAAATCTGATTGCCTTTCAAGATACCATTCACGACGACCGCATCGCAATCGAGCTCACGCGCGAGCTCACCGATTTCGCTGGCTTTACCAGTCCCGAGATAAGTCTTGCCACTCGGCTGACCGCGCTTCTGAATAATTTTGACGATGGTCATCCCGCCCAGCGTCTCGATCAAACGCACCAACTCGGCGAAATGTTTTTCGGCATCGGGTTTCGGCAAATCGCGTGGCACAATGTCGGCGACGATAACACGCAGATTATTCTTCATTACAAAAGTTTTTTGACGGCGGCAGCGAGCGAACGAAATTCCGCACTGCTCGCGATTTTCGTGAAACCCATTTTTTTGGCTTCTTTCGAGCGTTTTTCCGTCTGCGAGACAAAACGAATTTCCCCCGTCAGACCAATCTCACCGAAAGCCGCCAAATCGACGGCGAGCGGAATTTGCTTCTTGGAGCTGGCAATCGCGAGTGCGACGGCGAGATCCGCCGCCGGTTCGCGCAGGCGAAAGCCGCCGACGACATTCACGAAAACATCACTTGAGTCGAGTTTGATGCCGGCGTGTTTTTGCAAAACGGCGACGAGTAGCTGCAGTCGGTTCAAGTCAAATCCGCTCGCTGCGCGCTTCGGATAACCGAAGACCGACGGGGAAGTCAGCGCCTGCACCTCGACTAGGAGCGGGCGCGTACCTTCGACTGTCGCCGCGACACACGAACCGATTGGATTTTCGGCACGTCCTTCGAGGAATGCCGCCGAGGGATTTTTCACTTCGACCAAGCCGTTTTCTTTCATTTCGAAAACACCAACTTCGCTCGTCGCCCCGAAGCGATTTTTACTCGTACGTAAAAGTCGGAAATCGCGGTGCGGATCGCCTTCAAGCGTCAGCACGACATCGACGAGATGCGAGAGCAGGCGCGGTCCGGCGAGATCGCCGTCTTTCGTCACGTGACCAATCAGGATAATTGGCGTACGTGTCGTTTTCGCGAAGCGCAAAAGCCGCTCTGTCACGAGCCGAATTTGCGGAATTGAGCCCGCCATCGATCCGGATTCGAGCGAGCTCATGACCTGGACTGAATCGACGACGAGCAATTTGGGCTTTTCTGCCTCCGCTGTCGCGAGAATATTTTCAATCGTATTCTCAGAAAAAATGTGGAGTCGCGCATGCGAATTCTTGAGTCGTACGGCGCGCAGCGCGATTTGCTCTGCGGATTCTTCGCCGCTCGCGAGCAGAGTCTTGCCAACGATTTCAGCGAATTTCGCCGCCATCTGCAGCGTCAGAGTCGATTTGCCGATACCCGGTTCGCCGCCGAGCAAAATCAAACTGCCCGGCACGACCCCGCCACCGAGCACGCGATCGACCTCAGCGAAACCGCTCGCGATGCGCGCGAGGGGAGTCGCTGCCAATTTTTCGGAAGTCGCCGCCTCCACGATCTGTCCGACGGGTCGCTCTTTTTGACCAAAAACTTTTGGTGCGACGGATTCCTCAGTCAGCGTATTCCACTCTTCACAGCTCGGGCACTGTCCCGCCCAGCGCGGCGAACGCGCGCCGCACTTTTCGCAAACGAAGACTGATTTCGCCAAAATTTTTTAAATTAAATCCGCAAGACCATGTGTCTTTTCTTTCTCACCGCGGACATGCCGCTTCACCATTCCACTCAGAATTGTTTTCAAAGCTTTTTCATCTTCCAGCCCGCGCTCACGAGCATACTGTTCTTTTGCATCGAGAACTGCTTTCTCCGCACGCTGCGGCGCGCACGCATTTTCGAGCTTAATCTCACCCGTACCGTCGACTTGAATGGCGAGATTTCCGAAATTAAAGATGCTCTGCCAAACTCCTTTTTTGTCATACGAAGTCCCGACGAGATCGTCGAAAGCGATGCGCGTCGAAGATTTATCGAAAACACCATTCCAGTCGAGATCGACGACGCCGAGATTCGTAATCAGAAAAGCATCGAAATACCAATCGGCAACTTCGCGAAAAAAACGAAGCAAGCCAAACGCTGCCCAAATGCCAAAAACCCAAGCCGCGGCGACAATCGGGAACATCGCGTAAAAAATCGCCGGAATTGCTAGCCCGAAAAACGCCGCCTTGAAAAGTGTGCGATACGCCGCAAACCAGTGCGAATGCACGACGTAGACGAGTTTCTCGTCGTCCTGGAGATGACTGGCGAAAAGAATTCGGTCAAAAATCACGCTTCCATTTTAACTAAAATTTTTGCGCGCGTCTGAAAACCGACCAAAGTCTTTAGTCTCCTGTTAAGGTATGGTTGTCGGCTCGATCTTTTTTTCGATTGACTGTGATGGTACGAATAAAACTACAGTGGCAGTTTTGGTTTCAAAATCGAAACTATTGGGAATTTCCATCTGCTCAAATATCAGCTCCCTATCCAAATTATCCTCAGCCGCGCTAAATGTCCCACCGTGAGGAGTTATATGTATATTTTCGCTTGAGGCGATTTGATCAAGATAGATGTTCGCCGAACGTTTAGCATCTGCCATCGCAAACATTTCGGCATTTTCGCGATCCATGATTCTTACGCGACTCAAGTTTCGGTAAGTGCCTTTTACCAAAAAGTTACCTCCTGGCAACTCTATAATCTTTAATTTTGGATTGCTGTTTTCAGCTAATTTTTTAGCAAGAGTCTCGATTTCTTTGTCTGAAAATTCTGGATTTTTCGGTTCCGGCTTAGTCAATTCACGAGCCACGACTTCTTCTCCGATTGTCTGCGGTGGCACGCGGATAATCACTGTCAGCGTGCCATTTTCAAATCTAGGGTCGAACCTAGTAATCCTCGCCAGTTTTTCTCCTGCAGAATTTTTTCCATTCAAGAAAGCCGAAGCTTTATCCTCGGCAGCTTGGTAAGCGTTTTCACTTGCCTGACCGCGATCATCTTCGTTCACATCAGTCTCAACTACTTTTACTAAAGTGCTTTTGTCAGGCAACGTCGCGATTATGCGTCCAGGATTATTAAATAATCTTTCAACTGCATAAGCAATTTGCTGATCCGTCAGCTCTTTTTTCAATTCAACGCCTGTCGGAGTAGGCTGCGCGATTTCGCGCGAGTCGATCTGAACTCGCGGACCGAACGATGAGGTCGGAATTTCCGCAGCAGCAGTCGGACTCGACTGACTCGGAAGATTTTCTTTTTCGGCTGATTTCATCGCATTTTGCGACAGTTGAATCGTCGCAGCAACAGCCTCGGCAGCTTTCTCCGCAGCGACTGCGGCTTGCTGATTAGTCTCAGTGGGGTAAGCCTCTGATACAGTAGTCTGATTCGTTGCGACATCTGGAACATTATCTTTTTGCGCTGGCTGCTCGGTTCTCGGAACTTGCACGGGCTCGGCTGATTTTTGGTCAATTACAGGGTTAACTAATTTTTGCGCGGCAAAACGCTCGGCGGCGGACATCGACTTAGCTTCGCCATAATCTACCAAAACTTTCTGACGGTCGGCTTCGATTTTTGTGGCAGTCGTGACATCGTCTTTAATGTTTTCACCTTGGGAATTTTTTCCTTCCAAAATCCGTCGGATGTTTTGCATAGTCCCTTCGATTTTGGCTTTGTCGGCTGCGCTCATTTTTTTGTAAGCGCCATAATTCGCTTTGCCTTCGATGTTTTGCAGCTTCAGCGCGACTTTCAGCATGAAAGTGCCAGCCTCATTTTTGAGTTTGCCATTTTGATTTTCGGTTTGGAATTTCTGAAAAATCTGCAAAACGTCAGCGCGTTTTTGATCCAGTGCATTCTCATTTTTGTTCAGCTCAGTTTTTAGTTGGTCAATCAGCTGATCGACATTTTCAGCTTTTTGCTCGACTGGCTGGGGTTTTTCCGGAGTGGTTGCGAAAAAAAGCACGCGCGCTGGAATGCAATAATTTACGTTAACGGGAAATGTTTTTAGTCGCATTTTGTTTTTCAGGCTTGCACCATTTTTTGGTCAAGTGAGCTCAAATCGATATTTTCAGTTTCCCGACTGTCGTCCTCCGCGACTGCGTAAGCTGCACGCTCGACACGCCTCAGGAAAATTAAATCCTGTTTTTTAGCTTCAATCCGAGATTTTAGTCGGTCTACCAATTCCTGTTTAGCCGCAGAATCGCTCATCTTGATTTTTTAAATTCTGTCATTTTACGATAATCTTCGTAAAAAAGCAAACTGGAAACCCAAAACTTTCCGGTATAATCCGCCCGCAAAAATGCAATGAAGATTTTCCGCGAAATGAAACTCCCGCAAAATAAGAAACTCTCGCCGCTTGCGGCTGCGTTGGTTGATTTCGTTTCCGACGTCATCGTGATTTTCGCCATCGTCCTGCTCGTCATCAAGCCGTTTTTCTTCGCGCCGTTTCGAGTCGAGCAGCAGTCGATGACGCCCAATGTTTTGAACGGCGAATTCATTATCGTTTGGAAAACCCCTTATTTATTCGGTCAAAAATACGAACGCAACGACATCGTCGTCTTCAAACCGCCACGCTCGGAAAATTATCTCATCAAGCGCGTAATCGGCCTACCAGGCGAGACGGTGCGTTTTTCCGGAGGATTTGTCTGGATCGACAAAGGCTCAGGCGAATTTCAGAAGCTCGACGAGAGTTTTCTCGCGCCGCAAAATTACGGCAATACCTGTCTGACGAATTTTTGTGATGCTGCTGCCAAAGCTGAAACCATCGACATCAAGGTTCCCGCCGACGATTATTTCGTGATGGGGGACAACCGCATCGGCAGCCGCGATTCACGCGCCTGCTTCGAGTCGAGCTGCGCTAGCGAAAGTGACCACTTCCTTGCGCACGATGAAATCGAAGGTCGCGCCTTCGTCGTCTTCGCACGTTTCTGGCAGGAAAACGGCTCACAACACTTCACTTTCCTGGATGCGCGCTTCTTGGGTAATCCGCTGAAGAATTAGCGCAAACTTTTCAAGAATTGCTCCAGTCCGGGAAGTCCGCCTTTTTCAAATTGCCGGAAAAGCTCGCTGCCGACAATCCCAATTTGTCCGCCCGCTTTTTGAATTTTTTGTAAATCGGATTTTGATTTCACACCGAAACCGACGCCGATTTCCGCCTGGTAAAACTTCTGAATCCGCGCCAGAAATTTCGTCAAATCCTTGCCAAATTCGGTCGCCGAACCGGTGATACCGAGCCGCGCCGTCGCGTAAATCCAGCCCGTCGATTTTTGCGCAATCAATTTCAGTCGCTCGTCGGGCGTATTGGGCGCGACTACGAAAATCAAATGCAGTCCATTTTTTCGACAAATCGCGAGCAATTCTCCCGCTTCTTCGACTGGTAAATCTGGGACGACGAAACCGCGCACGCCCGCTTGGCGCGCCGCGACTGCGAATTTTTCCAGACCGAAATGCAGAATCGTGTTGAAATACGTCATCAGGAAAAAATCCGTCGCGGGAAATTTTTTGCTGAGTTGCGCCGCGAAAGCGAAACATTTGGACGGAGTGACTTTTTGCCCGAGCGCGACCGCATTCGCCGCAGTGATCGTCGGACCATCGGCGACCGGATCAGAAAAAGGAATCTGCAGCTCGACAATCGCAGAATGCGCCGCGAGAATTTCGGCAATTTTGAGCGAAGTCGCGAGATCCGGGAAGCCGACGACGGTATGGGTAGCAAGCTTCAAATTTAAAATTTAAAATTTAAAATTTTCTTGTGCCACTCTACAACCTCCACCAATTCTTTTGCGAAGTCAGTGTGTGTCGGTCGCCAATTTAATTCTGCCTGAATTTTGTTTGAATCAATCGCGTAACGTCGGTCGTGCCCGGGGCGATCCGCGACGAATTCGAGTAAGTCCTCAGATTTACCGAGAATTTTGAGGAGCATTTTAACCAAGTCCAAATTCGCGATTTCATTCGACGCGCCGACATTGTAAATCTCGCCGACTCGGCCTTTTTCCAGAATCAGGCGAATCGCCGCCGCGTGATCAGCGACATGAATCCAATCGCGTACATTTTTGCCGTCGCCGTAAATCGGAATGCGCTCGTTTCTGAGCGCACGGGAAATCGTCAGTGGCATGAGTTTTTCCGCGAGCTGGTGTGTGCCGTAGTTATTCGAGCAGCGCGAGATCACGATTGGCTGACCGAAAGTCCGGTGCGCTGCGAGACAGAGCATGTCCGCCGCCGCCTTCGACGCAGAGTAAGGCGAGCTTGGTTTCAGCTCGGAATGCTCGGTAAATTTTTCAACTGAATCAAGTGGTAAATCGCCATAGACTTCGTCAGTCGAGATCTGGACGAATTTTTTCAACTCAAATTTGCGCGCCGCATCGAGCAAAATTTGCGTGCCGAGTACATTTGTCTCGACGAAAATCTCAGGGTGGGCGATAGAATTATCGACGTGCGACTCCGCCGCGAAATTCACGACCGCGTCGCACTGCGCAACGATTCCCCCAACTAATTTTTTGTCGGTAATTGAGCCGTGCACGAATTTGTAGTTCGCATTATCAGCAAAATCCGCGCAATTTTCCGCACGACCGGCGTAAGTCAACGCGTCGAGATTCACGATGCGGAAATCAGTCTCGGCTAAAATTTGCCGCAAAAAATGCGAACCGATGAATCCGCAACCGCCAGTAACTAGAATAGTGTTAGGCATTAGTGTTAGTGTTAGAGGGCGAGGGATTTATCTTTCAAGGATCGGACTAAAACGGTGAGCATTTTCCCAACCTCGTCTAGCTTTGCGGAAATATTTTCTGCCAACTCAGAATCGACAAATCCTAACTCTCTAGCAATACTAACTTGGCTTCTTAATTCCCCAACCGAACCGCGCGCGATTCCTACGAATTGCCTAAATTCCAAACTACTCAATCGCATGCTTCCCTCGGCAATGTTTGAAATAATTGAAACAGCCGATCGTCGCATCTGATTTGTAAGCCCAAATTTTTCCTCTGCGGGAAATTTTTCCGTGGCACGATAAATACCAATAACTACGTCGAACGCTTTTTGATAAACCGTCAAATCTTCAAATTTTTTAATCATAATCCACTATCCACTAACACTACCTCGGTAGAGTTTGCCAATTAAAGCCAATTTCCGAATCATCATGCGCAATTCTGCCCTCGTCAGGATTCGCTGAATCATATTCTTGGTCGACGAGATAAATCAGTCCGGCTGCTTTCGCACCGAGTACGCGATAACCGTGCGCGACTTCCGGCGGGATCAAAACCGCAGCTGAATTGTGTTCGCCCAAAACAATCTTTTGGGTTTGCCCGAAAGTGGGCGAATTTTTGCGTCGGTCGAAAAGTACGGCTTCGAGATTGCCGCTGGTGCAGAACCACAGATCGGATTGTTTTTTGTGGAAATGAAAAGCCTTGATTACGCCGGGATGAGCGACGGTGAAATTCATTTGTCGCGGTGTGAAGCCTTCCAATTTCGACGCGCGCCAAATTTCTGCAAGAAAACCACGGTCGTCCGCATGTTTTTGAATCGCGAAAATCTGCACACCGTCAATCATTTGTTTGATTTTAGCAGGCTTGATTTTAGCTTTCAAAAGTGATAAACTGTCCTAATTTCAAAACAAAAATCAAAATATGAGTTTCTTAATACCAGTCGCCTACGCAGCCACCAAGGAAACGACATCTGTCGTGCCACCTATGATTTCCAATATTGCGGTCGGTATTGTGATGTTTGTCCTAACCTTTTTCCTGGCGACTTTTTTACGATCTTGGGTACAGCGCATCATTCGCGCACGGCAGGGCGAAGGACACGAAGAAGTGCGCGTCCTCTACGGTCGCATGACTTTCACGATTACGCTTACGATTGGCATCACGGTCGCCCTGATCATCATGGGTGCTCCGCTGGAATGGTTTTCGGGCGGAGTCGGTCTCGGCGTCGCTTTCGCACTGCAGAGCTTCATTGCGAATTTTTTCGCTGGCGTAGTCCTACTTTCAAATAATAAATTTAATTTGGGCGATTTCGTCATCGTCAATCCAGACTCGAGCGGCGTTTCCGCTACCTCCGGTCGCATCGTCGATATTCAATCCCGCGCGACCTCAATCCGGGCAGGAGATGGCAGCGAAATTACGATTCCCAATTCTCAAATGATTGATTCTGTCGTGAAATGCTACACGCGCAATCCAATTCGTCGACACGAAGTCCTGATGAGCGTCGGCTACGGCTGCAACCTCAAAGAAGCGTGTGAGCTGACCGAAAAAGTCGTCAAAGCCAATCCGAGCGTCCAGCCCGAGCCGGCTGTCGTAGTTTTGATTGACGGTCTGGCCGACAGCTCCGTCACTTTGAAAATTCGTTATTGGACCGAAAGCAAAGTGAAATGGTGGGTGGTGAAGTCGGAAATCACGCGCGATGTTTTCAATGCGCTAGTGGATGCCGGAATCGACATTCCGTATCCAGTCCAGACACTCCGGATTGATGACGCCAGCTCAGACCTACTCGCGAAAAATTCGCATTTACTCGATAAATTGGGCGTAATTGAAACTGTCAAAAATGTCCAAAAATCCGCACCCGAAAAAGTTTTCACACCTACTCCTCAAAATTCCTAAATAATGCGTTTCTTCAAACTAATTCCGGACGAGAGTAACCACGAAAAAGCGCATTTTGTCTGTCGCAAAATTCGAACAAGCGGCGACTCCAATCTGCTCGCAACGGCGCAAAAACTACTCGCGCGTTTCGAGGATGAAGGCGATGAGATGTTGATTGGTGAAATGAGCGATCTCGTCGGCGCACTTCACCGCTCAGCGCTCATCGTCCAAAAAACCAAACATAAAAAATTGCTCGCGAAACTACGCAAAAATTCACGCGGTAAAATCACGACTAAACGCTGATTTTTAAAGTAAAATTCGACGCGTGAAAATTTTGCTCGATCCCACACACACCGAATTCACGACGCTCGAAGTCGACGGACGAATTTTGCAATTCGCCCACGCACGCCGAGATTGTGGAGCACGATTAATCCAAAAGCTCGCAAGATTGAAAGTCACAGCCGAAGACGAGCTCGCCGTCGTCGTCGGTCCGGGTAATTTCACGGCAGTACGGACAGCTTGTCTCGTCGGAAACGCGGTCAAATTACTCACGCATTGTGAACTATCAGCGCGACGCAAAACTGATTTGAAATTTAAAAAAGTGGCTAATCTGGAGCCGTATTACGCCACGGCACCAGCCATCACGGTTGCTCGAAAATGAAGAAGAAACTCAGACGTTTTCTCGAAATCATCGGCGGCGGAATTTTAATTTTCGCTGGCATCATCATGCTCGTCACGCCGGGACAGGGGATCCTCGCGATTATCGCCGGAATTTTCCTAATCTCACCGCGCCACGGTCGCAGAGTCGTTTGGCACCTCCGCCAAATTTGGAAGCGCGTCAAAATGTGGTGGTTTTCTTGGAAATTCAAGCGGACCGTAAAACGCAAAAATTTTAGAAAAGCGAAAAGGATTAAGAGTAAGGATTAAGAAATAAGAAGTAAGTTTTTATGGTGTGCGGAGCGTTTTAGTTTTAAGCTAAAATCAGCTTATTCCTTACTAACCTACCAACTTAATTCTTAAAATGAGCCTTTTTATTGTTGCCACACCGATCGGCAATCTGGGAGACATCACTTTGCGCGCGATTGAGACTCTGCAAAAAGCTGACATCGTCGCCGCGGAGGACACGCGCACCGCGCTGAAATTATTTAGCAAATTCGACATTCACGCGAAACTCGTCGCGTTTCACGCGCACTCAAACGAACGTGAGCTTGAGAAAATTTTGGCGGAACTGAAAACGGGTAAATCCGTCGCGCTGATTTCCGAAGCGGGTACGCCGGGTATCTCCGATCCAGGCTTCGCGCTAATCCGAAAAGCCATCGAGGAAGAAATCGAAGTCGTGCCGATTCCAGGCGCCTGCGCCACTATCGCCGCGCTCTCCGCCAGCGGACTACGCATGGATAAATTCATTTTTCTCGGATTTTTGCCTTTGAAAAAAGGTCGCGCGAAATTGATTGAAAGCCTGCGTGACCGAAGTGAAACGATTATTTTTTACGAATCGCCGCACCGCATTCAGAAAACCATTTCCCAAATGGCAGAAATCTTGGGCGGCGCGCGGCAAGTCGTATTCGCGCGCGAACTGACCAAAATCCACGAAGAATTTTTTCGCGGCAATCTGACCGAAGCCAGCGAATTTTTGAAATCCAAACCAATTCGCGGAGAGTTCACAATCCTACTCGGCGCTTGAAAAAATAGAGTTAAAGGCTAAAATCAACTCTTAATATTTTTTTAAAATGGATGACTTACAAGCGATGATTAAAGCAACCGAATTAGATAATTCAGATCAATCAGACCAGAGAGAAAAAATACGATTAGCGCTTCAATATATTCGAAAAGAGATTGATGAAAGCTGGGTATCCCATGAAAATCTTCTGGATGATTATTGGGACAATCTTGATAATCTAATAAGCTATTTGAAAAATCTTGAAGATTCTCTTCTTGCTTTTGACCCTAATACTTACATTTATCCTAGTGAAGTTAAAAAAGCCCTCACAAATTTGATTAAGAAATATAAAGATATGGCTGATGATGTCAGAAGTCGAATTAAAGCACTGTGTCTAGAACAATGGAGACTTAAAAAGGCACAACTCAATTAAGTAATTTTTTAAGAACAAACTCTAAACCTCGCGAAAAATAACTTTTTCAGGCAAAATAAGCGAGATTTTTGAAACAAAATGGTAGAAACTTTTCTCCAAATCGCGATAATTCTGGCTGGGATTATCGTGCTGTTTTTCGCCGGGAAAATTTTCTTCATCTTCCAGCAAGCGCGTTTTCGCCGAGCACAAAAAAATGTCTTGCTCTCGATTCGCGTCTCGCGCTTGAATGAAAAATTGCCGATTGTCGCCGAGCAAATGTTCGCCGTACTGCACGGCATCGACCACCGGATTTCGCTTTTTGAGAAGCTGCGCGGCGTGACCGTCGAAAATTTCGCCTTCGAAATCGCGAACGTCGAAGGTCAAATCAAGTTTTTCGTGCACGCGCCACGGCATCTGCGCAATTTCGTCGAGGGTCAAATTTACGCACAATATCCCGACATCGAGATTGAGGAGGTCGCCGATTATCTCGCACCGAAAAAAGTGGAAATTCGCCAGCCCGATGAATTACCCGAAGTGTCCGAGTCCAGAAGTTTGGCGGCGGTCGAAGCCAATCTCGGTCCGAGCGACACAAAATTCGAACCGCTCGATCCTTTCGCCCACGCGCTCGGCGCGGAGCTGCGCTTGACCGATCCGGACATTTATCCGATCAAGCGCCATTCCCAATTCGAAGACAAAATCACGCGCACTGCCGTCGATCCGCTCGCGAGTATCACTTCGGCTTTGATGAAATTGCCCGGCGCGAATGATCTCGCTGCGGTGCAAATCGTAGCGCGCCCGCTGCAAAATTGGTGGCGCATTCGCGCGACGAAGTGCGCCCGTATCCTCGGCAAAAATATTTTCTTCGGCATCGACCGTCTGCAAAAAATGTACGCGCATGCTTTCATGACGCGCGCACTCTGGCCCCGCATCGTCTTCTTTCCATTTTATATTCTCTTCTTTTTCCAGGGACTCATGGCTGGCTCGAAGATTCAATTTTCCAGCGAGATGAGCAGTGGTGATGTCCTGGATGAACTCTCGAGTGCGAGCCACGACCGCGAGTCAGCGCATGACGCCGTGATGGACAAAGTCGTGAAGCTGCCTTTCGATGTCGCGATTCGCGTACTTTTCGTGCCGACGCTGCCGGACCGCGCGACCGCGCAAGTCAAAGTCCGCGAGCTCTCCGGCGCCTTTCGCCAATTCAATCAGCCGCATTTGAATGGTTTCGAGATTGGACAAATTGGTGGTCAAGAAATTTTGCGCCGCTTCCGCGAACGTGCGCTCGAAGATTCTTTCGTGCTGAACACCGAGGAACTGGCGACTGTTTTCCATTTGCCGAATCTCGAGGTGAAGACGCCTAATATTTTTTGGGTGAATTCGAAGAAGCTCGAACCGCCGCTCGACCTGCCTGATCCGGCGCGCGAGAGGGAAGTGACGACGCTCGGCAAGACGAATTATCGCGGCGCCGACAAACTCTTCGGCATTCGCCAGGAAGATCGCCGCCGCCATGTCTACATCATCGGAAAGACCGGCATGGGCAAATCGACTCTGCTTGAAAACATGATTATTTCCGATATTCGCGCAGGCAAAGGCGTCGCAGTCGTCGATCCGCACGGCGATCTCGCCGACACGATTCTCGATAATATTCCGGCGAACCGCACGAATGACGTGATCGTCTTTGATCCGTCCGATCGCGATTTTCCAGTCGCTTTCAACATGCTCGAGAATATCGACCCGGCGATGAGCTCAGTCGTCGCATCGGGTTTGGTCGGCATTTTCAAGAAACTCTACGCTGAGAGTTGGGGACCGCGCCTCGAACACATTTTGCGTAACACGATTCTCTCTCTGCTCGAAAGTCCGGGTATGACGATGCTCGGCATCCCGCGCATGCTCGTCGACGACAAATTTCGCAAAAAAGTCGTGCGTCAGATTTCCGACCCAATCGTAAAAAAATTCTGGGCGGACGAATTTGAAAAAATGCAGGAACGCCAGCGCACAGAAGCGATTGCGCCGATTCAGAATAAGGTCGGACAATTCCTCTCGTCCTCCATCATCCGCAACATCGTCGGTCAGCCGAAGTCGATGATTGACCTGCGTTTCGCGATGGACCGGAAAAAAATCTTCGTCTGCAATCTCTCGAAAGGCAAAATCGGCGAGGACAATTCCAGCCTGCTCGGCTCGATGATTATTACGAAATTTCAGCTGGACGCGATGAGTCGTTCCAATATCCCGGAAAAAGAACGCGTTGATTTTTACTTGTACGTCGATGAATTTCAGAATTTCGCTACCGACGCTTTCGCGACGATTCTCTCCGAAGCGCGCAAATATCGGCTGAATCTCACGATGGCGAATCAATACATCGCGCAAATGCCGGAAGAAGTCAGCGATGCCGTCTTCGGCAATGTCGGCTCGCTGCTCGCATTTCAAGTCGGCTTCGACGATGCGGAATACATCTCGCAGCAATTCAGCGAAATCGCACTGCCAAACGATCTCGTGCAGCTGCCGAAGTACAATCTCTACACCAAACTCCTAATCGACGGTATGCCGAGCCAGCCATTTTCCGCAGCGACGCTGGCGCCACTCGGCGGCAATATCGAACCGGGCAGGCGTGAGAAAGTAATTAAATTTTCCCGCGAAAGATACGCGCGTCCACGCCTCGAGGTCGAGGAAAAAATCACCCGTTGGAGTGAGGTGGAGGAGCGAGGAGAGGTGAAGAAGATTGAGAAACCGAAGAAGAAATAATTTACTTTCTCACAGCTGAGAAATTATTTTCGTCCTTTTCCCAGTTCTTCGGATTTTGCCAAATGTAATCGCGAATACGATTTAGTTCGTCGTCGTCACGAATGACGTGATCGTGAAATGATTTCTGCCAAACGGAATGTGTGGCGGAATTTTGTTGGCGGATGATTCGGGTGACCGATGATTTGAATCCGTGAATTATTTTTGGAATCGCCATTTTGGTTCGATCAATTTTTTGTGATTGTGTTTGTGGAGAACACGGTATTTGTAGGGAACGCAGATCTGCGTTCCCTACGCGTTTTATAATTTTGTTCGAATTTTCAATCCAAATCAACCCGTGCACATGATTCGGCATCACCACGAATTCATCCAATTTTGCATTCGGAAAATGGTCGGGGATTTCGCGCCAACATTTTTCGGCGACCCGACCTGATTCATTCAAGACCATTTTGTCATTTTGAATTTCGCCAAAAATATTTGCGCGATTGGCGGTGCAAATGGTGATGAAATATGCGCCGTCGTTCGCGTAATCGAAATCTTTCAGTCGCGGCAATTTGCGGTCGCGGTCGGGGTGAGGCGAAGCGCACATTGAGGATATTGTATTAGTAATTCCAACATGTTCGTTCCCTGCATCTGTAAAATTAAATTATTCCAACCCTCTCCGCTCCACTTCCGCCTCGCTCATTCCGAGGGCGTGACCGAATTCATGCAGCAAGGTAATCCGCACCTGTTTTTCTAGTTCCGCGCCCGAGCCGAAGTCCGCGACGAGCGGACGCGCGAAAACCACAATCTCATTGCCGAGCACGCCCGAGTCGAAAACGGAATATTCCGCGAGCGGCACACCGAGAAATTCGCCGTATTTTTCGGGATCTTCCGGATCGACGATTTCGACTCGTACACTCACCGAATCTAGCTCAGGAAAATTTTTGCGGCGCAGACGCGCCAGTTCGTTATCAACCAGCTTCTCGACGAGCACGACTGCTTCCGCTGTTTTCATCCGATGACGAAATTAATCATCTTGCCCGGCACGAAAATTTCTTTGCGAATTTCCTTACCGTCGAGCCATTTCTGAATCTTCTCCGACTGCTTCGCCAGAGTCAGTGCTTCGTCTTTGCCAATCTCCGCCGCGACGGAAATCGTATCGCGCAGCTTGCCATTGACCGAAATCGCGAGCGTAATCGTCTCGTCCTTCGCCAAAGCCGAATCGAAGCTCGGCCATTTTTCCAGATGAATCGAGGTCGTGTGACCCAATTTAACCCAGATTTCCTCAGTCAAATGCGGCGCGAAAGGAGCGAGAATGCGCAGTAAATCTTCGCCCAGATTCTGCGGCAAACCAACTTGGGTCGCCTCGTTCACGAAAATCATCAAGCTCGAAACCGCCGTGTTGAAATGTCGACCAGCGATGTCCTGCGAAACTTTTTTAATCGTTTTGTGCAGTGATTTCTCGAGCTCGGGATTCGGCGAAGCAGCGAGCTTTTCAAACAAGCGCCAAACTTTTTCGAGAAATTTACGAACACCCGCGACGCCGCCCTCACTCCAGCTCGCAGCCTGGTCGAATGGTCCGATAAACATTTCGTAAAGCCGCAGCGTGTCCGCACCGAATTTTTTCACAATCTCGTCAGGATTGATTACATTACCACGCGACTTCGACATTTTCTCGCCGTCTGGTCCGAGAATCATGCCGTGTGAAATGCGCCGGGCGTAAGGCTCGGGCGTCGGGACGAACTTCTGGTCGAAGAGAAATTTGTGCCAAAAACGCGAATAAAGCAGATGCAAAACCGTGTGTTCCATGCCGCCATTGTAAAGATCGACCGGCAACCAGTATTTTAATTTCGCGGGATCAGCAAAAGCTTGGTTGTTACGCGGATCGATGTAGCGCAGGAAATACCAGCTCGAACCCGCCCAATTCGGCATCGTGTCCGTCTCGCGCCGCGCCGCGCCACCACACTTCGGACAAATCGTCTGCACCCAATCAGTGATCGCGGCGAGCGGGGATTCGCCCGTCTCAGTCGGCTCGTATTTTTCAACTGGCGGCAGCTCGAGCGGCAAATCTTTTTCCGGTAGAGGGACAATGCCGCACTTCTCACAATGCACGACCGGAATCGGCTCGCCCCAATAACGCTGGCGGCTAAACACCCAATCGCGCAGTTTGAAATTAATCGCCATCTTGCCAACGCCTTTTTCTTCGAGGAAGGTGATGATTTTCTTTTTAAATTCCGCCGTCGGCAGTCCGTCGAATTGACCGGAGTTAATTGCAATTCCATCTCCAGCAAAACAAAAAGCGTGGCTTTCAATACCTTTTTTAATTTCAGAATATTGAAATTTCAACATTCTAATCAGCCCATCTTTTGGGCTCATTCCTTCATCTTTTGCAGGGGCTGCAAAAACCGAAACTTGGTTTTCGCTAATTTTTTCATAATTTTCAGGTTCAACAACATGAATAATTTTTATGGGATTTTCATATTTAATTTCCGGTCTTGAATTCATCGCATTTGCAAAATCGAAATCTCTTTGGTCATGCGCGGGGACTGCCATGATCGCACCCGTCCCATAACTCGCCAAAACATAATCCGCCACGAAAATCGGAATTTCTTCACCACTCACCGGATTGATCGCGGTGACACCAGCGAGCTTCACGCCCGTCTTTTCTTTCGCTAATTCGGTGCGCTCGAGATCGGATTTCGCGGCGGCAGCGGAAATGTATTTCGCGACTTCGTCCCAGTTTTGAATCTGCGGTTTAAGCTTTTCGAGCAAAGCATGCTCTGGCGAGAGCACGCAGTAAGTCGCACCGAACAAGGTATCCGGTCGTGTCGTGAAAATTTTAATCTTCTCGCTTGAATTCGTAATCGCGAAATCAACTTCCGCGCCCTCGCTGCGCCCAATCCAATTTTGCTGCTGCGCCTTGATCCGCGGCAGAAAATCAACCGTTTCAAGTCCATCGAGCAATTGCTGCGCGTATTTCGTAATCGCAAGCATCCACTGCTGTTTTACGCGGCGTTCAATCTTGCCACCGCAGCGTTCACATTTGCCGTCGACGACTTCCTCATTCGCCAAACCAATCTTGCAATCAACGCACCAATTAATCGGAATCTTAGCTTGATAGGCGAGTCCCGCCTCGAGAAATTTGAGGAAAATCCACTGCGTCCATTTGTAATACTTCGGATCAGTCGTATCGACGACGCGCTCCCAGTCGAAGCTAAAACCGAGTGATTTAAGTTGGCGTGTGAAATTCGCGATGTTTTTGTCCGTCGCCGTACGCGGGTGAATTTTGTTTTTGATCGCGAAATTTTCCGTCGGTAGTCCGAAAGCGTCAAAGCCAATTGGGAAAAGAACATTTTTGCCGGACATGCGCGCCTGTCGCGCGACGATGTCGAGCGCGGTGTAGCTCCGGCAATGACCGACATGCAGACCATCGCCACTCGGATAGGGAAATTCAACCAGGACATAGAATTTTTCCTTACCAGAATCGTCGGCTGCGGCGAAAAGTTTGGCATCGTCCCATTTTTTTTGCCATTTCGCCTCGAATTCAGAATGATCGAAAGTCATTAAAGGATTAAGTTAGTAAGCTCGCTTGAGGCTGATTTTAGCTTAAAATTAAAACGCTTCGCACGACTCAACAACTTAGCTCTTAATCCTTATTCCTTACTCCTTACTTCTTAACCCTTGGAATTCAAAACTGCCGGTTTCGTTCTGAAAAAACAAAATTTCGGTGAGGCTGATCGGATTTTACGAATCCTCTCTCGAGACTTCGGCGTAATCTCGGTCCTCGCGAAAGGCGTCAAGAAAACCAAATCGCGCAAAGGCGGCAGCCTCGAGCTTTTTGGCGAGACGAATTTGCGACTGCACCGCCGCAGCGGCGAGCTTTTTTTATTGACTGACGCTAGTCCGATTTCCGCCTTCGAGTCGAAAAGTCTCTCCGTACTGCGCGCCGCTTTCGCCGCGAGTGAATTGATCTTGAATCTCGCGCCACCGGAAAAAGCGCTGCCGCGCATTTACCAAATCTTCCAAGACTTCGTCATGCTTCTGCCAACTGTTAACCCCCGAGATATCTCGAGGGTTAACTCTGTAACTAAGTCCAAACTCCAACTAATCAAAATCGCCTTTTTCGCCAAGATCCTGGCGATTCTCGGCTTTTTCGCAATCGGTGAAAATCAAGCCGTCCGTGAAAAAAAGTTCTTTCGCTTTTTGCTTGAAAACGACTTAGCGACAATTCTGCGACTCGAAACTGACCCAGAGATTTTCACCACCGCGGAAAAATCTCTGCTCGAAATTTCTGAAAACGCGGCGGAAAAAAACTCGCGTGTCGACTCGGCGACTCGAAATTGGGATAAAATCGGCGCATGATTTGGACAGACAACCTCAATCCGATCGCGCTCGATCTCGGCTTCGCACAAATTCGCTGGTACGGAGTCTTTTATTTAATTGCTTTTCTGCTCGGATTTTTTTGGCTCAAGCTTTTGGTGAAAAAGAAACTAGTCAGTTTTTCGGCAAAACAAATCGACGATCTGCTTTTTGGCATGATTTTGGGCGTAATTTTGGGCGGACGCATCGGCTATTTTTTGCTTTACAAGCCGACTCAATTTTTTTCGCCCGAACTTTTCGAAATCTGGCATGGCGGCATGAGCTTCCACGGCGGACTGCTTGGCGTACTCGTCGCAATTTTTTGGCTCGCGCGCAAATGGCAAAAAAGTTTTTTTGAAATTTCGGACATCGTTGTGATTCTCGCCGCGGTCGGAATCGCTTTCGGTCGGCTGGGAAATTTCGTCAATGGTGAGCTCGTCGGGCGACCAACTGGCGGCGATTGGGGCGTAATTTTCCCGAATTTTGATGCGACTCCCAGATTTCCCAGTCAACTTTTCGAGGCAGCCAAAAATCTCGGTATCGCCGGATTGCTACTTTTAATTTTTCGGACGAAGCCGCGCCGAGGAATTCTGAGTTTCGCCTTTCTGACTTTTTACGGACTCGGTCGCACGCTGGTCGAAATTTTTTGGCGTGAACCGCTGGACGGATTTATTTTTGGTCTGCCGAAAGGTGCGGTCTACTCGCTGCCGCTTTTTTTCATCGGCATCAGCGGCATAATTTGGCTGCTGTTCAAATCCGAACGGCGCGCGTGATTCCGCTAATTCGCTCGAGCTGACCGAGCAATTTTTCGAGCTGCTCGAGATCCTCGACTTCGATTGTGAGCTCGTGAATGATTTCGTGTTTGTCGCTGGTTTTGAGACTCAAATCGGCGATATTGACCTGCATTTCTGCAATCGCTCCGGCGATGTCGTGCAGCATGCCAACCCGATTTTTGGCAGTGACTTCGATTTTGACGAGATGAGATTTCACATCGCTCGCGAACTGCGCGCGCAATTTGCGCTCGTCGGCGGTACGCACGATCTGTTTGCAATCCCTACGGTGAATCGTCGCACCCGCGCGGCTCATCACTGCCACGATCTCGTCACCAGGCTTCGGCGTGCAACACTTTGCCAATTTTGTCGCAATCCCGTTGACACCTTCGATCAAAATTTCGTCCTTCTTGTGTTCAGCTTGCAATGACGCCACCGGCTTTTTCTGGGATTTCTTCACGGCAAATTCGTCCAGCTCGAGCAAATCCTTCACGACTGCCGACGACGAAACACTGCCATTACCAATCCGCTCGAGTAAAGCTTCACGATCTCTCTTGGATAAATTCTGCTTCTTGTAATTTTTGAGAATCGAAAAGTCGGCGTCGAGCTGTGCCTTGCCGAGACGCGCCAGTTTTTTGTTGATCAAATCCTTGCCGAGCGCGACATTTTCATTGCGACCGAGTGAGGCGAAATAAGCGCGAATTTTGGATTTCGCGGAAGTGGTCTTGGCGAAAGAAAGCCAGAAGCGGTTTGGTTTCGCGTCTTTCCTGGTGATGATTTCGACGACTTCGCCATTTTTTAATTCGGCATCGAGCTTCGCAATCTTGCCGTTAATTTTTGCGCCGATGCAGTGGTGACCAATCTCGGTATGCACCACATAAGCGAAATCAATCGGCGTCGCGCCCGCTGGCAAATCGAAGACATCGCCGCGCGGCGTAAGCACGAAAATTCGATCTTCGAAAATGTCGTTCGACAGCGAGGAAATAAATTCCGAATTATCCTGCATCGATTCATGCAATTCGACCAAGCCGCGAATCCACTTTAATTTCGACTCTTCGGCGGTGACTGACTGTTTCCTTTCGGAATAAACGAAATGCGCCGCCGCACCGCGCTCCGCCTGCTCATGCATCGCGTGCGTCCGAATCTGAATCTCGGTCGGCGAATCACGATTGAGTCCGATGACCGTCGTGTGCAGCGACTGGTAACCGTTTGGTTTCGGCACGGCAATGAAATCCTTGAAGCGGTTCGAGAGCGGCGTGAAGTGGTTGTGAATCGTGCCGAGCGCGGCGTAACATTTTTCGGTCGAATCGACGATGACACGCAGCGCAAATAAATCGTAAATCTCGTCAATCGAAGCGTAATGCTTGAGTTCGAGCTTGCGCCAAATCGAGTAAAGGTGCTTCGTCCGACCGGTCACTTCCGCCGTGATGCCCGCTTCCGCAAGAATCGTTTGCAGCTTTTTTTTAGTTGTCTCGATGAAATTTTTGCGACCAATGGCACTACCGGCGAGTGACTTTTGAATTTTGGCGAATTCCTCCGGATGCAAAGTTTTGAACGCGAGATCTTCCAGTCGCGCCTTGAATTCGAATAGACCGAGTCGAGCGGCAATCGGTGCGTAGACCTCCAGAGTTTCTTTCGCGATGCGTTTTTGCTTGTCTGGACGCACATGCTCAATCGTCTCCATATTGTGCAGCCGATCGGCGAGCTTGATGAAAATGACACGAATGTCCCGCGCCATCGCGACGAACATTTTGCGTAGATTCTCAATCTGCCGTTCCTGACCCTGATAACGCACCGTGCCAAGCTTCTCCATATCAAGACAGAGACTCGCGACCGTCGATCCGAATTTCTCCTCGATAGCAGCAAGATCGGTCTCCGTGTCTTCAATCACATCGTGCAATAGACAGGCAATAATCGTGTCGTCGTCAGGATGCAGCGTCAGCAAATTGAGTGTCGCCGCGACCGGGTGCACGAAATACGGTTCACCCGAAAAACGCTTCTGACCAGCGTGCGCTTTTTTCGCGAAATCATACGCCGCCTCGATTTTCGCAAAATCTGCCGCCGGTGCGAAACTTTTCACTTGCTCGATAATTTTTTTGAGCGCAGCGTCCACCCGAGTATTTTAGCGAAAAACTGAACGCTTTTTTACTCAAAAAACTTTTCGCCGACTTTCTCGACTACGAAATCAATGTCTTTGTCGCCGCGACCGGAGAGATTGATGAGGAAATCTTGACCGGCATTTTGCGGCGCAATTTTGAAAGCATAGGCGAGCGCGTGGGCTGATTCCAGTGCTGGGATGATTCCCTCGACCTGCGACAATTCACGGAAAGCCGCGAGCACTTCATCGTCTGTCGCCGTCGCGTAATTCACGCGTCCGGAATCCTTGAGGAAAGAATGCTGCGGTCCGATGCCTGGATAGTCGAGTCCGCTCGCGATGGAATAAACCGGACTCGGCTCGCCCGCAGCGTCCTGCAGCAGGTAAGTGTGCATGCCATGAATATTTCCTGGCGAACCGAAAGTGAGTGTCGCAGCGTGGTCACCGACCTTGAGCCCGCGACCAGCCGGCTCAACACCGATGATTTCAACTGACTCGTCTTCGAGAAAAGCGGAGAAAATCCCAATCGCATTTGAGCCGCCACCGACGCAGGCAATCACTTTATTCGGTAATTTTCCCTGCGCTTTTTGGAATTGTTCGCGCGCTTCATCGCCGACGATGCGCTGGAAATCACGCACCATCTTCGGGAAAGGGTGCGGTCCGACGACCGAGCCAATCGCGTAAAAAATGTTTTGCGGATCGGAAAGAAAATATTCGAGCGCGGCATCGACCGCTTCCTTCAGCGTCTTCAGCCCACGACCGACCGGCACGACTTTCGCACCGAGAATTTTCATGCGCGTGACGTTCGGCGCTTGTTTCGCGATGTCGACTTCACCCATGAAAATCTCGCAAGGCAGTCCGACCAAAGCCGCCGCCGTCGCGAGCGCGACACCGTGCTGACCTGCGCCTGTCTCGGCGATAATTTTCGTCTTGCCCATCTTCTTCGCGAGCAACGCTTCACCGATGCAGTGATTGATTTTGTGCGCGCCGGTGTGATTGAGATCTTCACGTTTGAGGAAAATCCGCGCACCGCCGAGCTTCGCGCTCAGCTTCTTGCAGAAATAAATCGGACTCGGTCGCCCGATAAAGTCCCGACGCAGCGAATCCATCTCTGCCAAGAATTCCGAATCGACTTTGATTTTTTCATATTCCGCATCAATTTCATTCATGATCGTGGCAATTGCCGGCGGCAAAACTTGTCCGCCGTAATTACCAAAATTCCCGGCTTGATCCGGATTGATGTCGAATTTATTCATGAGGAGAAAATTAGTGGTGGGCGAGGGAGGACTTGAACCTCCGACCTCAACATTATCAGTGTTGCGCTCTAACCAGCTGAGCTACTCGCCCGAGAGCCGAGCGATTTTAGAGAACTTTGCCGAAATTGAAAAGCTGAATTAAAAAATTTGCTTTCTGCGTATTAGTATTTATAATCCCCGGCATCATGCCCTCATCCCATTCATTGCGAGAGCCAGTTTCCCCGTGTGTCCGCGCGCCGTGTGTCTGCACGTACGAAAAGTTGCGCGCTGCAGCACGCCCTGCTGTTGCAGCGGTGCTTCTGGCACTCACATCCATCGCACCAGCCACACTAAAACAATCGCTTCCTACTCACGCGACTCCAGCCGCGCTAGAGCAACCACCGTCGCCAACGCAATATATTCGAGACAAAATAGAGGCTATTTTTGCTGAAAACGAACATCCACAGATTTTAAAAACCCCGCACGTTTTAAGACCAGGAAGAAAAAAACCATTCAGACCTAAAACTAAAGTCGTTCCGCCTCCGCTCAGCGAATGGGAAATCCGAGATATCGTTGTTGAAGAAAGCAACAAGGTGGGATTTGACGAAGACCTTGCTTTAGCTCTCGGGAAAACAGAATCTGGATTTGACCCAGATGCCTTATCCGGGAAAGGCGCAAAAGGCGTGATGCAACTAATGCCAGATAAGGCTGAAGAATTGGGCGTCGAAAATCCACTTGATGCGAGACAGAATATTCGTGGCGGAATAGAGCACTTTAAGTATTTGATTAAAAAATACGGCAGCAAGAAAAAAGCTTTAATTGCTTATAATTGCGGTGAAGGTGCGCTCCAAAAATATCTTCGTACGGGCAAACTCCCAAAAGGTGCCGCCGATTATCTCAGGAAGTTCCTAGAAGCCGAAGCAGACATCAGATTGAACAGCTAAAATAAAAGGGTGCTGAAAAATTTTGTCCGAAATTTCTGCGCAATTTCCGTGGCTATCGCTGCCATTTTCCTTTTTGCTTTTGCGCATGCCTCAAGCGGCACGCTCGAACTGACTTTCCTCGATGTCGGTCAGGGCGACGCGATTCTGATTCGCACACCGACGAATGAAAAAATTCTGATCGACGCCGGACCGGCTGGTGCAATCCTCGCGCCACTCGCCGCCGAGCTAAATTTTTGGGAACGCGGAATCGATCTCGCGATCCTCACGCATCCCGACACCGACCACATCGCCGGCATGGTGGAGCTGCTGAAACGCTACAAAATCAAGCGAATTATGCTAACTGGCGTGCAGCACGAGACCGATTGGTACACGGCGATTTTGCGCGAAATCACACGGCAAAAGATTCCGGTTGTTCTCGGCAACGCGACGACCGATCTCGAGCTTGGTGGGGGAGTACGACTCGATATTTTGTGGCCGGAAGAAATTTTGGCGGGAAAATATATCGAAGACACAAACACGACCTCGATCGCGGCGCGGTTAATTTTCGGCGAGACAGCGGCAGTCATGACGGGCGACCTCGACCTCGCTTCGGAAAAATTACTACTCCAAAATACGCCCGACTTACACGCTCAGATTTTGAAGCTCGGTCACCACGGCTCGCGAAATTCCAGCTCGGCGGAATTTCTCGCAGCTGTGAATCCAGCAATCGCCATCGTCTCAGCCAGCGCAGACAACACTTTCGGTCATCCGAGTCCTGAAGTTTTAGCGAAATTGCCGAATGCCGAAATCTTGGAAACTTCGAAAATCGGCTCAATCCATTTCACGAGCGACGGCACGAAATGGAAATTGGAAAACTAAGGGAAACACTGGGTATTTAATCTGCTTCATGTTCCAGGTTCCAAGCTTCATGTTCCAGGTTCCATGACTAAGTCGTAATCCGCTTGAAGATCTCCGTCTCGACAAATTCGCGGTCGCGTCCGAATTTCAATCTGGAAAGTTGGCGAATTGCCTCCGCTGCTTCGTCATCACGACCAGTCGGATCGTAAATCGTCTCGAGCGTAAAGCCACGGCTCGTCGCGTTATTGATGTTGAGCTTGATGCAGGCTTTGTAATTCGCGATATTGATCAAGTCCTGCTGGCTAAAAACCGGTGCGAATTCTTTCGCCATCGTCTCGGCATCCGCCGCGCCGATTTTGAAGCAGAGCATCGAGCCGACGTTACCGAAGACAGCATCGCGAATCTCAGTGTCCTCATGTTTGCCTTTGCCGCCACCCTGCGACTTGGTGATTTGCGAAATGTACTGATGCGCGACGATCAAATTCAGGCGGTATTTACGCGCTTCGGAGAGAATCGAGGCGAATGAATCCGTGACGAAATTTTGGAACTCATCGACATAGAGATAAAAATCGCGGCGCTCCTTCTCCGGCGTATCGACGCGCGACATCGCCGCTTGCTGGATTTTGGCGACTAGGATGGAACCGAGCAGCTGGGAATTCAGCTCGCCCGTCTTACCTTTCGAGAGATTACAGAGAATGATTTTTCCCTGATCCATCGCCTCGCGAATATTGAACGCCGAACGCGTCTGTCCGATGACATTGCGAATCAAGCCATTGGTGATGAAAGGACCGAATTTGGAATTGAAGTACGGAATGATTTCTTGCTTTTCGCGCGCGCCCGAAGCCGCCATTTCCTTCGTCCAAAATGAACGCACGATTGGGTTCTTCACTTTGCTGACTTTGTATCTTTGCCACGCGTCGTCGGTGAAAAGCCGCGTGAGGTCAATCAGCGTCGCGCCCTCTTCTTCGTCCTCCATCAGCGTGAGACAGCCGTTGCGGAAATAGTGCTGCAGACGCGGACCCATGACTTCCTCACCGAACATTTTGATAAAAATCGAGAGTGCTTCCTGCGACATGAATTCGCGCTCGTCCGGCGTTTTGCCTTCGAGAATATTGAGACCCATCGGTCGCTCGAGATCGCCCGGATTGAAATAAATCACATCGTCCGCACGCGAGCGGGGAATGTAGGGCAGCACCGCTTCGACGAGATCGCCGTGCGGATCGACGACACAAACGCCTTCGCCATTTTGCAAATCCTGCCGAATCATCGTCTCAAGCAAAGTCGATTTACCCGTACCGGATTTTCCAATCACATAGAAATGGCGGCGGCGATCGTCACGCTGGATGCGAATATCTTTTTTCGTGGCACGGTAAGTGTTATGACCGAGCAGCAGTCCTTCTTTCGGAATGTTTTGCGGTGCCGGCTCGACTTTGAAATCCTGCCACTTCACGATTGTGCTGGGATTGTAGCGAATGTCTGGAAAATGATAAATCGACGCGATTTCTTCCGCACCGAGAATCATCGCCGTTTCACCGCGCTTGAGAATCTTCCACCACGCGATTGCGCCACGTTTGAAATTGCGGAAGATAAATGATTCGATGATTTTTCGATTCGAGTGGTACTCGGTGTAATAAAGCGAATTGTGGGACGGCGCGTTGAATTGCTCACAGCTGGCGCGAATCGAGCGCAGAATCGACTTCACGCGCGGCAGACTCGGTGCACTCGCGACGATGCGAATGATTGCATCGAAACCGACATGCTCGGATTTGTCGGCGATGAGTTTGACCATGTCTTGGACGTTTTGTGTCACCTGCGCTTTGATCCCATCGTCTTTGCCGCCCATGAGATGATCCGGACCGCGCACGATGACAGCGATGAAATTAAAGAGCCCGCCGATGAATGGAATATTGAAGCCTCGTTTTTTACGCGTGAAAAGCTCATCTGCCAGCTTGCGACATTTTTGACGCCAGCCCGCCCGCACCGGGCGCAGCATGAGCTGGAAGGCCGCACCTTCTTCAAGTGTAATTTTCGAAAAGGCATTAATGATTGGATTGATCGTCTCGCTTTCGAGCTTCTGGAAAGTGAGCAGCGGCTCGGCGTAAGACTTATTGAGAATCAAATAGGTTCCGGCACTTTTGTTGCCCTGCTTGAAAATATTGTAATCGGGGACTTGGTCAATCACCGCATCTTTGTAAAAACCAGTGATTTGCTTTTCAATCAACTCGCGCACCGAGTGCGGCACGACGACGAAAAAATTGAGCTCGCCGTCAAGCATCGCGTATTCGAGCGAAAAAAAGTTTTGACCGATGAAGCGATTGCGCAATTTCCGCGAAAAAAGTGTCTGCATGTTTTCGAGAAAATGCACCATGATTCCGGTAATTTTGCGGAATTCCTTGCTACTGCCAAATTGCTCGTGCTCGGAATCATGACCCTGATCGTCTTTCGAATCTTTTTTGGGAATCAAGACTCGCAGAAAAACCAGCTCCAGCGAGCGGCGAAAATTCATCCAGCGCGTCAGAATAAGCGAAATAAACCAAAGCGCGATGAATGCCGCAGCGGCGAGTCCGCCGTAAAAAATCACGAAATTAAAAAATGTGGAAGCAGTCATTCAGTTTTTTTGTTTTAAATTATAGCATAAAATTAGATTTTTTTCAATCAGCCGCGACCGCTTTGGCTTGGAGATAAATCGGCTTTTCGACGTCGACCATTTTCGATAAAACTCCGGATGCCTCGATCGCGCTCAGTGATTTCGCCTCGCTGACTTTTTGTTCCCAAATCTCCGACTGCGTGCGCAAGTCATTCTTCTCAATCTCCAGTTTTTTGAGAATGTAGCCGCGCGTCGCCGTACGATTCGCATGCGCGAGGTAAATCAGCGAAACTGCCAGCGCGAGCAGCACCGAGACGACCATCAGTGAGAACGTGCCAACTTCGACGCGGTTCGACAGCGTGCGTCGCCGGATGCCGGGACGAGCTTCGCGCGAATTTGAGAGAATTAGGTTCATTTAGATTTTAAGTGCAACGCGTAGCTTAGCGGAACGCGAACGCGGATTTTCCTGAACTTCAGCTAGGGAAGGCACGATTGGCTTTTTCGTCAGAATTTCGAGTATGCCAGCCTTTTTTTGTTCCCGGAAGAAATTTTTGACAAGCCGATCTTCCAGCGAATGAAATGAAATCACCGCAATTCGCCCGCCTGATTTTAGAAGTTTTGGCGCAGAATTTAAAGTGTTTTCTAGCGCACCCAATTCGTCATTGACCGCGATGCGCAAAGCCTGAAAAATTTGCGGCAACAAGCTTTTCACTTCGACCAGCGCGACCAAGTCGGCAGTCGTTTGAAATTTTTGCTGTCGACGCGCCACGCAGATCTGGTGCGCGATTTTCCGGGAAATTCCAATCTCGCCAAAATTCCGCAAAATGTCAGCAATCTGAGCTTCTGGAAAGCTGTTCAAAATAACCGCCGCCGTGAGCGGCTGACTCTGATCGAAGCGCAAATCGAGCGGTCCATTTTTTTTGAAAGAAAAACCGCGCGCCGGATCGTCGAAATGCGGCGACGAAACACCGAGATCGAGCAAAATTCCATCGAGCGAATTCAGCGCGGCGATTTTATTGAGCTCGCGAAAATTGGAATGGATCAGCTCGACATTCGGAAAATCCGCCAAATTCTCGCGTGCCAACTGCAAATTGCGCTCGTCCGCGTCCAAACCAATCAGCTTACCTTTGGGTGAAATTTTTTGGAGAATTAATTTCGCGTGCCCGCCAAGTCCGAGCGTGCCATCGACAAAAAGCTCGCCACCGTGCGGTGCAAGCAATTCGAGTGTTTCGGTGGGGAGGACAGGCGCGTGAAAATTCACGCCGAAATTTTAACACTCAAATTAATCCTTATTCTCTGACCCTGGGGTTGTTCCTGGAACAACGGTCGGTAAAAATTCTGAATAATGTTTTTCATAACAACAAGGGCAAAGTCCATGCGAAAATCGAATCTCAAAATAATTTAAGATTGAATTTCCTATTATTGGTTTCCAGTTTTGCTGATCTTTATCATCGCTATCAGCTGAATCCCGAATTTGCCTACAGTGCATGCAAATTGGAATCGGACCGCTTGGGATTTTTACCCCAAGGGTTTCTTTCACTGCATCAAGCACACGCTCGCGAAAATCAGCATCCCCATCTAAAAATTTGGAATTCTGATTAACGATCATCGCAGCCAAGATAGGTCTCTGACGAAATTCATTAATGATACTGTCTTCAACGGCTTTTTTGGTTACATCATAAAACTTCTTCGGTGATAACGATAACGGTGAGTCAGTTAATTTGACTGGCAAATACGACGGATTCGTTGCTATTGTCTGCTTCTCCTCAGGCAACCCAACCTCTCCTAAGACAACATCTAGCAAATCATCACCTCTGTCCGACAATTGCGACGGAAAATTCATGTCGCGTATTTTACCTTTAAAAATCCTTTTGTCAAATCGCAGTTCACGAATTTACATTAATTTTCTCTGCTAAAATCCGGCAATGCTGCCACCCCAAATCACGACGTTTCTCTTTGCCATGACGCCGATTTTCGAGCTGCGCGGCGCGCTACCGTGGGCGCTCACGATCGGGCAGCTTTCACTTGCTGAAGCGCTTTTCTTCTCAGTCGCGGGAAATATCTTCGTTTCGGTTTTGCTGATTTATTTGCTTCCGTTCGTCAATTGGTTCGCTGAAAAATACTGGCCGTGGGCAGATCGCATTTTGCAAAAAATCTTCGCCAAAACGCGTGCGAAACATTCCAAAAATTTCGTCCGCTTCGAGAAGGTTTTTCTCGCCACCTTCGTCGCCATCCCACTGCCCGGCTCGGGCGCATGGACAGGCGTACTGCTCGCGTGGCTTTTCGGCGTCGAGAAAAAATGGGCGATTTTCCTGATTTCGCTCGGAGTCCTGATCTCGGGAATTTTGGTGGCGGGATTTACGACTGGCGCGATTGCGTTTGTAAAATTTTTTTGAAGTCGAGCGCACCAGCGCGCACGAGCTGAATTTCTCCTGCCGAAACGTCGACCAGTGTCGAGGCGAGATTTCTAGAAAGTGAACCGTCGTCGAGAATCAGATCAATCGTAGGAAAAATTCGCGCCACTGCCGCCGCATCACGCGCGACTTTTTTGCCGGTAAGATTCGCCGAAGTCGTGACAAGTGGCGCACCGAATTTGCGCGCGAGCGCACGCGAAATCGCGTGGTCGGGGAGTCGCACGCCGATTTTCTCAGCTGGATTTTTTTTGGAACACACGAGCAGGCTCAGATTGCCCGGCCAGAATTTTTTCGTCAGCAAATGCGCCTGGCACAGCTTCGCCCCGAGGCGATTCAAATAAGCTTTCGACGGCAAATTCAGGAGTAGCGGCTTCGCCGGATTGGATTTTTTTAGAAAATGAATTTTGGCAAGTGCCTTGGGATTCTCCGAATCAGCCGCCAAACCCCAGACCGTGTCCGTCGGATGCGCGACGATTCCGCCACGATCGAAAATTTTGATGGCTTCGACAATCGCTTGTTCAAAATTTACGGAAGTGATTTTGATAATTTTCATCAAAAATTTTCAACTTACTAATTCACAAACTTTCAAACAAATTCTAATTTTCAAAAATTGAAAATTATTTCGAAAATCCGAAACTTGAAAATTAATTTAAGTTTTGCGTTTAAAATTTTTCGCTTTGTCCGCGTACTCTTCGACGATGACGAGACAGTCGCGTGCCTTCACATTGTCAGGATCGATTTCCAAAACGCGGCGGAAAATCGGCAGGGCCTTGTCGATATTTTTGGCATTCAAATAACAGACACCGAGGTCAGTCAAAATATAGGTGTCGTCGGGCGAGAGAGCGCGCGCGCGTTCGAGCAAAATGATGCCCTTGTCAGGACTGCCCGCCATCGCGAGTCCCCAGCCGAGGCAGCGGAGAATCTCAGGATGATTCGGTTTGAATTCGTCCGCCCGCTCGAGAAAACGCAGCGACTCCTCCCAGTCACGTCGGCAGGAAAAAAGAAAGCCGAGCAGATAGCACGCATTCGCGGATTTCGGATCAAGCTCAATCGCTTTGCGCAAAGCCTTCTCAGCTTTTTCGAGTCGATTCAGCGAAATGAAATTGTCACCGATTTCTTCGTAAGCTTCGACGCAGTCGGGCGCGTCGGCGAGAATCTCCTCGCAAATTTTGATCGCGTCCTCATACTGCTCGTTGAATTTGAGCTCGTCGGCTCGGTCGAGAAGTTCGTCAATTTTGTCGTCATCCATAAACTCGCGGGATTTTAGTTCTCCTCGAGGATTTTCGCAATTTCGGCATCCTGACGCAGGGCAAAAATATTCGCCGCCAACCAGCCTTCTTTTTGCCCGCAGTCGAAACGCTGCCCCGCCAAAATCTCACCGAAAATTGGCTCGGTTTTTTGCAAAATTGTGAGCGCGTCAATCAGTCGGATCTCGCCGCTCGCGCCCGGATTTTGCGCGAGGATGTCGAAAATTTTGTGCGGCACGACGTATTTCCCGACGATTGCCAGCTCGCTCGGCGCGTCAAGCGGCGCGGGTTTTTCGACGAATTTTTGAATCGCGGAATGCTGGTCGAGCGCGACGATGCCGAATTTGTGGACGTCGCTGAGCGGCACTTTTTGGAGTCCGACAATCGCAGAATTTTTCGATTCGAAAGCCGTGATGAGTTGCTTCGTCGGCTCGCCGAAAATGAGATCGTCACCAAAAATCACGAGGAAATTTTCGTCGGAAATTTGCTCGCGCGCCTGCAAAATCGCGTGCCCGTCACCGAGCATTTCGTGCTGCGTGACAAACGAGAATTCTGCGAGCTGAGAAATTTTTTGAATTTCCGCCAGGAGTTTGGCATCGCCTTTTTTCGCTAATTTTTCTTCGAGTGCCGGCGAGGACGAGAAATGATTCCTGATGGCTTCTTTACCTTCACTCACCACTAAGACGATTTTTTCAATACCGGCAGCAACGATTTCCTCGACGATGATCTGCAGCAGCGGGCGATCGACGATTGGCAAAAGCTCTTTCGGGACAGCTTTGGAAGCGGGGAGGAAGCGCGTACCGAAGCCAGCGACAGGCAGAATGGCGGTGCGAATTTTGGTCATCGCAGGAATTTTAACAAACCTTGAGACGAGCAAAAAAATGTTTCAGAGGGTATTTGACAAAATATAATTCTTTTGTGAAAATAATCAGGATTTAGCTTCGGGAAGTGGTTTGACGATTAGTGCAACCCGGCTTAATATCTCTCCCGTTAAAAAATTTAACTTTCCAAAAATGAATGCTGCCAGCCCTTCACTCGACCTCACAGAAGTTCTCGATGAATTTTTCATGGTGCTCTCGAAAAAAGAACAAGAGGTTGTGAAGCGGCGTTTTGCCTTGATCGGCAGCGAGCGCCAGACGCTCGAAAAAATCGGTCAGCATTTTGACGTCACGCGCGAGCGCATCCGCCAGATCGAATCCATCGCGCTGCAGAAATTGCGCCGGACGATCACGAATACGAAGTTCCAACAGATCAATGAAATCGCCAAACAAATTCTCGAAAAAAATGGTGGCATCTGCCTCGAAGAAAAATTGGTTTCGGAGGTTCTAAATACGATTCATTCTGTCAATCAAATCGACGGGAACATCATCCGCCTCTCGCTCGCTGTCGACGAAGAAGTCGCGCAAGAGCGCACGAGCAGCCTCAAGCCATTTTGGCGCGCCAAAAGAATCGCTATCAATGATATCACTGCCATCGCGGACAAAGCTGTGAATGTCCTCGGCAAACAAAAAGACCTCGTCGATGAAGAGCGCCTCGTGAATATGGTGCGCGCTGCACTCGCCAATTCCGGTAAAAATTTCAAAGCCGAAGCCATCGCCGCGACACTCGCACTCGAGCCACGCCTCAAGAAAACAGCGGAAGGCTGGGGACTCATGAGCTGGCGTCACATCAATCCACGCAGCCTCAGAGACAAAGCGCTCATCGTGATGCGTGAGCTGGAAAAGCCGATTCACTTCGTGGAAATCGCGAACAAAATCGCCGAGCACGGTTTCGACAAAAAAGTCGTGACTGTCCAAGCGGTTCACAATGAGTTGATTCGCGATGACAATTTCGTCTTAATCGGTCGCGGACTCTACGCGCTCCGTGAGTGGGGTTATTCCGAGGGGACAGTTGCCGATATCATCGAAGACATCCTCGCGAAGAAATCGCCGCTCTCAAAAGAAGAAATCATCCGCGGAGTTTTGAAACAGCGCCAAGTCAAGAAAGGCACGATTTCGCTGAACCTACAGAAAACACCATGGTTCGAACGTGTCGGTCGCGCGCTTTACAAATTGAATCCGGCGAAGAAGAAAGGCGTCGAGGCGAACCGCAAACGTCGCGGTGGACGCAAAATTTAGTTTCGCAGCAGCGCGAAATACCTAAACGCTCGAAGCCCAAAACTAATTCAATTTTGAGCTGCGAAAATTTTAGAATTTTCAAACTGGAAATTCACGAAACAATTTCCATTAGAAACGCCCATCGGGGCGTTTCTACCGCAAGTCCTGAAATTTCCAGCGTTTGGATTTTTCGCCAAAGTTTATTCACAACATTGATTGGATACGGGAATAACAAAGAGGAGGGGCGGAAAAGATAAAGTCCAAAACAATAAATCACGACTTAACGACTCTCCGAACCCAGTGACCAATGACCCTCCGAACCTAATGACCGTGGTTAAAAATGAGACAGATAAAAAAATTCCGCGTTACGAGACATTGAAAAAATGGTAGTTTTTTGCTATAATGAGAAGATTTAAAAACTAAAAATTGGGCAAAATAAAAAGCAAAATTCACCGATTCTTCTCGCGAAATCTGCACCATTTCCAAGAAACACTTTTCGCGCTCACACTGGTCTTTGTCATTGGCGGTTTTGTTTTCGCGAATCTCAGTGAAGGCAGTGCGCAACTGAAAGCTTTTTTACTGAATGACAAAACAGTCAGCGGGGAACTACTCGCGGCCAATGCCTCACTCATGCTTGATCCCACGGACGCACCGAGCAGCATGCTTACTCTGAACACTAATGCGTGGACAAGCAACCAGGCGCTGATCAACAACCTTTTTAAAGACAGCCTAATTAAAAGGATTTTAAGTATTATGGATTACGTCATGGCTGGCGTCTTCGGAATCTTTCTCAGCTTATACGTCATTAATTTTTTGACTGCCGGCGACAAACAGGATGCCTCGAAAAAATTCAGTGAGCGTATGCTGTGGGCTTTTGTCGGCTTCATGATTTTGGCAATCGCCAAGCCGCTTTCAGACGCATTTATACTTTTGCGCAGCGACAAAATCGACCTGCTCACCAATCCCGATACCGTGTTCTTGTCCGCCAAAATCGTCGGCTTCACTCTACGTTCCGCCGCACACCTCATCGAGTATATTCTCGGCGGAGTCGCGCTCATCACGATGGGCGTAGCTGTTTTTCAAATGGTAGGTGGTGTCGGCAGCGAAGAGACTGTCAAAAATGCGCGCAAGACAATTGCGTGGGGAGCCATCGCGCTGTTCATCGTCGGTGCCAGCGCAGTTTTGGTCGACAAAGTTTTTGCGCCGACTGATACCGTCGAAACGCAGATCAGCGGTGGAACACTGGCAGTCAATCAATTGCAGGCGATTTTGCAATCCGGACAATCGCAGGCACGCATCGTGGTCTTGAATTATGTGAAGTATTTCCAAACCTTCATCGGGGCAACTGCCGTGCTCATGCTTTTCCTGTCTGGATTCAAAATGGTCGCCGCTGGCGGCAACGAAGAAATCATCACGCGCCAGCGCAAAATGATTACTTGGATTTTCATGGGTCTCTCGACGGTTTTGATCGCTGAGACTTTCGTGAATATCTTCATGCCAGATCGTGGCGGCAAAATTATTTTTAATTCCATGACTGCCATCGGCAGTTTTTCGCAGCAGCTCGGCGGATTCACCAATTTCATTTTGACTTTCAGCTCTGCGCTCGCTGTGCTCGCGCTCATCGTCGGCGCGCTCTACATCTCGACAGCCTTCACGAATCCGGAGCAGGCCGAAAAAGGCAAAAAGATTTTGCTGGCTGCCTGTCTCGGTCTCGTCGTCACTATCTCAGCCTACGCGCTCGTCAACACTGTTCTCACTAGCGGCGAACAATCAACTAGTATTTCAGTTTCAATTTAAAAATGACCACCAAAAAAAAGCAGTCGCTCTTTACGATTCGCCGCATCGCGAATCGCAATCCGCGTTTGCCGCGCCTTTACCGCGCTTCGTGCCAAAAAATTTGGCGCTTGGCGGTCGTGGTTTTTCTGGCTGTCGCCGGCGTTGCGAGTTTATTTTTTTTCGAAAGCAATTTCGTCAGCACAAATTTCAATTCACAGCTACTCGCAGCCGATGCCTCAGTGCTCGGTCCCGGATTCGAGGACATTACTGGATTTAGCGGTGACGCGAGTAACCCAAGCCTGACGAATCAAGGCGGTGAATTCGCAGATACCGGGATGGGTGCGACAATCAATGCCGTTCTTTACAACGTCAAAGATTATTTCAAATACATCGCGGGTAGTGGAGCCGTACTGTTCATGGTTATCTCCGCAACCCAAATCGTCCTAGCGCAAAGCGAGGAGAGCATCAAAAAAGGTAAACAAAATTTAATCTGGAGCATCGTCGCGCTTGTTTTGATTTTTGCAATCGACTCAGTCATTGTCACCTTCTTCGAGGGCGGCGGCTATGATCCCCACCAGAGCTTGGTCACGGTGGACGCAGCCGGCAATGCCACCGCGACACCAGCAATCTTCGACAATATCGCCCTGTATTTCAGAGCGAACGCGCGCATTATTTTCAGCTACCTCAAAACACTCATCGGTTCGGCGGCGATTTTGTTTATTGTTTTCGCGGGCGTGCAGATGGTGACAGCCGGCGGCAGCGAAGAAAAAATCGAAAAGGAGAAAAAATACCTAATGCATATCCTGACAGCCTTCGTCACTGTTTTGCTGCTCGACACGATGATCTTTACTTTCATTTATCCGGATAGTACCTCCGGCGCCGCAGACCCGATTTGCGTAGAATTCATGAATTATGTGAAAAAAGACACTCTCAATAACAACTCGTCGCTCGGCGGCGTGGTCGACAGTATTTCTTCGCTCGGCAGTCTGAAGGACAGCTTCTCGTCGTTTAGTGGCATCATGAGCGGTCTGGCAAAAATCGAAAACGTGGCAGAGACGGTCTCCACCATGGGCGGCTCGACTGGACTCGCGAGAAATTACGGCATCACGACTGTCGAGCTGACAGCGCGAATCAGTGCCTGCCGTACGGCGGCACGACTCGGACTAGTCGGGACGAATCAGATTATCGGCATCGTGCGCTTTTTCGAAACCTTCGTGGGCGCGGTCGCGGTCTTCTTCATGGTCTACTCGGGTACGGCTATCATCGCCTCGATGGGCAATGAGGAGATTATTAAAAAACACAAGACAACTTTGCTTTGGAGTATCGCCGGTCTCGTCATCGTCATGCTCTCGAATATGGTCGTCACGCAATTTTTCTTCATCGTCGATCCGAAGACCGGACAAAGTAGCGTCGCGGCTTTGAATGGCGTGAATATGCTCTCGGGCGTGACCAATTTCATCGCCAGTTTTGTCGGTATCTTCTCGGTAATTTCCATCGTCGTCGCCGGAATTATGTGGATCGCGAATTTTGGTAATGACGACCTCGCCGGCAAGGCTAAGAAAATTATAGTAAGTGCCGTAATCGGTGTAGTGCTGTCTGTCTCGGCTTACGCAATCGTACACACAATCACAAATGTGGATTCCGAAGGCGGATCCGGAACAAGTGTCGGAGTATCAATTTGATATTCAGTCAAGCAACTTTGTTTGATTAGAAAGAGTAGAAATGCTAGAATGACCAGATTTAAAAACTTGTCCTCACGCAAGCGGGGAACAAAAAATTTAAATCAAAAAAATTAACCCCCATAACATGCTCAAAACAAAAACTGTTCGCACCGTCACAAAACGCGCTCACTTCTCGGTTCGTGCAATCCGCAACGCCAATCCGCGCCAGTTCCGTGCGCACCGCGCAGGCAGCGTGCTTGCTCGCATCTTCTCGTTTTAATTTAAAACGGGAGGTGCATGGTTAATTCTTTAGCCAAAATGCCCCCGAAAACAAACAACAAACTTCGACGTTCGCGTCCGGCGGTACGATTCACTGTCCGCCGGATTGCCAACAAAAACCCGCGCAACGCCCGCACGTTTCGGCAATTTCGCCGCAAACTCACACGCACGACCGCGGGTTTACTCGTATTCGGACTACTCGCGAGCGGAGTTTTTGTGACTGGAGCAAAATTACGTGACGATATTCTCGACAGCACTGCAGATGTGGCAAATCCAATTTGCGCTGCGACGGAAATCAACGCGAATTTCGACAAGCTAACCGCGCAGATGTCCGATCTCTCGCGTGAATTTCCTGAGCTGATTGAAAATCTGAATTTTTGCGGAGAGGGGACTTGCGCAGCACAGGATCAAGTCTATGCCAATGAGAATCAAATTTGGCAGCTCGAAAAAGACCTCACGACGCTCAAAACAACTTACGAACGCTCGCTGGAAGAATTCACAGCGGACTTCAGCAAAAAAGAGGATAAAGTATTTTTTTGTACAAATGAATCTAACTGCCAAGCAGCCGAAGCCGAGCTGAATAGTGCTCGTATGTGCCAAAAAGAATTTCAAAAGGTCACGCTACTTTTCGGTATGCGCGCGAGTGTCGAAAATCAATATTCACTCGTCACGGCAAAAGGCACGCATGAGTCGGCTGTGATTTATGTGAAAAAACTCATGCAAGACATTTTCAAAAATCGTGATCGCGTCGCGAAGAACAAAGAAGACCACACCAATTGCGTCAAAGCGAACGACGAAAGTGTCTGCCAGAAATATCTGCAAAACGAGAAGGATTCGCAGGAGAAAATCATCGCCGCCATCGTCGAGCTCGGCAAACTGCAAATCGATATCCACGACACACTCAAAGTGCTCGAGAACGACATCGTCGCGCTGGAGATTGGTCACACTGATGCAAAAAATATAAAAGAAAATGAAGGACTCGGTTGGTGTAATCAAGAAATACACAATAAAAAGAATGTTTTGGTGACGAAAATCGCCACCTCCACGACCCAAAAATTACTTTACGAACTTGCCCTCAAGGACTTGAATGCTCGCAAGGCCCAGCTGCAAGCGAGCCTGCAAGCCGAACTGGATGCCGCCGCGATGCACGCTGCCGCCGAAAAAGCGGCCGCCGAAAAAGCCATCGCTGACGCAGCCGCCGCCGCAGCTTCCGCGGTGAAGCGGGCGCAAGCTGAAATAATCTTTGGGATTTGGAGCTCAATTCGCAATACTTTCTAAAAACATGCCATCCAAAAATAAATTTCGTACTAATAAAAAACTACTATCTGTCATCGGATGCACCATCCTGGCGGCTTTAATTTTTGGCAATAACCACGCGCTTGCTGCCAATTCGCCAGCTACGATCAGTACACTTTCGAAAATTCAAGTCGAAGTCGATAAGGTCAAATCCGCACGCGAGACTTATTTCAAAGCAATCGGCAAAGAAGATGGCGGTGCCTACGATCAGTACTTGGAAAGCGCAAATTGCCCTGAAAATCTCGACTCCCGACTCACAGCGCTCAAGAATTTACGGAATGATTTACAACGTCTGAGTGGAGAAATCATCCTACGCGAACGCGAAAATCAATCGCTGTTTCCGAAAGCTTCAATCGCAGTCGAAGTCGAAACAATTCAAAAAGAAATCGAACCGTCACTCCTCGTAAATCAGCTCGGTGCAATCGAAACTGAGCTGCAAAAAATCGAAGAGGCTGTCGTCGATGATGACGGCAGATTCGCGAAAGATATCATGGGATATGTCGCCACCATTCGCACAAACCTGAAAACCGAACCGGAAGCGATGGTCATCCTCGAGCAGCTCAATAAGATGGAGGAACGCACTCCTTATCTCTCGCTCTCTGATCGCGAAATCGTCACGACCAGTATCGCGAATATCCGCAAAATTGTCGGTCTGGGCGATGACACCACAGTCATTCGCGATCTCGCAAAAGCGATCAGTGACGTCACCGAGGGAAAAGTCAGCCTGGATGAAATCGAGTCCAATCTGCAGAAAATTGAGGCGAAAATTCCAGGCTTGCCGCAAAACCAACAAGACGTCGTCACGAAAGGCGTCGCCGCAATCCGCGCACTCATCAGTCGCAAAAATACGGCAGCATCAAACGCCGAACAGATTGCCGCACTCCAAGCTCAAATCCAAAATATCGCTGACAATGTTTTTTCGCAGGAAGAACTGAAAGCAATCGAGGCGGAAGAAACCAGCCAGCGCGCAGATTTCCAGACTGAGACGGCTGCGCTGGAAAACTGCATGAAAGCGAATAAAGACGCCAATAAATGCCAGAGCCAAGTCATCACCTGGGTGCTCCAAAAAGAGACTTATCAAAAGTTCATTTTGAATCTGCAGGATGAAACCTCCAAACGAACTATCCAGGCGCAAGCGCAAATCGAACCATTGCAAAAACAAATCGAAGAACTGAAAGCCGCAGACGAACAAGCAGACTTCAGTCCGAAACTCAGCGCAGTCATGAATGACATCGAAGCCCGCTATTTGAAAGCTGGACTTTGGGACACTATCTCGAGCGGAGCCACCACCGCGAAAAATGGAGCTGTGAGCGGAGCTAAATTCACGGGCGGTGTCCTCGGGTCAGTCATTTCCGCACCACTCGAGGTTGTGGGCGGATTCATCGGCGGAGCGACTGGTGCGCTTGGCGCCGGAGTCAAAGCGATTGCCGGTGCGCTCGGAATCTCGACCGACGCTGCGAGTTCAGCCAGTTCTTCCGGCACAGTCTTCGACGGCGTCGGCTCAGCCAAAGGACTGACTGCGTTTGCCTCGAATTACAAGGGCAATACTTATGACAGCGCCATCGGCTCGATCACCGGCTGGACGAATTTCACTTTGCCTTTCGTCGGCGTGATCGCGATTGCCGCACTCGTCTACGCTGGCTTCCTCTATCTCACTGCCGCTGGCAACGAAGATCAAACCAAAAAAGCCAAAAATATTATTATCTGGGTTGTGATTGGTATCATCGTTATTTTCTCGGCCTACGCTATCGTCAGCACACTGCTCCTCAGCAATGACGGCGGTAGCGGCGGGGGCGGTGGTACAAATGTCGATGTCAGCATCGGCGGAATCGATGTCGGCTACAGCAATTAAAAATTAAAATGAAATTCAAAAAAATACTTCTCGATCGAAAATTCATCATCGGCATCGTGCTCGGCATATTCATCGTCGGCACGGCAATCTTTGGCAGGATGGCAGGTCAAAACCTCATGGCCAAATTTGATTTGAATCTCGGTGGAATGCTCGACGGCGTCCTGGGCGGAGTCGGCATCGACATCTCGACCGGCGGATTTAATTTCAGCACAGGCGGCGGAGTCGCGAAACAGCCTGGCTGCGGCGGCAGTGATTGTCTCGTCGCTCCTGATCCGGATGCCTACGCCGGTATCGTCATTACTGGCATAAATGGCACAACCACTTTCCGCGGAGCCATCCTCAAGTGGACCAATTTTTTCCTCAGCTTCCTCGCACTTATCGCGATGATCTTCGTGATTTATGCTGGCTTTCTTTATGTCACCTCGATGGGCAATGATGAACAAGCTAAAAAAGCCAAAAACATTATTGTCTGGGTAGTCGTCGGAATTATCGTAATCATGATAGCTTACGCCCTGGTCAATACTCTCATTACCACAGGACCAACAGGTAAAGACTCTTAATCTTCAAAAATGGAAAACCAAAATCTTGCCGACTTCGATGAAATCGCCCCGCTGCACCGTGAGGATAATTTCGGCTCGAGCGGAGAAGCTGCGCCGAAAGCTCCAGCCAATAAACCGATGAACGCCCAAAAGATGACGCTAGGTTGTCTCTTTATCTTTTTATCGGTTTTCTTGATTCTGCTACTCGCGATGGCCTTCGGTCTGAGTGCCGACGAAAATACGATTACGAGTCTCGGACTCAATCCATCCAGCCTCAAAAACTGGTCGATTGGTATGGTGAATTTCCTGTTTGGCGCGATTGCGCTGATCAGTTTGATCGTCTTAATTTTCGGGGTCTCACGCAGATTTCTCGCAGGACCGGATGACAAAGTGGGCAAATCACGCGCCACCAAACGCTCACTCTTGAGCCTGGGGATTTTCATCGTCGTCGTAGTGCTCTGGTCACTGGTCTACGGTTATTTCAGTCAATTCGAAATCAAAGAGCCGGATCTGCCAGTCGAAATCGTGACGAATCCGGCTGATACGCTCAATCTAACTTCACCGATTCAGATTGAATTTTCCGCCGAAAGAATCACTTCCAAGTTTGCAAAAACTTACGACATCGTGAGCTACGAATGGGACAAGGAAAGTGATGGGGGAGTCGATGCGACTGGAATCAAAAATAAAATTTATTTCCAGGATCGCGGCAAAAATAATGGAGTTTATGAAGTCAAACTGGTAATCAAATTACAGCCCAAAGCAGGCGGACCCATCGAGACGCGCGAATATCAGCAAGAGGTTTCCATCGCCAAGCAAGAAATTTACGGGGAAATCACAGCTGATAAAGAGTCGGGCATCGTACCTCTGACAGTCAAGCTCGGTTCCAACACGATCAAAGATCCCGACGGTGCGAAAATTACCAACTTCAGCTGGGATCTGAATGGCGACGGTCGCCCGGATCGCGAAGGTTCGACCTACGGCACAGCCGAGTGGACTTTCGACAAAATCGGTGAACATGTCGTCAGTCTCACTGTCACATCGGAAGATTTGAATGATAGTGGCACGCACGAAACCAAAACATTCAAAAAGACGATTACCGTGCGCGAACCGGTAGATCAAGTCGACGCCAGTATCTGGATCGAGGCGACTCCGCAGAGCGGTTACGCACCACTAGCCGTTAGCCTTTTCGCGAACTATGAGAAAAATACTTTGCAAAATTCCAAGATTGAAAAATACGAGTGGCAGATTGGCGACGGACTCGCGACTCTGTGGGGACAACGTGCGAAATACACTTTCGAAAAAGCCGGAAATTATCCCGTCTCGCTGGTCGTGACTTTCGCGAATGGACAAACCAGCACAGTGACCAATGAAATCACGGTAAATGACAAGAGCTTTAGTCCGAAAGCTGTCATCACCACGACCCCGGCAGCGACCGGTACGAGTAAAACAGTCAGCGGACCAGCTCCACTCACAGTCGAATTTGACGGGACGAAATCGACCGACCCGGACGACAACATCGTGAAATACGAATGGGATTTCGATGGCGACGGACTCTGGGACGAAGAGGGCAGCACGGTCGAGCACGAGTTTTTGAATTCGAAAAAATACGAAACAACGCTGCGCGTCACCGACGCTGACAACAATGAGTCGCGCGCGACTGTCCTGGTCGATGTCGCAGAGGAAAAAGCCATTGTTAATTTCGGCGCCGACCGACTCTCTGGTCCTGCGCCGCTGACGATTAATTTTGACGCGTCCGGCTCGCGCGTCCCGACTGGTAAGAAAATTATTTCTTATGAATGGAACTTTGACTCGGAGAATAGCAAAAGCGAGACTTTCATTTACGACCGCGCCCAGACTTCGCACATCTTCGGCATCGTCGGCGAATATCCTGTCACGCTCACGCTCCACACCGACGATGGCAAGAAGTATTCCGACACTTTGAAAGTGGTCGCTTCGAACGCTTCGCTCGCCGCAGATTTCACGCTGTCGCGCGTGAATGGTCCGGCGCCACTCGCAATTTCTTTCGACGCCAGCGCCTCGAGCGGCAACTTCAATAAAATCGCGTGGGATTTCGGCGATGGCACGACAGGCACAGACGTCAAACCCACACACGTTTTCGAGAAAGCCGGAAAATACGAAGTCATCTTGCGCATTTATGATCCATTCGGCAATGTTTCCCAGACGAGCAAAATCGTCACCGCTAATTAATTTCTAAAATTGCAGCCCAAAATTTATTTCTTTGAAGTCGAGAAAATCGACACCAAATTGGTTCGCCGGAAATATCCACAAGCGAAAATTTTCACTGAGCCTTTTGGCAAGAAAATTCTGGCGAAATGCGGTGACGCAGAAATTTTGTGCGGCATGGTGCATTCCGATTTTTCTGCGGCGAATTTAAAGGCACTACCCAATTTGAAATTGGTCGTCACGCGCACCGCGGGCTACGATCACCTCGATCTGAAATATCTCGCCGAGCGCAAAATTCCGGCGGCCTTCGTGCCAGATTACGGCTCGCACGCTATCGCCGAACATGTTTTCGCGTTGCTGCTTTCGAGCTGCCGCAATGTCCTCGAGGGCGAGGAGCGCACCGCGCACGATAATTTTTCGTGGGAAGGTCTGCGCGGCATGGCGCTGAAAAATAGAACTATTGGCGTAATTGGAACGGGGCGCATCGGCGCGCAAGTGTGCCGCATCGCGAGCGATGGTTTTTTGATGAAAGTCCTCGGCTTCGACAAATTCAAAAATCCCGAACTCAAAAAATTAAAAAACTTTCGCTACACCTCGCTCAATTTTTTACTGAAAAATGCTGATATTATTTCACTGCACCTACCGCTCTTTCCTACGACCGAGCATTTCATCAATGCGAAAACAATCGCCCAAATGAAGACTGGCGTCGTGCTGATCAATACCGCGCGCGGCAAACTCATCGACACGCCCGCACTGGTGAAAGCCATTAAAAAAGGGAAATTCTGCCGCGTCGCCCTCGATGTCGTCGAGCACGAAGATAATCTGCGCGAAGACCGCGAACTGCTCCACTTGCCACACGTAATCATCACACCGCACGTCGCTTTTTACACCGACCAGACGACGGACAAAATGTACGCCGAGGGTTTCCGTTCAATCGACGAATTTTTGAAACACAAAAAAATCACGCACCAGATTGTGGGACATTAGAAATTTTTGGGGAATTTGGCAGGCCCAGAAGGATTTGAACCCTCGCTTCCGGTTTTGGAGACCGGCGTGCTAACCACTGACACTATGGGCCTAGTTGCGTGAGCGGGATTTTATCAATTGACGAGGAAATACGCGATTCCGATAATCACGAAGCTGCCGAGCGAAGTCCCGACGACGAAATTCGAAATCGTCGCAACTCGAAAATTGTAGCGTTCTGCGAAAACTGAGAGCGAAATCGCCGCCGGGATGCCCGACTGCAAAAGTAAAAATTCGTTCAAATTACCGGTCGGTTTGAGCCAAAAATTCAAAAGCAAAAATGTGGCAGCGGGGAGCGCGAGCAAGCGAAAAATCGAGAAAGGCAGAGATTTTTTGAATTCCGTGAGTGAGAAATTTTCGAAGATAAAAGCGCCAAGCGCGAAAATCGCGAGCGGTCCGGCAGTCTGACCGAGCATCGCCGCCGCATCGAGAATCGGCGTAAGTGGAATTTTCAAAATGGAAAAAACCACACCGGCAAGAATTGAGATGATGAGCGGATTACGCAGAATTTTGCCGCAAAAACACCAAGCCTTGCCGTGCGCCGTCGCATATTCGAAAAGATAAATCGTGAGCGCGATGCCGACCGGACCGAGCACCGACGAGGAAATGACCGCGAATTTCAATCCGGCAGCTCCGGCGAAAGCCTGGAAGAAAGTAATGCCAAAAAAAGCATTTGAGCCGAAAACAATCGCGAGCGCGAGCAACACAAAATTTTCCTTCGAAAGAATTTTCACAAGATGCAAAAGGAGCAGCAATGCGACGAGTGCCAAGATCGGCGCGATTGAGCCGATGATAATCTTCGAATCAATCGTCGTGAGATCAGTACGCGTAATTTGCTCGAAAAAAAGCGCGGGGAGCGCAAAATAATAAATGTACGAGCTCATGCCGCGCGTGTGTGCGCTGGAAAGAATTTTCAAATAACGAGCAAACCAGCCCAGAAAAATGACGAGCGCGAGCGTACCGAGCGTGAAGAGAATTGGCATTCGGAAAAAGTTTTGCTAAATAATTTTAACACCTAGTTAATCTCGTTAACCCACGAGATATCTCGTGGGTTAACTGTCTCGCTCTATACTTTTAATTTTGAAGACTAAACCGCAACGATCCTCAATCTGCAAAAAATTTGCTGAGCGCAGGTCGAAACTTGGTTTTTTAAATTTGAAACTTAGTAGTTTGAAACCTAAACTGCGAAAAATCAGTGAACTTAATTCGTCATCTTCACTCGATTGGGAATCTAGTAGTTCATGCGGCAGCTCTAAGTTCAAAGTTAAAATTCTGGATTCCCGCTGGAGTTTATCCTCGACCTTGATCGGGACGGGAAAGACAAAAAAGGTTGAGATTGCGTCGCCCCCTTCGGTCGCTCGCAATGACAGTGAGGGCGGGAAAGATAAAGCTCAGAACGATGCATTATGGTTTAATACTTAATACTTAACACTTAAAACTTAATCCTTACCAACTTAATCCTCCCATGCTTACTACCTCAACTCAAATTTTCCAAAAAGCGCTCGCCGAGAAATTCGCCATCGGTGCGTTCAATGTGAACAATCTCGAAATCATCCAGGGAATCATGGAGGGTTGCCGCGCGAAGAAATCGCCCGTGATTTTGCAGGTTTCAGCTGGCGCGCGGAAATATGCCGGCGCGATTTTTTTGCGAAAATTGATGGAAGGCGCGGCGGATATTTATTCGGAAATCCCAATCGTCTTTCACCTCGACCACGGCGAAGATTTCGAAATCTGCAAAGAGTGTATCGACCACGGTTTCACCAGCGTGATGATCGACGGCTCAAAATTTGAATTTGCGGAAAACATCGCTCTAACCAAAAAAGTTGTGGACTACGCCCACGCCAAAGGCGTCGTCATCGAAGGTGAGCTTGGAAAATTGGAAGGCATGGAGGATGACGTCGTCGTCGCGAGAGGTGAGGGGAAATACACTGATCCGGCGCAAGCTGCTGAATTCGTCGCGAAAACCGGTGTCGATTCGCTCGCAGTCGCGATTGGGACGAGCCACGGCGCGTATAAATTTCCACTGGGAATCGAGCCAAAATTGGATTTCGAGCGCTGCCGCAAAATTGCTGAAGCAGTCAAAATCCCACTCGTGCTGCACGGCGCGAGCTCAGTGCTCCAAAATTTCGTCACGGAAATTAATTCTTTCGGCGGCAAAGTCGAGAATTCTCAGGGCGTGCCAGAAGCAGCCATCACCGAAGCCACGCAATGCGGCGTCGCCAAAGTAAATATCGACACCGACATCCGCCTCGGCATGACCGCTGCCGTCCGTAAAAATTTGGCTGAATTTCCGGAGAATTTCGACGTACGCAAATTCCTCGGCGCAGCGCGAGATGCGGTGCAAAAGATGGTCGAGCACAAGATTGACATTCTCGGCTCAGCAGGAAAAATTTAGTCGCGGCAATTCGCCGGACGTTCGATTGCACCGAGAATTTTGTAGACTTCGGTGTAGTCGTTTTGGATATCCCAGACCGTGAAGCCGCAAACTCCGGCGTCAAAAACACCTTTGATTTGCTCAGCGATTTCTTTCTCGGAATTGTAATAACCCTGAATCCAGGGACGTAATTTATTGGCATTTTCGCCAAGAGCTTCCTGGTATTTTCGCAGCGTGAGATAAACCGTCGAGTATTCGAAGCTCATGCCTTCTGAATAATATTTCGGATTATCACGTGAGAAAGTCGCCGGGTAAAGCATCGGTGCGATGATGTCCGCCAGCTCGCCCAATTGACGCATGTCCTGACCAAGTGCGGCTTCGGTCGCGCCATCATCCCAGGGCAGCACCGCGAAAGTATCGACACTCAAAACGGCATTAATTTTTTGCGCATCAATCGCCTCACGCGCCATTTTCACAAAATTTAAAATATTTTTCGTTTTTTCCTCGCCGGAAATTCCAAGCCACGCACTCGTGAATTTGTCAGGATAACGGACGAAGTCGAGATTGATTTCATCGACTCCCGCTGCGACAATCTCGGAAATGACCTGCCGGTTATATTCCAAAACTTCAGCATTCGCTGGATCGACCCATTCCGGCACCGGCACATTCGTCCACGGATTTTTCAGCCAAACCTGCGGATTTTTGAAAGCGAACTCCGGATCTTTGACGGCAATCACGCGCGCGATCGTGTAAATCCCGGCTGATTCCAGCTGAGTGACGATAGCGGGCAAATCGTAAAGCGGTTTTTTCAAACCGTATTTTTTGGCAATTGCTGAATTGGAATCGAAATAAACGAAACTGCCTTTCACATCGAAGACAATCGCCGCATTCTGAATCTTGCCCAGCTCTTTAATTTCATCCGCTAGAAAAGTTTTGTTCGCGATGTTGTTCATGTGGATATAGACGCCAATTTTTTGCTCCGGTTCACGGCGCGCGATTGGATCAGGCATGAGCTCGATTTCAGGCGCTGAATCAAGCACAAGTCGCTCGACTCCACGCTCCGCTTCGTCTTGAAAAGCAGCATAGACGCCGTCGTAAATCGCGGGCGAGGGAGTAGAAAAAACATCCTCCGCTTGTCCATTTTCCACCGCCAGCGTGTACTCGAAAAAGATATTTCCACCCGCCAAGATACTGGCGAGCAACGAGAAAAAAAGCGCGAAAGTAAAAATTTTGAATGACCGGCGCATGCGCCGCACGAAACTGACTTCGAGTAAAGTTTCTCGCTGATCTTGCATTTGCGCATTTTAAACACTTACTTGATATAAAGTCAAATCTATCTTAATTTAACAATTCCGAGATTTGCTAAAATTCCCGAAAGTTAAAAATCAAAAAATGAATGCACTCACATCTTTGCAGTCCTTGATTCAGTCTTTGCAGCCCTCTATCAAGATCTTGAATAAGTTCTTGATTTTCAAAATTCCCGCGCTGCAGTGGCTGCTCGCTCTGGGCGCATTCGCGGTTTTACTGTTGCTTTTTCGCTTTTTCCGCCGGCACATCGTCAATAATCTGAAGAAGCTTGGTAAAAAAACTCAAAGCAATTTGTACATCACCTTAGTCGAATTTTTAGACGACATTCCGACTCATTTTTACCAAATTGTCGCGGCGTTCATCGCTTTTTATCCGCTGGCAGCCAATCTGGAAAATAAAACTGCTGCGAGCATTTTGAAAGGAATTTTCCTGATTTTTGTGATGTACCGCGGCATTCTTTTCCTGCAGAAATTCCTCGGTTACATGATGGAGAAGACACTGATGAAAAACGAAGAAAACGAAACTGCTCTGCACGGTGTCAAAATTATTTTGAATATCGCACTTTGGCTGATTGGCACACTGGTTATTTTGCAAAATCTCGGCTTCGAAGTCTCGACGCTGGTCACGAGTTTAGGTATTGGCGGCGTCGCCGTCGCCTTCGCCCTGCAAAATGTCTTGGGTGATCTTTTTTCAAGCTTCGCGATTTATTTCGACAAACCCTTTCAAATCGGCGACCATATCGTCCTCGGGACAGACAGCGGCACAGTCAAAAAAATCGGGCTGAAAACCACACGCATCACGACTTTGCAGGGTGAGGAATTGGTAGTCTCGAATGCTGAACTCACCTCGGCGCGCATCAAAAATTTCAAACGTATGAAGAAGCGCCGCGTGAGCTTCGCCTTCGGCGTGACCTATGCGACACCGACCGAGAAGCTGAAAAAGATTCCCAAAATCGTCGACAAAATTATCACGAGCGAAAAATTGACCGAAGTGGAACGAATCCATTTCAAAGCATTCGGCGATTTCAGCTTGAATTTCGAAGTCGTTTATTTCGTGAAAAGCCGCGAATACAACGACTACATGGACATCCAACAATCCATCAATCTCGCTTTGATGGATGCTTTTGAGAAGGAAAAAATCGAGATGGCTTTCCCGACTCAGACGATTTTCTTAGCGAAGTAGTTGATTTTAAGACTCACATTCCATTTTCTTGGCAACCTCAATAAAAGCTGCTTCGATTTTTTTTATTTCTTCTCTGGAAAGTTCACTAATTGGAACTGATCTCCCACCAGAAAGGAGAAGCTTCACTCTTTTGCGCAAACCAGGCACAGTTATAAAATTCTTAGCAGCTTCGACCAAAGTCAAACGATCAGATTTATCTTTCACCTCGATAAATGGTTGTTTTCCAAGAATTTCTTCAATCACGACCGCGCCAACTCCTACAACATAAAATTTTTCCATTTATAAAAATTAAAGAAGACTGAATAATAGTCGATATTTTATTTATTTGCAAAAATAATTAGCGCGCAATCTTCACATCGAAGCTTCCGCTCGGCAGGGAATTACTCACAATCCACGGATTGAGCTCTTTGATCGCGCGCAGTGTCGTCGCATTTTCACTCGCGAACTGAGCGAGATCAGCGACCGGACCGACGACCGTCTGGACTTCGAATTTCGGCCAAGCGAAATAATCACCATCATCCAGCTCGTAGCCGTATTTTTCGGGATCGCGCATGATTTCCTTGACTGCGAGAATACGGAAAAGATAGCGCGAGGTTTCGTCGTTCAAATACAAATCGTAGTAATCGTCGACGAGCTGCTCGTCGATGCGCCGCGCCAGACCGTTTTCGCCGGAATTGTAAGCCGCCGCTGCGAGCGTCCACGAGCCGAATTTCTCGTGTAAAAATTCCAAATAGTCGAGCGCCGCGGGAGTCGATTTTTCGAAATTATTGCGCTCGTCAATCGCGTCGTCCACGCGCAAGCCGTATTTCTCCGCTGTCGCGGGAACGAATTGCCACAGTCCGACCGCACCCGCCGAGCTCGCGACATCCTCACGCAAAGCGGATTCCGCGACCGCCAGATATTTCAAATCGTCCGGTAGTCCGCGTTTCTTGAGCTCGCTCTCGATGGCTGGAAAATATTTCGGCGCACGCTTGAGGTACAGAATATTTTGGTAATCGCTCGCGAGCGTGACGAGAAATTCTTTTTCCCAAGATTCCCGGACATAAAAATCATCGAGCGGCACCTTCTCGCCACAAAATTCCAGATCAGTCGGCCAATCAACTTTCAACAAATTGGTACGCGAGAGCAGAATCTTCTCACCACCTCCCAGCACGATTTTGAAAAACAAAAATATTGCCAGCAAAATTACACCCCAAAAAATGAACGAAAAATAGGAACGGCGGGCGAGTAGGGTTGGATGAAATTTCAATTTTTAGCGATTTAAAATCCGCGCGAACATTTTACGGATTTCCTCGAAAAATAAAATGCTGGCACTGAGTGCGACGACCGCCGACCATTCGGCAAGCGAAAGATGCGCTGTCGCAAGTATTTTTTGGACCGGCGGGAATTCGACGACGACCAGCACGAGTCCGATTGAAACAAGAATCGCGAACCAAAGGAAAAGATTTTTTTGGATGTGTCGGGAAAAAGCCGAGAGCGTCTTCGAGCGAAAATTGAAAAGATTGAAGAGCTGGATAATCACAAGCGTAGCGAAAGCGAACGAACTCGCCCGAATGTGCGCCGGTGAACTGTCAGTCAGTGCTTCACCGAAATGCCAACCCTCGTGGAGCAGCATGCCGAAATATCCGCCCAGCACCAGAAGACCGATCAAAATTCCAATCCAGAAAAAGCGGAAAACGAATTTACCACGCAAGATACGTGAATTCGGATCACGCGGGGACTCACGCATCGCGAGTGGATCAGCGGGATCGATACCGAGCGCGAGCGACGGAAGCAAGTCCGTACCCAGATCGACCAGCAGGATGAGCACTGCCGTAAGCAAGAGTGGCAGATCCAGGAGAATCGATGCTATGACGGTGACCAGCTCACCGATATTGCAGGCGAAAATGTAGGCGATGAATTTTTGCATATTTCCGTAAATTCTCCGTCCCTCGGAAATCGCATCGACAATCGTCGCGAATGAATCGTCCGTCAAAATAAGACTTGCGGCTTCTTTCGCGACATCTGCACCACAGCGACCCATCGCCACACCGATATCAGCGCGCTTGAGCGCGGGCGCATCATTCACGCCATCACCAGTCACCGCCACGACTTCACCCAGTTTTTTGTAAATTTCGACGATGCGCAATTTGTCCGCCGGCTGCACCCGCGCAAAAATGATGTTCGCTTTTTTCGCAAGAATTTTCTCGAGTTCGCGGTCGGATAATTTTTGTAATTCGTCGCCCGTCAGCACGCGCGTTTTTTCATCGGCAATGCCGAGTTCGCGCGCAATCGCCCGCGCCGTCACGCCGAAATCGCCCGTCACGATAGTAATACGAATACCGGCAAGTCGACACGCTTCGACTGCCTCACGCACTTCGCGCCGCGGAGCATCATACATACCTAGCAAACCGACGAAAACTAAATTTGCTTCGGCTTTCGCTGGTGTCAATTTTTCGCCTTTTTTCACAGTACGAAATGCCGCACCGAGCACGCGCAACGCGTCATCCGCGAAAAATTCGGCATGGGCGAGTACGCGCTTCTTCGTCTTCGCATCAAGTTTTTTGATTTTGCCATTTTCGAAAAAGTGCGTGCAACGCGCGAGCAATTTTTCCGGCGCGCCTTTCACGAGAATTTCCGAACCAACGATCGTGCTCATTAATTTACGATTCGAGTCGAAAGGAAAGGTTTGCGTCCGTCGCCACTTCTGCGCAATGCCAAATTTACGCGCCGCCACTTTCAAAGCCGCTTCCGTCGGATCGCCGACAATTCGCCACACCCGACCCTTTTTTTCAAGCTCAGCATCATTCACCGCATCGAAAATCGAGAATAACTTCTGGGCATCAAGGTTTTTGCGCACGATTTCAACCTTACCATTTTGCGGATTATAACCGCTTCCGGTCACTTCGAATTCGCCGTGTCCGGCGAGCCAGCCGCGACGCACGACCATTTCGTTGCGCGTCAAAGTGCCGGTTTTGTCGGAGCAAATAACAGTCGTCGCACCAAGTGTCTCGACGGATTTCAAATCTTTAACGAGCGCGTTTTTTTCCGCCAGCCGCCGCATCCCCAGTGCCAAAGCTGTCGTAACCGTGACAGGCAGCCCCTCCGGCACCACCGCGACCGCGACAGCGACCGCGAAAAGGAGTGACTCGACGAAGGAATATCCGCGCAAAAAATAGCCGAAAATGAAGAGGAGCATTGAAACGACAAGCGCAAGCTTACTGACGAAAATCCCGATGCTTTGCATTTCCTTCGCGAGCGGCGAGTCGGATTTCTGGGTCGTCGTCGCAAGCTCAGCAATCTTGCCAAATTCGGTCGCCGTACCGACTGCGGTGACAACCGCGCGACCGCCGCCGCTCATGACTGTCGTGCCGGAAAAAATCTGTGCCAAATTCGAATTCTTGGTGTCGAGAAATTTGTGGACACTGACGGACTCACCGGTCAAAATCGATTCATCCATGAGAATTTCATCGATCGCGAAAAGGCGCGCATCCGCCGCGACTTTGACGCCTTCTTCGAGAATCAAAATATCACCGACGACAATTTCGCTCGCCGGCACGACTTGAATTTTATCGTTGCGCAAAACTTTCGACTTGAGCGCGATCAATTTTTGCAGCGCTTCCAGCATTTTTTCCGTTTTGAATTCCTGAAAAAAACCAATCACAGCATTCAAAACGACAATGCCAAAAATCACGAGCGCATCGACGGTCTCGCCGAAAGCGAAGGAAATTCCGGCCGCCACCAATAAAACGATGACGAGCAAATCGGAAAATTGACGCGCGAATTTCAGCCACAAACTTTCCGGCTTTTTGACGACAAGCACATTTGCGCCAAATTTTTGGCGACTCGCGAAAACTGCGGCGCTCGTGAGCCCCGTCTTGGCGAAACTAATTGGCATTCGGCAGATTTTCGAGATAGTCGACGAGTTCGCCGCGAGTGTATTTCAGTGCGCGCATCACGAGCTCGGCCATTTGCCCGCGCGTCAGATTGGCATTCGTCGCCGCGAAATCCGTGGGCAAAATTTGGAGCTGCTGAGCTTTTTGCAGATAGGGTGCGAACCACTCCGTCGCGGAATTTTTCTCAACGGAAAAATCAAAAGACTGGACGAGAATCGTAATTGCTTCGGCGAGATTGACCGGATTCGCCGGCTTGAATTCGCCATCGGGATAACCGCTGATGATGCCATTGGCTTTGGCGAAGCAGACGAAAGGTGCGAACCAGTCGGTGAGCTCGACATCCGGAAAACATTTTTCGGCGAGTTTAAAATTAGCGAGTTTATCTGCGAAGCGCGTCTGAATCAGGATTTTGGTGAATTCGGCGCGATTCATCTCGGCACCCGGTTTGAAATTGCCATCCGCGTAGCCCACCACGATTTTTTCATTGGCGATGAAATTGATGGCGTAAAAAAATGCGGCGTCGGGCGAGACATCGTCGAAAACCTGCTCGGCTAATTTTTTCGCCAATTCTGCCGCAGCCGCGGCTTTCTTCTCTGCGAGTGCCGCGAGAAAAGGCGCAAGCGCATTTTCATCAAGCAGTGAAATATAAGCGCCAAAAGTCTCAGTGAAAATCTTGCGCACGTTCGTATTCACGACACCGTGAATTTTGACGACATCGTCCGCGCGCGGCGCGTAGCCGAAAAGAATCTTGGAATTTTCGTCGCGGAATTGAGTTTTTGAGCCAATTAAAACAGTGTATTTTTCACCCTCGACTGTTTCGAGCGTAAAGGTGGTCGCCGTCGGCTCGCGCACCCAGCCGTAAAAATTTTGATCACACAAAAGCAAATTGGAATCTTGCGCCGCCAGAATGACATTCTGCGCATTTACCAAAACTCGGACATTGTCGCCCGGAAAAAATTCGCCCGCCGCAGCCGGACCGCCACCGTCGCGGTATTTCGCGATGGCCTCCATCCGTCCGGAGGAAGTCGTACCAGCGGAATTTTTGACTGACAAAATTTCCGCACTCGCTTCGGTGACTGTCGCCGTGAAAACTTTTTCTCCGGCGAGAGGACTCGCGAAAGGATTGGGCTCGGGGTCGGTGAGTGCTGCCGCGCTGGAAACGGTGAACAGCAGAGTAAGTAAAACTTTGAGAAAAAATTTGCGTGGCATTGGGGCAATTTTAAATTTAAAACCTAAAATTTTAAATTGACTTTTATTCGATTTTTAATTTTTCAGCCAGCTCAGCCTCAGCCAACTGTGCGACAATTTCGGCTAAGTGACCTTCCATGATTTTCGGAAGATTCGAGAAATTTTGCCCGATGCGGTGATCTGTCACCCGATCCTGCGGGAAATTGTAAGTGCGGATTTTTTCGGAACGGTCGCCCGAACCAATCATACCGCTGCGCAATTCGCCGCGTTCACGCGCCGCTTCTTCTTCGTAACGCGCGAGCAGACGACTGCGCAACACTTGCATCGCTTTCGCCTTGTTTTTGATTTGAGACTTTTCGTCCTGCTGCGACACGATCAAGCCAGTCGGCAAATGCGTGATACGAATCGCAGAATAAGTCGTATTCACCGATTGTCCACCTGGACCGCTCGAACAAAAAGTATCGATGCGTAATTCATCAGGACGAATCTCGACGTCGACTTCCTCCGCCTCCGGCAGCACCGCGACCGTCACCGCCGAAGTGTGAATGCGCCCTTTGGATTCAGTCGCCGGAATTCTTTGGACGCGGTGTGTCCCGGCTTCGAATTTAAATTTCGCGTAAGCGCAGGAACCCTCGACACGAAAAACAATTTCTTTGACTCCGCCCGCCTCCGCTTCTGACCGCGAAATAATTTCAGTCCTGAGATTCTCTGTTTCCGCAAAGCGGAAATACGCGCGGGTCAATTCCGCTGCGAAAAGCGCCGCCTCTTCGCCGCCGGTCCCGGCGCGCACTTCGACAATCACACTTTTGCCTTCGTTCTTGTCTTTTGGCAACAGCGCAATTTTGAGTTTGGCCTCGAATTCTGCAAGTTGTTTTTCAGCCAAAATTTTCTGCTCTTCGGCAATTTCTTTCATCTCCTTGTCGCCAGACTGGAGAATTTCCTCCGCCTCGGCGCGGTTTTGCCAAGCCGACTCGAAAGCACGCAAAAGCTCGACATCCTGGTTGATTTGAGAATAACGAATCGAGAGTTCACGGAATTTTTTTTGATCCGCGACATTTTCCGGCGAAGCCAGTTGCTCTTCGATTCCACGAAATTCAGCGAGAAGTTTACGAACCTTTTCAATCATGAGGGAGGATAATAAAGGTAATAAGGATAATAAAGAGCTTTAAGGATTGTAAGGATTTTAACTCGTAAAACGAAATCTTTATAGCTCAAGAATATGGAGCGTGAAGAATGGAGCACGTAACATGTAGGAGTTTTGAAAGCCCTGCACAAGTTCCATGCTATGTGTTATGTGCTTCATGTTCCATGCTGCATGTTATTTTCAGCACCCGCGCGATTCCGGCGAGATCAAGCAAAATCGTGATTTCGGAATCAGGAAAAAGTTCCCGCGCGAATTTTTCCAAAATCTCAGTCTGCACGCCGCCGCCAAATTCGAGCAACACGAATTTGGGTTTTTGCGCCAGTTTGGAAATTTGTCTCAGCAAGCAGCGCAGCAAATCCATTCCGTCCGCGCCGCCAAAAAGCGCGAGCCGCGGCTCAAAGTCCGCGACCGATTTTTGAAGCTCGTGAGAATCGTCCGGAACGTAGGGCAAATTCGCCGCGACTAAGTCAAATTCACCGGAAATTTTTTCGAGTAAATCTGATTCGATAAATTCAATTTCCACGCCCAAATTTTGAGAATTTTTTTGAGCAACTGCGAGCGCAGCGGGGGAGACATCATTCGCCACAATGTGACAATGCGGCAGATTTTTTTTGACGGAAATCGCAATTGCTCCCGAGCCTGTCCCGACATCAAGCAAACTCCGTGGCGCAATTTTCAGAATTTCTTCAACGAGTAATTCCGTCTCGGGGCGGGGAATCAGGACATTTTCATTGACGAAAAAATCGAGTCCAAAAAATTCTTTGCGACCGAGAATTGCCGCGACTGATTTGCCCGTAAGTCGAGATTTTTCGAATGCGTGGAAACGGGCGAGCGCAGTTTCTGGAATTGCAAAATCCGGCTGTGCGAAAAGCTCCGTCGGTGTGAAATTCAAAACCTCACCCAAAAAAAGCTCGGCATCCAATCGGTCAAGCAGCGAGCCTGCGAGAACTTCCGAAACTTTCGGCAAGACTATTCGTAATGCTTTTTGCGCTCGTGCTCTGCACGGTATTTTTCGCGAATAATCGCCGCCGTGCGTTTTTTCAGTGCGCCCGCTCTTTCGGTCAAAAAACGTGCTTTGCGCAACAACTTCACGAAACGTGTCGAACGACGATTGAAGCGTGTGAGCAATTGATCGGAGCTCTCATTTTTCTTGCGCAAAACTTTGGTGGAAGCCATTTTTGAAAATTAACTTGCCTTCGACTTGATCGAAGGTGGCGGGATTTTAGCGAATAAAATTGGCTCAAGCAAACGATAAGCCGAGTTCTGTCGTGGGCAATCATTTTTCTATGCGGCGGGAAACGCGGGGGTCGTGTCCGCCCGATTCCGTATTTCCAATCCCGCCTTGCAGCCGAGAGGGTTTACCACGCTTCAATCTCACGATTGAGCGAAGGGCGTAGCTCGATCCTAGAATTCGAACATCGCCCGACTTTTCACCTTTGGCTCCGCCAAGGCGGAGTTAGTATTGTCTCTGTGGCACTTTCCCTATCCTCACGGACGGTCGCCGTTAGCGACTCTCGTTGACACGCGCTGCTCGGACTTTCCTCCCTCGAATTCGAAAATTCAAAGAGCGATTGCCTTGTTTACTTGAGCCGGACGAATTTTACGAGGAAATGGTCGGTAAGTCAATTTCGGCAAAAAATAAGGCAGAGACCAAAAAGCAACACAGAGAATCGCGATTCTCATTGCAACCGGATTGGATAGATCTTTTTTATTAGAAGATCTCTACGATTGCGTGTGTTGCTTGTAATTTTGGTATTCGGCGTACCTGCCGACATTACTTCTTTTTCCAAAAAGAAGCACTTCTAATCTTAAACTAAATTTAAATCACTCGGGGGCAAGCCCCCGAGATTTTCAAGTTAGATTAACTGAAGCTGTGCTTCAGCACGATCGAGGGTTTTAAGTTGGTTCTGTACATATTTCTTTACCTCAGCTTCATTGTGATTAC
>JAJYAT010000005.1 GCA_021779375.1 bacterium | reverse complement strand
GTTAAGTCGTTAAGTCGTTAAGTCGTTAAGTCGTTAAGTCGTTAAGTCGTTAAGTCGTTAAGTCGTTAAGTCGTTAAGTCGTTAAGTCGTTAAGTCGTTAAGTCGTTAAGTCGTTAAGTCGTTAAGTAAGTTGCGAGAGTTTAGTCCTAAAATTACCGGCTTTCAAGCCCAAATGGCGAGTGCGATTTTTTCGTCGCTGAGGGCGCGAATCATGCGCAGCGTATTCACGCGCGTCTGGTCGAGGCGCACGACGATGATTTTCAGCTCATTTTTACTCAGCTTTTCCGCGTCGTGCGGCAGCTCGAAAGTTTTGAGCTCGAGTCCCAATTTCTGCGCGTCGAAATCCGCGCCGACGAGTACGGCGTTGGCGGATTTTTTCGCCAGCTTTTTCAAGAAATTAATCTCGTCCTTTTTCGGATTGCGGAAAATTACCGCCGCGCGCTCTCGCAAAATCCGCTCGGCTTCGCGCACCGAATTCACGCGACCGCCGAAATTCGCTGCCAGGACGAGCCAAACGACTGCGAGCAGAATTCCGCCAAACGCTGCTGACGCGAGTGTTTTCGGTAAATTGATACTCTGAACATCCAGCGTCTCGCCGTGCAGGGTCGTGAAAAATTTGAACTTCGAATCGGCATCATATTTCGCTAGCTCCTCGGCGAGGACTTGCTTCGTCGCCGCGGACACGAGCTCGCCAGCCTGCGCTGGGAAACTCGCTTCAATCAGGAAATTTTGCGTCGCCTGCGTCGCGCCGCTGATTGCGACCGACGTGCCGGCGATGCCACTCACGCGTTCCGCGAAAGTAGGGGAGCGCAGCCAACCCGTAATCGTGTCGGAAAAATCATCGGCTAATTTCGTCGAGTCGAAACTTTTTTCGAGCTCACTTTCTGCCTGCACGCCCACCGAAAAAAGCAGCGTCAACTTCTGCGTGGGTTGTTGTAAAAAATAAACCGTCGCGGCGGCGAGCGTCGTCGCGAGCGTGATGGCAAGAACGATGAGCCACTGTCTTCTCAAAAAATTTGCAAAGTCGATGAAGTCCATTTCAAATGATTAAGCTTGTTCCCGCCACTATAGTGGCCCCTTCGGGGCGAAACTTGTCCCCGAGAAATCGGGGAGCGGGGAACGACAAAAGTCTATCGAAAAATCGGGCAAATAAAAAGCTGAAATTTTGTGTTAAAATCCGCGCCATGCAACTTCAAAAATTTTACGAGACTGCCATCGCCACCGGTCGCTCCGCCGACCCGCGCCCGCAGTCCGAAATCGACCGCCAGCTCGCGGAAGAAAAAAAAGCCTACGACAAGCTCGACAAAAAAGAGCGCGAATTTTTCGACACTGAGCGCCTCAAAAATCCCTACGCGGACACGCGGATTCTCTTCGGCGATCCGAAGGCTGAGATCAAAAAAATTGCCGCGGGAATCGACTTCGAGGCGGCGGAAATTTTGCTCGTACACGAACTCAATAAATCCGGCGCGAAAATCGACCTCGCGCTCTCGCACCATCCGGAGGGAATCGCCCTCGCGAAACTCGACAGCGTGATGCGTCTCCAGGAGGATCTTTATGCCGAGGCGGGTGTACCAGTCAATGTCATCGAAAAATTAATGGACAAAGAAACGGCGCGCGTCCTGCGCAGTATTCACCCGGTCAATCACCAAAAAAACATCGATGTCGCGCGCGCCCTCAAAATTCCTTACGCCTGTACGCACACTGTCGCGGACAATCTCGCGTACCGCTTCGTCGAGAAATTGATGGCGAAGAAAAAACCCCGCACGCTCGGCGAGATCATCGATGTCCTGCTCGGGGAGCCAGAATTCGCTGAGTCCGCCCGTCGCGGCGTACCGCCACTCGCTTTCGTCGGCAGCAAAAGTTCGAAAGCCGGCAAAATCGCAGTCTCGGGATTCACCGGTGGGACGAGCGGCTCGGCTGAAGTCTACGAATCACTGAAGCACGCGGGCATCGGGACGGAAATCGCGATGCACATGCGTCCGGATGCCCAGAAAGAAGCGGAAAAACACCACATCAATGTCCTCATCGCCGGGCACATCGCGAGTGACTCGCTCGGCATGAATCTGCTGCTAGATGAAATGCAAAAAGCCGGCGTGAAAGAAATCGTCGCGCTTGGTGGATTCACGCGCTTCTCGCGGAGATAAAATCTCAGTTTGGCTTTAGCCATTTCCCCGAAAGGTCTTTTTGGAATAGACTTTTTAGGAAATTTTTGGTAAAGTGCGACACTTCCCCAAAACGGAACTTAGTATTTCATTTTTTTTTGGGGGGGGGGCGTGAATGCCGTCCTTTGACATTTCGATAAACAATTTAAACAATAAAAGGAAAGGAGGTTGGTAAAAATTCATTTGGCAAAAAAATGAGGTAAAATCAAGAACCCAAATCTACTCAAACTTATTTAGGAGGAAAAACTCATGAAGGAGCTCAAAAAAATTCTCGGACTTGTTTTCATCACACTGCTTGTTGCTGGGTGTGGCGGCGGTAGCAGCAGCGACAACAATGTCCCTCCTGTGGACGAAAACGTCATCGCGGGAGAAGACACAAACAACAACGGCGTTTGGGATTATCTCGATGAGTATATCGAGAAAACTTATCCCGGACAGGAGAACGAAAAATTGCGCGAAGCATTAAAAGAAAATGCTCTGGTTGAGCAAGAATTTTTACTTGCTGAGACAAAAGAGCAGGCTGTCGCGGCGGCAAGAAAAAGAGAGAGCGCAATAAGCAAGCTGGGAGATATCTATAGCGACTGGAGGGATACATATAAAACTTCAAAGAATTTTGAAAAGGCACTTCTCAACACTTATGAGAGAGTGAAAAAGTATTACGAGAACGATTTGAAGTTATCAGGAGAATTTTTTTAGATAACATCCAAAATAGAGGAGACAGGTTATGCAGATAAAATCACGGTGGTTAATTGCCGCAATTTTTGTTGTTATTTTTCCGGCACAGCTAGTGTCTGCAGATGTGTCAATTTTTTACTGCAATGGCATGTTTAGCAGTCAAAGAGACGCTGGACTTGCGAGAGATGCGCTAAAAAGAGAAATTGGTACGACCCTCAATGGTCAGAATATTGCTTACGGTATTTCCTACAACCAAGACGAGGGTGCATCTTCCATGGTCGAGGTTGCGAAACAAAAGGGCATCGAAGTTTGGCCGGAAGTTATTGACTGGCTGAGTGGCGCTGTGGAGGCGCCAGATTGGTTTTGGGAGGCGATGGAAACACTTTTGGTTACCGCAAACTCACTGGCAGCATGGATTCCAGATCAAGATCTCTGGGACAATGTTTCAAAGTATCGTGCGGAAATAGATGCTGGCAATAAAGTGCTTCTCGTAGGGCATTCCCAGGGCAATTTTTATGCCAACGAGGCTTATCTTTTAATTAACAGTCCCGACGACTTGAAAGTCGTCAGCGTGGCAAACCCCTCAGACCATGTGGCTGGCAGTGGTCCTTACACTACACTCTATAACGATAAGGTTATTAATAGTGTCAGGAGAGCTTTCGGGGCGTTGCCAGGGAATATGGAGAATACTCGGTCTTACGAGTGGCAGAATCACAATTTTTTACTCTCATATTTTGGGGGTGATCGATCTGGTCCGAAGATAATTAAAGACATAAAAGATCAGATTGCGAGTCTGCAGGATATTCCAGTAGCACCGAGCAATCTGAAAGCTACGGGCGGAGATCAGAAAGCGGATATTTCCTGGGACGCTGCGCTGAATGCCAATTCTTATAACCTCTACCGGCAAAATGCTGGTCTCTGGTTTTTGGAGCAGGGGAATATCATGGACACATTCGCCACGGTGCTGAACCTGGAAAATGGAGAGCGGTATTTCTTTGCTGTCAGGTCAGTCAATCGTGACGGTGACGAAAGTGCCCCATCGATGTCTGTCGGAGTCACTCCCAGCAGCCAAGATAAAGTTTGGTATCGTGACGCAGACCGAGATGGTTACGGTGATGCAAATGTAACGATTAGTTCAGTTGCTCAACCGTCGGGTTATGTCGCCGATAGCAGCGATTGCGATGATCGAGATGGCAGTATTCATCCCGGAGCTGCTGAAATTTGTAATGATGGGGTGGATCAGGATTGCTACGGAAATGATGCGGTTTGCGAATGTTCGGTCTTTCCTGCGCCGGCTCAAAAGTCACCGGCTAATGGAGAGTCTGTTCAGTCGTTGACGCCGACACTATCATGGAGTTTGGTAAGTTGTGCTGCGCATACGCCGACTTACCGCGTCATGGTCTCTGCGGATTCGTCCATGCTGGAGAGAGGCTTGTCGAAAGATTGCGCTGGATGTGTTTTCAATAGCACGACTAAAAACACGTTCATGGTAATTCCTGCGAGCGTCAACCTGCAAAACAACAAGCGCTATTATTGGCAGGTGCGAGCTGGCGCAGAAGGCGTGGGCGGAGAGTGGAGCGAAATTTTTTCGTTTATTACGCAAGAATTGGCAATCGCCAATATTTCTGGGACATGGATTCAAGAAATAGCTTATGATCAATATGGTGGTGGTAGTGTCACTATAACGAGTGTTATGGCGCTTACCCAAAATGGTAATCAAATTCTCGGCAAAATGAAAACGGAGGTCAATTTATCCGGCTGCTGTGGACCAGTTCAGGCAATTTGTGATCTTGCAGGCACAATTCAGGGGGATCTTATAAAGCTATCATTGGTATGGAGAGGTAAAGAGATTTGCCATTGTACTGATGATGACAATCAATGGATTCAGATTGGGGATGGGGAGGGTAGCAGCTACCAAATGCCTCTCTCCCTTTCAGCCGACAAAAAAGCGCTTATACCAGAAGAATCACTTTGTTTTGAACACTGGGATGGAGATGAGTGGTTAAAAATCTGCAGAAACTTTATAAAAAGTGAAGATGTGGACGATTTTTGACCACCAACATCATTGTGAGCATGTCGCAAAATAAGACTCGACATCTTGGTTTTGCGGCTCTCAAAAATTTTCTTCTGTCCGAGTAAACCGATTTCGGAAGTGCTCGGGCGAAACCTAAAAATTGACTCCGGCTTGCTCGCAGACCGGAGTTTTTATTTGCCCAAATAACATAAGGAATATAAATAACGTAGGGAACGCAGATCTGCGTTCCCTACAGATGTCTGTACAGTTTTATAATTATTCAGCAGTAGTCGCTTTGCGCTAAAATTCAGCCACATCACATTTCCTCATGCTTCCCATCCAAATTCTCGCCGGACTGGGTTTGGCGCTCTCGCTTTACACTTTGTATTTGCATTGGAAATTGAAACGCGACGCGCAGTACAAAGCCGTCTGCGACCTGAGTGACCGGATGTCCTGCATGAAGAGCATTCGGAGTGAGGAAGGCAAAATCTTCGGCATCCCAAATGGCGTTTATGGCATTGGTTTTTACGCACTGGTGCTGCTCGCGACGCTGCCGCCGCTCCAAACTTACCTCGCGCCGCTCGCTGTGCTCGGCGTGATTTTTTCCCTGTATTTCGCGTACCAGCTTTATTTCAAGGTCAAAACCATTTGCATCGTCTGTACCTCAATTTACCTGGTGAACCTCCTGCTGCTCGTCTTCGCCTGGCCAAAATAAAACCCTCACGAGGAGGGCTTTATTAAGTTGAGATTTTGCGGCGGCTTATTTTTTCTTTTCGAAGAGCTTGCGAATCTTCGCGCCGGTGACTTCAATGGGATGCTTCTTTTCCGCGGCGCGCCACTTCTTCATATTGGGCATGCCGTCAGCGTATTCTTTCATCCAGACTTTCGCGAATTTGCCGCTCTCGACATCTTTTAGCGCGGCTTTCATGCGCTTCTTCGTGCCGGCGTCGATGATTTTCGGACCGACGAGTCGACCGCCGAATTCTGCGGTATTGCTCACGACGTCGTACATGCGTCCGAGACCGCCTTCGTAAATCAAATCCACAATCAGTTTCATTTCGTGCAGACACTCGAAGTAGGCGAATTCCGGTGGGTAGCCCGCTTCGGTCAGAGTTTCGAATCCGGCTTTAATTAATTCCGCCGCGCCGCCGCAGAGGACGGTCTGCTCGCCGAAAAGGTCTTCGTAAGTTTCCTGCGCGAAAGTCGCTTCAATCACGCCGGCTTTGGTGAAGTACATTTCTTTTGCCATGGCGAGCGCGATTTTTTTCGCGTCTTTCGTCGCGTCCTGGTGTACCGAGATTAGGGCGGGGACGCCGAAACCCTCGAGGTAGCATTTGCGCTCTTCGGTGCCCGGGCATTTCGGTGCGACCATGATGACATTCACATTCTTCGGTGGGACGATTCTTTTGAAAACGATGTTGAAGCCGTGGCTGAAGCTCAGAGTCTTGCCCGCCGTGACGAATTGCCGGATGTCTTTCTCGTAAACCGCTTTCTGGATTTCATCCGGAATCAAGATGTGGATGATGTCCGCTTGCTTCGCCGCGTCGGCGATGGAGGAGACCTTCAGTCCGTCCTGTTTCGCGAGCTTGGCGGAGGGGCCATTTGGTCGCACGCCGACGACGACTGAGACTTTCGAGTCGTGGAGCATGCGCGCTTGAGCGCGACCTTGGGCGCCGTAGCCGATGACGGCGATGGTTTTACCTTTCAGAATGCGCGCGTCCGCGTCTTTTTCGTGGTAGATTTTCATTTCAAAAAAAGTTAAAAAAGCGTTTCGATTTCACCGGAAAAATTATTCGGCAGTGGCAGGCGCGGCTTCCAAGGTTTTCATTGCTGCGTCATTCACTTTTTTCAGCTCGGACATGGACGAATCGTCGATTACTCCAGCCGGAGCTTTGACTGAGTCGGTCGTGCTAGCCGAGTCGGTACTTGGAGTCGTAGTGGTGTCGTCAGTTGGTTCAATTGGCTGACCATTCTCGTCCAGTGCCACTGGCTCGGTCGCAGTCGGGATGAATTGCAGTGGGTCGACTGCTTCGAAGTCAGCCGGAGCGGTGACAGTCTGCTCTTGGTTGAGCTCGGAATTTTGCGCGGTGAGCACGACACTTACGGTGCCAGTCGAAACTTGCGGGATTCCGAGGTCAGCGAGATTGACATTTAGAGTCGCCGTGTAGCCGCGGAGGAAACCGTCTTTGCGACCAATTTGGAGAATGATGCTTGTTTTGATTTTGGTTGCGAGATCATCCATGGCTGTTTTGAGTTCAGCTTTTTGCGCGGCGTCGAGATTCATAGGATTCTCTGTGCCTTCCGGTAGAGCCGGCGTGAACAATTTGCCCATTTCCGTGAGGAAAGCGTCAGACATGAGGAGGTCGGTATTCAGCGTGACTTCGACTGGTTGGATGTCGCTGAGATTGATGGGCATTTTTTTCACGAGCAGAATGTCGTTCGCGGCGAGGAAAGTTTTCAAAGCTTCACGCATGGCGAGTTGCTTCGTCTTTTGTTCTTCGAAGACGGCGGCGATTTCCGGGTCGGAGGCTTTCAGTTTCGCGAGAGAAACACCGTACCATTTCCCAATGTAAGGTGTGATTGTCTCGGTCGGGATCCCGAGCGCGTCGGCACCGGTGAGCGTGAATTCGCTGAGCTCGCCGTAAATCACTTCGTCGACGATTTTGATTTCACCGCTCGCTTTGCCTGAGATGGCTTGTCCGGCGACAGTCGTCGTGAAGTCCAGCGTCATTTGGTAATCCAACGTCGGCAGGTATTCGGTTCCATTCGTGATGACACCACTGCCAGCGAGTGCGATTTGTGCGTTGCCGGTCTCGCCAGCGTCTGCTGTGATTTGGAGATTCATCTGTGACTTGCCCGACTCGATGGCGAGTGAGTTGGCGAGTGCAGCATTCACGAATTGCTGCGGATCACCCGGTCGGTCAATCCAGATTTTCACTGCGAATCCGCCGCCGCCGATTAATAAAACTGCGAGGATTCCGAGGAGGATTTTTTTCATTTTAAAAAGTTAAAAAAGCGAGGGGATTTTAGCCTACTTCACATCAACTCAAAAGTGCCGTCGCGCCCGCGCGCGAGATTTCGAGCACACCGAATTTTTTCACGGCGACGATGAATTCGTCTATTTCTTGAGGCTCGGCGCAGATTTCGATGACCCAAAAGTGACCGTTTTTGCGCGCGACGCGCGTCGGAAATTTCCGCAAAATTTTCGTGAGTGCGGGTGCGGTTTGCGCATCGACAGCGATTTTCACGAGTGCGAGATCCCGAATTACGGCTTCGGATTCTTCGAGTTTTTTGATTTTCACGACCTCGATGATTTTGTACATTTGCCGAAAAACCTGGTCGATGTCGGTGCCTTTTTCCACGACGATGGTCATCCGACTCAGACCCTTCTTCTCCGAGTGACCGACTGTGAGGCTCTCGATGTTGAATTGACGCCGCCGAAAAAGACTCGCGATGCGATTGAGCACACCGGATTTATTTTCGACGAGTGCGACGAGCGTGCGATTTTTGGGCGGCATGATAAAACGGGATTCATTTTAACAAAAATCCAGAGGGAATCCGAACACTATTTCCGCAGCAAAATATCGAGATCCAATTCTAAATCCTCGCAGCGTTTCCGGAGTAGCTCTTTCGCATCTGTGACGCCTCGGTCATAAATCTCCGCGCCGATGTCTTGCAAAAAGAAATCCAAAAAACTTTCCGCGGCGATGATGCCGAGTGTCTCATCCCGTTCTTCTCGGAAGAATGTAATGATTGCCTCGATACAGGACTGGCGTTTTTCTTTCGAGAGCAAATCCCATTTGCGCTTGATTTCACTCATAGTGAGGGGATTTTAACAAAAGGTTGTGCAAAAAATCCCCCTGTCCCGCTGAGGCCCCGAGGGGGCCACCTAGTGGCGGGACATCCCCCTTTACCAAAGGGGGAGTTTCAGATTTACTCCTTTTGCGTAAAAAGAAAAAAGCCCCCTCTTTCGCAAAGAGGGGTTGGGGGAGATTTTTTTTCGCGCAGACTCGAATTTGTAATTCGAACTACACATTTGAGCCAATAGAAAAAATAAACGGTTCAAGTTGCAAACTTGAACCTGTGAGAATTTAAGTAAAAAGCTAATTAGAAATGTAATTTTTTATTTTAAATTTCGTGAAAAAAGATCAATAGTCTTAGCACACACTGAGACACAATTGTTAGCCCAATCTATGAATTTTAGCCTTTCTGTTTCGCTAAAAATTATTTCATCACCAATGATTTTTTCTTCGTTGAATTCCAAATCATTAACGATTGTTACATGTTCTCCATTAATAAAAGAACAACTCTTAATTTTTACATTTGAGCCTTGTGCGAAGCTGCCAACGCCAGGTATTTCAATGCTGCCATCGGGGTGCATTTTCAAGGGATTCGGATGGTCGCTTATGATATCAGCCTTTTTTAATTTGCTTATAATCTCTTCATTAAATTGATTTGGGACTTCATGTTTTACCTTTCCTCTTACGTAAGATATTGCAAACCCATGCTTTCCATTTATACGATAAAACGACTTTAAAAATTCAATTATTCTTTTGGGTCGATGTATTTGTTGATTTCCTTTTCTCAGAATTTTTATTCTAGACAGGTATTGTTTTTTGCTTTCTCCCAACATTGGTCTTGGGAAATAACCACCAAGCTTTTTTATATCAGATGGGAAATTAGTGTACGCATAATCCAAGATGCTCAAAACCTCACTTTGAAAGTTTTTTGCGATGACTTGTTTATCCGCCTTTGAAAGACCGACAGTAAAACTGGATTTAATCTCAGTAGCTTTTCCCAAGCAAGCTCGGAGAAAATCCAATAATTCTTCGTTGTTTAGTTTCATTAGGATTCTAAAATATAGTGTTTTCACTTACTCTTTCACCACTTCGCCCTCGACCGTCTCGTCGCCGTCTTTTTTATTCTTGTCCTCGACTTTCACGTCGTCGGTCGACTGGGTGGCTTGCTGTTCGTAGAGCTTGGCGAACGCGGCTTGGCTGACTTTCGAGAGTTCTTCCATCGCGGCTTTGATCTTCTCGCGGTCGACTTCCTTTTCGCCGAGGGCATTTTTCAGCGTCTCGAGTTTTTCCTTGATGCCTTTTGCGTCGTCGGCGGAGATTTTCGACTCGTGTTCTTTCAGAGTTTTTTCCGTCGAATAGACGAGTGCGTCGGCGTCATTCACGACTGAGGCAGCTTCTTTTTTCTTCTTGTCTTCCTCAGCGTGCAGTTCCGCTTCTTTGCGCATTTTTTCGATTTCCGCGTCGGTCAATCCGCTCGAGCCTTGGATCGTAATTTTCTGTTTCTTGCCCGTGCCTTTGTCGTGCGCCGAGACAGCTAGGATGCCGCTCGCGTCGATGTCGAATGTGACTTCGACTTGCGGGACGCCGCGCGGTGCCGGTGGGATGCCGTCCAAGATGAAGCGGCCGAGTGATTTGTTGTCGCTTGCCATTTCACGTTCGCCCTGGAGGACGTGGATTTCCACACTCGGTTGGTTGTCCGCTGCCGTCGAAAAGACCTGTGATTTGCTGGTTGGAATTGTTGAATTTCTTTCAATCAAGGGCGTGCGTACGCCGCCCAAAGTTTCAATTCCCAAAGTTAGGGGAGTGACATCGAGCAGCAAAACATCTTTCACATCGCCGCGGAGAATGCCACCTTGGACGGCTGCACCGATGGCGACGGCCTCGTCCGGATTCACATCTTTGAGTGGATCTTTGCCGAAGAGTTCTTTCACTTTCGCGACGACTGCCGGCATACGCGTCTGTCCGCCGACCAGAATCACCGCGTCGATTTCACTCAGTGAGACTTTCGCATCGGCAATCGCTTTCTTACAAGGTTCCGCCGTGCGTTCGACGAGGTCGCCGACAAGTGCTTCGAGCTTCGCGCGCGAGAGTTTCACGTTGAAATGTTTCGGACCATTCGCATCCGCCGTCAGAAATGGCAAATTGATTTCCGTCTCCGTCGCGGTCGAGAGTTCCTTCTTCGCTTTTTCCGCCGCTTCTTTCAAACGCTGCAGCGCGAGCTTGTCTTCGCGGACATCGATGCCGTCGGATTTTTTGAATTCCGTGACGAGGAAGTCAATGATTTTTTGGTCGAAATCATCGCCGCCGAGATGCGTGTCGCCATTCGTCGAGATGACTTCGAATTGCTTCTGACCATCGACATCGGCGATTTCCAAAATCGAAACATCGAAGGTTCCGCCGCCCAAGTCATAGACCGCGATTTTCTGATCTTTGCTGAGTTTCTTGTCCAGACCGTAGGCGATGGCAGCTGCTGTCGGTTCATTGATGATGCGTTTCACGTCGAGTCCGGCAATTTTGCCGGCGTCTTTCGTCGCGCTGCGCTGTGAATCATTGAAATAAGCCGGGACGGTGATGACCGCTTCGGTGATGGTCACGCCGAGTTTCGCTTCGGCGTCCGCTTTCATTTTCGCCAGCACCATCGCCGCGATTTCGGACGGTTGGTGATTTTTGCCACCCATCACGATTTCGCATTCGCCCTTCGGACCCTTCACGACCTTGAAAGGCATTTCGCTGATTTCTTTCGCGACTTCGTCGAATTGGCGTCCGATGAATCGCTTCGCCGAAAAAATCGTGTTTTCCGGATTGATGGTCGCCTGGTTTTTCGCCGGGGTACCGACGAGACGATTGCCGTCTTTCAGGGCGACGACTGACGGCGTCGTCCGATTGCCTTCGGAATTTTCCAGCACTTCCGGCTTGCCGGCTTGCATCACTGCCATGCAGGAATTGGTCGTTCCGAGGTCAATACCAATAATGTAGCTCATTGTTTTAAGGTTAAAATTAAGGGTTAAATTCACGAAACGCCGAAGATTCCGCGGCGATTCGCGCGTCTCAGATTCTAGTTTTTTTGGAGAAAAAAATCAAGCATGATTTTCTCTTTCGAAATCATTTAAAAACTCACCAAAGAGAGTATTTAGCCCGATCCTCTGCTTGGCGGTTAAGTTCGGTGATTTTTCTAGAGCTAGGTCCAAAGCATCGATTGCGATTCGAAAATTACTTTCGGTTTGTTCCAAAATTACGAAAAGTTTTTTACGAGTTGGTTTGCGGATCCATCCTTCCAACTTAGTCGCACATTTCGAAACTTCCGCGGCGTGGTGGGGATTGAGCTTTGGGTTTTCATTCAGGATGCTCGGTGAAACCCAAAATCCGCCTTCTTTTCCGGTCGAGCGTATTTTTTTCAGGTCTGTCATGAACTTTCAATTTAAAGTATTTATCACTAAAAGTCAAATCGACCAGCGTGCTAAAATTCAGGCGATGAATCGTGATAACCCTTTGATTTGGGTCGAAATCTCGCAGTCCGCGCTCACGCACAATTTCCAGATTTTTCGCGCGCTCGTTGGTTCGGGCGTGGAGCTCGCGCCGATGGTGAAGGCGAATGCTTACGGTCACGGGCTTAGGGCTTGCTCCCGGATTTTTCGCGCGGCAGGTGCGGAGTACCTCGCGGTGAATTCGATTTTCGAAGCGGAAAAAATTCGCGCCACGGGGGATGCGGGTCGGATTTACATCGCGGGATATACGCCGCTAGCCGAATTAAAAAATGCCGTCGAGCTTGATGCAGAGTTTGTTGTTTTCAATTTCGAGACGCTGGAAAAATTAGCCGAGCTCGATTTACCGGCGCAGATTCATCTCAAGGTGGAAACTGGCACGAATCGCCAGGGACTACAGAAGCAGGACATTCCGCGTTTTCTTGAGAAAATTAAAATACTCCCGAAAGTCGAATTGGTCGGCGTCGCGATGCACTTCGCAGACATCGAGGACACTACGAGCCATGATTTCGCGCGGCAGCAGCTCGCGGAATTCAAGGCGATTCGCCAGTTGATTGAGGCGGCGGGTTTTCCGCATTTGAAATTTCACGCTGCGAATTCCGCCGCGACTTTGCTCTGGGATTCCACGCATTTCCAGATTTGTCGGACGGGGATTGCGAATTACGGCATGTGGCCGAGCGAGGAGACTTTCATTTCGCTCGCAGAGAATCGCCAAAATAAAATTGTTCTGCGTCCGGTGCTGACTTGGAAGACGCGCATTGCTCAGATTAAAACCATTCAGCCAGGGGATTCGGTCGGCTACGGTCGCGCCTTCGTCGCCTCGAAAGAAATGCGCATCGCGATTTTGCCAATCGGCTATTTCGATGGCTTCGCGCGTGATTACGCTGAAAAGGGCTCGGTTTTGATTGCGGGTCAGCGCGCCAAAATTCTTGGCCGCGTTTGTATGAATATTTTAATGGTCGACGTTTCGGCGATTCCTGCTGCCAAGCTCGAAGACGAAGTTGTTTTGCTCGGCAAATCCGGCGAGGAAGAAATCACCGCCGAAGAAATTGGCGCGTGGGGAGGGACGATTAATTACGAGGTCACGACGCGGATTCGGGAAAACATTTTGCGAAAAGTCGTTGATTGAAATAAAATTCGCCGGCTTTAAAAATGGTCTAAAAACTAAAAACCCCGAAGGGGTTCCTTCGGGGCTAATAGCTAACAACTAAAAACTAATAACTACGAACTATTCCGGGGCTGTAGCTCAGTTGGTAGAGCGCACGGTTCGCAATCGTGAGGTCAGGGGTTCGATCCCCCTCAGCTCCACCAAAAATATTTATCCCGCGTAGCGGGGGAATATTTTTTTGGAGCTTGAGTGGTGAGATTCCCTAAAGCACAAATTCAAAAAAATCAGGATCTTGCCGGCGCGCGCCGCGAACGAACTTTTCATTCGAAATAAACTGCGAGCCAGCTTCGATCCCCCTCAGCTCCACCATTCTCCGCGCTAGCGGAGGATGCCCTCCGAAGCCTTGGCGAAGGAGGGCAGTGCGTAAAAAAGCCGAAAGTAAGCACTGTCTAAATCTAGCGCTACTAATGGCTTCGCCAAAAATTAAGTTCTCCCGCCTTGGCGGGAGGTTTTGGTCGCCAAAACTAGTTTGCAATTTTTCTCAAATTTTGGTAGAATACAAATGTTCCTTTACTGAGATTGTCTCTTCTGCTGGTTGCTTAGGTAGCTAGCAGAATCTCAATCATTCACTCGGCAATCCTCGGATTGCTAAGTGAAATCAGGACTGGAGCCAAAAACAAAAATAGCTCAGCCAAATAGGTCGAGCTATTTTTGCGTTAGAATAATGCTGTCTAAATTTTCACCATGAAAGTTCTCAGATTTGGCGCGCCAATTATCATCGCGCTTTTCGTCATGGGTTGTGCAGCTACGCCTTCGCCCAGTCCGACGCCGACTCCGACTCCGACGCTTTGTACACGCGAAACAAAAGTTTGCGCCGACGGATCCGAGGTTGGTCGTATTCCACCTGATTGCGACTTCGCGCTTTGTCCCGGTGAGGTCAGCACCATCCCGGCTAATTGGCTAACTTTCGCTGATCAAAGTTTTTCCTTTCGCTATCCAGCAGATTTTGGCTCGGAATTTATTACTCCGAATAATTGGCCACCCAAGGTCGAACGTCTTGATCAATCTTTTGCCTGTGCTGTGCCCATGCATGGTGACTTTTGTGTGAGTGAGACGAGTGAGGGAGCGGCTGGCAGTGTTTACAAGACCTACGTTTATTCCGAGGCTTTTGAAAATGGCACATTGCAATTCACCTTCACGATTCAAGAGCCACAGTGTCTCAATTATCCTGAGCCCAAACTGAGCAACTGTCAGGCTGACCAGGCGAATTTGAATTTGGACGACATCGTTGCCAAAATTGCGACGAGCTTCAAACCTGTAACCACAATCATGAAATGAAAGTCCTCAAATTTGGCGCACCGAGCTGTGTCGGCTGCATCACGATGAAGCCACGCTTTACGGAGATTGAAAAAGAAAATCCCTGGCTCGTGACTGAATTCATCGACGCGGACGTCAGTCCGGAATTACTGACGCAGTGGGGAGTGCAGGAAATCCCCGAGTTTATTTTCCTCGACCGAAATGGCGTAGAGATTGAACGGATGAAAGGCATCATTGAGAAGGAAATTATTCTTGCGAAAATCAATGAATTGCGCGACCGCTGATTTTTCGGCAAAATTCTCTCAGTTTAATTCTTGACCATGCAGAAGACTGAAGTGAAAGACCTCAAAGCAAAATTTGCGAAGGCTCCCAGGCGGCAGAGGCAAGTTTTAGTCGGTGCCGCGGTCACCTTCATCGCGACCTTTTTGCCGTGGTCGTCCGTCTCGATGGGCATGCTCGGAGGCTTCAATTACAACGGTTGGCATGGTGTTGGTTTGCTTACTGTCTTGGCAGCGGCGGGCTTGATTTTACTTTGGCTTTTGCCGCTCTTCGGTGTCAATTTGAAGCTCTCAATTCCGGATGCCGATTTACAAAAATATTTAGCGATGGCGATGGTGGCCGGTCCCTTGCTCTGGTTTCTCCAGTCCGGGTTTGGTTTTGCTTATCTCGGACTTGGTTTCTGGTTGGCGCTCATAGCGAGCGGACTCACGTTGGCAGCACTTTTCCAAAAGACAAAAGCGTGAAGTTTTTCCAGTCTAAAAATTAAAGCCCTGGAAGATTGCTTAGTCGGCGATTTTTCGGCAAAATCCGTGAGCTGCCACCCTCGCGGAGAGGTACTCAAGTGGTTGAAGAGGCGGCTTTGCTAAAGCTGTAGGCGGGCGCAAGCTCGCGCGAGGGTTCGAATCCCTCCCTCTCCGCCAATCAAACAATTTAGAATTGGGAAAATTTTCAAATTTTCAAGTCTTGTAATTGTCGTTAACTCACTACTTTGCGCCAGCGTGATTTTAGAAAATCCAAGAAATGACTGAATGACTCAACAGCCCAGTGACCAATGACCCTCCGAACCTAATGACCCTACATGTTCCACGTTCCAGAATTATCCCAAAATTAAATTAAAAAGATATCCCGTAAAGATAATCCCAGCTCCGACTATTCCGGCAAAAATTAAAATAAGTTTGGTTTTCATCACGCGCTTCAGAATCATAAATTCCGGCAGGGACAGCGCGGTCACTGCCATCATGAAAGCTAGTGTCGTGCCCATCGCTACGCCTTTTTCAGTCAGGGCGCTGACCAGGGGAATGATGCCAGCGGCATTGGAGTAGAGAGGGATGCCGAGAGCGACTGCGAATGGCACAGCATACCATTTGTCGGCACCAGCGTATTTCGCCAAAAAATCAGTTGGCACGTAGCCGTGAATCCAGGCACCCAGTCCGACACCAATCAAGATATACGGCCAGACTTTTTTGAGAATGCCCCACGTGTAATCTTTGGCGTAGGCGAAGCGCTCGTGCCACTGCATTTCTGACAGCTTGGTTTTGGCAATGACAGTATTTTCGTAAACGAATGGTTCGACCAAATTTTCCATGCTCATTTCGCCGATGATGATGCCGGAGAAAATCGCAATTACGAGACCGCTGCCGATGTAGATCAAAGCAATCTTCCAGCCAAATAATCCCAGTAGCAACACCAGAGCGACTTCGTTGATCATCGGCGAAGCTACGAGAAAAGAAAAGGTCGTCCCGAGTGGTATGCCTGCCTGCACGAAGCCCAGGAACAGCGGAATGGCCGAGCAAGAACAAAATGGCGTAACGATGCCAAGCAGCGCGGCAAGCACATTGCCCACATATTTATTTCTCCGCGAGAGAATGAAGCGAATCTTTTCCGGAGGCAGAAATGAACGGATGACGGAAACTGCGAAAATAATAACCGCAAGCAGGATAAAAATCTTGACCGTGTCATAAATAAAAAAATTAACCGTTTCGCCGAGGAGCGTCTCAGGAGCGATGGCGAAAAGCCCGAACGTGAGCCAGTCAGCCAATAATTTTACAGGGTAGAAAATATCCATAATTTTTGATTATCTGAATGTCGATAACTTTTGTGGGATAAAAAAATCTTTACTTAATATCTATTATTAGATGTTGCAGCAACTAGAATATGCCGACGGATATTTTGAAGTTTTGGAGTGATTGTGCTCGGACATGGGTCTAGAGGTTATCCTGAATGGCTTGCTTAATTTTTTTTATGTCTGGCGTAAAGCCCACCAGCGCGGGTTTTCCATTCACAACCAAAACCGGGCTGGACATCAAGCCTAGCGCAACGATTTTTTGGATATCGTCGACATACTCCACCGCTGTTTTTAGTTTTAACTCCTCGACGGCTTTTTTTGTCAGCTCAAAGAAATTTTTGCAGGTTGTACAACCCGACCCCAAGATCTGAATCTGCGTGGTTTTATCACTCATGGTATTAATTTAAATAAAGATTTAATAAGTTTGAAAATTTTCTGAGAACCTTGCGGTTGATTGCGTAAATCACTTTTGAACCTTGCTGTTTGGATGACACAATCCCAAAATCTTTCAGCACTTTCAAATGGTGGGAGGTGAGATTTTGAGCCAAATCAAGGTGCTGCCAGATGTCGCAAACGCATTTCGCACCTTCTCTCAGGAGGCAGACAATCTTCAGGCGATTCGGCTCAGCGATGATTCTCAGAAAATCTGCAGTTTCAGTCAGTTCGCGTACGCCCTGCTTTCCGCTGCAACATTTTGGCTGCATAGATTCCTTAGCTTATAAAATTTATATCAATAACGATTGATATGATATTCCTTTGGATTTCAGGTGTCAAATTAGCTTTAGATATCGGTAGAAATTCTGTCGGTAAGTGCTCCGAGCACCCGAATTTCGAAATCATTTTGGGTTTTTAATTGCGATTTTTTTCGAATTTTCAAGTCTCGTAATTGTCGTTAACCCACCACTTCACGACGCTAAATCTCCCCAACACCTCTTTGCGAAAGAGGGGCTTTTCAAACCACATCCATGTTCCAAGTTCCATGCTTCATGTTTCATGCTTCTGAACCACTTGACTCGCAATTTTAAATTGATTAAGATGCTTACATAATTAGCAGCTAATCTAATCTGCATGACCAGCCGGGAAAAGCTAATCGAAGAAATCATGGCGAGTTTTCACGCACTGCGAAATAAAATGCATGCCCGTATGTCGCACCCGGCAAACAAGGGTCGGATTACATATTCCCAGCTTTTCGTCTTGGTCATCATCGAGCAGCACCACAAGATTGGGATCAAAGAGATTTCAGCCAAGCTCAACATTTCTTCCAGCGCTGCCACTCAGCTCGTCAATGGCTTGGTCGCGAATGGTTACGTGACGCGCCGGGCGGACGCGCAAGATCGGCGCGCGCTGCAGCTCGAGCTTTCTGCCAAGGGTCACCGGTACATCGTGAATCAAAAGAACAAGCGCATGAAAATTTTCGCAGAATTATTTAGCGCTCTGAGTGACCGCGAGCTTACGACTTACCTCGCTTTACACCAAAAATTACTCCCTAAAATTAGCGTAAAAATACTATGATTGAAGTCAAAAACCTGACGAAAAAATTTCACGACCTGACGGCGGTTGACGATATTTCGTTCAATGTCGCGGAGGGTGAAATTTTCGCGTTTCTCGGACCAAACGGTGCGGGCAAATCCACGACCATCAAGATCCTCACCACTTTGCTTCAGCCGACGAGTGGGACAGTTATCTTGAATGGTCACGATCCGGTCGAGCAGCCCGATGCCGTGCGGCGTTCATTCGGCATCGTTTTCCAAGATCCGAGCCTCGACGATGATTTGACGGCGCTCGAAAATATGGAAATTCATGGCGTACTCTACGACGTGCCGACCAAAATTCGCCGGGCGCGCAGTGAGGAGCTGCTCAAATTTGTCGAATTGTGGGATCGCAAAGACAGCCTGGTAAAAGAATTTTCCGGCGGCATGAAGCGCCGTCTGGAAATCGCGCGCGGACTTTTGCACCATCCCAAGATTATTTTTCTCGACGAACCGACGCTCGGTCTCGATCCGCAGACGCGCAATCACATGTGGACTTATTTGCGCGAGCTTAATAAGCGCGAGGGGACGACGGTTTTTTTCACGACGCACTACATGGAAGAAGCTGATCGCATTGCGCAGCGTATTGCGGTCATCGACCATGGCAAGATTATTGCCATTGGTACTTCCGCCGAATTAAAACAACAGACCGCAACAGTCTCACTCGAAGACGCTTTTCTCGCGCTGACGGGTTCGACGATTCGTGAAGAGAGCGCGGATTCCACTGCTCGGATGCGGGCAATCCGCCGCGGTATCGGACACCGATAATTTCAATACTATGCAAAAAATTTATATTCTCTGGCTTCGACAAATTAAAAAATACCTGCGCTCCAAATCGCGTATGGTCGGTTCGCTGGCGCAGCCGCTACTTTTTCTCCTGGCACTCGGTTACGGTTTCGGCTCGGTATTTCAGCAGGCGGGTGAAGGTAATTACCTCAATTTTCTCGCGCCTGGAATTATCGGCATGAGTATCATTTTCACCGCGATTTTCTCTGGCATGGAGGTCATCTGGGATCGGCAATTCGGCTTTCTCAAAGAAACTTTGGTCGCTCCGATGTCGCGTCTGAATATCATGATTGGTCGGACGCTCGGTGGCGCGACCGTCGCCACGATGCAGGGCGTCATCGTGATGGCGATTGCGATGCTGTTCGGATTTCATCCGGCGAATTGGTTCGCCATCATTCCGGCGATTGGGGTTATGTTTTTGGTCGCTCTGCTTTTCACCTCGCTCGGCACGATGATTGCGTCACTGCTCAATGATATGCAGGGATTTCAGTTGATTATGAATTTTCTCGTGATGCCGCTCTTCTTCCTCTCGGGCGCGCTTTTCCCGCTGCAGGGTTTGCCGACGGCGCTCGCCATCATCGCCAAGGTTGATCCGCTGTCATACGGCATTGACGCTTTGCGCGCTTTGCTGATTGATGCCGGGCACTACGGTCTCGGCATCGACATCGCTGTACTTGGCACGATTACGCTGGTGTTTTTGTGGCTCGGTGCTTATTTCTTCAAGAAAATTCAAGCTTGAGAAAAATAGCAAATCATTTTTTTAAAGCAAAAATCAGACGTTTATCGTAAAATTTTTCGCGATGTCTTCACATCCGCTATACCATCTCCGCCACCGCAAAAATTTAACCAAGTCGCCGCGTCCGCTACTTTCCGAAAAAGGGGTGCGCATGCTCGACCGCATCGTGATGATTGCCTCAGTCCTCGGACCGATTTTCACGCTTCCGCAGATTTACAAAATTTACGCGCTCCAAGATGCCGAAGGTCTTTCGCTGATTTCGTGGGGGAGCTATCTCGCTTTCAATTTCCCAATCTTCGTCTACGGTCTCGTCCACCACGAGAAGATGATTGCGCGCATGTATTTGCTTTGGATTTTGGCAAACGGTGCGGTCTTCGTGGGGATTTTGTTGTTTGGTTAAGTTACCTTTTCGGATTTCCGACGTAATAACTTCAGATGCAGATTGTCGAAATCGAACTTATCGCACGCATTCAAAAAGGGGAGCTTGAGCTTTTTGCTGAAATCTACGAGCTTTTTGCCCAAAAAATTTACGCCTTCATTTTTTACAAAACTTTTCATCGCGAGACGGCGGAGGATATCACTTCGCAGACTTTCACGCGCGCGCTGGAAAAAATCCGTTCTTTCGATTCGCGCAAGGGCAGCTTCAATTCTTGGATTTATGCCATCGCGCGCAACTCGGTTATTGATTTTTACCGTACGAAAAAAGACTCCAAAAACATCGACGATGTTTTTGATCTTGCGAGCGAGACCGATATCTCGGTCGAATTTGATTCCCAAGCAGAGTTCACTGAGATTCGCGCGGCGCTACGAAAGATCTCACCGCGCCAGCGCGAAATAATTTTGCTGCGGATTTGGGAAGGGCTGAAGTTTCGCGAAATCGCTGAAGTGCTCGGTAAATCTGAGGCGGCGGTCAAAATGGATTTCGCGCGCGGACTCAAAAGTCTAAAAAAAGAAATCGTCGTCATGCTCTTATTGCTCCCTTTAACCTTCTGAGATGTCCAAAGTTCTTGATGAAATTGTTGCCGACTTGATTTCGTTCGATCCTGAGTTCGCGAAGATCGAAAAGGATATCCGAGTGCTGGCGCAGAAAATGCTCGTGGCGAAGCCGCACTCAGAGATTGATGCGAGCTTCAAAAAACGGCTAAAAAATGAGTTGTTAGCACGCGCTGCGCAATTGAAAAGTATGCCATCTAAATCGTCTTTTAATCCGTTTAAAATGCAAAAATTTTTCTACTCCCTCGCGGGGGCAGCGGTGGCGCTTGCCGTTTTATTTGGCGTTCAAAATTTTAACCGAGTTATTCCCTCAAGTGATTCAGTCGCAAAATTCACAGTTCAGTCAGTCGCGCCGCGTGCTTTCGGGTCACTTGCGGCCGGCACGGGTGCAGTGCCAGCTACTGGTCGTGGCGGTGGCGGAGGAGCAATGACAGCTGATTCCAAAATTGCGCCCGATTTAGAAACTTACAAATATGTCTACAGAGGCACGCTCAATTTGCCTAGCGGTGAAGTCGAAGTGCTGCGTCGCGTCAAAAATTCCGCTGCGACGGCGAGTCTCGCGAATTCGCTAGCCAAATTCGACTTCGGTTTGCTGGACATGAGTGCACTGCAAAATGTTCAAGTTCAAAATTACAACATCGTCGAAGATCGTGATTTTGGTTATGCAGCATTCGTCAATTTCGAAGATGGAAGTGTTTCGCTCAATCAGAATTCACTCAAGTGGCCGAATCCTTATTTAAACTGCACTGCGCCGGATTGCTACGAAAGCCTGCGACTTGGTCGCGCGGATATGTTGTCGGACGCGCAAATTCTCGCCGCGGCTGATGAGCTGATCAGTCAGTTCAAGGTGAATTTGAAAAACTACGGTGCGCCTGAAATCATCTACGATTGGCAAAGCGAGTTGGCGCGTTTTACTGGAGCCGAGAGCGATTTTTATTTTCCTGAATCCGCTTCAGTCATTTACCCGCTCCAAGTTGAAAATAAATTTGTCTACAATTCAAGTGGGGACAAAGAGGGTCTCAGTGTGAATGTCGATCAGCGCAGTGGTCGCGCGACGAATCTGTACGGACTTGCCACGCAGGATTACGAATCTTCGAAATACGCGGCAGTCACCGACGAAGCACTTTTCCGTAAATTTCTCGAACGAGGTGGTCTGTGGTGGGGTGGTTATTTGTCTGAGGGTGCGAATGTCGTTGAGATCGAGCTTGGTCAGCCAGAGCAAATTCTGCTGAAATATTGGAATTATGCCAACGGCGCGAGTGAGGAATTGATTTTGCCAGCCCTGCGTTTTCCGGTTATTTCCCAGAATCCCAACATTTATCAAAAATCAGTCGTTGTTCCGCTCGTCGCCGAAATTCTCGAGCAGCAAGATTCAATCCAGCCGCCGATTTTGTTTCGTGAAGATGTTGCCGTCCCAGTCGAAGCTCCGAAAAACGAAGCCGTCAAAAACGAATCAGAGCCAAGTAATACGGAGGGCAGCAATTCCAAAACTTTGCGCTGAACAGAGTTAATACAATTTTTGTATTAAGTCATTTATCCTTTCGGATTTTAGTCGCGCGGTCGGTGAAGAGCACGCCGTCGAGGTGGTCGATTTCGTGCTGAATCGCTCTCGCATTTAGCCCTTCGAGCTCGAGAATTCTGGTCGCGCCATTCTCGTCCAGAAATTTCACCGTCGCCGTCGCGAAACGCTCGACTTCGCCGACGATGCCTGGCAGCGAGAGGCAGCCTTCGTCGTCGCAAATCGTCGCGACACTCGCATCAAGGATTATCGGATTTACGAGCGCGATTGTCTGCCACTTTTTTTTATCAATCCGCAAATTCAAGACGACGATGCGTTCATTCACGCCGACCTGCGGTGCGGCGAGTCCGACGCCGTCTTTCGCGAGCATGGTCTCGACCATGGCTTTCAAAAACTTTTTAAATTTTTTATCGATCTTCGAAACCGCCGCGGATTTCTGCCGCAAAATCGGGTTCTGTTCGCCGGTTTCAATCTTCAAAATCATTTCCGCCAAATTAAATAAGCTCGTAAAAATTCCTCGATTTCACCATCCAAAACTTTCTCCGGGTCGTGCGTCTCGCAGCCAGTGCGCGCGTCTTTCACTCTTTTGTCGTCCAAAACATAGCTGCGAATCGTGTCACCGCCGAAATCGGCTTTCAAATTTTTGCCGCGCAGTTGCGCTTCCTCCGCTTCGCGCTCTTCGATTTTCCGCTCCGCCAATTTGCCGCGCAGGATTTCGAGCGCGCATTCTTTGTTTTGGTGCTGACTCCTTTCATTCTGACAGCTCACGACGATGCCGGTCGGCAGATGCGTGAGGCGTACGGCGGATTCCGTCCGATTCACGTGCTGACCGCCCGCGCCGCTCGCGCAAAAAGTGTCGATCTTCAAATCCTCAGTCTTGATTTCGATCGCGCTGTCGTCCGTGATCAGCGGTAAAACCTCGATCTTCGCGAAGCTCGTTTCGCGGGAATGCGCCGAATTAAACGGGCTGCGACGCACCAAGCGGTGGCCGCCTTTTTCGCCCTTCAAAAGTCCGAAAACATTTTCGCCGCGTAGCTCGACTGTCGCCGAGCGCAGGCCAGCTTCTTCGCCCTCGGACTTCTCGATGATTTCAGTTTTCCAGCCTTTTTTCTCGGCAAAACGCAGATACATTCGCAGCAGCATCGCGGCCCAATCCGCCGCGTCCACGCCGCCCGCGCCGACTTTGACCTCGAGAATCGCGTCGCCCGCGTCGTATTCTCCGCCGAGGAAAAGCGTCGTTTCCGCCTCTTTCAAGGTTTTTTCAAATGCTGCCGCCTCTTTGCGAATTTCCTCGACTGACTTCGCGTCGTCCTCTTTGGTCAGCGCGACCAATTCGAGCAGGTCGGCGTGCTGCGCTTCGAGCGTTTCCCAGATGGCGACGGTTTTTTTCAGGCTCGCGAGTTTCTGAGAAATGTTTTGCGCGCGGGTCGAGTCATTCCAAAAATCCGGCGCGTTCATCTCACTTTCGAGCTCGCTAATTTGCTCGGCGAGCCGATAATTTTTCACCCGACTTTTGCCCTCCAAAATCAGCTCCGTCGAATCGTGAAGAATTTTCTTGATGTTTTGCATTGAGGGGATTTTAACAAAAAGCCCGAGCTTTGATTCAAGATGTTATTTGGCGAGCGTTAAAAACGCGGGAAATAATCATCGAAAAGACTCCAAGTCAGATAACCTTGCTTAACGCCGTTTTTGTAATACGCAACAACATCATCATCAAGTGCAGTCGTGCTGATTTTGTAAATCATTCCAGATTTATCTTTCAAAACTAAATCGTAAAGTGGTCCTCCTCCGCCATCTATTGTAATAATTCCGTGACTGGTTTGCGCCCAAATTTTCACTAAATCAAACTCAGCCCCTTTCTCGAATGGGGCGATGGTGCGACCCTGTTTTTCGTAATATTCTTTTCCAACTGTATTGTTTTCGATGGTTCTGTTGCTTATAATTTCATTTTCGATAATTGGACCACTCCATTTGCAAACTTCTGGCGTCAAGCCTTTTGCAAGATAAACATCTTGCTCGACGACAATTTTTATTCCGACCAGTTCTGACGGAATCGGTAATTCTTCGTAAGTATATTGGCAGGGAATTGGATTGAACCCATAAGAATAGACCCAGAATGTTGCGGCGAGAGACACAGCAAAAAGAGAAATCGACACAATTCGCGCTATTTTCAGTCTCTTAATATTTTTCGGACGATTAGCCTTTTTAAACAGTCCTGTGCTTAGTCCATAAAACAGACTAATGATTCCTGTCATAAACCAAACAGGAAATGTAAAAAGGAAAAAAATTGCAAAAACCGTCCAGGAAGCGATGACACTTATGCTTATTGCAAAAACTGTACTGTAGTTTTTCCACTGTTTTTGTAAAAAATAAATAAATAGCACAACACTCAAAAAGACGACTATTTTTTCAGATAAAATTGGCAATCCGCCGAAAAAAACGGAAAAACCAAACAATGCGACAGGAATTCCAACGGCAACAAGATATCCAACTAGAAACTTCTCAATATCGAAATCTTTTTTTTCTCGCAAAACTTCTGGTATTTAAAAGGCTTTATTTAACAAGCTTTGCCGCGATGCCGACATATTTTTCTGGTGTGAGTGCGAGCAAGCGTTTTTTGTCAGCCGCCGGGATTGCCAAATTCTGCACGAATTCGTGAATCAGCTCGACTGACAGTTGCTCGCCACGCGTCAGTTTTTTCAATTTTTCGTAAGCTGAGGCATCGCCATTTTTGCGCAAAATTGTTTGAATCGCTTCCGCCAAAACCTCAGGATTCGCCTGTAAATCAGCCAAAATTTTCGGGCGATTGACTTCCAATTTTCCGAGTCCTTTCGTGAGGCTCTGCCAGCCGAGGAAAGCATGACCGACTGCGACGCCGAGATTGCGCAGCACAGTCGAGTCAGTCAGGTCGCGCTGCATTCGACTGATTGGCAATTTGTCCGACAAAAAACCAAGCAGCGCATTCGCGATGCCGAAGTTGCCCTCGGCATTTTCGAAATCGATTGGATTGATTTTGTGCGGCATCGTACTGCTGCCGACCTCGCCTTCTTTCTTCTGGAGCTTGAAAAAACTCCAGGAAATATAGCTCCAAATGTCGCGAGCCAGATCAGTCAAAACATTATTCGCGCCGCGCAGCTCGTCGCAAACTTCCGCAATCCAATCGTGCGACTCGATTTGTGTCGTCGCGAGATTCGGCGTGAGCCCGAGTTTTCGAATAAATTTCTGCGAAAAACTCTCCCAATTTACGTCTGGAAAGGCGATCGTGTGTGCCGCGAACGTGCCAGTCGCGCCGTTCAGTTTCCCGAGAATTTCTTGCTGCTTGAGCTGTGCGATTTTGCGCTCGAGGCGTTTTGCGAAGACGAAAAATTCTTTGCCTAAGGTCGTCGGCGTCGCGGGCTGGCCGTGCGTGCGAGCGAGCATCGGGAGATTTTTCCAGCTTTTCGCGCGTTTCAAAATCTCGGCGTGGAGTTTCTTCAGCTCCGGCAGAATTTCAAATTTCCCAGCATCTTTGACCATCAGCGCGTAGGCCAGATTGTTCACGTCTTCCGAAGTCAGCGCGAAGTGCAAGAAGGGAATGCGATTTCGGAGGCTGGTTTTCTCGAGTTTTTTTTGCAAAAAATATTCGACCGCCTTCACATCGTGATTCGTAGTCGCTTCGATTTGCTTGATTTCGGCGGCATCTTTTTCCGAAAAATTCAGCAGCATTTGATCAACCAATTTTCGCTCGGCTGCAGAAAATTTCGCGACTTCGCGAATCTTCGGTTCGTCGCCGAGCGCTTCCAAATATTTCAGCTCGACCACGGTGCGATATTTCATCAGCGCGAATTCCGAAAAATACGGTCGCAGCGCTTCAACTTTTTTCGCGTACCGACCATCGAGTGGGGAGAGGGAAAGTAGCATTTAAGATTGAAAATTTAAAGATTATTTCTTGTCTCGAATATTTCATTTATTTAATTAGTAAATAAATTTCTCTTAGGAAAGAGCAAAATGAAGATTAAACCATTAAAAAATTCGTTTATCAATATTGATGTCCAATTTGGATAACTTGTAACAATTACGCTGATGACAGACCATAGAAGAAAAATTAAAGTTAGCCAAAATGCCCATTTTTTTAAGCGAGGTAGAGCAGCAGCCACTACTAATGAAGCGATTGCTTCAAAGATAACTAATAACTGCAACAGTGTAACACCGGTTTTATAGATGTTTATAAATGATCCTATCAGCATCAGTAGTCCACTAATAAAGAAGAAAAAAGAAACCACAAGAATTTGCCAAGTAGCTTTTTTGATTGGTTGTTCGGTTTGAGGTAGAGTGTCCATTTTGAGGGGGGGGTTAAAAAATAAAAGCACTTCAATTTTACCCGATTTTTTGCGTGAAATCGCCTTCTCGAATTTTTTTCGCTAAAATCCCTAGGCGATTCTTTTGAGGAATTAAATTTTGTTGCGTAATAAGTTCACAGTCAGGGCAACCATCGTGTCTTTTTGGCGCGGGTTGCTTTCGGCAATCAGCAAAGTGAGGGCGGCGAGGGCGTTGTCATTGAATTTACGCTCACCTTTTTTATTAATGAGGAAATTATTGTGAGCGAGATAAACAATGAAAAGGAATGCGCCGATGCGTTTGTTGCCATCCGAAAAGGGGTGGTCTTTCACGAGAAAGTAGAGCAGATGAGCGGCTTTCTCTTCCAGTGTCGGATAGAGATCTTTTTCGTCGAATGATTGCTCGATATTTCCCAAAACACTCTGAAAAGAGCCGCCGCGCTCTTGTCCGAAAATTTCACCAGCCTGTTTTTCGGCAAGGAGTTTTTTCTTCAGTTCTGCGATTGCTGTGCGAGCATGATTTAACTGGAGCGGTTTACTGATTTTTTTACCGCCGGTGGCGGACAACGTTTGCTTGTCGTACTGCTCCAGCAGTAGCCAGGTTTTCGCATAACTTGTGATGACATCCAGTAAGCCTTTGGCTTCATCGCTGCTCAAAGATTTTTGCCGGGCGGATTCCAATAAGGCGATGGCCTGCTCGAATTCTTTGACGCGCGCAAGCGGGACTTGTGCCAAGCGGCTGGAATTGACCGTGAATCCTTTGATGATGTGGTCGCGCAGAGTTTTGGTCGCCCACTGGCGAAACTGCGTGGCGCGTTTGGAGTTGACCCGATAGCCGACCGAAATGATTGCATCGAGATTGTAAAACTTAGTTTGGTAAGTTTTTCCATCAGCGGCAGTATGTGCAAAAAATGCACATACTGAATCTTGACTCAGCTCATCTTCTTTAAAAATATTACGGATGTGTTTTGTGATAACACTACGCTCAATTTTGAAAAGTTCTGCGATACTAGCTTGCGTGAGCCACACAGTCTCATTTTCCAGCTTCACGTTCAAAGACACCTCTCCGCCAGGAGTTTTGTAAATCACGATCTGATTAGTCGGTTGATTGTCCATGCCCTTATTTTACCGCGAAAAACCGTTATAGTAGAAGCTTTTTATTAAAGTTTGCTAAAATCCCGAGGTGATTCTTTCGCTCGACTGGCTTTCGGATTTCGTCGACCTCTCGCAGATTTCCGCGGAAAATTTGGCGGAGATTCTGACTGAGCGCGTCGCCGAAGTCGAACACATTCGCACGACCGGCTGCGCGATTCCGCAGGTTGTCGTCGGACAAATTCTCAAGATTGAGCCAGTCGCGGGTGCGGACAAAATTCGCCTCACGACCGTCGACGTCGGCGCCGAGAAGCTGCAAATCATTTGTGGCGCGCAAAATATTTTCGAAGGTGCCAAGGTACCAGTCGCGCTGGTTGGCTGTGTTTTGCCAGGTAATTTCAAAATCGAGAAGCGCAAAATGAAGGGCGTCGAGAGCTGTGGAATGATTTGCTCTGAGGCGGAGCTCGGACTCAAAGACAAATCCGAAGGGATTTTCGTGCTTGATGCTAGCGCACCAGTCGGTCAAAAATTCTCTGAATTTTGTGGCGGGGATACGATCTTCGAAATCGACAATCATGCGATCACGCACCGCCCGGATCTTTTTGGGCAATTTGGTTTCGCGCGGGAGATTGCCGTTTTGCTTGGCTCGCTAACCTCCCAGATATCTGGAGGGTTAAGAAACCGCGCGCTTGCGCTGCCGGCGGTTGCCGCCAAGCTTGATTGCGAAGTCGCCGAGCCGAAGATTTGCTCGCGCTATTTCGCGCTCAAAATTTCTGGCATCAAGATTCAGCCTTCGCCAACCAAAATTCGCGAAAGGCTAGAAAACTGCGGAATTCGTGCAATTAACAACGTCGTCGATGCGACGAATTATGTCCTGCTCGAGCTCGGTCAGCCGATGCACGCTTTCGATGCCAAAAAAATCGCGGGTGGTTGGTTGATCGTCCGCCAGGCGAAAGCGGGTGAAAAATTAACGACGCTCGATGGTTTGGAGAGAGAGCTTGGTCCCGGAAATTTAGTAATTGCCGATGCGGAAAAACCGCTCGCGCTCGCGGGTGTGATGGGTGGCGCGAATTCCGAGATTGAAGAAAGCTCGACTGAAATCATGCTCGAGGCGGCGACTTTCGACGCGATTTCGATTCGCAAAACTTCGCTCGCTTTCGGGCTGCGCAGCGAGTCGAGTCTGCGTTTCGAGAAACGGCTCGATCCGAATTTGCCGCCAGAGGCCGCGGCGCGATTCGTCGAAATTTTGCGCGAGACTTGTCCTGAATTACAGATTCTGGCGACGGCTGATCTCAAAAATTTCACGCCGGAGAAGAGAGTGCTCGATTTTTCACTCGCGAATTTAGCTCAAAAACTCGGTCAAAAAGTTTCCGCCGAACAAGCCGAAAAAATCCTGACCGGACTCGGCTTCAAAATTCAAAAGGCGGGGGATGCGGCTTGGAAAGTCGAAGTGCCATCATTTCGCGCCGGTCGCGATATCGAGTTTGAAATCGACTTGATTGAAGAGGTGATTCGCCATCTGGGTTTCCGTGATTTGCCGAGTGAATTTCCACTCGTCCGCATGACGCCGCCTCTGCGTTCCAATTTCCGCGAACTCAAAATTGAAATCGAGAATGCGCTCGTCGGCTTCGGTTTTCACGAGATTGCGACGCTTTCCTTGGTCTCTGAGAAATTGTTCCAGTATTCGCAGCAGTCAAATGAAAATGCAGCTCGGTTGCAAAATCCGCCGAGCGAGGACCACCGTTTCTTGCGCGATTCTTTGCTCGGTAGTGTGCTCGAAGTTGCGTCGCGCAATTCTCACAATTTCAAAAACTTTCGCCTGTTCGAAGTCGCTGCGATTTTTGCACCAGATTTTACCGAGAAAAATCGCGCAGTCGCTTTGCTCGTCGGTGAGGAAAATTCCTTTCTCAAAATTCGCGGCGTCGCGGAAAAATTATTTGCGAGCCTGAAATTTAACGCCGAATTCAGCGAAGCCGTGGAGATTCCCGCGGCAGCGCATCCCGGTCGGATTAATGAAATTAAAATTGCCGGCAAGAAGATTGGATTCGTCGCGGAGTTGCATCCTGCCATTGCCAAAAATTTCGAATTGCCGCGCGCAGCTTGGCTCGAGCTCGATTTCGATGCCTTGGCGCAGGTTACTCGACCGCCAGTCGTGGCTGCGGAATTACCCAAATTTCCCGGTGTGCCGCGCGATTTCGCGATTGTCGTTGACCGCAAAAAGACAGTCCGTGAAGTCGAAAACGCGATCTTGGCGGCCGATGCGAAGATTCAAGATCTGCAACTTTTTGACATTTACGAGGGCGACAAAATTCCCGCCGATGCGAAGTCACTCGCTTTTTCATTTGAAATTCGCGATTCCGAGAAGACGCTTGCCGAGCAAGAAGTCGCCGAAATTCTCGAAAAAATTGTTGCGAACTTGACGGCAATTGGCGCAAAATTGCGGAGTTAGAGGGCTTGAAATTTACGCGCAAATTTGCTAAACTTATCCGATAAAAAAGCCAAAAAATGCACTCCAAAAAATCCACTCCGTCTGCGAACTATCTCATTCCGACAGTGATCGAAAAGTCGCCGATGGGGGAACGTGCTTACGACATCTACTCGCGGCTTTTGAAAGACCGTATCGTCTTCCTCGGATCCGCGATTGACGACGGTGTTGCCAACAATGTCATCGCGCAGCTGCTTTTCCTCGAAAACGAAAATCCGAAGAAAGACATCACGCTTTACATTCACTCTCCGGGCGGACACGTCACTGCGGGACTCGCGATTTATGACACGATGCAATACATTCAGCCGGATGTTTCGACGGTTTGCGTCGGGATGGCGGCGTCGATGGGTGCAGTGCTATTGGCGGGTGGCGCGAAAGGCAAACGCTTCGCTTTGCCGAATGCGGAAATCATGATTCATCAGCCACTTGGCGGCATGGAAGGTCAGGCGAGCGATATCGCAATTCACGCCAATCACATTCTCAAAACTAAAAAAAGATTGAACGAAATTCTCGCTAAGCACTCGGGTGCGACGCTTGCGCAAATTGAAAAAGACACGGATCGCGATAATTTCCTGTCGGCGGAAGATGCCAAAAAATACGGCAGATTCGGACTCATCGACGCGATTGTCACGAAGCGCCAGTAATTTTCTGCGGTCGCAGATTCCAAATCCAAAAATCAAAATAAAACCAAAACAAAATTGCCCACCACACAAACTGCTTCTCACGAAGTCGCGCCCGTTCAGATGCCCCGCATGCTTGAATTGGAGGCTTTTGAATTACGCGCGGAACGAACGGATTTTGCCGCTTCGGTGAAATACAAAAATTGGCGGGCAGAGTATTCCGCGTGGCAGCCGGACGAATTAGTCTCGCGGATGCGGATTCTCTGCGTCAATGCGCGCAAAAATGCGCTCGAAATTTTAGCCGTCTACGATGAGTTCCAATCACATTAAAAATGCGGAAATACCTACTCTTCGCGTGTATTTTTCTCCTGGTCGCTGCTGGGATTTTACAGCTTGATCTCGGATTGGCTGCGGACAAAACCCAGCACGTCAAAATTTCACTCCTGCTTTTCACGCTGATTTTCGCGATGCGACTTACTTTTCGTCGGCACGCGTCTGAGGCGGTCGCACTCGCACTCGCCTTGCGCGACACGATTTTTATCGGTATTTGCAAAGAGCTGCTTGACGGTGCCTTTGGCACGGGCATACCGGAATTCGCCGATCTCGCGGCGGATTTATTTGGTGTCACGATTCCACTCCTCGGGATTTTGCTCGCCGAGTTTTTCGAAGTCGGTCGCGAATCTTTCGTGCACATCGGCTCGCCGAAAATTTTTAAAAACGAAAAAAATTATTTCTGGCGGCAACTCAAATTACTGCGCCACGCCGGACTAAAATTGATTTACCAAATCTGAAATGAAATTTACCTCTTTCGGCGGCGCGGGCGGAGTGACGGGCAGCAAGCATTTGCTCGAATTTGAAAATGGCAAAAAACTTTTGCTCGACTGCGGATTGTTCCAGGGCAGCCGCAAAGAAAGCGCCATCAAAAACCGTGATTTCCCCGAAGCAGTTCTCTCCGCCGATGCGGTCATTCTTTCGCACGCTCACATCGACCACTCGGGTTCGCTGCCGACTTTGGTCAAAAAAGGTTTCGAGAAGCCGATTTACGCGACTCCGGCGACGCGTGATTTGTGTGAAATCATGTTGCAGGATTCGGCCTTCATTCACGAGCAGGATGCCAAATTTCTTGCGGACAAAGTTTGGCCGAAGCCGCAGCCGCTTTACACGCGCGCCGACGCGCTCGCAGCGATGGAGCGTTTTCAGACCAAAAAATACGACGAAGTTTTCGAGCCGGTTCCGGGTGTACAAATCCGTTTCATCGAGGCGGGACACATCCTCGGCTCGGCGCAGCTGGAAATTGAATTCACCGAAGGCGGAGTCCAAAAACGCCTCGGCTTCACCGGCGATCTTGGGCGCAAGCGTTTGCCGATTCTCCGTGATCCGGCGCAGCTCCAAAATCTCGACGTCATCATTACTGAGTCAACTTACGGCAATCGCGAGCACGATGAATTCGCGGCAGTTTCGGAAGAGCTGCTCGCGGTGGTCGAGCGGACGGCGAAGCGCGGCGGCAAAATCATCATTCCGGCTTTCTCGGTCGAGCGCACACAGGAGATCGTTTATGTCCTGCACGAATTACGCACGAGCGGCAAATTAAAATTCGATCTACCTATTTTTGTTGACTCGCCGCTCGCGGTGGATGCGACGGAAATTTTCAAAAAACACCGCGATTGCTACGATGCCGAGACATATTCTGATTTCATCGAAAAAGGCAAAGGTCCTTTCACGATGCAGGGACTCGAGTACGTGCGCGAAGCTGAGCGTTCGAAAGAGCTAAATTTCATCAATTATCCCGCCATCATCATTTCCGCCAGCGGCATGTGCGAGGCGGGACGCATTCGCCATCATTTGAAAAATAATATTTCCGATCCGAAGAATTCAGTTTTGATTGTCGGTTTCCAGGCAGAAAATACGCTCGGTCGGCGACTCGTCGATAAAGTGCCGGAGGTGCGAATCTTCGGTCAGCCGGTGGCACGGCGCTGCGAAGTCAAAATCCTCAACGCTTTTTCGGCGCACGCGGGCGGGAGCGAACTTTTCGACAACATCAAAAACTCCAACGCGAAAAAAGTCATCTGCGTTCACGGCGAGCAAGCTTCCGTCGATTTTCTCGCGGCGCGGGCGCGCGATGAGTTGAAAATCGAGGCGGTCGTGCCAGCCGAGGGGATTGCGTTTGAGATTTAATCCTGGTGGGTGTTGAGGGATTCGAACCCCCGACCCTCTCGGTGTAAACGAGATGCTCTAACCAACTGAGCTAAACACCCATTTTGTTCGCGAATTTTAACTGTGAACACGCGTGCGGACAAACCGAGTTAAAATTTTGGCGTGAAAAATTTTGCGCGCTTCGCATTCGCTTTCCTCACGCTTGGTGCTCTCGTCCTGTTTTCCGGTTGTCAAAAAAATTCTGTTGTATCAAACAAAGTAAATCCGCCGCTCAGCAATGTCGTGCAGCTCGGGGTAAATGCGGATTCATTTTTCGTGCTTTCCGAAACTTTCGCGCAGCGACTCAAAGCTTTCAATCTCGAATTTGGCGAATTCGGTACGACTCTCAAATTTCTCGACCGCATCGTGGCGCCTGCGGATTCAGCGCGTCTCGTGATTGATCGTGCGGGTCAACCGTTTTTGACGGTTTTCGAGGCGCGTCTTTCGACACAATTTACCTTCGACGACATTCGTACCGCACTCGCAGATCTTGATTTACAGCCGGCGGTTTTTGGCGCTGACTCGTTTTATTTCCTCGAACAAAATCGCGCGACCAACTTACTCCAGGTGAAAAATTCCGTGCTGGCATTCGAGCTCGATTCGCAAAATTTCACCGCCGTGCGTGATTTCATCGCTTCTTTTTTGAACCTGCCTTGATCAGTTCGCGCCACTCGCGCAAGAAACGCTCGCGCTGATCTGTTTCGTGAAATTTCAAAACCGTGTCGGCAATCACGACCGCGTTTTTGCTTAGATTTTTTCGTTTGCGCCGCGCGCGTCGGAGCTGCCAGTCACGCAAAAGTTTTTCGATCAGGTCACCAAAATGTCCGCCCAAAATTCGCTCGCTCCAAGTTTTGCGCCGAAATTTCCGCGCGGTGGTCGACAGTTTCAAATTCGGAAAATATTTTTTGATCCACACATTCGCCGCGAAAAACTCTGCGCCCTCGCCGCGGAGGGGGATGAGCGTCGCCGCCCAGAAAGCGAGATACGGATCCTGCGCGCCGATTGCCAATTTCTCCAGATTGAGCGAATCCTCCGCGAGGAAAAACGAAAGACAAAAGCGCCCGGTGACTTTGCGTCCGTGGCGCCGCATGCCAAAAATCTGCGTCAAAAAAGTTAAAAAAAAGCGTGTCGTGAAAAGTCGATTTTTCGCTGCGACGATGAGGAGGTCGATATCGGAATTTTTTTCCGGCCAGCCCATCGCGAGCGTGTTGCCGACGGCGGCGAAGCGGACGAATGGTGTCGCGCGCAATAAAAAAAGATGTTTGGCGACGCGACGCCACAATTTCTTCGCCTGAAACTGGCGACTGCAACGCGCCAAAACGCTCGCATCTCGACCTTTTAAAAAATAAAAGCCCAGGCTGTGACCGAGGTGCGGATCTTTTTTTAACTCCTGTTCGACTGCCGCGAGGCTCGCTTTTTGCCAAAATAAAAAGCGGTGAATTTCCTCGGCCGAGGCGGCTTGTCCGAAAACGTCGAACCAACAAACTGTTTGCCACACGTTTTCGGCGAGTGCATTTTTCACGCGAATCATTTTAGCCTTTTCGCTAAAATTCAGGCGTGGACAAAATTAAAAACGTGCTTCGCAAATTACCGGACGTGCCCGGCGTTTATCAATTTTTCGATGCGACCGGCAAAATTATTTACATCGGCAAAGCCAAAAGCTTAAAAAATCGGGTTAAAAGTTATTTCCAAAAAAACTCTAAGACGCCAAAAATTGAGCGTTTGCTGGCGGTCGCGGCTGATCTGAAGTGGATCGAGACCAATTCCGAGAGTGAAGCGCTCACGCTCGAGGCGAATTTAGTCAAAGAATTTCAGCCGAAGTTCAATGCTTTACTGCGTGATGACAAGCATTTTCTCTATTTCAAAATTACGCGTGAGGATTTCCCGCAGATTCTCGCAGTGCGCAAAATCGAGAAAGACGGCGCGAAATATTTCGGTCCGAAGACCGATTCGCGCGCGCTGCGTGAGACGATTTCGCTGGTCCAAAAACTTTTCAAAGTACGCACTTGTAATCTCGGTCTACGTGCGACGGATTCCGGTGTGGAAGTTCACAAAAAAACGCTGAAATATCCCTGTCTTTTTGCGCACATCAATTTCTGCGCCGCGCCGTGTGATTCCAAAATTTCGCGCGAAAAATACGCCGAGCAGGTTGCCGCCGCCGCTGATTTTCTCGCAGGGGATTCCTCGAAAATTCTGCAAAATTTGCGGATTGAAATGGCGCAGGCGGCCGCTGGCAAAAAATTCGAGCTGGCGGGTCAGCTGCGGGATCAAATTACGGCAATCGAAAATTCCTCGGCGCGCCAACTCGCGAGCGCGGCCGACCTAGCTTCGCGCGATGTCATCGGTGTCAAAATTGACTTCAAAAAAGCGTATTTCGCGCTGCTCCAGATTCGCGCGGGCAAACTTATCGACGCCAAAAACTTCGTCTTCGCAGTCGGCGAGAGCGAGCTGCCCGAGATTCTCGAAAGTTTCCTGACCCAATTTTTCACCATCTCGACCGAGGTTCCGCCCGAGATTTTACTGCCGACTCAGATTGAAAATTCCGCTGCACTGGAAAACTGGCTCGCGGAAAAGCGTGGTGGACGCGTCCAAATTTTGTTTCCGCAAAAAGGTGCGAAGTCGAATTTGCTCGCGCTGGCGGAAAAAAACGCTGCCGCTTTTGCCGTGCAAAATAAGGCGAAATTCGAAAATGCGACCGAGCGGACGATTGGCGCGGCGGCGGAATTGGCGCGCCATTTGGGAATTGAAAACGAGCTCAGGCGCATCGAGGCTTACGATATTTCCCATTTCGCCGGAGATGCGACGGTCGGTTCGATGGTCGTGCTGGAACGCGGTGAGCCCAAAAACTCCGATTACCGTCATTTCAAAATTCGCACACTCAAAAAAGGCGAGGTGGACGATTTTGCTTCGCTGGCCGAGGTGCTCGGTCGGCGGATGAATTACCTGATGTCACAGAGTTTGCCGGGCTGCAAAATCCGACGCGCGAAAAAAGCGGACGCGGAAATTCTCGCCAAGTCGAAGCTCTGCGACTTCACGACGGGTGCGCCACTCTCCAAGCGGTCCGACTTTCTCGTCGCGGAGTGCGCCAGCAAAGTCGTCGCGCACGCTCAAATTCACGAGTGGAAAGCCGAGAAGATTTTCGGGCTTTACAGCGTGTGGGTCGATGCGAAGTACCGCGGTCAGCGGCTCGGTCAGCGCGTCGTGCGGGAATTGCTCCGCAAGACGAAAGCCCAGAAAGTTTATCTCAATTGTCCGGCTCAGCTCGCCGACTATTATGCTGAAATCGGTTTTCAGGAAATTCGCAAAGTGCCTATTTTTCTCGAAAAAAGCTTGCGTGAATTTTGTTCGCGTAATCCAGAGTCGCCATTTTCCGGGCAGATTTTCATGGTGTGGGAACGGCGGACTGCGTTGCAGGATCCTTCCTTCGCGCAGTCGCCGCAGCTCGTCATCCTGGATGGCGGCAAGGGTCAGCTCTCCGCGGTGCTCAAAAAAGTTCAATTCCCGGCAGGCGTCGCGGTCGTCGGGCTGGCGAAAAAGTATGAAGAAATTTTTCGCTTGCGCGACGGTAAATTTGAAAAAATAATTTTGCCGCGCGACTCACTCGCGCTTTTCTTACTACAACGAATTCGTGACGAAGCCCACCGTTTCGCCAATTCCTTACGCGAAAAATTGCAAAATTCCTGGAAAAAATAGTTTAAAATTATCGCGTGACAATCTCCAAAGATTTACGCTACCGGATTGGTTTTTGGGTAAGCGGATTAATTGGTGTCGCTGCCATCATGCTTTTGCTTTGGCATTTGCGGGACATGCGCCTAGTTTGCGCTGCGGAAATGTCGACCTTCATTTATTTCGTCGCTGTTTTATTGGTCGGCAGTTTGCTGCTTTCGGCCTGGGCGGTACGTAAGATTATCGTGAATCACGCGATTTACACGCGTGAACTCGAGCTGCGGACGCGCAAAATGCGCGAGCTCGCCATGGTCGACGGACTCACCAAAGCCTACAACCACCGTTATTTCGAGCACCAACTGGAAAAAGAATGGGAGCGTTTCGAGCGCTATCAACATGCTTTGGCATGCGTGATGATCGATCTCGATAATTTCAAAAGCGTGAATGACACTTTCGGACATCGCGGCGGTGATATCGTTTTACGCGGTGTGGCTGACCTGCTCCGTGAAAATTTGCGCGATGTCGATATTATTTCGCGCTACGGCGGTGAGGAATTCACGATTATCTTTTTCGAAAAACCGAACACAGTCGGCGGTCTGAGAAAAATGATGGAAAAAATTCGGCGCAAAATTGCCGCCAAGCGATTCGACCTCGGGGAGCAAAAAATTCAAATCACCGCGAGTCTGGGTGGTGCGCTCGTGCCGAATCCGAAAATCATTTCGCCGGAACAGCTCGTGCATTTTGCTGACAGAGCGATGTATTTCTCGAAGCAAAACGGCAAAAACGCGAGCGCAATTTTCGGGGAAGCGGGCTGCTGCTAAAATCTAAGAATGGAAGTTATCCGCATCGCGAATTTGGAAAGTCCTCAAATTCAGGAATTTCTCGCTACACAAATTTTTTTGCCGGTTCAGCAGACTCCACTGTGGGCGCGCTTCCAAAAAAGCTTGGGCGTCGCCAGTTTACGCATCGCTATTTTGGAAAATAAAAAAGTCGTTGCGTTCACGCAAGTTTTCGTCAGGAAATTGCCGCTCGGACTGACGCGCCTCGAAATTCCACGCGGACCGCTCGGCGATTCGCGCTTCTTCCCGGCGTTTTTGGACGAGCTTGCCAAATTCGCCTGTGAGCAGAAAGCGATTTTTGCGCGCTTCGATTTCCAACAAAATTCTAGTTTCGCGTCGCCGAAATTGCGCAAGGCGCGTGAGGAAAATTATCCGCTCGCGACGATTTGCGTCGATCTCGCACAGTCCGAGCAGGAAATTTTGGCGCAAATGAAACCCAAAGGTCGCTACAACATTCGCCTGGCTGAGAAGCACGGCGTTCAAATTTCCGTTGAAAAATCCGTCGACACCTTTTTCGCGTTGCTGCAGAAGACCACGACGCGCGATGGATTTTTCGGCCATCCCAAAATTTTTTACGCCAAATTGCTCGAGCAGCTCGGAGAAAATTGCGTATTGCTCACGGCGCGCCAAGCTTCCAAACCACTTGCGGCGATTCTCGTCACTTTCGCGGGCGACACGGCGACTTACTATTTCGGTGCGAGCGATCACGCATTTCGCAATTTGATGGCGCCTTACCTGATCCAATTTGAAGCTATGAAAATAGCTAAAAAACGCGGTTGCCGCTTCTACGATTTTCTCGGTGTCGCGCCGCAAAATTCCGTCAAGCACCATCTGGCGGGTGTTTCGGATTTCAAAAAGAAATTCGGTGGTGAGCTGGTCACATATCCTACGCCGCAGCTTATCGTTTTCCGACCGTTTTTTTACGCGCTTTTTCGGCTCGCGAAATTTTTGCGACCTTAATTTTTTCCTTATTCTCACGCCAAAGCCTCAAAGCGTCTTCGGCGGTTTTGACCTTTTTCGCGTCTTTGCCGAAAACCCAGCTGTGCCGCGCGATGATTTTCCGCTCGATTTTTCGCAAGACTCCAGACATTCTAAATTTCTTTTCCTCACTCGCAATCGTCGCAATCATCACGATATTGAAAAGTAAATCGCCGAGTTCTTCTTCGAGATTCACAGCATCGCCCTTTTTAATCGCTGCCAAAACCTCGTCTGCCTCTTCTTCGAGGCTCTCGGCGAGCGAGCGAATCGTCTGCTTGCGATCCCAGGGACAGCCGGTCGGGGAGCGTAATTTTTTTGCCAGCGTGAGTAGTTTTTCAAATTGTTTCATTTGCCGAAATTACGTTGTTGCGCGCGGAAAAATTCCAACGCTTTTTCCAGTTCGGCAGCATCGAATTCCGGCCACATTTTTTCCGAGAAAAAAAGTTCGGCGTAAGCGAGCTGCCAAAGTAAAAAATTCGATAATCTTTTCGTCCCGCCGGTGCGGATCAGTAAATCCGGTTCGGGCTGACCACTAGAAAATAATTCTTGAGCGAAATTTTTCTCCGTCGCACGTTTTCCAGCCTTAATTAAAGCATTGGCGGCGCGAACGATTTCGGCGCGGCTGCCGTAACCGAGCGCGAGATTGAGCACCAATTTTTTGTGTTGGCTCGTTTTGGCAATGAGATTTTGCAGAACCTTTTTCGTCGAGCTGGGAAAATCTTTTAGCTCGCCAAAAACTTCGAGCCGGATTTCATGTTCAAAAAAAATCTTGTCGTCTTTGGCAAATTTTTCAATCAGCTGAAAAAGACTTTTAAGTTCAGTGGTATTGCGTTCCCGCAAATTCTCAGTCGAGAGCGCGTAAGTCGTGAGGTGGGTGATGCCACTCGCAATAAAAACCGGCAAGAGTTTCCGCAAATTCTCCACGCCGCGGCGATGTCCGAGCAGGCGAGGGAGACCGCGTTTCTGCGCCCAGCGGCGATTGCCGTCGAGGATGATTGCGAGATGAAAAGAATTTGCTTGCAAATTAAGGCTGCAGGTGAAGTGATTTTAGCATTGCAAAAGTCATACTCAGCTATTGCTTTTGTCTTGGTTAATTACGTATGCTTGACAAATACGATTTTATCATTTAGTATATAAACATGATCGAACATGAACCGAGTCCGACCGGATTGATCTATCTCAAGCTTGTTTCAAAAGCTAGGGTTTTAGTTGATTTGATTAGCAATGTAAGTCCTGAAGATAAAGCGGCGTTGGCTGCGGCTAAAGCAGTTGAGCTTGAAAACCCTAATACAGGAATGAACCCAGAGAAGTGGGAATCAGCTTTTGGTTTTTTTGATCCACAAGCCGTTGCTGAATTATGTGCGTTAGCCGGTAAGCCTGTGCCTAGAAAACCGGAAGACTGGAAAAAGTTAGCGAAGTCGGCTAAACAAGCTCAATTAGAACTTAGAGGCTTGAAAGTCGTCAAATAGGTTTTCCTATTTTCGCTTTTTCACCGCTTTCTTAATTGCGGCTCGCCCAGCCTTATCTTTTTTATTCTGGCTCTCCGTTTTTGCAGAGGCAGGCTTCTTCTCGGCTTTTTGTGCGGCACCATCTTTCTGCGCAGCTTTCAGTAACTTGGACAAATCAGCTTTTGCGGCAGCTTGCTCCATCTTCACGACGGCTTCATCGACCGAGATTTTCGGTACTTCAGCTTTTTTCGCCGGGCTGTTCAAAACTTTGTCCACCGCACCGGAGACTTCCTCAATCGCTTCCTGAATCGCTTCAGGATTTTTTTCCAGCAGGGAAACGCTCGCGACGGAATCATTTTTCACACGCATCAGAATCACGCCCTGGGTCGCACGACCGCGCATCGGAATCGAATTCACATCCATACGGATCGTCTGTCCGCGCTTAGAAATTAGGAGTAAATCAGCGTCGAGCTCCGGCGGCAAAACTTTCGCGCCGACGACTTTACCGGTTTTCGCCGTGACGTTGACAGTTTTCACGCCGCCCGCGCCACGATGCGTCATGCGGTATTCCGAAATCAGCGAAGCTTTGCCGAGACCTTTTTCAGTGACGGTCAAAAGTTTTTCTTTCGTCGGATCGACGACGACATCCATCTCGACGACGCGATCATTCGTGCCGAGCTTGATGCCGCGGACACCGGCAGCCGCGCGTCCCATTGCGCGTACATCTTTTTCCGTGAAGCGGCAGCATTTGCCTTCGTGCGAGACGATCACGATTTCACTCGCGCCATTCGTGCCTTTGACCCAGCTGAGCTCGTCGTTCGGATTCAATTTAATCGCAATCAAACCAGACTTACGCACATTCGCGAAGTCCGGCATCGGTGTTTTTTTGACCGTTCCATCTTTCGTGCAGAAAAATAAGAACTGCTTGGCTTCTTCCGTGCCTTCGCGGAGTACGCGCATCGCGGTGATGTATTCGCCGTTTTGCGTTTGAATCAAGTTCGCGATGGCGGTGCCTTTCGCTTGGCGCGTCGCCTGCGGAATTTCATACACTGGCAAGCGGAACACGCGTCCGGTATTCGTGAAGAACATCACGTCGTCGTGATTCTTCGCGTGGCGAATGATTTTCACTTCGTCTTCTTCCTTCGTCGTGAGACCGATGACGCCCATACCACCGCGTTTTTGGGCACGGAATGAATTAGGCGCGACGCGCTTCAGATAATTTTCCGTCGTGAGCATGATGACCATTTCCTCATTTGGAATCGTGTCTTTCGCGCTGAATTCACCGACATCGCGCACGAGCACTTTCGTGCGGCGTTCATCCGCGTACTTCTCCTTGATTTCGGCGAGTTCAGTCTTGATCACGCCCATCAATTTCTTCTTGTCGGCGAGCAGACTCTCGAGGTATTTGATCAATTTATATTTCTCCTTCAATTCATCTTCGATTTTCTGGCGCTCCAGACCGGCGAGCGCTTGCAGGCGCATTTCCAAAATCGCCTTCGCTTGTGCGTCCGAAAGCTTGAATTGCTTCATCAAAGCCGCGTGCGCATCTTCCCGGGTTTTCGACTTGCGGATAGTCGTGATGACGGCGTCGATGTGGTCGAGCGCGAGCTTCAGACCTTCGAGGATGTGGGCGCGATCTCGCGCGACGCGCAGATCGTATTCTGTTCGCCGTGTGACGACCTCGATGCGGTGCTCGATGAAATGCTCCAGCACTTGTTTCAGATTCAGCAAATGCGGTTGCAAACCACGATCGGTCAGCGCGATCATGTTCACATTGAAATTGCCTTGCAGCTCGGTGAGCTTGTAAAGCTGATTGAGAATTTTGTTCGGATAGGAATCTTTCTTCAGCTCAATCACGACGCGGATGCCCTCGCGCGTCGATTCGTCGCGGATGTCCGTGATACCGACGAGTTTCTTGTCTTTCACGAGGTCGGCGATTTTGATGACGAGGTTCGCTTTGTTCACCTGATACGGAATCTCCGTAATCACAATCATCGGCTTGCCCGCGCGACCTTCCTCGATCTTCGCGACGCCGCGGCAGGGAATCGAGCCGCGTCCGGTCGAATAAGCTTCGAGGACAGCTTTCTTGTTGTAAATCACGCCGCCGGTCGGGAAGTCCGGACCTTTGATAAATTCCATCAAGTCGCTGATCTCGCATTCCGGATTGTCGATGATGTGCACCGTTCCGTCGATCAGCTCGCCGAGATTGTGTGGTGGAATATTCGTCGCCATACCGACAGCGATTCCCACCGTGCCATTCAAAAGCAAGACTGGCAGACGCGTCGGCAGCACACTCGGTTCTTTGCGGCTGGCATCGTAATTGTCGCGCCAGTCGACGGTTTCCTTGTCGATGTCGGCGAGTAATTCCTCCGTAATTTTCCGCATTTTCGCCTCGGTGTATCGATACGCCGCAGCCGAGTCACCGTCGATCGAGCCGAAGTTACCTTGACCATTCACGAGCTGATAACGCATCGCAAAATCCTGCGCCATGCGCACCATTGCGCCGTAGACTGACGCATCGCCGTGCGGATGGTATTTACCAAGCACTTCACCGACGACGTTCGCGCTTTTCTTGAATTTCGCATTCGCGCGGAGTCCCATCTCGTGCATCACGAAGAGAATGCGGCGATGGACGGGTTTCAGTCCGTCGCGGACATCGGGAAGCGCACGCGAGACGATGACCGACATCGCGTAATCGAGGTAGCTTTTTTGCATTTCCTCGACGACTTCGCGAGTCGGCGCGCCGTCATCGGGCGCGGAGAGCCCGCTCGCGTTTTCTGAACTCGCGGCGGCATCTTCCTCCAAATTTTCTGCGTTCTGGTCGTTTTCCTCAGCCAAATTGAAAAAGTTTTAAAACAATGATTTTGCTCATTTTACAGCAAAAATCACGAATTTATTTGCGCAAGCCGAGCTTCGCGACGATCTCGTCGTAAATTTTGCGTTGGCGCATTTTCAAATAATTCAAAAGCTTGCGGCGTTTGCCGACGAGCATCAAAAGTCCGCGGCGGGAATGCTCGTCTTTCTTGTGAATTTTGAGATGGTCGGTGAGCTGCGTGATGCGGTGCGTGATGATCGCGACCTGCACTTCCGGCGAACCGGTGTCTTTCGCGTGGCGTCCGTGCGTGGCGAAAGCCGCTTTTTTTTCGTCGTGTTTCATTGACTGGGGATTAAATCTTCCGACCGCCGCACCGAATTTCGAATGCCGCAGAAGCCCGAATTGCCGAGATTCTAGCGGAAAAATTTTCTGGCGCCAATTAGTAGCTGCCGAGCTCGACGACATTCGCGATTTTCTGTAATTGCGTGAGCGCGACGGGCAAATTTTTCGCGCGTTCGGCTTCGACGAAGAAAAAGAATTCACCGCGTTTTTTGGCAGTCGGAATGCTTTCGAGGCGGGCGAGATTGATTTTCTGTGCGGCAAAAATATTCAAAGCGGCGGCGAGTTGACCGGCGCGATTTTCACGGAAAAAGAAGGCGATGGCTGATTTCTGGGCGTTTTTCACACTCGGAAAATTTCGTCCGATTGCGACGAAGCGCGTCGCATTTTCCGCTGAATCTTCGATGTTGTGCGCCAAGACTCTGACTTCAGTATCTGCGAATTCGGCGGCGGTGATTGCAGCGGAGTTTGGCGAAGTGTGGGCGAGCTCAAGTGCGCGTCCGGCATTTTCGACAGTGACGATTTCGGCGTGCGGTAGTTTCCGCGTTAAAAATTTAGCTGATTGGGCGGCAGCTTGAGGGTGCGCAAAAACTTTTTCGATTGCGCTGATTTTCGATTCGCGAGAAATGAGCGCGTGCTCAATTTTTCGCTCGAATTCAGCGAAAATTCGAATTTTTCCGTTTGATTCAAAAAGATTCAAAAGTGTCTCGCGGACGAGTCCGACGCTCGAATTTTCGAGTGGCACAATTCCAAATTGCGCTTTTTTTGCAGTGACTGCAGTAAAAATCTCGGTATTCGTAGCAAAAGGCGCTAGCGGATTTTTCAATTTTCGTCGCGCTAAAAATTCGCGTGCAGCAAGTTCGGTCTGTGTATTTTTTCCGAGCATCGCGACTGAGTTCGGTGCAATTTTCACTGGCGCGATTTTTTTCACGCTAATGGGCGCGGTCAAATCCTCGAAAATTCGACCACTCTCGGTGTTCGCGAATTCGCTCCATTTGCCGAAGAATTTTGCGGCAGCTTCAAAATTGGCGATTAGTTTCTTCCGATTTTTCGTTTCGAGCGCGCTTGCGAGTTCGTCCAAAATCTTCGCTAGCTCGCGAATTTTTGGCGCGGTTTTTTTGTTGATTAGCGAAATGTCAGCGTACATTTCGAGATTTTGACCGAGAATGCGTCCGGTCGTGAGCAAAAAAAGCTGGGCGGACGGGGAGGCGATTTCAAAAATTTTCGCGGGTGAAATTTTCGATTTTTGCAGCAGCGCGGCGAAGGTGAGCGAGAGCAGGTGGGTTGCGGATTGGTGCAGCGCAGCGAGTTCGTCGTGTTTTTCAGCTGAAACTTCGTGAATCTTGAGACCGAAGTTTGCGAGATTTTGTCGGAGGATTTTCCACAATTTTCCGCCGCGGGCGACAACCGCGAAAATATTTTTGCCACGCAGACTTGCGACTTCGCCGAACATCGGATGCAGTCCGACGACTTCCGATTTCGCTGCGCGCATTATTTTTACAGGCATTTCTTTCACGCTCGTGAAGTCCGCGAGCAATTGATTCGCACGCATTTTCGGCACGATTTCTTTCAAGACTTGCTCGGTGTCTTTTAAAAAAACCGAGACGATGACGATGTCAGCTTTTTTGACGAGTTCTTTGGTCGACAAAATTTCGCGCCCGTCCGGCTTGCGTCCGGAAATCAAAACCTTGAATCCAGCTGTCTCGAAATTCGCCCGGAAAATTTTTCCCAAAATTCCGCGACCGCCGACGATGCCAATAACGGGATGTTGCGGAGCATTTTTCACGGACTTATTTTAACTCAAAAAATAGATATTTTTGACGTGGTTGAATCTTCTGGATTCCCGCTTGCGCGGGAATGACAAGAGGGATTTAGCCGAAAAAAATCGCGCTCGCGATGGCGATGCCCGCGGTTTCTGTCCGCAAGATGCGCGGTCCGAGCGAAAAAGTTTGGGCGTCGAATTTTCGCGCAATCAAAATTTCCTTTTCGCTGAAGCCGCCCTCTGGTCCGACAAAAATATTAGTCGTCGCGATCTCCTGAATTTCAGAGAAAAAATCTTTCAAAAGTGGTTCGCGCGTAAAACTGTCGGCGACAAGATTCAGTCCGGCGGGCGGCTCGTCCCAAATTTTCCCAAATTTCACTGGCTCGGCGAGCTCCGGAATGCGTCCGCGCTCGGATTGCTCGGTCGCTTCAGTCAAAATTTTCACGAGTCGTTCGGGATTCCGCAATTTGCGCAATTCACTGCGCTCGGAAATTATCGGGAAAAAATTCGCGATGCCGACCTCAGTCGCGTGTTTCAAAATCTCCTCGAATTTTGCAATCGAATTTGGCAAAGCCTGGAAAAGGTTGATTTTGATTTCAGGCTCAGCGAGATTCTCGCGCTTTTCTAAAATCTTCAAATGGATTTCTTTCCTGGAAATTGCCTCGATTTCCGCGGGAAATTCGAAGCCAGAGTTGTCGAGCAAAATTATTTGTTCGCCGATTTTTTTGCGCAAAACTTTCGTGATTTGGAAAACCGTTTCCGGATTGCGCAGGACGAAATCTGTATCGACGATTGATCCGGCTGGGACGAAGAAGCGCATTTTAATCAGCAATTAATTTTTTTGACTGTTTTGTTTTTCTGGATTCCCGCTTTCGCGGGAATGACAAGAGGGGAGCGGGAATGACAAATTAGAAGCTTAAATCTTCAGAAAATTTAAAATTGTTAGGAGGAGATTGATTGTGGTCAGACCGACGATTGTCACGGTCAACCAAAAAATCCTTTTGGAATTTTTCTCGCTGGCCGAGACGAAACGGCGCATCATCTCCGCGTGAGCCGCTTCAGTAAATTGGCGCGATTTATTTTTCTCAAGTTTCGCGACGATTTTTTCCGAGCTGAGATTTTGGAGGCTCATATTTTCAAATTATTTCTAATTCGCTCGGCGGCTTCACGCACTTGTGCGACGGTCGGGACGAGCGCGAAGCGGACGAAGCCTTCGCCGGGGTTTTCACCATTTTCAGTTTTGTCTGAGATCCACGCGCCCGGTGTCGCGACGACCGCGATTTTTGGATCAAGTAATCTTTTCGCGAATTCCTCGCTCGTCATTCCGGTCGGGACTTTTTGCCAGATGTAAAAAGTCGCTTCAGTCTTCGCTTTTTCGAGTCCGACTGAAGCAAGCGCTTCACTCAAAATATCGCGTTTTTCGCGGTATTCGGCGATTGATTGCTCGACGTGTTTTTCATCCGTGAGTGCGGCGATGGCGGCGGCTTGCAAAAAATTTGGCGTGCCGGAGTCGATATTCGTTTTCACTTTTTTAAATGCGCTCACAATTTCCGGATCGCCGACGACGAAGCCGACGCGGTAGCCGGTCATGCGACTGCGCTTCGAGAGCGAGTGAAATTCAATCACGCCCTTACGCGCGAACTGCAGAATTGATTTCGGTTTCGCGTCGAAATAAATTTCCGAGTAGGCGAGATCGCTTGCCAAAATAATTTCATTCTCACGGCAGAAATCAACTGCGGCGCGGTAAAAATCGTCGCTCGCATTTCTGCCAGTCGGTGAATTCGGATAATTCAACCACAGAATTTTCGCCTTTTGCGCGATGGCTTTCGGGATTTTTGCGAAATCAATTAGAAAATCATTCTCAGCCAAAAGCGGTAAAAAATAGGGTTTTCCTCCGGCGAATTCCGTGCCGCGCGCGTAGGGCGGATAACCAGGCGTCGGGATCAGCACGATGTCGCCCGCGTCGACGAAGGCGAGCGGGAAATTGAAAATCGCTTCTTTGCCGCCGATGGAGCTGGCGATCTCGGTTTCGATATTTAGCTCGACTCCGAATCTTTTCGCAAACCATTGCGCGATGGCACCGCGAAATTTATCTGAGCCGATGTAGCTCGGATAACCGGCTGTCGCGAAATCATCGACCGCTTTTTTCGTCGCTTCACGAATAAATTCGGGCGTGGGATCGGCGGGGTCGCCGACGCCGAAAGTGATCGGCTCGACGCCCTCACTTTTCAATTTCGTAATAATTTTATCCAGCTCAGCGAAAGGGTAGCCGGAGAGCGTCGCGATTCTTTTGGAAAGTTGCATTTAAGAGGTAAGAATTAAGAAATAAGGAGTAAGTTTGTAAGGAATAAGAAATAAGATTTAATTTTTTCAATCTTAAGTCTTCAATCTTAAATCTTCAATTAAAACAAACTTTCGAGCGCGTTCGCGAGGATGACTGTAATTTCAGCGCGATTGACGGGATTAGCCGGACGGAAGGTGCCATCTTTGTAGCCATTCACGAAGCCGAGGCAATTCGCTTCGTCCACGAATGTCGCGAACCAGGCATCGCGCGGTACGTCAGTAAATCCGGCCGGGAAGCAAACATTCGTCGCGACCTTTTCATCGACGAGATCCCGGAAGGCGATCAAAGTCATTTTCACTGCCTCAGCGCGATTGATTAATAGATTCGGTCGGAAGACGAGACCTTTGGAGCAGCTTGTTGATTTGTAGCCTGAAATCCAATTGTGCACGAACATGAATTCCACTGCTGCCGCAAAATCATCATCCGGATAGACATCGCAAAAATGCGTCTCAGCAACTTTGCCCGGTAAAAATCCGGCGGCTTTCACACTCAGCACGGCGAGCTCACCGCGTGTCACATTTTCACTCGGTAAAAATTTTTGCACGCCAGTCGCGGTGAGAGTCTGTGTTTCGTAGAGTTTGCGTACGGCTGGCTCGTACCAGGCGTATTCCGCTACGTCTGCGTAGACTTGGTGTGCATTTACCAGTTTCCAGATTGGTGCGAGCTGAAATTCGAAGGCTTCGTTCGCGGAATTGGCGATGGCGCTTGTGTCGACAAAGTCAGTTTTGTGGATGCGTACGACGTCGCCCGCCTTGGTCGCCAAAATTTCGAAATGTCCGTTGATATCGGTGTGCGTGTAGAATGCACCGTTCGACCAAACCTCCGCACGCACGAGCGGGAAGCCATCTTTGCTTGAGAGTACTCTGCCTGAAATCAGCGCGACAGCCGCCGAGACACTGGCGGTCAAAACCAACACCGAAACGAAAAAAATGAGTGCGCGCGATTTCATTGGGAAATCATTTCTTTTTAGTCACGCGGCGCGTAGCTTTCTTTTTTGCGATGGTCTTTTTTTTGGCAGCGACTTTACGTGCGACCTTTTTAATCTGGCTTTTCGCTTTCGTGATGACCAGCTTCTTCGCCGCTGTTTTTTTCTTGGCGACCTCTTTTTTCACGACTTTTTTTACATCGCTGACTTGCTTCTCCATTTCCTGCAAAACTTCTTGCGCCTTTTTCTGCGCGAATTTCACCGCGCTGCCACCTTCTTTCTCAGCTTTTTTTTGCAGCTCAGCGAGAATTTCTTTGCCGCCTTTCACCAGCTCGCGCAGGCTCTCGCTTTTTTTCGCTTCTTCGACTGCCGACTTACCGGCTTTCAGATATTCTTGAAAAAGCGCTTCAAATTTCTTTTGCGGCGTTTTGGCGGCTTGCAGTTTTTCTCGCAAATTCTTGCCGGCTTCGCGCGCGAACAAAAGTCCGACGACCGAGCCAATCAATGAGCCGAGCAGAAAGGTTGATTTCTTAGAAAAAGGATTCATGAGAGTGCGTTAAGTTCGAGTACAATTTTAGCTCAACTTCTTGACCACTTCAAACAGTTCTTGCATTTTCTGCAAATCTTTTTTGCGTGGATTATTTTCGATCTCGACGCCACTGCAGACATCGACGACGTCGGGTCGCAATTGTTCAATCGCGCGTGCGACATTGCCTGGAGTCATGCCGCCCGCGAGAATGAAAAACGGCAGCTCGTCGCGCACTTTGTGAATCAATTGCCAGTCGAAAGTTTGACCGGTTCCGCCGAATTGACCTTTTTTAAAAGCATCCAAAACGATGCCGGCGAGCCCCAAAAATTGTTGCAGGTCGTCGAGCGAGTTTTCATTTTCCACGCGGAAGGCGCGCCAAACCGGCTCAGCGAATTGCGCGCAAAATTCCGGCGACTCGTGTCCGTGCAACTGCAAAATGTCGAGCTCGCAGAGCTCGGCGAGCAAACGAATTTTCTCGGCTGTCTCGTCGACAAAAACGCCGACCAGGGGAATACGCGGAAATTTCTCTTTGATTTCACCGGCGAGATTCGCGGCGGCGTCGGGCGTGAGTCCGCGCGGCGATCCCGCGAAAAAATTCAAACCCAAAAAACTCGCTCCGAGTCTCACCGCGGCGGCAGCGTCCTCAAAATTGGTAATTCCGCAGATTTTAATTTTCGTCTTCATGCGGCTCTGTAAGCTCAAGCAATTTACGCTCGATTTTTTCTGCTTGCAAAAGCGCCGTGCCGATGAGTACCGCGTCGACGCGCCCACTCAAATTCTCCAGTTCCGCGCGCGTCGTGATGCCGCTCTCCGCGACGATGATTTTTTCGCGGGGAATTTGCGGCAGCAATTGCTCAAAATTCGCGAGATCAATCGCGAGTGTGTCGAGATTGCGGGAGTTCACACCGATGATTTCCGCCGGGGTCTTGAGAACTTTCACGAGATCGGCTTCGTCGTGGATTTCGACGAGCGCTGCCATCCCTAATTTTTCCGCTGCCAGTAGTAATTCAGCTAGCTTTTCTTCCTCCAAAATGCGCGCAATCAAAAGTACCGCGTCTGCGCCGAATTGCCGCGCTTCGTAAATCTGGTATTCGTCGATGACGAAATCTTTGCGCAAAAGCGGGATTGTGGTCACGAAATTCGCTTCTTCGAGATCTTCGAGGCTGCCGCCGAAGAATTCATAATCGGTCAAAATCGAAATTGCGGCGGCGCGTTCACTGTAAATTTTCACGATTTCTCCGACATCCAAATCTGTGCAAATGGCTTTTTTTGAAGGACTTTGGCGTTTGATTTCGGCAATCAGGCGCGGTAACTTTTCCTCCCGACCGCCGGCGAGCGCGGCGCGAAAATCACGCACAGTCGGTTCGACCACCTCGCGCAGCGTCTCAATCGGACAGGCGGATTGCGCCCGGGCGAGCTCGACGCGTTTTTGTTCGACGATCTTTCTTAGAATTTCAGCCAATTTATTAAGAAATGATTTTAAGTTTACAGCAAGTCATTCGAATTGAGCAAAATACTTATTTTTGCTAAAATGAAAAGATAGAACATTTAAAAACAAGCTCATTTTACAAAAAATAAACACACAGCGCATCTTGACTTCTGAAAGCCAAAAATCCGTTGGAACAAATCAACTCACTGCGATGCGTCGCGTCGTCGCCGCTTTTTTGGTTGGTCTGATTGTGCTTGTGGATCCCTCGATTGCCGTCTTGGCTGAGGAAATTGCTCCGGTTGTTTCACAATTTTTACAGAGCGATGTACTCACGAGCGAAATAGAAAAATTGACCGAGGTGAGACCAGAGCTGAGTGAAAATTTTTCCGACCAACGTAAAGAGAAAATCCAAGCGGCGAATTCGGAATCTACAAAATGGACAGAGCGAATTGTGCTTGGCAAATTGGAAAATGGTGCAGCACTGGACGAGGTTGTCGGTCAACGCAAAGACGCCGAAAAAGTCGTCGCTGATTTGAAAGCAGTGGGAGCGATTTCGACCATGGCTGATGCGCAGACAGGCACAGAAACCGAGATCGATCCGACCCTGCAAAAATCTTCAGGCGGTATTCTAAAAACTAGCGCGACCCCATATAGGGGTGAATTTTCAGTTGATTCAGCTGAGCCACTTATTATTGCCGAAAATTTGGCAGCAGCAGGTGATGTCGTTTCGACTAAGACGAGCGACAAGCAGGTCGCTGCTGATGCGACACCGCAGACGCGTGAGGAGGTGCGCTACTTCAATTGGAACGCGAATCCAGTCAAAGGAAATTACGACTCGAACAAGCTTTTGTACCCTGATTTGTGGGGTGCGACTGATTTGCTCGTGACAACGGGTGAGACTGGGACGAAGGAAGATTTGATTCTCAAAAATGCGCTCGCGCCGACGAATTTCGAATATATCGTCGAGACGATCGGACTCAAATTGCAAACCACCGCTGATGGTGGCTACGTTTTCGTTGACGAATCAGGTAATGAGAAATTTTACACACCGGCTCCGAATCTTACTGACGCGAATGGTCAATCGGCTGACGGTGCGATTCATTATGAGCTTGGTTGGGATACCCAAAAACCAGCGGCGACAACTACTGAAACCACTGCGCAAGTTGCTGTGCCACTCGCCGAAATTAAATTTAATGAGGATGCTGGTACAAAATTTTTCGCGGAAAAATCCTCTACGACGGGGACAATTTTTGGTGCTACGTGGCTTTCAAGTGGCGTGTCAGGGAATGCGCTTTCGCTTGATGATGGGCAATGTTCGGCTGAGATTGCGCGTGATTTCAAGACTCCGCAGACGATTACACTTTCTACCTGGGTGCAGCCCAGCGCTTATCAAGACGGTGTGATTGCTGGTTTCGGCAACAACACTTTTCGGCAGACTGAGAAAAACGGTTTCGGAGTGACTCTGCGTATCGGCGACAAAAATTTCGTCGTTGATTCGGGCGTCTCGGCGTTTGAACTCAAAAAATGGTATCACCTCGTCGCGACTTTTGACGGCACAGTAATTCGATTCTTTATCGATGGTGTCGAGACGAATTCGCTCGCGCTCAAAGAGGCTGGCACGCTGGCAGCGAGCGATGCGCCAATTTTATTCGGCGGAAATTTCGCCGGTGCGGTTGATGAATTCGCAATTTTTGATCACGCACTTTCGGCAGACGAAATTGGCACGCTCCACCAAAAATACCTCGACGAGAAACAAGTGGGAACGAAGACCTCTACAGATCAAGCCGAAATTAAAGTTATCGAAGAGAGTGAGCTTAATGCTGGGACGGAAATCAAAGTCATTGAGGAAAACAGCTCAAATGGTGAGATTTCAGTTAAAAATGCGACTGAGGTAAATACGGAAAAAAATTCAAATACAGTAATTCCTGAGACTGAAATTCCCGCGAAAGAAAATGCTGTCGTGGCTCCCGCTGAAAATATTCCAACAGAACAAAATTCAGGCACGGTGGTTCCTGCGACGGAGACTCCCGCAGCTCAAACGGACGAAAATCCCGCTCCGACTGGCGAGACTTCATTTATCGAATCACTCAAAAAATTCTTCCTGCCGAGCGCCTTGGCTGAAATCAGCCAGTTCGATCAGGCTGTTTCGATCGATCAAATTCTCAATTCAAATGAGGCTGCATCAGTAGATCAAACTCCAGCCGAAACTACTCCGGTCGAGACACCAGTTGTCGAGGCGACACCGGAAATTGGCACGTCGAATAATTCTGCACAAAGCGAGCCGACGGTTGCACCAGACAGCACGACGGTTGATGAAGCTATTCCTGCGACTGAGAATCCCACAGCGCTAACTCCGGTCGAGTCGACTAATTCGACAAACACGCAAATTGATTCTTCTAATAATGGAGGAGGTGACACAGTCACTTCGCCTGCGAATGAAATTCAGGTTGTCGAGGAAAGTGCGCTTGCGCCTGAAATTAAAGTGATTGAAGAGAGTGAGGTCAATAAATTTTTTGCACCAGAGGCTGTTTCGAATGAGCATATCAAAATTGCAGCTGATGCGGAAATTACGGTTCTGACCGAGCAGCAGCTTTTCGCCCAGTCGAATCAAATTTCCGAGGAGGACGAGCGCTCGGATGGCGCAATCGTGCGTCGTTACAAATTGCGACTTGTGATTGATACGGCAGCTCCGCAAACTAAAAATACGGAGACGATTGATTCATCCAAAGAAGCAACGCCAGAACCAGCGACGACGGATTCTTCGGTAGAAGTAGTTGCGCCGACAGAAGAGACCAGTGCTGCTGAGGAGGTGACGGTCGAGCCTACGCCGCCGAGCGAGGTGCCGATTCCTGAAACTGAAAATCAAGTAATTCAGGATGTCACGAAAAACCCCAGCGAGGAAATCAAAGTTATCGATGAGGTGACTCCGAGTGAGGCAGTGACAGTCGAGCCTGAATCAGTTCAGTCGGAAGTCCCCGCAGCCGAGCCTGCAGCTGAGGTGAAAACAGGCGCCGCTAATTTGAGTGCGGATGTTTTGCAATCAGTGGAAGTTGCGGCTGCCACAGAAGTGGATTTAGACGCTTTGCCAAAGACGCTTACGCTCGCAAACGGCATGGAATTAACTTTCCCAATTGACGTCGACCCGTCGACCTATGTCACTTTGGTGAATCGCGGCGCACGCACTTTCGCTCCCAATTTCGCTCAGGGAAATCAGAATGGCGAGTATTCACAGACCAATGTCGCGGGTTCAATTAGCCTTGGCACAGAGGATGTCTCAGGCGAACGGATTAGTGCCGTGAGTTCACAAATTAGTGTGATTGACGCAAATGGGGCTGAGTTTCTCGGCGATGCCGTTACTGATTCTCAAAATTGGACTAAGTCAAATGACTCGCTGCGTTCAAATACAATCGGTTCAAAAATCAAATTTACGACTGCGGCTGCGACCGAAATTTTTGCCGGTCTGAATTTCTCACCAGCCGGGGGAGTGCTGCGCGTGACGATTGACCGTGGGACTGACCACGAAATTTCCAACGAAATTGACACTTTCGCGACAGCTTCTGCCGACTCACAAAAAGTTTTACTCGCGACGGGCTTGCGCAACTCGGCTCACGACGTAGAGCTCGAGCTGACTGCCAAGACGAATTCACGCTTTGATTCCAGTGCTGCCGCGAATTTCCGTTTCGCACTCGCTTACTTCGAAGCGCACGCGAGTGGATTTGAAATTGCCGGGACGGGGATTGACTCGACCGCTGATTCCGGCAGTACGACGACACTGACCGCTGCTGCACTCACACAGCCTGATGATTTTTGGAATGGCGCGGCGCTCACATTTACCTCCGGTCCGAATGCGGGTGAAGTCGTTTTCGTCACCGATTTCGCCTCCGGCAATCACAAGCTCACTTTCACGCCGGCTGTCGGTACTGCCGTCACGACCGAGAATTTTCAGCTTTCGCCGGATGGAATTCTCATCAATGGTCGCGCGGAGCGCGGACTCAATTTCCATGCGGCGGGTGCGGAGGTCGCGACTTTCGAATCGCTCGATAATTTCCCGACGAATCCGGACGGAACTGTCAAAAAAGGTTCGCTCTCGATCTGGCTTGCGCCGGATTTCGCTGCGGATGCCGACACCGCCAAACACTTCATTTTCGACAATGGGCTCGCACGACTTTACTTCGACGGCGCGGACGACAAATTCAAATTTGAAATGTGGGACGGCGATGACTTCACGACTGTAAAAGTGGCGTCTGCCGAGCAAACTTTCGTCGCTCACGAGAGTCTGCACCTCACCGCGAGTTTCGACGCGGAAGCTGGTGTGAAGCTTTTCGTGAATGGCGTGAAGACATTTCAGAGTTTGAAGTGGACGGCGCAGCCACTCACAGCGGGCGATGCGCAAATTACTTTCGGTAAATGCGGCACGCGCTCAGCGGCGGCTTTGACTGCGGCTGAAACTTATTTCGCGGGCACTCTGGCTGAGCCGCAGATTTGGAATTACGTCTTGCTCGACTCGGAAATTTTCGGTCTTTTCAATTCCACCATTCCGTCCGTCGGTCAGGCGCATACTCAAAAAATTGAGGCTAGCGCAACGAGCGAATCTTCATTGTTATTCAATGCGCCGCTCGTGAACTCCGCGAATGATCGCCTCGGTTCGCTCGCCGGTGCGGCGAAATTGGACGCGAGCAAAGTTGGCTCTGTCACAGACTTAGAATTCAACGGTGATCCGCTCGGTCAACTGAGCGGCATCGTGAATTCACAAGATCTCGCAGGCTTCTGGAAAATGGACGGTGATTTCACAGACTCATCTTTCGCTGCGTCCGATGCGGCTGCGAACGGTGGTACGACATTCATCGATGGCCATTTCGCCAAGGCAGCGATCTTCGACGGCAGCGATGACTATCTCAATATCGGCGCGATTTCACAGCCGGTGAACGCGGTGAGTTTTTGGATTTTCGCCGACAATGTTTCGCGCGACATCATCGACTTCGATGGCGGGACGCACGCGCTTTCCATCGTGAGTCGCCAGTTGATTGCGACGGGTTTTGACTCGCCGACAATCTTCGTCGATGGCACCGAGGGTACGGAAATTTCCAGAAATGCTTGGCACCACATCGTGGTGACGACAGCGACATCATTCACTGCGAGTGATTTGAAAATAGGTAAAAAAACGACTTTCTTCGACGGAAAAATTGACGAACTGGCACTCTTCGCGCGACCGCTCACTGCGGCTGAGGTTGCGGCGATTTACACGTCAGCTGATAATTCACCGATTGCCAAGACTTCAGTCGCGACGGAAATCATCGCCGGACTCGATATAGGACCAAATCGCGGCATCACGCAAATCACGATTGACGGCGGCACGCCGAGTGAGATCACGACTGAGGTCGATACTTTTGCGGCGAGTGCTGCGCGTGATCAACGCTTCCTCGTCGCGACGAATTTGGTGGCGAAAGAGCACACGGTCAGAATCGAAAATTCCGGTCTCAAAAATCTCAGCGCGACCGCCGCGCTCATCGTTCCGCAATTTATCGAGACGAATTCGACGAGTTCAATTCCGAGCAATGCGCTCACAATGAATTCCCGCATCATCGATGATGTGATTTCACCTGATTTCGTTCAATTCCCGCATGGTCTGACCTTCCCGGACAAGGGCAATATTTCTGAAGTTCAAAATACAGGTACGCTCGAATTCTGGGCGACGGGCGCGCTGATGGACAGTGACCATTTCGTCGATACGCGTGATGACTCTGGTAATAATGGCGCGCGAATTTACATGGATTCTGCCAGTGCGCTCACTTTCGAATTCAAAAATGCGAGTGCGGCAATCTCGATTACGGATTCGGATTTCGCGGAGAATTATTCCGCTACTGCGGCGAATCACATCCTCGCACGCTGGTGGCAGCCGACTGCGACGACTTTTGGTCTGAGCCTCTATCTGAACGGTCAAAAGATTGCGGAAAAAATTGCGCAAAACTTCACGCCGAGCCAGCATTCCCAAATTATTTTGGGTAATGATGCGACGCCGGATGCGACTGCCGCTTTCACTGGCTCGATTTTTGACTTCGCGATTTACGCGGATGCGTTCACCGATGGTGGAGCAGCGCTCGGCTCATTTGCGACGCCGGACTCGCAAGTTTGGCTGGCTGCGAATTCGCGCGCTACGAAAACAGAGCAAATTTTAGGCACGAAGATTGACACAGATACAAATATCAATTTCACCGATGGTGCGAAGACGACCTTCCCGCTCGAGCGGGGAGCACTCAAGTCCAAAGTTTTGCCGGCGAAAAATTACGCGCCGACGAATCGGGACACAGATTTTGGCACGAATGCCAATGCTGCGCTCGCACAGGAATTCCGACTCGCTGCGGACGGTGCGATCCCGTCAGTCGGTCTGTGGCTCAAAAAAGTTGGTACGCCGACGGGCAACATCGCGCTCTCGATTCAGACTGACGCGGACGGTTTGCCGAGTGGCACGACTGTCGCGAATGGTACTGCGGTGAGCTTCGCAGTTGATGCGCTTTCCACTCGTGATTACGAGTGGGTGAATTTCAATTTCGCGACGCCGCCCAGTCTCACGGCTGGCACGGCTTATCACTTGGTCTTGGAAGGCACTTTCAAATCTTCCGCCTCGAATTATATTGTGTGGGCTGCGGATGCGAGCGCGCCAAGCTTCGCTGATGGGACGGCTGAAATCAAAGGTGCGGAGTGGGCAGAGTCAGCCGCTGATTTCATTTTCCAGATTTACGAAAGTTATCCGCTCGCGAATTCCGTCGAGGCTTACGTCGATGGAGTCGCTGTCGCGGTCACATCGGCGCAAGCCGGTTCATTCGCCCGGATTGATTCGCCTGAGGGAATTTCTGCCGCTGCCACTTCATTCAGAGTTGATTCGATTTCTGCAGCCGACCAAATCCCGAGCAGTGGATTTCTCTGGCTCGGCAATCCGTCCGCGCAATTCAAGCGCGAGAAAGTTTATTTCGGAGAATATTCCGGCGGGACTTTCTCGAATTTGAAACGCGGTATTGACGGCACGGTTGCGGGCGACTTCGGTGATCAGACGATTGTCGAAATCGCCGGAGCAGTGACACTCGCGCAAGCTCCCGCTAAGAATTCAGACCTTTTCGTGAAATACAATTTCGCAGGTGATGCAGTCGAGCGTGATTCCAGTGATTCGGAAAGTTCGATTTTCTTCCTCGACGAGGCGAATGACGTAGCGACAGGTTGGGCGAAAATCGGTACGGATTCTGACCGAAGCACTGCGCTTGTCGGACAGACGGCGTTCGCGAAACTGCGCGGCACGGAAATTTCCGCTGTGCTTGACCAAGCACTCGACAACGGTGGTGTCACGCAGTTCGTCCTGGACGAAGGCACACGCACCGAAAAAAGCCTGCTCGTCGATGCGAGCAAAACTACGGAGACCGACAAGATTAAATCGCTGGCGACAGGCTTGACCGATGCGCTCCACACTTTGCGCATTGTCGCGAATATCGCGGCTGGCAAAAATTCTACTGCCAGCGCGCGGACTTGGATTTCGGCTTTCCTGGCGAATGGACATACGCCTTTATTCGCCCCGAGTGCGAGCAGCACGATTGCTTACGCCAATCCGCTCGCCGATCTGAATCCTGAGACGATTCCAGACAATCCGATTGATCTGGAAAAAACGCCCGGCGGGAATGACTCCTACACAAAATTACTCATCCAGTCTGGTGCGGCGGACGGCTCGACGATTTTCGCAGATGCTTCTCTCTCAGCGCACACGATTACCGTGAACGGTGACACACATTACACGACTGCTGCTAAAAAATTCGGCGCAACTTCCTTGCGCTTCGATGGCGCGGGCGATTCGCTTGCGCTAGCTGACTCCACTGATTGGGATTTCGGCGACGCTAATTTCACCATCGACGGCTGGATCAATCTCTCGGCGGCGACGCAAGGTGCTTCCATCATCGCGCATCGGACAGTCGATGGTTTCAATGGCTTCAGTCTGATCGTCACTGCTGAAAACAAACTGCAATTTATCGCTGATGATGACAATTCCGCAGCTTGGGCGATTAATTTCACTAGCACTGACGTCTTACCAATTAACGAGTGGAGTCATTTTGCGCTGGTGCGCAATGGCGCGGACTTCGAGTTTTATATCAATGGCAGCGCGAGTGGTTCGACGCAGTCCGACATTTCGATCTACAACGACAAAGTCGCGCTCACGATCGGTGGCGAAGAGAATAACTATTTCTTCAACGGCTATCTCGACGAGCTGCGCATCTCGAAAGGCATCGCGCGCTGGACTAAGGATTTCACTCCGCCGACCGAAGCTTACGACGCGGTGCCGACGGAAGGTCCTGCCATCGATCAAATCAACATAGACGCTGATGCCAATTATATTTTGGCTAATTTCAAAGACACTTCGGCTACAGAAGGACTGGCTAATATCACGCGCGATGACCTGAAGCGTATCAAGATCCGCGAGGCGAAAGTCAGTGATTTACCGGCGGTGGTCGAGCTTTATAACAAAGGCTTAAAAAAAGGTGTTTGGTGTGATTTACCACACAAAACAAGCAATTGGGAAATCCTCAAAGGCTACCAAGCTTTCGTCGATAAATATGGCACGGAAAATATCTACATCCGCGTGCTGGATCTGGACGGAAAAATGGTGGCTGTGACCATGGGTTTGGCTTATCAAGGCAAGGCGATTGGTCAATTTACTTTCCTCAATGTCGATATTTCCGAAAAGCTTTGGTCGGAGATAATGGTAAAGATTACGACTGTCCTTTTTGAATTAGCTCGTGATCGCGATCTTGATAAGGTAGAAGTAAATATCCAAAGAGGCGTTTGGATGGAAGGCTTCATGTTGGACGTCCTGAAAGCCAAACGCGTATCTGAGACCGTTTTGGAATTTGACCGGGACGCTATTCTCAGTCGAACTTGGACGGAAGCAGACTATGCCTACGATAATGATGCTGTAAAAATCAAAGAAGCCAAAAATGCGGCGGAAGAAGCCGCGAAGAATAATCCTCCGAGGGCAGACAAGGAAACGCGCAAGCTTATCAAACGGACGGCGAATACCGATATCTATGACAATGGAGATGGGACGAAAGAGGCTTTGATTTATGCTGCTCCGGAAAATATCCAGATCGATGGTGAGTGGGAGAAGGTCGATGATTATCTAGGTCAGCCGGAGACGATTGCTCAGGACAAAGCGAAAGCTGGCAAACAGTATCAAATCAAGCCTTATGATATTTTCGTCGGCTCGGACGTGGAAAATAAAAACATCATCAAGTATGTCAAAGATGGTAAGGAATTTAGCTTCTCTTTGGAAAATATCGCTTACCAAGACCCCAATCGAACTATCGTCCTCGCCAATGCGCAGGCAGGAGATATCATGCATTCGTACAAATCAACCAAGTTCAGAAATATCTTCCCGGGTGTCGATCTGAAATACCACTCGACGAAAAATGGTGTCAAAGAAGAATTGTTCTTCAATAATCTCGACGTGCTCAAAGAAGTCAGCGAGCCGGACCACTTCAAGGGCAAAGTTATTCTACGGACGAAAATCAGCGTGCCGGAGGGTGTCACTCCTGAAATGCACAATGATCAAATTTTCTTCAAGCAAGACGGTCAGAATATTTTTTCTACCTCTCAGCCTTTCATCTATGATCAAGTTCAGAGAACTTATCAGGTTGGCAGTGAGCTCAAGAACGAGCAAGGTAATTATTACCTCGAAATCACACTCGACTATGGTTGGATGGCAAGTGACGATGGGGCTTTCCCCCTCGTGCTCGATCCGGACTTCAATGTCGTCCAAGCTCCGGATGTGAGTCTGTGTTCGGAGAGTACTTGTGCGACCAATAATAGTACAGGTCGCGCTTATCTCAAGTTCGACATTTCTGGCATCCCGGCGGACAAAAGAATAATCAGTGCCAATCTCACGCTTACTCATGCGGCGAATATGGCTACTGCGATAAATGCCCGAAGATTTATCAATCAAACCTGGAATGAGGCTAGCGCAGTCAGTGTTTTCACGGGTGGCAGCTATGGTAGCGTTCTTTCTACAATCACTTCCGGTGCTGGTACGACAGAGACTTGGAATGTCCTGGGTAGTAGCACGGATGGGCTGGTGAAAGACTACACGGATAGGAACACTTACTATTCAGTCTATCTCGATAATGGTGTCGCTTTCACACCGACCTATGTCAACAATGGGACGACATTGATTATGAATTATGCTAATGATGGTAAGGCGGTTGCGACTGATACTTATCACAGTCGCGAGGGGACGACGCCGCCAATTTTGCGAGTCGCTTATTACAGTAATGTTTCATATGATGTGAATTATACTGCTGGCGCTAATGGCACTATCACCGGTACTCTCAGTCAGACAGTCAATGAAGGTGCTTCTGGCACGGCGGTCACGGCAGTGCCGAGTGCTGGTTATTATTTCGCTGGCTGGTCGGATGGCTCGACTCAGAATCCTAGAACTGACACGACCGTATTGGGAAATATCTCCGTTACTGCCAGCTTCGCTCCGATTGCTTCATCCCGCCGTCTCCCGCTCGCTTACACAGTCCATACTTACGGTTCACTGGCAGCGGGTCGGACTTTCCAATCGCTCGCAGCTTGGGAAGATATGACAGATATTAATCTCTCCGCTGTCACGACGACTGATCAAGATAGCTCAGGCAACATTCTCTACGTCGCCGACACGACAGTCTTCAATACCTGTGTTCTCAATGAATCTACAGTCTCGGTCGCCGGACAAATCCTCACTATCACTGGTGTGACACCGGGAGTCTCGCTCACAGTCTCAAACATCTCCGGGACTATCCCATCCGGTACAGCTCTCAAGACCGGTTTCGTTTTGACTGCCTACGCTGATGCTGCGCCGTACAACGACATCATAAATTTCACTGGCGCGACGACGGACAGCAATTACTATCGAGTTCTGCGCGCGGCGAGTGGACAACGCGGCACGCCGACGAGCGGCGTGAGATTTGCCGAGACGCTAAGTCCTACCGGCATTTATATTAACGAGAATTATTCTTCGGTTTACGGTGTCGCAGTTAGTGTTTCTTACGCTAACGCTTACATCTATGGTTTTTACAATAGCGGCAGCTACAACATATTTAGTGGTTGTACAGCTTATGATTTTTCGGGAGCGACAGATTCAAGCTCAGGGTTTACCGCCGGTCCGATTAGCTACTATGCAAAATTTATTAACTGCCTAGCTTACAATATCGACTCGCCAGTGCATGATTACGGCGGATTTAATGTTTTCAAGGATACAGCTGGGAACAATGTTAATTATTTCTACAATTGTACGGCTGTAGGTTGCAGCAAGGCGGGATTTTTCAGTGCCGGACAAAATGTCAGCAATCCGGTGATGGTGACTAAAAACTGCATATCTCAATCGAATGGCTCTACATTTTATGGTATTTATGGTGGGGTGATTGAGCAAACCACCAATGCCACCACGGGCGTAGTTTTCGCAGCGGACGGCTATCATCTCGATCCTACTGACACAGTCGCCAAAAACAACGGCACAGATTTATCGACGGACTCAGCCTTCAAATTTGGCGAAGACATCGATGGCGAGTCTCGGTATGGCTGGGACAATGATTGGGATATCGGCGCGGATGAATACACCGCCAATGCCGTGACTCTCAATTACTCAGCCAGAGCCAATGGAACTATCTCCGGCAAAAACACTCAAACCCTGACGAGTGGTGGCAATGCCACTGCCGTGACGGCTGTGCCAAATGCGCATTTTCATTTCACATCTTGGAGCGATGGAGTCCTGACTGCGGTGAGGACTGATTCGAATGTGACGAGTAATGCTTCCTATGTCGCTAATTTCGAATTGGACAGTTACAGTCTAAGTTACGCTGCGGGCAGCCATGGCTCGCTGACAGGGACGACTTCACAGACGGTACTCTCCGGAGTGAGCGGGACTACTGTCACCGCCGTGCCGGATGCTGGCTATGGTTTCAGCAGATGGTCTGATGGAGTTCTCGTGAATCCGCGTACAGATACAAATGTTTTAGCCAATGTCTCTGTCACTGCTAATTTCGAATTAGCTTCGGATATCGTCGCAGTCACGGCTGGTGCTTCGAGCTCTGACCGCACTTCACTGACTTCTGGAACCTGGTTCAATCCCGCTGCGATTGGCGGTGACGATGATGCTTCTTTCGGCTGGACCGATCCGAATTCCACGAGTGACGATACTTTCTACTACGCGCTGAATTCGACTGCGGCAGATTCCGCTGGCTTCGGCTCATTCTCCGCTTGGTCGGCTCGCAAATCCATCACGATCGATCGCACCAAAATTAGCTCGACAATTACGAATTTCCCAGTCTATGTTAATCTCGCCGATCTTGGTACCGACTTCTTCGCAGCAGTGAAAACCGACGGCTCGGACATTCGTCTTACTAATGCCGCAGGTACGGAATTACCTTACGAATTGGTCTCGATCAATACCACTGCCAAGACAGGTGAGCTTTATTTCAAAGCGGATTCACTGTCTGCGACATCTAATACGACTTTCTACATTTACTACGGCAATGCCGCTGCTACCGCCTATGCTGTGACCGCGACCTACGGTCGCAATAATGTCTGGGACACGAATTACAAGATGGTGCAGCACATGAATGATGCGACTACTTCGACGACTACGGATTCGACAGTGAATGCGAATACTGGCACGAAAGCAGCTGCCGGCAATCCGCTGAAAGCAGCTGCCGGAAAAATCGGCGAAGCTCAGAGTTTCGACGGGACGGATGATTATATAAACATAGGAACGTCAAGTAATTTTAATTTTGTTAATGGAGATTTTGTTATAAGTATGTGGGTTAATCCAGAAGCAACTAGATCTGGGAGTGGTGACATTCTTCTCTCCAGGGGCACATACAATACAGATGGTTATTATATTCAAATAGCTGGAAGTAGTACGAATAGTGTTGTTATAGTATTCTCCCAGTCTGGTGCGCATCAAACAATTAGTTCTACGGCGTCAATTCAAAGCAACCAATGGAATAATATTATTTTTGTTAGGCAAGGAAGTGTTGCGAAATGGTACATCAATGGACAAGACGCGACTGTGGGTACGCCATCATTTAGTTCTCCAGCATCATCTACTAGAAATTTGTACATAGGAAGATATGATTCTGTTGGTTATACTTTCAATGGCTCCATCGACGAAGTCAAAGTCTGGAGCCGCGCTCTCTCGGCAGCTGAGATCGCTGCCGAATACGCCAACCAAAATTCACCTGCCACTTTTTACTCAGTCGGATCAGCTGGGACGACGGCTACTCCTTATCTCGACTCCGTCGCTCTCTCGGAAGGCACTTCTTACTTCCACGTCCGCCCGAAGACTGGTGCGGGTGTCTGGGGTACTGAGCGCACTTTCACGCTCAAATACGACAAATCTGGTCCAGTCGGTGGCTCAGTCACACATTCCGATAGTGCCCAAATCTCGACTACGATTCCGGTCACAGTCAGCCGTGGCACAGATGCACTGAGCGGACTATCTACGACTGATTCCGACTATCTCCTCGAGTACCGCTCAGCGGATCTGACTCCGGCTGGCTGCGGCGCTTACAGTGCTTGGACGGATACTGGTGCTACTGAGACTGCTGCGGCGACGACCTACAGTGTGACAGCTCCAGCTGGTAAATGCTACCAATTCCGCTATACGGTCAAAGACACCGTCGGCAATTCCACAATCCTCACTTCTGCCAATACAACCAAAGTCGAAACCACTCCAGACATTGTCGCAGTTACGGCTGGCGCTTCGAGCTCTGACCGTACTTCTCTCACTTCCGGACAATGGTTCAATCCTGCCGCGATTGGCAGTGACGACGCCGCTTCTTTCGCGTGGACTGATCCGAATTCACTGAGCGATGATAGCTTCTATTATGATTATACAGACTCTAGTCTCGTCAGTTGGTGGAAGATGGACGGCGACTGGACTGATTCCGCAGGTACAAATACTGGCACGGCTGCCAATGGTGCGACCTTCACCGCGAGCGGCAAGATTAGCAGTGCAGGTAGTTTCGATGGAGTGAATGATTATGTTGCCAAGACCGCTTTAAGTACCTCATTTTCTAGTGATTTAACTTTGTCTACTTGGGTTAAGTCAAGTAGCAATCCAGTTTCTCAGCAGAGAATTATTGATTTAGCTCAAGCATCTGGTGTGGGTTTACAACTATGTCTATTTGCGACAACAGGGACGCTGGGGATTGACAATAGTGGAGGTCCAACGACAAGTGTCGTGACGTCATCCAGTAAAGCAGACGGATTGTGGCACCAGGCAGTCATTACCAGAAGTAGTACAAATTATTATTTGTATGTGGATGGAGCATACGTTGGGACAGTCTCTGGTACGGCACCAAGCTATACTAGAATTTTTATAGGAGAGAGCGCAGCTTCTGCAAGCTACTTCTCCGGTTCCATCGACGAAGTTAAAATTTGGAATCGCGCGCTCTCGGCAGCTGAGATTGCCGCAGAGTACGCTCGCGGTACTCCGACGACAAATGCCTACGCTGATAATATCTCCCTCTCCGAAGGCACCTCTTACCTCCACGTCCGCCCGCAGACTGGCTCAGGTGTCTGGGGCACAGAGCGGATCTTCACAGTCAAATACGATAAGACTGCTCCAGCTGGTGGCTCGGTCACGCATCTGAATGGTGTGCAAGCTTCGACCACGGTCGCCGTCACAGTTAGCCGTGGTACTGATGCGGGCAGTGGATTGAGCACGACTGATTCCGACTACACTCTCCGATACCGTTCTGCCGTCCTGACCGCTGGTACTTGTGCTGCATTCGCGGGCGATTGGCTAGATACAGGTGCTACCGAGACTGCTGCGACAACCACTTACAACGTCACCGTCCCGACCGGCTACTGCTACCAATTCAGCTACACGGTCAAAGATGCCGTCGGCAACGAAGCGACCTTCACCTCTGCCAGCGTAACCAAAATATCTTCTCACACTCTTACCTATACTGCCGGGACAGGTGGCTCGATCACCGGCACTTCACCACAGACGGTCGCTGAGGGAACATCTGGCACAGCGGTCACTGCTGTCCCGAGTACAGGCTACTATTTCGTCGGCTGGTCGGATGGTGTCACGACGGCTGCGAGGACAGATGCCAATGTGGTTGCTGATATTTCAGTCTCGGCTGTCTTCCGCTCGACTGTCTCAGCCCGCCGCCTTCCGCTCGCTTACACGGTCCATACTTACGGTTCACTGGCAGCTGGTAGGACATTCCAATCACTCGCAGCTTGGGAAGACCTGACCACTGTCAATCTCTCCGCTGTCACGACGACCGACCAGGACAGCTCCGGCAACACGCTCTACATCGCTGATACGACAGTCTTCGACAACGCCGTGCTTAATGAATCCACTGTCTCAGTCGCCGGACAAATCCTCACTATCACGGGCGTGACACCAGGCGTCTCGCTTACAGTCTCAAACATCTCTGGGACTATTCCATCCGGCACAGCGCTCAAGACTGGTTTCGTCTTGACTGCCTACGCCGATGCCGCGCCGTATGATGATTCGGTTTTAATGGCAGGTGCGACGACCAGCAGCAGTTTTTATCGAGTCATCCGTGCCGCGACAGGGCAGAGAGGCACGCCGACGAGCGGGGTGAGATTCGAAAAAGTGGCTGCAACAGCATGGGCTGGTGGTTTAGCTATTGGTGAAAATTATTCTGCTATTTTTGATATAGCATCAAAAGTCACATCGACCGGCGCAGGGGTTCATGTTTATGGTTTTTTGGCTGCTAGCGTAAGTAATACCAAATTTGTTGGCTGCACTGCTTATGATGTCACAACGTCTGCCACAGACGCTCAGGCAACAGGATTTATGTTCCAGAATTTGCTTGTTCCCGCTATCACTCAATACGCCATAAACTGTGTAGCAAAAAACACATCATCAGGAAGGGTAAGCTCTACCCAGGATGGCAGTGGATTTTCTGTCATCTCGTACGGAACAGGCTATGGTAATGAAACTGCATATCTCTATAATTGCAGTTCTGTCAGCAACAGAAATGGAGTCGCGACTTATCAGGGTTCTGGTACGGCAACGACCGTTTATGCTAAGAATTGTATTGCCCAAAGCAACACCCTTGCAAATTTTCAAACATCAAATGGCGGAACAATCAATCAAACCACCAACGCCACTTCCGGCGTGACCTTCATAGCGGATGGTTATCATCTCGCCTACAATGACGCCGTTGCCAAAGACCATGGCACCAATTTATCCGGCATTTCCCCGTCTACTGAAACAGTTTTTCCTTTCAGCGATGATTTAGACAAGGACACTAGAACTGGAACTTGGGATATTGGTGCGGATGAGTATATTCCTCCCACGTACACGCTTACCTATACTGCCGGAGCCGGCGGTTCCATTACCGGCACTTCACCACAGACAGTCGCCGAGGGTGCGTCTGGTACGGCAGTCACTGCTGTCCCAAACGCTGGCTATCAGTTCGTTAATTGGTCTGATTCTTCGACTCAAAATCCGCGCACTGATACGACTGTAGTTGCCAACAAGAGTGTCACCGCCAACTTCGAATTAATTCCTGACATCGCTCCGCTCGACGCGGGCGCTTCGAGCTCTGATCGCACTTCACTTACCTCTGATACATGGTTTAATTATGCTGCGGCTGGCAGTGATGACGCTGTTTCATTCAGCTGGGCAGATCCGAATTCCGCCAGCGACGATAGTTTCTATTACGACTTAAATACGACTTCGACCAATACTTTTGACAATCTAAATTCACTGCCGACTACTGGTCTCGTCAGCTGGTGGAAGATGGACGGTGACTGGACCGATTCCGCTGGCACGAATACTGGCACCGCCGCTGGTGGTGCGACCTTCACGACGAGTGGCAAGATTGCGAGTGCAGGTAGCTTCGATGGAGTGGATGACTATGTGAATTTGACTGGTGTCAATACGCTCGAAGGCCTAAATGCAGGTACAATCAGTGTCTGGTTCAAAGGAACCAGTGTTGGTAATTTGTATGGAATTAGCAATTCGAGTACAGCCACCGATTTTGTATCATTGCTCGTTGGGGCGAGCACTTCAAGTTATACAGATGAAAGTTTGACTTTTGTACTGTGGCGTACAAATGTCGAAAAACTAGCTATGTTTGTGAGGAAAGGAGAAAGTTATTATTTGGATAACAATTGGCACCATGTTGTAGTTAAGACTGGTGACGGAGCCAATGCAATTTATGTTGATGGGGTCTCGCAACCGATAACATACAGAGTCGGAAGTGCTACGACTAATGAATTTAGCAACATAGATTCTCAAAATGCAGCCAGGATTGGTAATAGAATATACAGCTCGACAAACACTTCTTTCTTCACTGGCTCTATCGACGAAGTCAAGATCTTCAACCGCGCTCTCACCGCGGCTGAGATTGGAGCAGAGTATCAGAGAAGATTAACGACAACCAACAACTTTGTCGATACAATACCAGTCTCCGAAGGCACCTCCTACCTCCACGTCCGCCCGAAGACTGGTGCGGGCGCCTGGGGCACAGAGCGGATCTTCACAGTCAAATATGACAAGACTGCTCCGACAGGTGGATCGGTGGCACATTCAGACAGTGTCCAGAATACGACCACGATTCCGGTCACAGTCAGCCGTGGTACAGATGCACTGAGCGGACTATCTACGACTGATTCCGACTATCTCCTCGAGTACCGCTCGGCTGCTTTGAGTCCGGCGGGTTGCGGAACTTACGGAGATTGGCTAGATACTGGTGCTACGGAGACTGCCGCTGCGACGACTTACAATGTCACAGCTCCGACTGGCAATTGTTACCAATTCCAATACATCGTCAAAGATGCAGTTGGTAACGAAGCGACTTACACGAGTGCGAATACGACCAAAGTCGAAGCTGTCCCAGACATCGTCGCAGTTGACGCTGGTGCGAGCTCATCTGACCGCGTCTCGCTCACTTCTGACATCTGGTTCGGAGCTGCTGCCATCGGTGGTGACGACCAAGCTTCCTTCGGCTGGACGGATCCGAATTCTGCGAGCGACGATGCTTTCTACTATGCGCTGAATGCGACTTCTAGCGATAGCTTGGTGTCCTCGGCACCAGTAACAAGCACGACTGATTTCTCATATACGGGCACGATCCAGAGCTATACTGTTCCTGCGGGTGTGACGAGTATCACGATTACTGCGAAAGGTGCAGGTGGCGGAACTAATGGTTATTCTGGTGGTGCGGGTGGTTCAAGTACAGGAACATTGTCTGTTACTCCTGGTGCAACATATTACATTCTTGTTGGACGTACTGGATCCGGTACTACTGGCGGATATGGCGGTGGCGGTAATGGTGGTAGTAGCGGTGCGAATTTAGGTGCGGGAGGAGGCGGGATGACATGGTTTTCTCCAGCTCAATCTTTTGCGCAAAACACGGTTCTGCTTGTGGCGGGTGGTGGCGGTGGTGGTGGCGTAAGTGCGGCTGCTGGTTCTGGTGGAGGTATTACTGGCGGAGTTGGTACTGGCGTAGGTCATGGTGGTGCTGGCACACAAAATGCTGGTGGCGCTGCTGGTGCTAATACGTATGCATCGGGTATGACTGCCGGATCTGCCGGACAGGGCGGTACTGGTGGTACTTATTCTACTTACGGCGGTGGCGGTGGCGGTGGCGGTGGATATTATGGCGGCGGAGGAGGAGGGGTTAATATGGTTGATTATGATGCGGGTGGTGGTGGCTCTGGCTATCTCAGCGCCTCTCTCACAGAAGCCTCGACAACACTGGGTGCTGGCGCGGCTGCTGCCACCAATGGTTCGCTCACCATCACCACATACGCTTCAGCTTCTGTTACCACTCCTTACCTCGACTCCGTCGCTCTCTCCGAAGGCACCTCTTACCTCCACGTCCGCCCGCAGACCGGCTCGGGTGTCTGGGGCACAGAGCGGATCTTCACGGTCAAGTACGACAAGACTGCTCCGACTGTCTCAGCAGACAAGGCGAGTGCGACTTGGTACACCACGAATCAAACCATCACGCTATCGGCGAGTGACGCGACTGCTGGTCTCGCGACGGCGCGCTATGTCTGGGATACCAATACGCTCGCGGCAGATTGCTCGAGCGGTGGTACGACTTTCACGAATGCTACTCAAATCCCACTCTCGACTAATGGTACGCATACGCTATATCTCTGTGCTGCCGATACCGCTGCGAATGTCGCGACTTGGAATGGAGCTTACAAACTGGACTCGGCGACTCCTGACATCGCTCCGCTCGACGCGGGCGCTTCGAGCTCTGATCGCACTTCACTTACTTCCGGCACTTGGTTTAATTATGCTGCAGCTGGTAATGATGACGCTGCTTCCTTCAGCTGGATCGATCCGAATTCCGCGAGTGATGATACTTTCTACTACGACCTGAATACGACCTCGACCAATACCTTTGATAATCTAAATTCACTGCCGACTACAGGTCTCGTCTCCTGGTGGAAGATGGATGGTGACTGGACTGATTCAGCTGGCACGAATACTGGAACGGCTGCCAATGGCGCAACTTTCACGACGAGCGGCAGGATCAGCAGTGCTGGTAGCTTCGACGGAGTGAATGACTATGTTTCGAGTGCTTCGGTGACATCAATCCCGAGTGGTCGGTCAGCGCGGACTTTGTCCGCTTGGATCAATCCAAGCAATGCCAATCCCGGGGGAGTAGTCATGGCCTTAAATGATTCGGATGCGTCGGGTCAAAGTTTTATTCTCAACGCAGCAACTATTTCCGGTACTTCTTACCTGTTCACAGATGGCAAAAATAGTACCAATAACATTACCATTACTGGTGACCAAGTTCCTGTCGCGGGTCAGTGGAGCCTCATGAATTTCGTATTTGATGGTGTTTCCGGTTGGCAATATTATCTCAATGGCGTGTTGAAGAAGTCGGGTAGTTTCGCCGTTACGATTAATACTACTGCTGATAATATTTCAATTGGTCGCAGGGGTGACGCGACTAATACGGGCTACTATTTCCCCGGCTCCATCGACGAAGTCAAGATCTTCAACCGCGCTCTCACCGCGGCTGAGATTGGAGCAGAGTATCAGAGAAGATTAACGACAACCAACAACTTTGTCGATACAATACCAGTCTCCGAGGGCACCTCTTATCTCCATGTCCGCCCGCAGACCGGCTCGGGTGTCTGGGGTACCGAGCGGATCTTCACAGTCAAATATGACAAGACAGCGCCGACTGTCCAGACCAATACACTGACTTCACCAAATGGCGGTGAGGCTTGGACTGGTGGCAGCGCGGCGACTTATCCGATTACTTGGGATTCTACTGACTTCACTGATGCTGGCTCCGGTCTCGCAGCGAATCCAATCACGCTTGCGTACTCGACTGACAGCGGTGCGACCTGGACGACGATCGCGACGGGCGAGGCGAATGATGGCACATATTCTTGGACGACTCCGGCACTTGCTGATGCTGGAATGCGCATTCGAGTCTCAGCGACTGACCTCGTCGGCAATACTGCGAGTGACACATCCGATGCAGATTTCAATCTTTCTGTTTCGGCTAGCCTCAATACATTGCACATCGTCGAAGGTAATAATCAGCTCGGTGGTATCGACGAGACTCTGCCGACTGAGCTAAAAGTGCGTGTCGGTAATGGCGCAGTTTCGAATGAAGTTTTCGCCGGGGCTGGTGAGAAAGAGGTGACATTCACCCTTTACTCTGTGCCGGAGAGTCCGACGGCGGTGGGACAAGTTCTCACGGATGCTTCCTTTGGCACGACTTTCGGCGGGACTGAGATTGTCAAAACTGTGACGACCGATGCAGACGGTTATGCCTCAGTCGCGCTTACGCTCGGTGACCGCGCGGGTGATTACACAGTCGTCGCGGACTTCGATGGTTGCGAGACGCTGGTAGCGGATCGTACTTTCACTGCGACCGAGCGCGAGGTTTTCCAATTCACGCTTACTCCGGCGAATCTCAATCTCGACCTCGATCCTTCTGTCAGCACGGGTGATTCTGCTGTGACGACTATCGCAGTCACGACCAATGCCGCGAGCTTCGCGATTGGTGCGACGCCGCATTCCTGGCTGACACTTGCTACGGATACGATTGCCAATTGGAATGGTACGACAGGATTAGGTTGGGACAATGCTAATTCCGGTACGACTGGCGGTACTGCGACGACGACAGCTTTCACCGGTCTTGTGTCTCCGACGCCAGTCTTCACTTGCGCGGGAACTGCCTGCCAAGGCACGCAAAATTTCACACTCAATCTCCATTCGGCGGTCGACTATTCAACCGGAGCAGGTAATTATGAAAGTAATCTCGAACTAAGTGGAGTTTCGGTCGAGTTTTAATTCACTCTCCAATTATAATCAAAATCTAAATTTATGACTCAAAAAATAAACTTTCGTACGCGATTCACTGCACTCATGAGTGTTCTGGCACTTCTGTGCGCTGCGCTGCCTCCGGCAGTCGCCGCTGCTGACGAATTGACAGGCAGTGGTGCGACCGGCAAACCGGTCGTGACGATTGTGTCCGAAGTTGCGACGACGCTCGCCGACAATCTCACCGCTGGCGCGACGACTGCGACACTCACGAGCGGGACAGGTTTCGCGAGCGGTGATCTCGTTTTGATTGGCAATGAAGTCGCCACACTCACGACTGTTTCCGGCAATACGATTTCGGCGATGACGCGCGGGACGACACCCAATTTCACCGCGACGACTGCAGCGGCGCACCAATCCGGTGAGACTGTGCGCAAACTTGCGCAGAGCGTGCAAGTCGTTTTCGAAAGTGGTGATCATGTGATTCAGTCCGGTGACCAGATTGTGATTTCTGTGCCGGAAGATTTCACTAATTTCGCGAGTCTCACGGCGAGTGATGTTTCCGCGACTCTCGAGTCGACCGGTTCGCTGTCCGCGACCGAGACTTTTGATACGGCGGCACAGACTATCACGCTTACAGCCGATAGCGCTTTCGCGGATGCGAATGAAGCCGTCACGCTCAACATTGGCGGAGCGCACAAATTGCAAATGCCAGTACAACCAGGTAATTACGCTCTTAATATCGCCGTCAAAAATTCCGCCGGTCAAGTGCTCGAGACTGGTTATGCTGCGCTCGGCTGGGCGAATTCCATTCGCGTGCGAGCGACGGTCGCCGAGGCACTTGTGCTCACGATTGACGATGCTACGGTCGATCTCAATGTCGATCCCTCCGTTGATAGCGGCGAGGATTATTCGCAAAAGACCATTCTCACTGCCAAGACTAATGCGAATACGGGCTACAAAATTCAGGCGAAGCTCGCTGGTGCGGAAAATCCGGCACTCGCGGAGCTCGATGGGACTGATGCGGGTAATACTGCTGTGATCACGAGTGGCAATGCTAAGTCGACCGAAAACCGTTTCGGCTACATCGCTTACAATTCCACCGAAAATTCCAAAACTAAAACCGAGCTCAAGGCAGAAGGTACGCCGGCGGCCTTCGCTGCTGGCACGGCAGCGAATCTCGCGCTTTACAATGGTACGGCGAATGACGTCGGCTACGCCGGTCCGACGAATTCACAAACACACACGATTTATTACGCTTTCAATGTCGACTATCTCATTCCGGCCGGGACTTATGAGGGGACGATTACCTATGTTGCGCTCCCAACATTCTAATAATTCAATGATTAAATGTTTCAATAATCCAATAATCTAACAAGCTAAAATGTCTCTCACAAAAACTTTCTCGCTCACACTTTCAAGCTTCGCCGCTTGTGTATTGACTGTCTCGACAGTTTTCGCGGTTGGTGTGAAGCCGGTGCGCACTGAGCTCGACATTGATCCCGGCGCGGCTGTGACGGCGACGATTCGCGTCATCAATCCTGAATCTATCCCGATTACGGTCAAACCCGAGCTGACGGTCTACACCAAGAATGACGAAGATGGTTATCCGATAGTCGAGGATCTCGCAGCGGATGATCCGCGCAATATCTCCAGCTGGATTGCTTTTGACAAGAATGTCATCACGCTGGCGCCGCGCTCGGAAAAGATTGTGAATTTCACAGTCACAGTGCCAGATGGTGCTGAGCCGGGCGGTCGCTACGCTTCGCTTTTGTACACGACGGTCGCCGACGAAAACGCGACTGGCATCAAAATCCAAACAGCTGTGCGGAGTCTCATCTTGATCAAAGTCAGCGGTGAGGAAATTCACGCAGGTACAGTCACGAGCTTCACATTCAAAAACGACAAAATTCTGAGCGACAAAGGTTTAGTTTTTGGCTGCGATTTCCAAAACGCCGGCAATGTCCACGAAAAACCGCGCGCTTCAGTTTCGCTCACCGATGCTGCTGGCAAGGTACTTACAGGAGTTGCGAGTTATGTCGATAGAGACTCAGGCGCGACTGTTATCTTAGATGAAGTTCCACTCAATCTTGGTGGTGGTAATGTTTTGCCCGGTAACGAACGCATTTTCACGGGCGAATGGAACCACAATCTGCGCCCCGGTAAATTTACCGCGAAGCTCACGCTGGATTACGCCGACCAGCCGACGATCACCCAGACGACCGAAGTCGAGATCAAAGAAGGTTTAGCAGTTGATTCTTTCGTCATCAATCAGCTCGAAAAATCGACTGACTTTTCCCTCACGCTGACCAATTCCGGCAATGTTTTCGAACGACCAAAAGGCGTGATTGAGATCCGCAATGCCTACGATGAGTTGGTCGCTTCGCCGCAGATTCCGGACAATGTCGAATACGTCGCGCCGGGTTCGACTGCGGTGATTACGATTCCGTGGTTAGAAAAAACTGTGCCGCGCGGTGACTACACCGCGAAGCTGGCTGCGAATTTCGGCTTTGCCAATACGCCGCTCACAGCGGAAGTCCAATTTTCCTCAAGCGCAATCGATTTCATTTTGCTCGGACTGATCGGCGGGGGAGTCGTGATTGCGATTTTGCTCGTCACTGTGATTGTCCTGCTCGTGCGTCGCAAAAAATCACGTCACGCGAAAATGAGTTCGTGATTTATAGCTGAGTAACTCGAGTCTCGAAATTCAACAACATGGAACATGGAGCATGAAACATGCAACATGGAGGGAATTTTCAAATTTACGATTTTCAAATTTTCAAATAAAGCTCAAAACTTCTCTGATTGGAATTACCTTCCTTTTTGTCTTCCCCGCGAAAGCGGGGATCCAGATAACAGACATGTAAGCGGGGCAATGCTAGCCATCGAAATTTACTATTAAATGCGAGTCTCGAAATTCAACAACATGGAACATGGAGGGAATTTGAAAAGCCCCTCTTTCGCAAAGAGGGGTTGGGGAGATTTAGCGTCGTGAGGTAGTGAGCGGTAGGAACGCCCCGGTGGGGCGTTTCTAATGAAAATTATTTCGTAAATTACGAAGCCAAAATTTTTAATTTTAAAGCTTAAATTTTAAAACAAGACTGAAGGTCGAATTTAAAATTTTGAAACATCCGAAATTGAAAATTTGAAATTGTTTTAAAATTCGAAATTTGAAATTTTGCGCCGCTCAAGCCTCGAATTAACTTCGAGGTTCGCGTTATAAGAATCTGCGATTTTTGCTGGTTTAGATTTAGCGTCGGCGAAATCCGCCGGCACTACTGCTCCGACCACTACTGCTCCGACCACTGCTGCTGCGACCACCACTATTGCGGCGCGGCGGCGGCATGGCGCGATCATGCGACTGCGGAGGCATCACGCGTGGCGGTGGAAGTACCGCCGGAGTTTTGCTGAGTGGCAGGCGAATCCGAATCAGCCGTTCGATGGCATTCACATCGCGTGCTTGGTCGGGCGCCGCGAAAGAAATCGCTTTGCCCGCATGTCCGGCGCGACCAGTGCGACCGATACGGTGAACATAGTCTTCCGGATTTTCCGGTAAATCATAATTAATCACGAGCTCAATTCCAGTGACGTCGATGCCACGTGCGGCGATGTCGGTCGCGACGAGGATGCGGTATTTGCCGGACTTGAATCCTGCGAGCGCACTGCGTCTCTGACCGAGGCTACGATTGGCGTGAATCTCATCGGCGGTGTGTCCCATCTCGCGAATCAAAATCGCGAGTTTGCGTGCGCCGTGTTTCGTGCGGGAAAAAATTAAAATCGTGCCGCGGTATTCCGTGAGGATTTTTTCGAGGAGCTGTGTTTTGCGATCGCGCGGTACGACGAAAACTTCTTGCTCGACGATTTCGCTCGCGGTGCCGGAGACGGCGACTTCGATGCGCAGTGGCAGCTGCATGTATTGCGTCGCGAGTTTGCCAATCTCCGTCGGCATCGTCGCGGAAAAAAGCAGCGTTTGTTTTTGCTTCGGAACTTCCGCGAGAATTTTCTTGATCTGCGGCGCGAAGCCCATGTCGAGCATACGGTCGGCCTCGTCGAGAATCAGGATTGCGACATTCCGCAAATTCGCTACGCGCTCTTGCATCAGGTCAATCAAGCGTCCTGGTGTCGCGATGATGATTTTTGGCTGGCGGCGTAGTGCGGCGACTTGCAGCCGTGCGGGTGCGCCACCGATCACGAGTGCGATTGGTAGTCCCGGCGCGATTTGTTTCAGGCTCATCTGCACTTGCTCGGCGAGTTCGCGCGTCGGTAGTAGCACGAGTCCTTGGCTGGTCGCGGGCATCGCCGCGAGTCGCTGGATTAGCGGCACGCCGAAAGCGAGCGTCTTACCTGTGCCGGTCTGCGCGATGCCAATCAAATCTTTACCCTCGATTGCGATTGGGATGGCTTTGACCTGGATTGGTGTCGGAATTTTGAACTTCAAGCTGTCGAGACGAGCGAGCATTCCCGGCGCGATGCCGAGACCGTCAAAAGTTTGTGTAGGTGGATTCATAAGAAAATTAATGGGTCGATAATTCGCCGGGGCGAACACGGACACCATTCAATTTTTTGAAGTTATCCGTTGTGATCGCTGCGCGGAGTTTAGCCTGAAATGATTTTGTGCGCTTGCTTTTGACGGCAGCGCGGCGATGGGGGATTGTGAGTATAATTTAGGGGATGAATAATTGGCTTGGTGAGTTTGTAGAAAAAAGGGAAAAATCTTAAATTTTATAATGTACATTGTTTATATTGACGAGTCTGGGAGTAGCTCTGATGGTAGCTACAATGGGCAGATAGGATGGCAGCCTAAGGGCGGGCGCGAATCAAGATATTTTGTACTGACGGCGTTAGTTGTGGATGAGTCTGATTGGAAAGTTCTTTTTAAAAAGCTTAAGAATATTCGGGAAAACATGAAAGAAATTTATGGTATTTCTCTCAAAGAGTATATACATGCAACTGAGTTAGTGACGGGCAATGGTGCATGGAGACATAATAGTCGCAGAAATTTTACAAGGTTAAAAAGAATTAAATTGCTTAAGAATCTTCTTCATGAGTATAGTCAGTTAAGAAGATATTGCTATTACGGTGCTGTTTATGTAGATAAAACTTGCACCGATTTTAGCTGTAGGTTTAATCCAAAAACATGTAAGGAGTTTGCCTATGAGAATTTGCTAAATCGTATCGAGAAAGACTTAAAAGGTAATTATGTAATTGTTCACGACGGACAGGAAGATGGAGCAATCATTCGTTTGTTGCGTAAAAAAAGAGTTTTTAATTTTGTACAAGGCAGTAGATTTACGCTCGATAAAATGATTGAAGACCCTCTTTTTAAGCGTGCCAATAACTCTTATTTTTTACAAGCAGTAGATCATATTTCTTATGTTGTTCTGCACTATTATGACAACACCTTGCCGAATCATGACATAGGAGATCTTTACAGGTCTTCTAAAATAGGAAGATTAGGCAACGAAAGAATGTGCTACATTAGTCGTAGTAGGGTGCCGTCAGAACCTGGACATATTCCTGTTCCAACACGGTGAAAAATGAAAAAGAGTTTGCATCTTGCGATGCCCACTCCTTTTCGGGGCGCAGAGGCTCTCGACATGAGCGTCGAGGCTCCGAGCACTTATGATTGTGGAAATACAGCAATGCTTAGTCAATTTTTTTACATTGACATTTTTATTATAATCCAGTTTTATAAATAAACATTTAAAATTCGTTAATTGTTATTTTCGCTTGTAAAACAAACTTCGCTGATGTTTCTAGCTGTTTTCTCGATTCATGTCAGCTCCAAAAAATCACCCGAACAGGAAGCCGCAATGATTAAAACAATTTGATTTTAATTTTGGTGCCGGGGGCGCCTGCCTGCCGGTAGGCAGGGGACTTGAAGCTAGCTGCGAGTTTTGCGAAAAACAAAATTCCATCGCGGCGCGCGCCGTCACACTCGTGCTTTTTTTGGTTTTGTTCCTTTGCGATTTCGCGTTCACCCCAAGCCAAAATCCCCGGAACTTCGCGGCGGACAAAAATAATTTATTTTAATTTTGGTGCCGGGGGCGGGACTTGAACCCGCACGAGGTTTGATCCCCAAGAGATTTTAAGTCTCCCGTGTCTACCATTTCACCACCCCGGCAAACAATTTAAAATTTCTGAATTTGATATTGAAAATTTGGTGAAGCGATTTTAGCAAAGCTAAAAGTTTTCGGGTAAAATTCCCCGGCTCTTTTAAAGTAGGTAGTTGGTAGATTGTAGTTGGCAGTAGCTCTACAAACTATTGACTACAAACTAAAAACTAAATGGGGCTGTAGCTCAGTTGGCTAGAGCATCCCGATGTGATATCGGGAGGGTCAGGGGTTCGATGGTCCAAAAATTGAAATAGCGAATAAATTTGGGGCTGTAGCTCAGTTGGCTAGAGCACCTGCTTTGCAAGCAGGGGGTCAGGGGTTCGAATCCCCTCAGCTCCACCAAGCAAAAAAACTTCCCGGCCACGTAGCCAAGTGGTAAGGCAGCGGTTTGCAAAACCGCCATTCCCCGGTTCAAATCCGGGCGTGGCCTCCAGGAGTTGATAGTTCATAGTGATTAGTTTCTAGAAAACTTAAAAAACCATCAACTACAAACTACCAACTATTAACTAACAACTATCTTGGTGGATCGGCTGGGGATTGAAGCTGGCTCAGCGTATGCGCTGTTTTTGCGATCAATCGGACCAAAAAGCCATGTGGGGGAGCCCAGAATGGCTTGATAAGTTCTGAATGATAGCCGGCTTCATTCAGAGATATCAAAGTGAGAAAATTATTTTAGCTCCGCCCAGACTTCCAGTCGGCGCATAAAAGGCGGTGTCCAGGGTGGGTTGTATCCAGCCCAGGAAACGGTGGAATATTCCAGGTCATCACGATCCAGATATTGCTTGAGCAGTTGTTTTTTTTCATTAATTTTCTTTTCAGAATAAAAACCGCTGAAAGTGAAAACCGCTATTTTTTTACTTTCCACTTTTTTTATGGTGATTCTTTTATCCAATGGCTCGGGTAGTTTTTCCAATGTATATTCAGCTGGCATGACAAAGGAAAAAACTTTTTGATTTGCCCCTGAATCTTGTTCAACAACCGGGGTGGTCATGGCTATTTTCTCCGACTCACTTTCGATCACGGGGGCGGTCATGGCGATCTTTTCGTATTCATTTTCGATCACCGGACTGGTCATACTTATGGATTGTTTCTTCTTATTGTTCCCGAAAATATATCCAGCCAGAATATTAAAGGCCTCACCGCTGGCGTCGTCAAAATCACCGCTGACCGTGGTTTCGGCAATGATGTGCTCCGGCAGCTCTCGGATTTCATATTCTTTGTCGCTGCTCAAAACGGTGTAAGAGAGTGTTTCCACGCGGCTTCCGAAGTAACCGAAGGCGACCCAGACCGAGAAGAGAACAGCCGCGATGATGGCAATGATCCAGAGCATATTCATTTTTTTATGATTAGATAATATTTTTTTTGGCATGAGAGCACGGGTTAAAGGATTTAATTGTGAGCTTTGGTTTTAATCATTTTGATTGATGGGCAAGAGGGGAATTAAAGGGGTGCCTGCCCGCCGCAGCTTTAGCGAAGGTGGGAATTGCCCGAAGCCCAAAACTCCTTATTTTTTCTTATTCTTTTTGTATTTTTTATATTTGTTTTGTTTCCTGAATCTAGTTGGCCTTAATCTTATTAATAAGTTCATTTTTAATTTTTTCGCGATAGCAAAACAAAATCTACATAAATAATTTGAGCTAAAATTGGTTAATATCCAGAGATCATTTTTCATCTTCTTTCTTAGCTTTTTTTCTGAATCGTCTGGGTTATTTAGAAGTAGAGTTCTTGTGCCACTTTCTATGAAATCAATGTTACCTTCTTTTATTTGATCTGTTTTTGCATAAAATTCCATTAGCTTTATAAATAAATCGTTCCAATACGTTATTTCATAATATTTTATTCCGTCTAATGAATATTGATCTGGCTTGTAATATCTTAAATCTTTTTGACGTTTAAAATTATCAAAATTTAGTTCTAGCGGCTTTGAAATATCTTTCTTTTTTCTTTCTGGCAGGTTTAATATTTTTTCTAATGAATCGGTACTTTTAAAGAAATATTGGGGATTAAACACATCTTTCTCTTTTTTTGATATTCCCTTTATTGAATCTTCTAATTTAGAAATAACGGAATCAATTTTATTATCAAAAATATTTTCTAACTCTAATAAATTATCTTCTAAATCTGATAAAAATTTCCCAGATTCTTCAATTGCCCATTCTCTAAATAATGGCAACAAATGAAGAGTACTATTACCAAGTATGCTTTTTCTAGATTCATTTGCCGATTTTTTCATTTCTTTAATTTTTTCGTTTATTTTGTCAAATAAAATATAACCAACCAAGAGCTGTTTTGCCGTTAAATCATCGCCAAATATTTGCTCTTTATAGCTTTTGTATATTTCACTTTTTTTATTTTTTGCTTCAGCTGGTTTTTGCAAATAAAGAGCAAGATAATATTGAGCAGCTTTTTCTAGGTCAATTATTTTGTCTTCTGGTTTACCGCGATGAAGTCCCTTTTTTCTTTCATAAAAGTAACCTAGAATTTCAAATTGTTTTTCAAGTTCTTTTTGAATTTGTTCTTCACTTATTAAGTCGCGATTTTTAACAGCAGTTTGAGTGTTGCTTGAGATGATAACTTGCCTTTTTATATCCTCGTCTTTTGACTTAATAATTCTCATTAACACAAAAGCTGTATTTGATTTTAATTTTCCTTGATTGTAAATTTCCAGTATTGTACTTGCTGTTTGACAGCCATTTATTATAGAAGGATTGTCAATAACAGCCACTTCATTACCTGGTTTAATTTCAATATTGTCGCATAACAAAGTAATTCCATTGTTTAAGTAGATAAACATTTTTGCCGATTCTTCATTGCCCAAACTGGAGGCAATAGCTTCATTAACTTTGTTTCTTATTGATTGGTATGCTCTTACATTTGAATTAAAGATATTTGGGTTTTGCTTTACAATCTCGGCTAAATCGCAAACATCAATTTTTACAACTCTACCTTGCACGAACCCCAAATCAGTTAAACCAATAAAAGTTTTATCTCCGCCACCTATATCTTTGACGATTTTTAAATTTATTTGCTTTACTGGTGTTGCAGAAGTAGGCAAAAAAACATAAGACAGATCGCTCTCTGTATAAACTTCGTATTTTATCTGCCCGCCTTGTTGCGACTTGAATTGCTCGAGTTCTTTTATCAAACTAGGATTAACCCTTTGCCCATTTGTTATAAATACAAGAGAAACTAAATCAATTTTTCCATTTGACAGTCTTTCTTTATATAGGTCAGTCTTATCCTTTAGCTTTGGACTAAGGTTTGCAGAAGGTGAATCTCCTAAAATATAATTAGAAACAGCTAAAATTGCTTTATTTACAGCTGATTCATCAAGTGATTTATCTGGATTTTGGAAATATTTAGATTGAGTTATATATAAAATATTTTCTCCGTCTTCGTTTTGCTGTTCAAATATCGCATCAATACCTTTATCCATAGATCCATCTGTTATGGACTCATCAATGTCATTTTCATCTAATTCAAAAACCTCTTTTAGCATTAATTTTATAAAGCCAATTGAGGGCTGACAATTACACTCTCCGCAAATTGTATCTACTTTATTTTTTAAAATGTTTTGAAGTCTTAAATTTGCCATAATATTTTATATTAAAAATTCTAAAACTCCTTTTTCCAACATTACCAAGCTAAAAAGGTAATCGTTGTGATTAAATGTTTCGCTGAGTGGTTTCCCGGTTGTTTTCCAGCCAAGTCCGTCGGTGATCCAAATGAATTTATATTTTCCGTCCAAAACATCAAACAAGTTTCTATATTCGCCTGCGGTTGATTTTAGTTTTGACCCACCTCCGCCGTAAAAATTTGTTTCAAAAATAAAAAGTTCTTTCCCGTTGTCTATAACAAAATCATATCTTCTCGAAGATTTATCAACTGGCACATCATAGTCAAATTCTCGTTTAATTTTTTCTGCGTTTGCTTCTTTCAAATATCTAAATTTCTTTTTATTACACAAATCAATGATAAAAGCTTCAACAATATCTTCCATAGCATGACCTCCGCGATTTTTTCTTCCGTTACTGTCTAGCCCCGCCTCAACTCCGATCATGTAATCAACTAAATTTTTGATCTTTTTATTTATGATTAAATCTTTTAAACCAGCTTCTTTTACAAAAATTAGATATTTTTCAATATCTTCGTCTGATAATTTTTCCTTTGTAAAATCATAATCTTCATAAACCAACTTTTTATTTTTGTAATCTACCAAAATTTTGAAATTCTTCTTGTTTGAGCCGTCTCTAACAACTAATGCGGGAATAACTTTTGCCAAATTTGGATTTTCTTTGAGTAAAAACTTAAATTCTTTGTCAAAATCATCTTTGCCAATAAGATAATTTAGGTTGTTTAATGCCAATTCAATTTGTTTTGTATTGCGTAAAACCTTTTCCCAATTTACAAAATAAGACCAAAGCATATTGCTTGGTTTTAAATTGGATATTAAAAAATCAAAAACCTCATCATCGGATTTGCACTTTAAAGTATCGTTATAAAAAGATAAATTTTTCATATTATTTTTTTAGAAAGCTTATTTTTTAAATTCTTGTCCAGTTCTTCAAATCTTTTGATAGATAAATCAAGATATTGTTTTTCCGTATCTATACCAATGAAATTTCTTCCGTAAAGATAGGCGGCAAGTCCTGTTGTTGAGCTTCCGGTAAAAGGATCTAAAATCACATCACCCTTGTTTGTGCTTGCTAAAACAATTCTTTTAAGTAAATCAAAAGATTTCTGTGTTGGGTGCTTGCCAAATTTCTTTTCAATCGGTTTTGGCGTGTTAATTGACCAAACAGACCTCATTTGCAAACCTGGCTTTTTCATTTGATCCTCTGGCCAGTCGCCATTTTTCATTAAATCATAATTGAAAGTGTGTTTGCCTTTTTTCTCTTTTCTCGCCCAAAGTAAAGTTTCATGACTGGCTGTAAAAAATCGGCATGACAAATTTGGCGAAGCGTTAGGCTTAAACCATGCAATATCATTTAGGAAATGATATTTGTTTATTTCTAAGGCAAAACCACATTGATAAATTGAGTGATAGGTGCCACTAATCCAAATTGTTCCGTTCGGTTTCAAAACTCGACGGCATGCTTTTATCCATTCGTTATGAAATTCAAAATTCTTTTTTGTTCCATTGGTTAAATCCCAGTCGCCCTTTTTTACGCTTACCATTTTGCCATTTTGACAAGTAAAACTACCGCTAGATAAAAAATAAGGAGGATCTGCAAAAATCATATCTACCGAGCTTTCAGGCAGGGAATTTAAAAGCTCCAAACAATCTGCTTGGTATAGTTTAAATCTCGGTTTTTCGTAAAATGGCTTTTGCACAGTAGTTCGATTATATCCTTTAAAAAATTATAAATAAATCGTTTTCGTAGCCCTGCAATATGGTGGGGGTAAACTCCGCGGAAGAAAACACCTTACCTGTCCGTCGTAGCTTTAGCGAAGGCGGATGCCCCTTTCTAATAAATAAAAAAACAAAATTCAAATTATTTTTTAATTGGTGCTCGTGCTGACTGGTTTCTCGTCTCCAGCGCAATCACCAAAAGAACCTTCTTCGCTTTTGTGTTTTTGATTTGTGGAAGGTTGGCAATCGATAAAATGGCGAAGCCATTCGAAACGCGGAGGGCTAAAATGGCGAAGCCATTCGAAGTCCCGCTTGGCGGGGCGAAGAATGGTGGATCGGCTGGGGATTGAACCCAGGACCTTTCGGTTAAGAGCCGACTGCTCTACCAGCTGAGCTACCGATCCATTTTTCTTCTTACCTGGAGCCGACTGTCCCGCTAAGCGGGGCTACCGATCCAGTTCGCGGATTTTACGCGTCATTCTTTTGCCTGCCAAATTATTGTGCCGTGATGCCGGGATTTTTCAGGAAGTCGGGGACGATGCGATCAATCGTACCGGTGAGCCATAGAAAAGTTGCGACCATGATGAGTACGCCGAGCAATTTCAAAAACGAGTAGGTTCCGCCGATGCCGAACCATTTTTCCGCGAAGCCGAAGTTGCCAGTGAAATCCTTCACTTGCTTGGTTTTGATGATGAGTCCGAGGCCGACTGCGAGCATCAGCAGCGACCAAAAAATTTTAGAAAGCATGTCCAGATTTTAGCAAAAAAAAGATTTGACTTTCCAAATCGACGCGATTAAACTCCATCGGCTTTTTTAGCGCGCTCTTCCTGGGAGGCGAGCGTTGCTCCTTGATTTCTCGGCAAAAAATATAAGTTAGTATTCAAAATGTAGCGGGAAAAGTATTCCGAATGGTTCGGAAAACATGTCCCCATGAAAATGGGGATCTATATTTAAAATTTTTGTTGGAACTTCGGTTCCGACACAAACTTTTCTTTACGAGGCGTTTCTTACTTTCGAGTAAGTAACAATTCGTTTTTACGAAGAGTTTGATCCTGGCTCAGGATGAACGCTAGCGGTGCGTTTAATACATGCAAGTCGAGCGCCCAGCACTTTGTCTTCGACAAATTGAATTTTTAAATTTTGTAATTTTTAATTTTGTAAATAAGTCCAAAATCCAAATTTTTAAAAATTGGAAATTAAGATTTATTTAAAAATTATAAAAATTCAAAAATTAAAAATTTCACCGAAGGTGAAGTGCTGGGAGCGGCAGACGGCTGAGTAACACGTTGGTACCTGCCCGATACTCGAGGATAGCTCGGAGAAATCCGGATTAATACTCGATAGTCCCTACGGGGTAAAGATTTATCGGTATCGGAGGGGCCTGCGGCCTATCAGTTTGTTGGTGAGGTAATGGCTTACCAAGACAATGACGGGTAGCTGGATTGAGAGATCGACCAGCCAGAATGGGACTGAGACACGGCCCATACTCCTACGGGAGGCAGCAGTAAAGAATCTTCCACAATGGACGAAAGTCTGATGGAGCGACACCGCGTGAGGGATGAAGTTCTTACGAATGTAAACCTCTTTTGTGTGGGAGCAAATTTTTGAGTCAACCACACGAATAAGCACCGGCTAATCTCGTGCCAGCAGCCGCGGTAATACGAGAGGTGCAAGCGTTATCCGGAATCACTGGGCGTAAAGCGTCCGCAGCCGGAAATGTAAGTTTGGAGTGAAATTTCAGAGCCTAACTCTGAAAGCGTTCCGAAAACTGTATTTCTAGAGTTCGACAGGGGTACGTGGAATTCCGATTGTAGGGGTAAAATCCGTAGATAATCGGAGGAACACCAAACGCGAAGGCAGCGTACTGGGTCGACACTGACGGTCAGGGACGAAAGCGTGGGGAGCGAAGGGGATTAGATACCCCCGTAGTCCACGCCCTAAACTATGATTACTCGATTTGCGAGGGATTCGATCCCTTTGCGAGTCCAAGCTAACGCGTTAAGTAATCCGCCTGGGGAGTACGATCGCAAGATTAAAACTCAAAGGAATAGACGGGGACCCGCACAAGCGGTGGAGCATCGGGTTTAATTCGATAATAAGCGAGGAACCTTACCAGGACTTGACATCCTGAGAATCCTGTAGAAATACGGGAGTGCTGCAAAGAACTCAGTGACAGGTGCTGCATGGTCGTCGTCAGCTCGTGCCTTGAGGTGTTCGGTTAAGTCCGTAAACGAGCGCAACCCACGTCGTGTGTTACTTTTTCACACGAGACTGCCGGCCCTAAGCCGGAGGAAGGCGTGGATGACGTCAGATCAGCATGGCCCTTATGTTCTGGGCGACACCGGTGCTACAATGGTCGGTACAAAGGGTAGCCAACCCGCGAGGGGGAGCCAATCCTGATAAAGCCGGCCTCAGTTCGGATTGGAGGCTGCAACTCGCCTCCATGAAGTTGGAATCGCTAGTAACCGTGTATCAGCCATGATACGGTGAATGTGTTCCCGGGTCTTGTACTCACCGCCCGTCAAGCCATGAAAGAGAGGGGCACCCGAAGGCTCTCGGTAACGAGGGACCACGGTGAAACTCTTGATTGGGGCTAAGTCGTAACAAGGTATCCGTAGGAGAACCTGCGGATGGATCACCTCCTTTCTAGGGAGTTAAATTAGTGAGTGGCTTTTAGCCGCTAATCACTAGTTATGATCGAAACCCCGCCTCGGCGGGGTTAAGTCCTTCGCATTTGTGGAGGCAATTTTCCCGCTACATTTTGGACATTAGAAACTTATAGCACAGGGTTTCGTAAGAGCCCTGTTTTTTGCGCGTAGATTCATTTGAGGTTTTTTGCGAGAAAATGATTAGGGATTACGAACAAATCAGATTCGCTTTCTTTTCACGGAATTCGCTAAACTAATGGCGAAATGGCACTCACAAAAAAAGAACTTCGCGAAATTGAATCCCTCGTTCGGCGTGCCCAAAAAGATGATGCGGAGGCGTTCGGCGAAATTTACGATCGTTTCGTTGTGACGATTTACCGCTATATTTATTACCGTGTACCGAAAAACGAAGCGGAGGATTTGGCGGAGACTGTTTTTCTGCGGGCGTGGGAGAAGCGCCATTCGTATCACAAGCAAAAAGGTAATTCATTCAACGCCTGGCTTTTTCGCATCGCACACAATGCCGTCGTCGATTTTTACCGCGTGAATGCCAAGACGGAATTAGTTGAGCTTTCCGACGACTTGCCCGAGATGCGTCGTTCCGCCGATCCGAGCGCGACGCTCGAAAATAAATTTGAACAAAAAAAACTGATTCGCGCTTTGCGCGAGTTGCCGGAATTGCAGCAGCAAGTTGTCGTGCTCAAGTTCGTCAATGGTTTCGAAAACGACGAGATTGCCGAGATTCTCGAAAAATCGGTCGGTGCCGTGCGGGTCATCCAGTTCCGCGCGCTCAATCGATTAAAAGATTTACTCGAGAAACAGCGACAAAGTAGTAACGAAAGTGAACATTTGGCGTTTAAAACAGCAGAGGATGTTTAGTTTTTGGCGCAAATTTTCCGAATCTCCGCGACCGGCGCGTTTCGAGCGTTCGCTGCTGCGTCTTTTTGTGCGCCCGCGGCTCGATGCCGCGACGCGCGCGAACATCAAAAAAAGGGTTTTAAATCATATCGCCGCGGAGTGTGAAGAATTGAGAAGTGCAGAGTTGCTTGATCTGAAATTGTCCGGGCAGAAAGTTCATTCGTCGGGCTTGCTTGACTTGCTCGCGGCGATTGCCGAGGCTTTGCTCAATCTGCCGAAGGTTTTGCCGCGCCACAATTTGCGCGAGGCGACGCGTGAGCATTTCCAGCCGCGGATTTTTTTCCGCTTGTTTGCAGTCTTGCGGCAGACGACAGCTTTCGTCGTACTGCTCGTTTTCGTCGGTGGCATCACGCTTACGACTTTCATTTCTCAGGCGCAGACTGCGGTCGCACAGCTTTCCGTTAGTTCTGGCGTCGTCAAAATCCGCGTTGCCGATTCACCTTTTTTCGAAGACGTGCGCGAATTCGCGACGGTGCGGCTCGGCGACACGATTCGCGTCGGGGAAAATTCCACCGCCGAACTAGCTTTTTACGATGCGAGCAAAATGTTTCTCACTGAATCAACCGAAGTTGAGATCACTGATTTCAAGCCGGATTTGCTGACTCGCGAAAATAGCTCGGTCAAAGTCGCGTTGCTTTCCGGTGCGGTCGATGCCGAAGTCGCGAAGTCGGATTCCTCTTTCGCCGTCGAAACTTCGACCGGGATAGTCGAGGCGACGAGCGCGAAATTTTCGGTCGCGGTGAATCCGACGACTGGCAGCACCAAGATCGAGACTTCCGAAGATTCCGTCGCGGTCAAATCCGCCAACGATTCCGAAGCGGTCGCACTCGCAGCGGGTGAGTCGGTCACTTTCGCCGATACGGCGCCCACGGTTGCTGTGGCAGAAATTCCTGAGTTGCCGGCTTTGAGTAAAATTCAAACCGACCTTGAACTAGTCAAAGTGTGGAGTTTCGATGCGCTGATTGCCGCAGAAAACGGTGATCAAACTGTGGCACAGCAAACACTCGAGACGAATCGCGCCAAATTATCCGACCTGCTCATAGCGGGTGGAGCTGAGTCGGTCGAGGGTGACGAGATTGCGGCCTTTACGGATTTTCTCCAGCAAAATTATCCCGACGGTCCGGGACGCGCGAGCGCACTGGCGGATTTGCAGCAGGCTGCCAAGGTCGGTCAAATCCTGAATTATTATTTCACTGCGCCGCAAAAACTGCGCGGCGTGCCGGCGTTCCAGATTCTCGCGCGTGATGGCTACGCGCCGTCCGGACGACTCCGCAATTTATTCGCCATCCTGCGCGCCGGGGAGCTCGCGCACGCTGAAGTCCAGCCGCTCGTCGACCATCTCTCCGCCGACTTGACCGCCGAACTTTTCGGCAAGCTCGATAGTACTGCTTCGCTGAAGAGTGCGGATCAGCTGCTGAGTGAAATGCAAAACCAACCGATTTTCATTCCGGTGCTTGAGAAACTGCAAGACTCGGTTGCTCCGAAATTTGCCGAAGCAATTGGTCAAAAAATCGCGGCGATGGAAGCGCGCGTGAGTGAATACATCGGCGGTTAAGCCGCATCTTTGAATTGTCGCTGCAATGCCGCTTTGTCGGCGTTGTTTTTCGCGTCGCGCAAATCGCGGGAGAGAATCTTGCTCTCGTCGATGAGATTGTTGTAAGCGCGCATCACGCGATTGTAGTGACTTGGCGAAAATTGGTCGAGGTGGGCGAGATTGACGAGATAATAATCTAGGAATCCTTTGAGCCCCTCTTTATTGCTATTCTTCTCCTCGATGATTTTGCCGTAATTTTCTAAATCATTGATATCTTTTTTGCGGCGCATGATGTTGTAAGCCGGATTACCACTAGCTCGGGTGAAATTTTTGCGATCTTCAGTATTTTTCACGATATTGCCGAACATAATTTCGAGCGCTTTTGTGCCTTTCTCGAGGCGGTCAGAACCCTCTTTCTTTACATCGACTTTGTTCTTCGGATCCTGCTGTCCGTAGTGCATCATCGTGACGCCGTCCTCGATTTCTTCGCAGGCGGCCTTGATGAGGAAAGTCACTTCTTGCTGAGTGCCGATAAGCTCATTGTTGGTTTGTGACCGCTGAGTGGCATTATCATAAATTTCAAGTCCGTTAGACTTGATACAGGTCGTGCGCATTTTATCGGCGACCGGGATGCCTAGATTACGAAATGCTGAAATCGAAGTGTATTTCGTCGAATGGCGTCCATAAGTTCCCGATATATTGTCGTTCGCAATGTGAATAATCTTTCCATCCTTATCGAAAGCAACTCGGCTATCGAAGAAATTAATAATTTGGCGCCGACCGAGATTGGTGATTTTGCCATCCCGAATCCAGCCCCAGAGCTCGAAGCTCGAGACTGCACGGGTCGGGTCATTTGGATCGCGTTTGTCTTTCGTAATCAAAACATCTTGAAAAGCGGCATACGGTGTATAGCCCCCCTCATTCTTTTTACTGAGACCTTGGATGGTTTGACCTGAGAGCAGACCTTTGAGATAGCCGTCCACGATTTTTAGCGCATCGAGACCAGCGCTGGCGTTGTCGCGAATCTGCTCTTTTTCGCTGCGCTCTGTTCGCATCTCCATCGTGGTCATCGCGCCGTTGTCGGCGAATTTATTGCCACGACCAAAACCTTTTTTAATCAGTCCGGTCACGACATTGTCGCCTTCGAGACCGGCGTTGTCGATCTGGACTGCGACCATCGCGGACTCGGCTGCCGGTGAGCCAGTGATGCTGTGATCGCCCAATTTCTCGCCGAGTGATTCCTTATTTGCTTGCCCGCTCGTCTGCATATCGATGAGCTGCTGACCGTAGCCCACTTCGTCTAGGAAATAGTGATCAATTTTTTCCTTGAATTTTCGAATAATCTCAATGTAGTCACAAGTCGAGTCAGCATAAATCCATTGTTCTTCCGTGATTGAATTATTCGTTACCTTATTGATGAGACGGTGATCGCTCATACGCAGGTTGCCGCGCTCGGCGAGCGTCTCGAGAATCGCGCGCCTTTTGTCTCGCGGTGGAAGATCGCAAAGTTCCGCGACGAGCTCTTCGTAAGAAAGGTTTTTGTAGCGTTTTTTGCGTTCATCGGCGCGTCCTTTCTCGGCAATCAAATCAGTCTCATGGACGCGGCGCTTAACTTCTTGTTTCCAAAACATTAATTCCTTTGCCAAAGCTCCGGATTTATCTTCGGTATAAGACTCAGTGTGTTTCGCCCAGGATTTCCCGATGAGCTTGAAAGTTTCACTGATGTCGTGGAAGCTGTACCACTGGATGCGACCGTGCGCTGTTACGAAACCGAAGAACGCCTTGCCGAAATTATTGATTGCGTTGCTGTGCTCGTGCCCGGTCGCGCCTTTCATACCTAGCTCCGGTGCGCTGGTGCTGAGTTTCTCAGGCGTCGGCTTGTCGTCCTTTTTGGGTTCATCTTTATCGGCGATTCTCTCTCTCGCACCGACGCGGGCGCGTTCATCTTCCAGTTCCTTCAGTTCTTTCGTGCTGCCATCCAAAAAAGCTTGAGCAATGCGTAAATTCGATTTGCTCTTGTCGGCCGTGATTAGCTCTTTGAGCTTCTTAGCATCGTTGCGGCGGCGCTGTAAATGATCCGGCCAAATTTCTATGAATGGTGCGGACTCTATTGAGCGCGGTGGATTTTCCTGCATGTCCACGGCGAAGCTCTCGAGCTTTTTTTCGTACTCGAAAAATTCGCTCAGCAGCGCATCGCGGCTCTTGATATCTTTGTCTTTGATTTTTTCCCATTTCTCGAAAATCATATTGATGGCATCGAGTGCCTGTTCGAGCTGGCTCAGCTCGCGACCGTCGACGATTCCGATTAGCGATTCGCTCTTTTCCCAGCGTCCCTCCATTCTGCGCGCGAGCGCGCTTAGCGATTTGATCTGCATTTTTTCCATCGCCGGGATGCCTTTCGTGTCAGAAAGCAGCTCGAGAAATTTCCGCTTTTTCTCGTCGTGAAAAATCTCTCGTAATTTTTGATAACACTTCTTCGCGCGTTGTTTGTCGCGCTCGATGGATTGTTGGATTGCGGCATATTTATTGTCTTTCAGCAGTGCCGTGATGCTGTTCAAAATCTCAGTCTCGAAATTCAAAAATTCTTCGAAGGCATCGTCTCGGAAATTAGCGATGTCCTTGGCTTCGATTGTTAAAAAACTATTAATCTCCCGGCGCACGAAATTGCGAATCTCAGCCACATCGGTCAAAAATCCCTCCTTCACCGCATCGACTGTCTTTGCTTCCAATTTTTTATCATCGCGATTTTTACGCGCCTTCTCGATCTTTTTTTTGATTGTCTCAGCTGAAATCGAAGCGGCTTCTCGTTTTTCGCGCTTCCATTTTTCAAATCGCCGCTTTGCAGTCGCGAGCATTCCAGGAATATTGGCTGCTTCAACTTTACCTAAACGTCCCGCTTCAATTAAGTGTTTCTCGTAGGCTTCGTAAGATTCATTTTCCCAGTCTTCGACATCCGGTCGATAATCAACCTCAGTGTTTTCCGTTGTTTGATCAGCTTCTCCACCAGCATTCGCATCGACAAAAATCAGCCGCGATTCGCGCGGGTTGATTTCATTTCCGGGAAAAGTTGCGTGAATTTTCATTTCAGAGATTGTTGAGCTGGTTCAAAATATCGGCTTCACTGTCTTTTTCTTTGGCGTCTTCTTCTTTTTCCGCCTCAGCGACCGCTTCGCGTTTCGCCCGGAATTTCGCCGGATCCCAGCTCGGCGCATTCGTATTTAGCTGGGCGACTTCGGTCTCATATTTTTTATCAAGTTCGGTGAGCTGATCGCGCTCGTTTTGCAGGATGTTTTGCAATTTACTGACTTGTTCTTCGCTCATCACCGGCAGGAGCTGAAACCAGTATTTGCGCTCCTCGTCTTTCATCGACTCGGTTTTGAGGATCAAATCAATGAGCGCCGGATTTTCGCGCGCCAGATTTTCGTCAATCCCAAATTTCTCGAGATCCGCGCGCGTGATGGCGATTTGTTGTGTCGCGATTTGGGCGAAGGGTATTTTGCCGCTCGAACTTTCGTCGGGGAGTGGAGCGAAACCGGAAGTTTGAGTTTGGTCGGTCATTTTTAGATCAAATTATTTTTTGGAAAATCAGATTTTCAGCTGTTATCTCAGGTTGTTTTGTTCGGTTGTTTTAGCCTGTCCATGTAATTAGCATAAGAAGTTCCCATGTAATCAGTTCCACCCAGTTGACCGCGTTCGACTTTGCTTAGTGCTCCTGGACCGCCGAGATGCATCGCACCTAGCACTTGATCAATCGAATAAGTGCCCTTACCGATTTGCGCGACGACATTAGGGTTGTCGCGAACGCGACTAATGTGCTCGCTCGTGAAGCGATCCATGATTTCTTCTTGTAATTGGTCGTTCTGCTTGAATGCAGTGATATCAGCTTCATTTTTGATTGGCACGTCCATTTCATTCAGCGTCTCGACAGTGAATTGATATTTGCCAAGCGCGCGTTTATTCCAAGTATCGTTTGCGCCGCGACCATGGTTATCGGCGTCGTAGCGTCCGCCACTTTCAATTGAGGCAATACCTTGTTTGTAGGTCGCGACATTAAAATCTTTCCAAAGTTCAGCGAATTTTTTTATCGATTCGGCTTGTTCCTTGGCGACGGCTTTCATGTCTGCGCTGGCGGTTGGATCTTTTTGCATTTCAGCCAAGAATTTATCGACCGACTCTGGCGTGAGTGTGAGATTTGCTTTTGCCAAAAAATCATCGAGCGCGAATCCGACATCATTGCGCGCAAATTCTTGACCGCGAGTTTTGCGGAGTTGGTCGATTGTTTTTTGATCGTCCGCAGTCGGCTCGACGAGTGTGATTGTCTCGTTTGTATGCGAGCGGACCGCGCGGTATTCGCCATTTTTGTCGACGAATGGTCCGCCTTCGCTTACGCGGAAAAATTTCTCGCCGCCGATTTCGACGACTTTGATATTTCCCGGCAAAGTGCGTAAACCAGCACCCATTTCGAGATTTTTATTTTTGCTGTTTGCTTCTTTAACCGAAAAACGAACTTTGTCGCCGACCTTGAGCTCGCCAGAATTTGCGATTGGCGTGAGCTTGTCGCCTTCCTCGATTTTCCAAAAACAAGTTTTCAAAAGCAGTTCTGGGTTTTTGCGTTCGAGATTACGAATCTGCGCTCGTGACATTTTTTGCAGTTCGGCTGGAATTTCGCGCGACTCGACTGCCGCCTTGAGGTCTTCAGAGTTTTTGTTTTTTTCTGGATCTGTTCCTGCTGCGGCGATTTTCTGCTCGATTACAGTGAGTTTTTTTTGGTCTTCAGTTTTCGACTCTTGCTCACGAGCTTGCAGCTCTTGCATTTCCTTTTTTTGCCCTGGTGTGTTTAATTTTGCCGGTGCAGATTTTTTTTCTAAATTTTTATCCGCAATTGCTTGCGTCTCGGCGACTGGCGGATTTTCCGCTGAATTTTTCCAGACGAGCCGCTGAGTCAAATTTTGGGCGAGATTTTTTTCAAATGAAAACATTTTTTAGGCTTTTAAGTAATCGGGTTTTTCCAAAATCGCATCGAAAACTTTTTTATTCGCATCGCTGCGAATTGCATCGCCTGCCTCGATTTTCTTGCCAAGCTGGTCCTGCAATTTTTTCAAATCTTCTTTTGTCCAAATCGGATTGGATTTTTTACCGAGAGTTTCGCGTTTTGCATCATCGTTGGCATCAAAAAGTTCTTTCATCGAAACTAGCTTCAAGCCTTCGGCGTTGACTGTTTTGTTTGGGAAGAATTTTTCAATCAGAGTTTTGGTTGCAGCTGTTTTTTGTTCGAGGGTTTGTTCGGGGGCAGGAGTAGGTGCAGCAGTTGCATCTTTTTTTTCATTTTCTTCGCCGCTCTTGCGAATCCATGCCATAAATCCACCAATAACAGGCCATGCTTCCGTTTCTGGTGGAATATCGCGCCAAATACTTTTGGTCCAGGCACCTATGGCTCCCATAAAGCTCATGAGACCATTAAATAGAAGTTTGATTGCAGACCAGTAATCTCTATCGTTCGCAGCCTTCATGGCTTGTTCAAATGAATCAGAAGCCTGTTGAAACTTTTCTTCAGATGAGCCTTGGTCTTGATTCTTAGCTCCAGTTTTTTCCTTGGGATCGACGACTTCGGGCTTAGCTTCTGTAACTTCCACATTTTCTTTGTTGGACTGCTTGCGTGCCTCGCGCCATTCGTCGAAAGTTTTCAGATCTTCAGATACTTCGTTGAACGCGAAATAGCGAATTAGCCAATCTGGATTTTTTTGCCAGTCACTTTCTCCTTTGAGCTTAAAAAAATTATTTAACTGATCTTTGTTTCCATCAGCCTTGAAATATTCGTCAAAAGATTTAAGGTGCGTAAAAATAGAATCCACGTGTTCTTGGTTGATTTCACCTTCAATTGGCGGCCAGTCTGCGACAAGCTTCGTCTTGATAAACCAATTTGGATTCTGTCCGACGAAGTTTTTGAGTGCTGATTCGAAGCTTGTTTGATCAATTCCATATTGGGCAATCGTCGGTTTTAGTTTTTCCAAAACCTCATTCCACTTTTTGTCTTTAGTGATTTTCTCAAAAAGTTTTTGATTTTTCTCTTGGACGCTCTGGGGAAATTTTCCCTGAGCGTCAGCTTGCGCCCAGTCTTCGATTCCGGTTTGACACAGCTTGGCTTGCGACGCGGCGATGATTGCCTCTGGAGTTGCGGGAGCTGCTGGTGTGGCAGGTATTTCATTTGCTGCGACGGTTGGTGCTGTTGATTTTTTTTTCATTGCCTCAGCCTGGGTTTTGATAAATCCAGCTATTTTTTCAGCCTCTTCTTCCGTGACCATCAAATCTTTTTTAAACCATGGAATGCCTGTTCCGGCTTTGTCTTTTACATCATTAAAAATTTCCCGCTGCACATCATCGTGCGCGTTTTCTAAAAGCATCGTGACTTGATTTTCCAGTTTAGTTTTTTGTTTAGGAGTTAAATCTTTTGTTGCATTTTCCCAAGCACTCTCGATGATTTGCCGTGTAACATTTTCGTCAACATATTTTGGCTTGTCAGGATCGTCTTCGCCAGCGTAATCATTAGCTGCTTCGTCGAACTTATTTTCTGTGAGCTCGTTGTCAATTTCGTTTGAAATTAAGCTTAAAAGTTGCTCATTCGATTGATTGCCCTTCATTTCATTTTTCAGTTTCGCGACGAAATCACCCCGTTCGCGCACACTCCAAAAAATCTTTTCAGCCTTTTCTTTGTCGTGGATTGGCTTAATCTTTTCAGCAAGGTCAGTTTTTTTCGCCTCTATCAATTCTTGGCTGATTTGATTTTTCATCCCTTCGATGGTTTTTGCAGGAGCGTCAGACACTTTTTTGGTGTTAAAATTTGTTTTGAAATCTGATTATTTTATCATAAAAATGGATGAAAAACAAGCTCAGGAGCGCATAAAAAAGCTAAAAAACTGGCTTTTGGATTGGAATCAGAAGTATTTTGCGGGCGAGCCGACGGAGATTTCCGAGTCGGCGCGTGATCGACTGAAGCGCGAATTGGAAGAATTAGAAAAAGAATTTCCACAATTTGCCACGCCGGATTCGCCGACTCAGCGCGTCGGAGTGCCGCTCGCGGGCAGATTGCCGAAAATCGCGCACAAGACGCGCAAGATGAGTCTCGCGGACGTTTTTTCTTCGGCAGAATTGAGCGAGTGGGCGGAGCGCGTCCAAAAATTCGTGCCGAACGAGATGATTGAATATTTTTGCGAGCTCAAAATCGACGGTCTGAATGTTTCGGTTTGGTACGAGCAGGGCGAATTCGCCCGCGCGCTGACGCGAGGTGACGGCGTGATTGGCGAGGACATCACGCACACGATTCGGACAGTCGTGAATCTGCCGCTGCAGCTGACTGAAAAAATCGATCTCGAAGTTTCAGGCGAAGTTTTTCTGTTGAAAAAAGATTTTGAAAAAATTAACGCTGAGATCCGAGCGAAGAACCTTGTGCTGAAAAAGGCTGAAAAAAAAGAGCTTTCCGAGTTTGCCAATCCGCGCAACGCCGCGGCTGGTTCGGTGCGCCAGCTCGACCCTTTGATCGCGGCGAGTCGTAATCTGCAAATCTTTTTTTACACGCTCGGTCAAAATTCGCTCGCGTCAGTACCGCAAAAACAATCCGAAGTTTTGGAGCTTTTCGCGAAACTTGGTCTGCCGGTTTCCAAGCATCACGCGCTCGTTACTGAAATTTCCGCCGTCGAAAAGCTTTTTCAAAAATGGGGAAGCGAGCGCGAAAAATTACCCTTCGACATCGACGGCGTCGTCGTGAAAGTAAATTCGCTTGAGCAGCAGGCTAGGATGGGCGCGACTGCGAAAACGCCGCGCGGCATGATCGCGTTGAAATTTCCGGCGGCGCAGGTTTCGACCGTTGTCGAAAATATCCAAATCCAAGTCGGGCGCACAGGCGCGCTCACGCCAGTCGCGCTGCTCCGACCGGTCGCAGTCGCGGGTTCGCTGGTCGCGCGGGCGACGTTGCACAATTTCGATGAAATCAAAAAAAAGGACATTCGTGTCGGTGACACGGTCGTGATTCAAAAAGCCGGAGATGTCATTCCTGAAGTGGTTTCCGTGATTCACGAATTGCGTCCGACCAATTCTCATAAAATCGCTCGACCAAAAATTTGCCCAGTTTGTGATTCGCCAGTCGAAAAAACCGAGGGCGAGGTCGCGCTGCGCTGTCCCAATTCTGACTGCGGTGCGATTCATTTTGAAAAATTTCGCCACTTCGTCTCGAAGGCGGCGCTCGACATCGACGGCCTTGGCGAAAAAGTTGTCGCGGAGCTGCTCGACAAAAATTTAGTTGAAGACATCGCCGATTTATTTTTGTTGACTAAAGATGAGTTGTTGGAGTTGCCGCTCTTTCAGGAAAAGCGCGCGGATAATTTGATTTCCGCCTTAGAAAAAGCCAAAAAAGTTCAATTAGCGAAATTACTATTCGGGTTCGGAATTCGTTTCGCGGGTGAAGTTGCAGCTGCTGAAATCGCCAAAGAGTTTCAAAATTCGGGCGGCAAGAGCTTGGCTGACTTCGTTGCGTTTGCGAAAAATAAAAAAATTGAGAGCTGGTCCGAGATTGAAGGCGTCGGGGAAAAAGTCGCGGAAAGTTTGGCGGAGTGGTTTGCTAACGCAGAGAATCTGCAGTTGCTCGCGAAACTGGAAAAAGTTGGTGTCGAGATTATTCATGAAGAAAAAGCGCCGCAAAAACTCGGCGGCAAAACTTTCGTCGTGACGGGAAGTCTGGAAAATTTCTCGCGGCAGGGGATCAAGGACACGATCAAAAAATTCGGCGGCAAAGTGGCTTCCGCGATTTCCGCCAAAACCGATTTCCTCGTTGCCGGCGAAAGTGCCGGCTCGAAACTGAAAAAAGCCGGAGAGCTTGGAATTAAAGTACTTTCCGAAGCTGACTTTCAAAAGATGTTGGACTAAGTTTCGCGATCGAGAAGTTTGTCGGCGAAATGTCTCGTTATTCTTCGGAGCGCTCCAATTTTTCTGAGTTTGATGGATTCAAGCTCAAGACTATCAGGAATCGTGATCGTTTCAGTTCGAGGCATTTTTAGTTTGTGTCGTATTTCGGCAATTATTTTTCGACTGCTTTTTCCCACCAAGCTGGAACTGGGATTTTTCCGTTGATCTTTGATTCTTGACGCCCTCTCTCTTCTAATATTGTCTCAAGCTCCCCTCTTTTTGTTTCACACAGTCGGAGAAATTCAGCTTTTTGTTGGGGACTTAATTGCTGAACCTTTTCAAGCAAGGTATCGCGCTCCTTGAGAGAATGACCTTTTTTTGCGAGCTCTTCGAATATTTCTTGAGCTGTAATTGTTTCTTGCTCCATAGTGTTGAGGTTATTTAGTAAAAATCTATTTTGATTTTAACATATTTTGATTTATAAATCAAACACGCGTAATGGGTTCAATAGCTTGGAAACAGTACTCTCTTGAGAGACAAACGGAAACTGGTTAACCCACTACTTAAGCTGTAGGTTAAGAACCAGGAATCGAGAAAACAAAAAATTAAAATGCTTTAAAATTACCAAAATCGAAAATGCCAAAAGCGCCGCGCATCGCGATTGTCCACGAATATCTGACCCGGATGGGCGGAGCGGAAAAAACTGTGAAAGTGCTCGCCGATCTTTTTCCGGCGGCGCGGGTTTTCACTTTGCTTTACGATGAGGCGAAGTGCGGCAAAGATTTCCCGGCGTGGCGCGTCGAGACTTCGCGTCTCCAAAATTTCCCGAAATTTTTGCGCGCTCGTCCGAAATTTTTACTGCCTTTCATTCCGAGTGCAATCGAAAGTTTCGATTTCGATGACTACGATCTCGTGATTTCCTCCTCGTCAGCTTTTGCGCATGGATTGATTTTACCCGTGAAAAATAGGCATATTTGCTATTGTCATTCGCCGGCGCGTTTTCTCTGGGACTATTCGCACGAGTATCTGCGTGAGAATAAAATCACCGGACTGAAAAAAATTCTGCTGAATGCCAAGCTGAAGGATCTGCGAATTTGGAGCCGTTTGTCGGCGCGGCGCGTCGACCGTTTCCTGGCGAATTCGCTGACTGTGCAAAAGCGTATTCAAAAATATTTTCGTACCGATTCGGAGGTCGTCCATCCGCCGGTCGAAGTCAACAAAATTAAACTGGGCGATCACCACGAAAATTATTTTCTCATCGTGTCGCAGCTCGCCGGCTACAAAAAAATTGAGCTCGCAATTTCCGTTTTCAATAAGTTGCGGCGGCGGCTGGTCATAGTCGGCGATGGTCCGCGGCGCGAATTTCTCGAATCGATTGCAGGCTCGACAATCGAATTTCTCGGTTGGCGCAGCGACGCGGAGATTCACGAGCTGCTGCAAAATTGCCGCGGCTTCATTTTTCCCGGCGAGGATGATTTCGGCATTGCTCCAGTCGAGGCGATGGCAGCTGGTAAGCCGGTTTTGGCTTTCGGCAAAGGTGGCGCCACGGAGACAGTCATTCACAAAAAGACGGGGATTCTTTTCCCTGAGCAGACGCCAGAGAGTCTCGAAAATGGCCTAGCCCTATTTTTTTCCCAGGAAAAAAAGTTTGAGCCGAAGAAAATTCGGGCGCACGCCCACCAATTTTCGCGCCAGGTTTTCGAGCGCGCAATTCGTCGTATCATCGCGGAAGAATTTGCTAAAATTTCCGTCGATGATTGAAGAAATTCGGAAGATTCACGACGAACACAAGGTCAAAATTTCCGAGCGGCGCATCGCGGAAAAAGTCAGCGCGACCGGTTTGGATGATTTCGTGCGCTACCTCCACTCGCCGTGGCGGATTATTTGGTCCAATTTGCTGGCGGGGATTTTTCGCGGACTGGGCTTCATCATCGGGGCGACGGTCGTGATCGCGATTACGGTTTACATTCTCGTGCAAGTGCTTGGTAGCTTGCCGATCGTCGGTGAATTTTTTCAAGGGGTTGGCAATTTCGTGAGCGATCTACAGGAGGGTGCCTCGACGCTCAAGAGTCTGGGGCACTAGATTTAGTGCTGTTTTCTGCGTGTTAAAATCGGCAGGATGACTTTCGTGCATCTGCATACGCACACGCATTTTTCTCTCCTCGACGGACTTGGCAAGCCGGAGGATTATTTGGCGCGGGCACAAAAATTACAAATGCCGGCACTGGCGATTACTGACCACGGCAATGCTTTTGGTTTGATTGATTTTTACCAAAAGGCGCAGGCTGCTGGCATCAAACCGATTTTGGGCGTCGAAGCTTACGTCGCGCGTTACGGACGTCATCAAAAACGCTCTGGCGTGGACACGAAGCCGTGGCACCTCGTCTTGCTCGCGCGCAATCTCGAGGGTTACCAAAACATTCTCCAGCTCGTCACGAAGTCTAATTTAGAGGGTTTTTATTACAAGCCGCGCATCGATTTCGAATTACTCGAACAATTTGGCAGCGGGCTGATCGGCATGTCCGCTTGCTTGCAGGGCGAGATTCCGCAAAAACTCTTATCCGAAAATTACGCCGAGGCGGAGGAGGCGGTGCGCCGCTACCAAAAATTTTTCGGGGCGGAAAATTTTTACCTCGAAGTCCAGTCGCATCCGTCGCTGCCCGATCAGAAAATTGCCAATGAGCGTTTGGTCGCGTTGGCGCGCAAGCTCAGCGTTCCGCTCGTCGCGACCAATGACTGCCACTACGTCGAACGCGAGGATGCGGAGGCGCAGGATGTCTTGCTCTGCGTGCAGACCGGCAGTCTGGTTGCCGACGAAAATCGCATGCGCATGACGGCGGACGATTATTCTCTGCGTTCGCCTGACGATATGCGGGCGGCGTTTGCGGATATTCCCGAATCAATTGAAAACACTTTAAAAATAGCTGAAAAATGCAATGTCGAGTTGCCGCTCGGCAAGCGTTTACTGCCGACTTACGCGACACCATTTCAAAAAAAACCGGAAGACTATTTGCGCGAGCTTTGCTACGAGGGAATCAACCACCGCTTCGGCATTCCGATTCCTGCCGAATTTCAGCGCGTCGATGGTGCGGAAGTCGCTGCCAAAATCGTCCAAAGTCCGCCCTCGAAAGACGAGACGAAAAAAATTCTCGCGCGCTTGGAATACGAATTGGACGTGATTAACAAGATGGGTTTCGCGAGTTACTTCTTGATCGTCTGGGATTTCGTCAAATACGCGAAGGAGGCGGGGATTACAGTTGGACCAGGACGTGGCTCGGCGGCGGGGAGTTTGATTGCTTTCGCGCTCGGCATCACCGATCTCAATCCGCTTACTTACGGTCTGCTCTTCGAACGCTTCCTTAATCCCGAGCGTGTGTCGATGCCAGATATCGACATTGATTTCGCTGACAACCGCCGTGACGAAGTGCTCGAATATGTTGCGCAAAAATACGGTCGCGACCATGTCGCCCGCATCATTACTTTCGGCACGCTCGCCGCGAAGGCAGCAGTCAAAGACACGGGTCGGGTCTTCGGCATCTCGTTCGCCGAGATGAATTCTTTCACTAAATTAATTCCTGCGCGCCCGGGAATTACTTTAAATGAAGCACTTGAGGCCGAACCGGCACTACGCGAAGCGGTCCAAAAAGAGCCTTTCAAAAAAGTCTGGACGATTGCCCAAAAGCTGGAAGGTGTGATTCGGCAGGCGGGTGTGCACGCTTGCGCCGTCGTGATTGCCGACAAAAGTTTGCCCAATTACACACCGCTGCAGACCGCACCGGGCGATTCTGCCGAAATCATCACGCAGTTTTCGATGCACCCGATTGATGACATCGGACTGCTCAAAATGGACTTTCTCGGACTGCGCAATCTCACAATCATCCAAAAGTGTCTCAACATCATTCGTCGCACTCGCAAAACGGAAATCGACATTTCCGCGTTGCCGATGGACGACAAAAAAACATTCGAGCTTTTTCAAAAGGCGGAGACGACGGGTGTCTTCCAATTTGAGTCGAGCGGGATGCGTCGCTATTTGAAAGACCTGTCGCCAACGCGCTTTGAAGACTTGATTGCGATGGTCGCGCTCTTTCGTCCCGGTCCGATGGAAAACATTCCCGCTTACATTCGCGGCAAAAACAACCCCGATTCGGTCAAATATCCTTATCCGATTCTCGAGGAATTTCTACAGGAGACGCACGGAATCGCGGTTTACCAGGAGCAGGTGCAGCAGATTGCCCAGTCTTTTGCCGGGTTTTCGCTCGGTGAGGGTTACCTCATGATTAAGGCGGTCGCGAAGAAAATTCCCGAGCTGCTCGAGAAGCAGCGCGAAAATTTCATCAACGGCGCAATCAAGAAGGGTCACACCAAAAAAGAGGCGGAAAAACTTTTCGCCATCATCGAACCTTTTGCCGGTTATGGTTTCAATAAATCCCACGCGGCGTGTTACGCGCTGATTGCTTACGAGACCGGTTATCTGAAGGCGCATTTTCCCTCCGAATTTCTCGCGGCACTTTTGACTTCGGATCATGGCAATCTCGACCGGCTCGCGATCGACATCGAAGAGGCTTCGAAAATGGGCATTCGCGTACTGCCGCCGTCGGTCAATGAATCGCTCGCAAATTTTACCGTCGTCGGTGGCGGCGATATTCGCTTCGGTCTGAATGCCATCAAAGGCGTCGGCGAAGGTCCGATTCGCGCGATCTTGGACGCGCGCAAATCCGGCGGAAAATTCGAATCGCTCGCGGACTTCGCGAGTCGCGTCGAACCGAGCGTGATCAATAAACGCACGCTGGAGGCGCTGGCTTTCGGCGGAGCGCTCGACGATCTCGGCGAACGCGCGGCCATCGCGGCGAGCGCGGCGAGCTTGTCTGAGTTCGCCAAAGCCAGTCGCAATTCGCTCGAGACTGCGCAGGGTTCGCTGTTCGGTGATTCCGTCGTCGCACCGAAGCTCGAATTTCAACTCGAAAAAGTCACGCCCGCGACTCGTTCCCAAAAATTAAAATGGGAAAAAGAACTGCTCGGCATGTACATTTCCGCGCACCCGCTTGCCGGACTCAAAAAAGCGCTCGGTAAAAAATTTCACTTGGTCGAAAAATTGGAGAAAAAAAATGTCGGTAAAACTTTCACCGTCGGCGGTATCATCACGAATTTCCGCAAAATTCTGACGAAAAAATCCGGGCAAATGATGGCCTTCGTCACGCTCGAAGATCCGACTGGTGTCATCGAAGTTTCGCTGTTTCCGAAAGTTTTCGCCCAGTTTGGCGAGCAAATTGAAAAAGATGAACTCGTCACGGCGACTGGTCGACTCGAATTCCGCAATGATGTTTTCCAAATCTCCGCTAACGAAATCAAAAAAATTGACCTTGAAAGGCTGCGTAAAAATGCCGAGGAAAATGGCTTTATCGATGATTCGAATGGCAAGTCTGCGCCGAAAATCAGCGAGCCGCTGCTCGAGGTCAAGCTCGCGACGCCGCTCCAAATTTCCCTGCCTGCCGATGCCGACCCCGCGATTTTGCCACAATTAAAACAGCTGCTCGTCGCGGCGAAAAGTGAGGTTGGCGCGCTGGTCGAGATTTTGATTGCCGAAGATACGAAGAAAGTGAAACGCGTGAAAGTTCCTTTCCAGGTCGCGATTGGCGAGGACTTAGAAAAAGCGATTCAAGGTCTGGCGACAGGGATCGTGATTAAAAACGCACAATGAACTTGCCAAAAATTCGCGCGCTAGTCGTTTTCTCGGGCGGGCTGGATTCGATGCTCGCGGTCAAGATTTTGCAAAATGCTGGTTGCGAAGTCGCGGCGCTGACTTTCGAATCGCCATTTTTTACCGCCGAAAAGGCGCGCGTCTCGGCGCAAAACTTAGGCATCGAACTTTTTGTTCAAGATTTTTCTGAGACGATTTTGGCGCTGGTCAAGAATCCGCCGCACGGTTTCGGCAAAAACTTGAATCCCTGCCTCGACTGCCACGCGGCGATGTTTCGGCGCGCTTCCGATTTTGCGACTGAAAATTGTTTCCAAATTATCGCGAGCGGGGAGGTACTCGGGCAGAGACCTTTTTCCCAAAACGCAGTTGCCTTGCGTCGCGTCGCCAAAATCGCCGGAGTCGAAATTCTCCGACCGCTCTCAGCCCGGCTTTTGCCCGAAACCTCGTTTGAGAAGAATGGCTTGGTCGAGCGTGCCAAATTGCTCGATTTTTCCGGGCGTTCGCGCCAGTCGCAATTTGAACTGGCGACGCAGTTTGGCATCCGCGATTTTCCGATGCCGGCGGGTGGCTGCCTGCTGACCGAGCCGACCTTTACAGAAAAATTAAAAATTCTGCTTGACCGTGATTCAGCTGCGACGGCGGACGACGTGAAACTACTTAAAATTGGGCGTTTTCTGCCGCTCGGTGCGAAAAGTTTCGCGGTGCTCGGTCGTGATTCTGCGGAGAATGAAAAATTGGAAGCGCTTGCGGACTCCACAAATTATGTCATTCAAATGGCCGAACTCGTCGGACCGAGTGCGCTCGTCAAAATTCATCAACCCGACGAATTCGCCAAAATATTTCCGCTAGTTGCTGCCGAGATTCGGAGTCGCGGACGCGAGTCCAAAAATTTGCATGACGAAATCAAGTTCGCAATTTCTGGCGCGGTTTCAGAAGTGCGTGAAATTTAGACTGTCAAAAACTTCCGAAAGCGGTCGACTTCTTTTTGTGAGCCGACGGCGATGACGGTGCGCTGGTCGAGATCGAGGACTTTTTCATCGAGAATAGAAGTTTCCAAATTGGTGCTCGCGCCGCCTGCGGCTTCGACGATGAAAGCCAGCGGCGCGCACTCGTAAATCAGGCGCAATTTCGGCGGGCAACTTGCGCTGCCTGGATAGCTGAAAATGCCTTTGCTCTTAACCAAAATCTGATGCACGTCGGGCACCATGCCACCAGAATATCTTAATTGATAGCCATTTTCCGCCCAAAAATCGAGCAGCGCGAGGTAATTTTTGTTCTCGGCGCAGGCGCGCAGATTGCCCGGCGCGAACATTTTGCCTTCGCCGATTTCCATTTTCGCAAGCGAAAGTTTCCACTCGCCGTTTTTTTGCAGCGTGAATTCGACCGGTTTCTCGCCGAGGGAAAGCGTGAATGTCGTGCGCGGTCCGTAAATCGCGTAGCCTGCGGCGATAATCGCGCGACCGGTTTTGCCGATGAAACCCTTGCCTTTCCAGATTCCGAAAATCGTCCCGACCGCGAGATTCGAATCGACGAGACTCGAGCCATCGAGCGGATCGAAGGCGACGGAAAACTCGCCGTCGGCGTGCAAGACTTTTTCATTCGACTGCTCTTCGCTCGCGGCAATCGCGACTGGCGGGCAGGCCTCCAATTCTCCAAAAATAATTTGGTCGGCGAGGACATCGAGCTTGAGTTGATTTTCACCGAAAGTATTTTGACTGCCGGCTTCGCTCGTCTCAGCTGTTCCGATTTCGGCAGTGATTTTTTTGACCGAATCAGCAAACGCCAGAATCGTGCCCCGCAGATTTTCAGGTGTGTCGGCAAGGAATTTTTCGATAGTCACGCGGGAAGAATACAGGATACAGGCTAAAGAATACAGATTAATTGCGCAAATTCTCAACATCTTTTTCCCAGTTTGCCGGGTTGCTGAGAATATAGGTCTGAATGTTATTGTGTTCTTTGTCATCACAAATAATGTGATCGTAGTAGCGTGGCTGCCAAGCAAAATCTTGGCGAATTTCGCGAGCGTGTTTGGTGCAGATTGATTTGAATTGATTGATAATCACGCCGATTGTCCCAGATTTCCATTTTGGATTGTGGTGAGGGTTACATGTTTTTACCATGTTGGTAGAGACGCCCCATTGGGGCGTCTCTACGGTCTCATCATTCCAATTATCAATGATTAAAATCCCATGAACATGGTTCGACATTACGACAAATTCATCTAATTTCGTATTTGGAAAATGCTGCGGAATTGCCTGCCAATATTTCTGAACAATTTTTCCAATCGGCGACAGAAACATTTTTTTATTACAAATCTCGCCCAAAAAATTTTCTCTGTTTTTCGTGCAAATTGTTATGAAATAGTAGCCGCTCGCTGAGTAATCCCAACTTCTCAGCCGAGCAGATTTGATGCGATATTTTCCGAGGAATTTATCGACCACGCCTGTATTTTAGCGCAGCATCTTCTTCAAAATTTTAGAATGTTTTTACTCTATCTCTCGCCTCGCTTGATTGCGTATGTTCCGGTAACTTGAAACAAAGCGACTGATTAAAGTCTGCTTATCATCCTTTGTAGGTAAATCGTCTGTAGGTAAATCGTCTATGGGTCCAGCCATTCTCTTGTTAATTGTCTCAGGGTTAAGATCAAACGCGGCAGATAAATTCAATCTAGCTAAAGGAGGATAACCTGTTTCGCTCTGTCCGTCAGGCAGTCCAACAAAGTGGACTATTTCGTCTGGTTTTGTATACATCTTGGACGTTTTTTAAAAGCTGACTTCAATTCTCTAGTTTTAGGATTATTAAAGCAAATTCACCTAATCACATTTTTCGTTCGACTACTTCAGCATCTTCTTCAAATACTGACCTGTGAAGCTGCGCGCGACTTTCGCGACTTCTTCCGGCGTGCCGCTCGCGAGGATTTCGCCGCCGCCCGAGCCGCCTTCCGGTCCGAGGTCGATCAAGTAGTCGCAGGATTTCAAAACGTCGAGATTGTGTTCGATCACGACCATCGTGTTGCCGGCGTCGACCAATCTTTGCAGGACTTCAATCAATCTTTTCACATCGTCGAAGTGCAGTCCGGTCGTCGGTTCATCGAGGATGTAGAGCGTCTTACCCGTCGCGCGTTTCGAGAGTTCGGTCGCCAATTTGATTCTTTGCGCTTCGCCGCCCGACAGCGTCGTCGCTGATTGTCCGAGTCCGAGGTATCCGAGTCCGACATCGACGAGTGTGTCGAGTTTCTTTTTGATTGCCGGCTGTGCCGTGAAAAATTCCGCTGCATCTTCGACTGTCATTTCCAGCACATCGGCAATATTTTTCGAGCGGTAGGTGATTTCGAGCGCTTCGCGATTGTAGCGGCGACCGCGGCATTCTTCGCATTCCACATAAATATCAGGCAAAAAATGCATTTCAATTTTCTTCAAACCGTCGCCGCCGCAGGCTTCGCAGCGTCCGCCTTTTACATTGAAAGAGAAACGCCCGGATTTGTAGCCGCGCAATTTCGCTTCGGAAGTCGCCGCGAAGAGGTCGCGGACATCGGTGAAGACGCCGGTGTAAGTCGCGGCATTCGAGCGGGGAGTGCGCCCGATGGGGTTTTGGTCGATGACGATTGCTTTGTCGAGATTCTCGATGCCGATGAAATCTCGGTGCGCGCCGGGCACATCTTTCGAGCGATTCAAGTCACGTAACAACCTTTTCGCGAGAATGAAATTAATCAGACTCGATTTCCCAGAGCCGGAGACGCCTGAGATGCCGATGAAAGTTCCGAGTGGAAACGTCGCGTCGACGTTGCGTAGATTGTGTTCCGTCGCGCCGACGATTTTCAAAAATTTGCCGTTGCCGGGACGGCGTTTTTTCGGCGTCTCGATTCTCTCTTTCCCGGACAAATACGCGCCCGTTTTGCATTTCGTATTTTTCATGATTTCTTTCGGTGTACCCGAGCAGACCACTTTGCCGCCGTGGCGTCCCGCGCCGGGTCCGATGTCGACGATGTAATCCGCCTCGCGCATGATTTCCTCGTCGTGTTCGACGACGATGACCGTATTGCCGATGTCGCGCAGCTCGACGAGCGTTTGAATTAATTTCGCATTGTCGCGTTGGTGCAATCCGATCGACGGTTCGTCGAGGACATAAAGCACGCCCTGCAATTTCGAGCCGATTTGCGTCGCGAGTCGGATGCGCTGCGCTTCGCCGCCCGAGAGTGTGTTCGCGGCACGGTCGAGCGTGAGGTAGGCGATGCCGACATTTTCGAGGAAGCTCAGACGAGCATCGACTTCCTTCAAAACCAAGTCGGCGACTTTTTTCTCATTCGGGGTGAGTTTCAAGCTTTTGAAAAAAGCGCGCGCTTCTGTGATGGAGAGTGCGGTCGTTTCAATAATATTTTTCTCGCCGAGCAAGATGCCGAGTACATCCTGGCGCAAGCGTTTGCCGCCGCAGGTTTCGCAATTCTTGAGCAGCATGAATTTTTCCAATTTGTTGCGCACGAAGTCCGAATCAGTCTCGCGGTAGCGGCGTTCGACATTCGTGATGACACCTTCGAATTTCGTCGAATATTCGCCCGCGAAACGCTCGCTTGCGAATTCCACTTCGTAACGCTCGTCGCCCGTGCCACGCAAAATAACGTTGCGGTCATCGTCTGACAATTTGCGCCAAGGTTTTTTCAAATCGAAGCCGTGACGCTGCGCGACTGCGCGCAAAATATTCCCATAATAATCATTCGACGCGAGCGTGACCCAAGGCAGAATCGCGCCTTCTTCGACGGAGAGATCGGGATTCGGAATTATTTTTTTCTCATCGACAGTCAGCTTCGAGCCGAGACCGTGGCAGTCGGGACACGCGCCGTGCGGTGAATTGAAGCTGAACATGCGCGGCAAAATTTCCGGCAGACTGATTTCACAATCAGCGCAGGCGAAGGCTTCCGAAAAAACTTGCTCGACTTGCGGATTGTCCGCGTCGACGATTTTGATCACGCCGTTGCCGTGCTTCAGCGCGAGCTCGACCGAGTCGGCGAGCCGCGAGCGGTCCGGATTCGGTTGCTCGATTTTTTCGCCCGTCGAGAGTTTTTTGATAATCGGCTGCAAATTTTTCGTCACGAGGCGGTCGACGACGATTTCGATTGAGTGCTTTTTTTTCGGGTCGAGCGCGAGTTCTTCACTGATCGTCACGACCTTGCCATCGACGCGATAACGCACGAAGCCGTCCTTTTTGATCTTGTCGATTTCGGCGCGGTGTTCGCCTTTGCGGTCGCTGACGATGGGCGCGAGCAGGAGAATTTTCTTGTCCTCCGGCATGGCGGCGATCAGGTCGACGATTTGGCTGGCAGACTGCCGTTCGATTTTCTTGCCGCACTTCGGACAATGCGGTTCACCGATTTTCGCGAAGAGCAGGCGCAGGTAATCGTAAATTTCCGTGACTGTGCCGACAGTCGAGCGGGGATTGCGGCTCGCGGATTTCTGATCGACCGAAATCGCAGGCGACAATCCGTCAATCGAATCGACATCCGGCTTATTCGTCAAGCCGAGAAATTGTCGCGCGTAAGTCGAAAGACTCTCGACATATCTCCGCTGACCTTCGGCGTAAATCGTGTCGAAGGCGAGACTGGATTTGCCCGAGCCGGAAAGTCCGGTAATCACGGTCAATTTGTCGCGCGGAATTTCGACATCGATGTTTTTGAGATTGTGAGTGCGCGCACCTTTCACACGGATTTTATTCATGGAACACGAGTTTAAGTATTAAGTAATAAGTATTAAATCTTTAATTTATGATTTAAAACTTATGATTTATGATTTAATCGCGCACGCAAAAAGCGCGATTTTAACCGGTGGAGTTTATCGTGCTTGTTCTATTTCGTCAAGAAAAAAACGAGATATTTTTCTAATCAATGGCAACTACTCGCGACCTTCTTCGGAGTCGTGACGATTGGGATAATTTTGATCGGGTATGGGTTTAATTTGTTGGTTTAAGAAGACCGAAACTTCAGACTTGGTATTGTGCTAAATCTTTTTCAGCTTTGTTTTGGCGAACTTGTCCATAAATTGATTCTGGAGTGTGTAAATAATTTTTCAGATCACCTGCGATTTTTTGTGCGAGGTGATGGGCAAATTCTACCGGCACAGCATTCCCAATCATTTTGTATCCGTCAGCTATATCACGATACTTGAAAATAAAGTCATCAGGAAATGTTTGAATTCTTGCGCATTCACGAACAGATAAACGGCGATATAGGTGCTCTTTCCCCGGAGCAAAAATTCTTTTGTTTTGTTCAATGAATTTCATTTTTGGCGCTTGTGGATGAATTGGGGCGTGCCGACCACCTGCCTGAATTGTGAAAGACGGTTCATCCCAAGAACGCACTCGATTTCTTGACATGTAAATTGAGGAAAAGCCACCATTCATATATTCATGGTTTGGAATTTTTAACATACTTCCGTTTGTCTTATTTTTATCTTTTGCTGGTTTTGCCAAGCGTAAATTAAAAATTGCGTCTCTTAAAACAGGTTTGTATTTTTGAGGTCCGGGAAACTCAAATTTCTTTTTTAGATTTTTATGATAACCGACGATAATGACACGAAGTCTGTCTTCCGGGACATCATAATCGTTAGCATTTAGTAGCTTCCATGAAATTTCATAACTCGCATTCTCAAATTCTTTGATTATGTTTGAAAAAGCTTCTTTATGTTTTGGATGCAAAATCCCTGAAACATTTTCTGCAAGAAAAAACTTTGGCTGCTTCTCTTTCAGTATGCGAATGTAATCGTAAAAGAGCTGACCTCTTTTGTCGTTTATCCCACGACCAGCACCTGCTTCGCTCCAGCTTTGGCATGGTGGTCCGCCGATAATTCCATCGACATCTGGAATGTCAGAGGCAGGAATATCAACGACGCTTCTTTTATCTAGCTTTGTTCTCGGAAAATTATATTCAAAAGTTTCCCAAATAGTCGGATCATATTCGTTTGCCCAGACAGTATGGAAACCAGCTTTTTTAAAACCTAAATCAAGTCCTCCTGCGCCCGTGAATAGTGAAGCTAATCTCATAGTTAGTCGTGGCTAATGTTTAGCGTGTTTTTGAATAATTTCTTGGGTGATTTTAAAAGATTGATGTCGAATTTTAATGATGATTCGACTCGTGAGCTAGCATTGTGAATACGAAAAGAAAGCGTCCAGTCGTTATCCATTGTTACTATGGCAGTTGTATTGCTATCCGCCTTGAGTCCGACATTAGTGATTTCTGTTGGTAGGGGTATTTGAGGGGTTTTATATTTCGGCGGAATATTTTTGAATGGCAAATTTAGTGTTCCGTATAAATTGTACGCATATATCTCTATGTTATTTTTTCCTTTTATGACTTTATAAAAGTCTTTTTTGCCAACAAGATATGTGATGAGGCTGGAAGCTACTTTTTTCGGGTCTTTTTTATGGATGTTCTTTAGTTCATTTATGAAAGCTTTTAAGATAGGAACATAAATTGTCGAGTGGTGATTGCTAAGCTCGCTCCATTTTTTATTTGCGTTACTTTCCCTCCTCAGCTTTTCGAGTTTTTTAAAAATAGGTGTTATGGTTTCAAAATATTTTTTAGATGACTTTATTCCAAGCCATTTCTCGCCGAAATCAATATTCGCTGATAAACGAGAATGCTTTACTGCATGATGATTATTTTTGGCAGACACGCCAATTTCCCATTTTTGTAACAATCGAATAATTAAGACATCTCTCACATCGCCAGATTTTCCATGATAATCGGATAATATTTGAAGTTGTAAAATGTCGTCTTTACTAACTTCGTTTGAAAGTCGTGGCTCTATGTCCATAAGAAAATTGACCGCAAAACTAGCAGAGAGTAAGCAGTCACTTTTTTCTGCTGCGCTCACATTCTCAAAACATCCCTTTGCGACCATAAAAGATGAATCTTTTATAACTTCAAGATTGGTTTTACCTTTTAGTTTTTCCTCAAATTGAACAAGGAGGGCATATTCAAAGGATTTCCCGGCTGTCATTTGTCTTGATTTCGTAGTGGTCATGGTTTTTTCAAATTAGACACTGTTATTGTATTTCATTTCCATAAAATTGGAATTTTTCCAAGCAAAAAAACATAAACCCAATTAGCCTTTTCTTGACTAGGATTCAGTTATTTCACCCTCAATCCCATCGACTTCGCCGTGCCAGCGATGATTTTCTTGGCGGCTTCGATGTCATTGGCATTGATGTCCGGCATCTTGATGGCAGCGATTTTCGCGAGCTGCGCATCGGTGATTTCGCCGACTTTGTCTTTGTTCGGCGTGCCGCTGCCTTTTTTCAGTCCGAGTTCTTTCTTGATGAGTTCCGCGGTCGGGGGAGTCTTCGTGATGAAAGTAAAACTGCGATCGTCGAAAACGGTGATAATTACAGGGATAATATCGCCTTTCTGATCTTTCGTGCGCGCATTGAATTGCGAACAAAAATCCTGAATCGCGACACCGTGCTGACCGAGTGCCGAGCCGACTGGCGGCGCAGGATTCGCAGCACCGGCAGGGATTTGCAGTTTGATCTTCGCTTTGATTGCTTTAGCCATTGGAACTAAGTGTTAAATATTAAGTGTTAAGTAATAAAAGTGATTTATTATTTATGATTTATGACTTATTATTTCTTCTTGACTTGGACGAAGTCGAGCTCGACGGGCGTGTCGCGTCCGAAAATCGAAACATTGACTTTGACTTTGCCCTTTGCGGTATCGACCAAGCTGACCACACCTTCGTAGCTCGCGAATGGACCGTCCAGGATGACGACTACATCGCCAATCTTCATCTCGATCTTGAAGCTGGTCTCGGTTGCGCCGACGTGTTTCTCGATGATGCCAAATTCTTCCGGTGTGACAGGGACAGGGATATTGCCGCTGCCGACGAAACCGGTGACATTCGGCGTGTTGCGCGCGACGTACCAGGATTCATCCGTGACGATCATCTCGACCAGGACGTAGCCCGGGAAAAGTCGTTTTTTCTCGCTGACTTTTTCACCACGGCGAATCGTGACTTCTTCGACTTTCGGGACTTCGACGCGGAAAATATAATCCTGCATGTTGCAGCTGTCGATGCGTTGCTCGAGCGCACTCTTCACGGCATCTTCGTAGCCTGAATACGTGTGAATCACGTACCAGTTTTTTCCGGTATTTTCAGCTTGTTTACCCATTTTTTACGATGGCTAATTTTAATAATTGTTGGTAACCCCAGGCGAGGAATGTATCGAGGAAACCGAGGACGAATGCGAAGACGAAGGTGACCGCGAGGACGATGAGTGAGATGCGGACTGCCTGTTGGCGCGTCGGCCAGCTCACTCGGTGTAATTCCGAGATTGCTTCGCGAAAGTAATTTAGGATATTCATTTCAATTTTTTTAACCCGCGAATTTTACCACCTCTAAAAAGCTTCCGCGAATTCGAGCGAGATTGTAAATTAGTCGAATACGAAAAGCAAGTCCCGCTTTCGCGAGGGCAAGCTCCTCGAATTTTACAAGGGCAAGCTTTCTGAATTTCGCGAGGGCAGGCAGGATTTTTTTTGTTCGAAAAATTTTTACTTGACTGAATAATTTTTTTACGCAAAATGGGTTGCGCTTATTAGTCAAAATCTCTATACTCTCCCGGCTCCCATTTCTGGCGAGCGAAAGTTTAATTTTTAACCCCCCCATAAAATGGCTGAAGGAACTTACGACCGCAGCAAGCCGCACGTCAATGTCGGTACGATCGGTCACGTCGACCACGGTAAAACGACTTTGACTGCCGCGATTTGTACTTACCTCGCGACCAAAGGACAAGCGAAGGCTCGCAAATTTGACGAAATCGACAATGCTCCAGAAGAGCGCGAGCGTGGTATCACCATCGCGACTTCGCACCAAGAGTACGAGTCAACCAAACGTCACTACGCGCACGTCGACTGCCCGGGCCACGCCGATTACGTCAAAAACATGATTACGGGTGCTGCCCAAATGGACGGCGCGATTCTCGTCGTTTCCGCTGCGGATGGACCGATGCCTCAGACGAAAGAGCACATTTTGCTCGCGCACCAAGTCAACGTTCCGAACATCGTCGTCTATCTCAACAAATGCGACATGGTCGATGACAACGAAATGATTGAGCTCGTCGAGGAAGAAATCAAAGAGTTGCTCAAGAAAAATGACTTCGATCCAGCCAAATCGCCGATTATTCGTGGCTCCGCGCTCAAAGCGCTCGAGGGCGAAAATTCCGAACTCGGCACGCAGTCGATTGATCGCTTGATCGCTGCGCTCGACGAGTACATCGCTGACCCAGTACGTGATCTCGACAAACCATTCCTCATGCCGGTCGAAGATGTCTTCTCGATCAAAGGTCGTGGTACGGTCGTCACTGGTCGTATCGAGCAGGGTGTCGTCAATGTGAATGACGAAGTTGCAATCATCGGTATCCGCGACACACAAAAATCCGTCGTCACTGGCGTCGAAATGTTCCGCAAAACACTCAATCGCGGTGAGGCTGGCGACAATGCTGGTATTCTCCTCCGCGGTATTGAAAAAGATCAGGTCGAACGTGGTCAAGTGCTTGCGAAACCAGGTTCAATCACTCCACACAAAAAATTCGAGTGCGAAGTTTATATCCTCACGAAAGACGAAGGTGGACGCCACACTCCATTCTTCAAAGGTTACAAACCACAATTCTACATTCGCACGACTGACGTGACGGGTGATGTCGAATTACCAGCTGGTACTGAGATGGTCATGCCTGGTGACAAAGTTAATTTGGTCGTCACGCTCGGTGTGCCGGTCGCGCTCGACAACAATACACGCTTCGCGATTCGTGAAGGTGGTCGCACAGTCGGAGCCGGAGTCGTCATCAAAGTCATCGAATAAGTCATAAGTCTTAAATCATAAATCATAATAGAAGAGGTAGCTTAAAAGGCTGCCTCTTTTATTGTAAAAAATTTCAATTGGTTCGGGTCATTGGGTTCGGATGGTCGTTGGTCACTGGGTTCGGAGGTCAGTGGGTCAGTTGATTATTGGTGTTCGTCAAAAAAAATCCTATTTTCCAAAATAAGACCAGTTTCAAGATTTATGTTGGCGAATCCGCGTCTATTTTTTCGCTCCAAAATTTAGAAGCTTGTCGATGATGGTTGTGATTTTTACGGCGTAACTCGCGTCGAGTTCGGCTTCGCTTTTTTCAAAAAGCTCGGCGACTTTCGAAAAATTCAAATCAGCCAAGAGCGGAATGAGACCGATGCGGCGAGCGAGTGGGACGAGATGCTCGATGGCGCGCACGCCGCCGAAACCGCCGGAAGAGACGCTCGCGAAAGCGACCGGTTTACCAGCGTAATTCCCGAGCTCTTGATCGAGCAGCATTTTGAGTTCGGACGGAAAGTTGTAATTGTATTCTGGCGTGACAATCCAAAAACCGTCGCTCGCTTTCACCAAATCGCGCCAGGGTCGCGTAAGTTCGCTATTTTCCCAGGGCGGAATGGTGCGACCGTGAATGTGATCTTTGACATCGACGAAAGTAACTTCCAAATCAGAACGACCTGCGATTTTTTTCAAAATATAGTTAGCGACTTTTTCGCTCTGGCGACCGACACGAGCCGTGCCAAGAATGAGGGTGAGTTGAAACATAAAATTCGTGCAAAAAATCATTGTGCGATACGCGCTGCGACCGCTGGCCAATTTACGATTTCCCAAAAAGCCGCGACGAATTTGGCTTTTTCATTCTTGTAATCCAGGTAAAAAGCGTGTTCCCAGACGTCGAGGACGAGCAAAATTTTCGCTTCCGGGAAATAAATTTTGTTGTGATTTTCAATCGGTGCGATAAAAAGCCTTTCGTGTTTCGGACAATAAAACAGTGCTGCCCAGCCCGAACCTTCGATGGTTGTCGCGACGGCGGTGAATTCTTTTTGGAAATTAGCGAAGCTGCCGAAACTTTTTTCGAGTAAATTTTTCAGGGCACCGCTTGGCTCACCGCCGCCTTTTGGGTCAAGATTTTCCCAGAAAAGCGAGTGCAATTTATGACCAGCGACATTGAATGACAGCGCGCGCCAGAGTTTCGGATCGACGTCGGCATTAGCTGCGCGCGCGGCGGCGATCTTCTCTGACAGCGCATTCGCATTCGCGACATACGCGGCGTGGTGTTTGCTGTGGTGCAGTCGCAACTGTTCTTCAGAAATCTGCGGTGCGAGCGCATCGTAAGCGAATGGCAAAGCGGGAAGTGTGAAATCAGACATTTTAGTGAGGTTAATGTTTAAAGGTTAGCCAAACCAGAGCAGGTTGGCAAAAATAGTTTCAATTTAAATAACTTGCGAATTCCCCGAAAAAACCGACCGGGTCAATCCAGCTCGAGAGTTCACTTTTATTTTGCACGTAACCGCGTAAGTCCAAATCGACTCCTGGTCTCAGGCTGAAATGTAGATGTTTGCGTTCGCCGTCCGTGGCGTGCGAATAACCTGCGCCTAGAGTCGTCAAAGTTTGTTTCGCGGTGATGCGGTCGCCGACTTTCAAATTTGCAGGAGTATTGAGGTGACCGTAGAGTGCCGAGTAAGTTTTGCCATTGAAATTAAAACTGATAATTATTACGCCGCCGTAGCCGCTGACCCAGCGATTTAATTCCACCTTGCCGTCTGCGATGGCGTGAACCCAAACGCCGGTGTCTTTTTGCGCCGCGCTCGTCTCGATATCTGCGCCGGTGTGATAACCCGTGAAACGTTCGGGCTGGACGGGCGAAGTCGCCGGCGTGATGTAAATCCCAAAAGGTTTTTTCGTAACACCTGTTGTGAAATTATCGATTGGATAAGCGAGCACGGTTTTGGGAATTGGCGCGGGCTGGTCTGTCGGTATTTGTGTTCCGCTCTTCGTCGGAGCTGTCGAGACCTGCGGATTCGGAGTTTTCGTTTGCATGCAGCCCAAGAGGATGACGCCGACGATTAGGGCGAAGATCTTGACGCTGAGTGATTTTTCGGCAGACATGGATTGGCGGGAATTAAAAAATTATTGGCTTGAGAATTTGCCCATGAGCTCAGCGCTTGCCAGAATATGGTCGGAGATGCCGACATTCAGCGCAGCGATATCCGCAGTCGCTGGTAAATCGAGCATCGTGTCGAGTGCGTAAAGTTTGAAGAAATAACGGTGCGTACCGGAAGGTGGACAAGGTCCTTGGTAGAAATTATTTTTTGCACTGGTGGTTCCCTGGACTGCTCCCATCGGTACGGAATTTTCTCCGATGGTTACAGTGGTTGGCGCGATATTCCAGACTGTCCAGTGCGTCCAAGTACCGGAGGGCGCATCCGGGTCATCGACGATTAGGGCGAGACTTGCGGTACCAGTCGGCACATTGGAAATTGCCAGCGGTGGATTGACGCTTTCGCCTTTGCAAGAATATTTCACTGGAATCATCGCACCGGCTGCGAAAGCGGGACTAGTGATTTGCATGGTGGTTTGACTATTATCTACAGTTGGCGTTGCGGTTGGCATAGTTGGCGTGGACGCGCAAGCAGCGCAGCAGAGGCTGACTAGTCCTAAGGCTAGGATGTTTTTCATGGCAGCTTGGTTAAAGGGCAAAAAGATATTAATACTGATTTTGTATTAATTACGTCAACCTTCAATCGGAATCGCTTTATTGGCGCCCTCTGATTTTGGCAAAGTAACAGTCAAGACGCCATCATGCATTTTGGCGGAAACCTGGTCTTTGAGGATTCCTTTCGGGAGCGCAATTTCTCGGCGGAAGCTCTGACTACTGCGTTCGCGGTAATAGTATTTTTTGCGGCGCTCCTCCTTTTCCTGCATTTTTTCACCGCTGATAATCAGCGAATGATCCTGAACCTCGATCGAAATATCTTTTTTATTTAGATCGGGCACGTCCGCTTTGACGACGAGTGCACGGTCAGTTTCCTCGAGATCGACTTGCGGGAATTTGAGACTGGACGACCAACCGAAGAGTTCACGGGTGTTTGCTTCATCTTCCCAGAGAGTCGGGAGTGAGAGTGAAGACGGGATGAGGTGCTTCATGGTAAAGGGGTTAAGAGATTAATTTGCTTGCCGGCGTTAGCAGCATAGCCATAGGATGATTACGATTTGATTACAAAATCACCCTGGAATTCGAAAATACCTTGGCATTTAAAAATTCCCTCGAATTCACACTCAAAGTAGTTTTTTACCCCGAGCATTTAGTCGCTCATTAGAATCTTTTCGAAAAAATTATTTCAAAAATTTATAAATCAAATCAGCGACTTTGTCAGAGTTGTTTAAAACAACCACATGGTTGCCTTCAGGAATAATTTTAAATTTCGAGCCGACAATTTTCTCGTGGATTTTTCTCGAGATTGCCGCGGGGAAAATACTGTCTTTACCGCCGACGATTACGAGCGTCGGAGTTTTGATTTGCGCGAGTCTTGGTTCGAGATTGAGCTTGATAATTTCCTTCGAAATCAGCGCGTAGCTGCGAAGCGAATTATGTGTGATCGTTCGCATTAGTCCAATCCACTCATAATCAGCATGAAATTTGCCGACCGGGTAGTCTGAATGTTGCGGCCTGTAGGGTTTCGGGCTGAGCCAGGCGCCCAAATTGGCAGCGCCAGCAGCCAGGGCTTTCAAAATTTTCCCGATGAGATAGGGTGGTCCGGCATAGGAGCCTGAGATGACGATTAATTTTTTCAATTTCTCAGGATGCTTGAGCGCGAAGTGCAGAGCCGTGATGGCGCCATAACAGTGACCGACCAAAATGATTTTTTTGAGTTTCTCTTTTTCCATGATGACGGCGACATCCTCGACGAAATTATCCATGGCATAGCCCGCGAACTTGCGCGGGTGGTCCGAATAGCCGTGTCCGCGCAGATCTAGCGCGATCGAGGGCACGCCTTTTTGCGTGAGCTGGTCTCGGATAAAACGCCAGGCATCGAGATCGCCACCCAAACCGTGCAAAAAAAACAGAACTGGTTTTTTGGTCTTGGAGAAATTTTTCTCGTAATACAATTGGTAGCCATCCTGACTCTTCGTTCTCCGCGAGTTGGTCTTGGCAGAATGATCTGCGGAGGGCATACCTGAAATTTTTTAAAAAATTAGTTTGCGGCTAGATGATGTTGGCTGAACAGGTGAGTCTAGTGTCACAACCTTGCGGGGATTTTAGAGGCATTTTCTCAAAGTCGCCAGAAGACCTGCCTACCGGCAGGCAGGCACGTGGGTCGCCTAGAAATGAGACAAAATGAGACACCATAAAATATTATTGCTGTTAAGTTTATGCTGGTTAGCAGGCTAATTTTTGACAAACAGTTTAATCTTTTTTAGAATCAAACCTTAATTAAAAATATTTATATGACTACAAAATTTGAGTCGCAGGATAAATTGATGAATAACACTCATCAAATACGAAAATGGTCGTCAAGATATGAGAAGTTATGTAAACCAAATAGCAGGGTTCTAAAGTGCTTTTTCCTACTTTTAGTTTTTTTATTTGGATTTTTTCAAGCAAATGCCTTTGCTTTTGCAACAACCCTATTTTCCGATAATTTTATCGGGACGAATGTTGATATGACTAAATGGATTGAGCGCGATACAGGCTATAACGTTAATCAAAATAATAACCTAACTATCGTTGGCAATAATCATTGGGATGCTAACGGTGTTATAAGCACATCGACATTCGCCCGTGGTGATAGTCTGACAATTGAGGGGGTTGTTAAAGCTTCCGCTACAAATACTTATGCCATGGCTTTAGGCTACGGTAACTGGAATTGGTTTAGTCAAACAAATACTAATAATGTTTTTATAAACTTTCACAGTACTGGCGTATTTAGAATTTTTAGGTATGCAAATGGTGTTGAGGCTGAATCGTACACTACGAATCTACCCTATGTAGCCAATCGTCTTTATAAGGTACAAATAGTACTCGGCGATATTCAGGGAGCCAAGTTTAGAGTTTATCAAGATGCGAACGATGATGGGGACTTCGATGATGTTGGCGAGAATACAGATTTGTTGGCTACAGCGAATTACAACGGTGTAAGCGGGGGTATGTTTACAAATGCCTATGTCATGTCTCAGGTTTATTCATCAGGCGTAAGACTTACTCTTGATGATGTAACTGTTTTTAATAATGTGGTCACTGACAACAAGGATGTGTTTAGCACCATCACCCTCTCAACCCCCAAATCCTATCAGGTCATCCAGCGTGATGGCAGTAACAATGCGAATATCGTTATTACCGGAACTTACACTGGTTCACCGACTGCGATTGAAGCTTCCT
>JAJYAT010000004.1 GCA_021779375.1 bacterium | reverse complement strand
TTTGTAGGCGTGGTGAGAGTTGTAAGAAATCTCCATTTAGGTTGGATAGCTTAGGAATGGGTAAACCCCATTCTACGCTATCCAGCTCGGGGGCAAGCCCCCGAGATTTCCGCTTCGCGTGTTAAATTCTCCCTCGTTTAAAAGACCATCCCGAAAATCTGACAAGAGAACCTGCACCATCGCTCGATAAAATGAAAGTGCCGCTTCGGGAAAATTTTTTCCTCTCTCAATGCCTTTGCTTTTCATTTTCAAATTATTTAGAAAACCCCAATTTATTTAAATCATGCTTAAAAAGCAAATTCTTTTTGCTAAAATCCGCGAGTGAGTAAATTCATCATTCGCGGCGGTCAGCCCTTGTCTGGCGTCGTGAAAGTTTCCGGCTCGAAAAATGCGGCGCTGCCGCTGCTTGCAGCGACACTTTTGACTGAGCAAGAATGCGTTTTGCGCAATATTCCTGATGTCGCGGACGTGCGCCTCATGCTCGAGATTTTAGCAATTCTCGGCGCGAAATTTTCGTTTACGAAAAATGTCGTGACAATTCAGACGACGAAAATCCGGACGACCAAAATTCCAGCGGAATTCGCCGGCAAAATGCGCGCGTCAATCTTGCTGCTCGGTCCGCTCCTCGCCCGCGCCGGCAAGGCGGAAATCGCTTTCCCGGGCGGCTGCGTCATCGGCAAACGCTCAATCCACGCCCACGCTTTCGCGCTGGAAAGACTGGGTTGCCGCAATCATTCGACTGACAATTTCCTGAAATTCGAGGCAAAAAATGGAATTAAACCCACCGCGTTTAATTTGCCAGAAATGTCGGTGACTGCGACAGAAAACGCCTTGATGGCAGCCGCGCTTTCACCTGAAGAGACGAAAATTCGCATGGCAGCTTACGAGCCGCATGTCGTCGATGTCTGCGAATTTTTGAAAAAATTGGGCGTGAAAATCACGGGTGTCGGCAGCCACACTTTGAAAATCTCTGGCACACCGAAACCAGGCAGCGCGACACATACCGTGACTCCGGATTATCTCGAAACCGGCACTTTCGCGCTCGCCGGACTGCTGACTGGCGGTGATGTCAGAATCGAAAATGTCGTACCGAAACAGCTCGATTCTTTCTTTCAAAAACTCCAAGAAGTTGGCGCGAATTTTTTTGTCGGACCGAATTTTTTGGAGATCAAACCAACTAAGAAATTCAATCCCACTGAAATTAAAACGGCTGTTTTTCCAGGCTTTCCGACTGATTTGCAGGCGCCCTTCGGCGTGCTGCTGACTCAGGCGCAGGGCAAGTCGCGAATTTTCGAAACGCTCTTCGAAGGTCGGCTGAATTACCTTTTTGAACTGGAAAAAATGGGTGCGCGCGTCGAGGTTTTCAATCCGCACCAAGCCGTCGTTTTCGGCGGTGACAAATTGCACGGCGCGAAAATCGCGAGCTGCGACCTGCGCGCCGGCGCGGCGATGGTCCTCGCCGCACTCTCGGCGAGAGGCATTTCGGAAATTACGAATGTGGAATACATCGACCGCGGCTACGAAAATTTTGCTGAGAAATTGCAGAATCTCGGCGCGGCAATCGAGCGCGTCGAATAATTTGAAATGAAAATTCTTGTCGCAATTTCGGGCGGGGTGGATTCGGCGGTCACGGCGGCGCTTTTGCAAAAGGCTGGTCACGAGCTGATTGCCGTTCATCTCGATCTTTTTGGCAAAACAAATTCCGTCGCCGCGGCACGTGAAGTCGCCGCGAATCTTGAAATCCCCTTTTATGTTTTGAATTTTCGCGCGGAATTTCAGAAACAAGTCGTCGCTGATTTCCTACGCAATTATGCGCGAAATCGCACACCCAATCCCTGCGTCATCTGCAATCCCCAAATTAAATTTGGGAAATTAATGACCAAAATGCGCGAGCTCGGCTGCGCGAAATTGGCGACTGGACACTACGCGCGGATCGAAAAAAATAAACTTTTGCGCGGTCGCGACGAGACGAAAGACCAGTCCTATTTTCTCTGCCGCCTAACCGAGGAAAAATTGAAGCAAGTGGTTTTTCCGCTTGGTGATTTGAAAAAAGCGGAAGTCAAAAAAATGGCTGCAAAAATAGGCTTTCCGCAATTCGCGGAGAAAAAAGAAAGCGCTGGAATTTGCTTCTTGGAAGGCATGGAAGTCAGCGACTTTCTGCAGCAAAATCTGCCTAAGAAAATTTTTCGTCCAGGCTGTATCCGGACGACCGACGGCGCAATCGTCGGCGCACATCATGGATTGCCGCTTTACACACTCGGTCAACGCCGCGGCGTCGAGCTCGGCGGTATGCCCGAGCCGTTTTTCGTCGCGGGTTTTGATTTTGCGAAAAATGAACTCATCGTCGCCCCCGACCGCGAGCTTTTTTCTCGGAAATTAGCGGCAAAAAAATTGAGCTGGGTCGGCGCACCGCCGAAAAATGGCACGAAAATCCTGGCGCAAATTCGTTATCGTGCGCCCGCTGAATCCGGCCGCATCACATTGCTGAAAACACGGGCGATTTTCGAATTCGATAAGCCAGTGCGCGCCATCACGCCAGGTCAAACCGTCGCATTCTTCCGTGGAGATATCTGCCTCGGCGGCGGTGAGATTTGCTAAAAAAATAAAAGGTGTTTAAAATCACGCCCTTTAATTTTTTTAGAATGGCTAGTCTCAAGCGCAAGACTCCAACAGAAGCAGTTAGTGGCAGTATTGCGTGGGAAAAAATTGTTAGACGCAAAGTTCCGACAGAAATGCTAGTTGGGATTTGCGATCCGGAAGAAGAAATTGTTGGATACGAAGCCTCCACAGAAGACATCGCCAGAAGCGAAGCTCTGACAAAAGAACCTGACGACAATATAGTTTCTGCTCAAGAACTTGCCTGGCTGGAAGGGAAAGGTCTGACTTTTTGCAAAAACATTACTCGCCAAGCTTTGTATAATACTTTAGAAATTACTCTTGGAAAACCAAGACTAATCGAAAAGCTGAAACAAATTAATCAGAATTAAAAAATTTGACAGCGAAGAAATTTGCTAAAATTCCTGAGTACAAAGTTTATTCGTTGAAAAAACTGCTGAAGAAAATGCGCCAAAGCAAAAAACGGGAAATTCAGAATTTTCTCCCGTTTTTCGCGATTTTTGGCATCTTTCTGCTTTTGGAGATTGGTTATTTCACCGTGCGCAATCAATTCGCCGAGCGCCTGCCCTTCGGGATTCGCATCGCGGACGCAGAGTATTCGCTCGTCGCGGCGGATGAAGCCATCAGCGAGCTCGAAACGCGTGCGCAAAATTTCGCGCTGCGACCGCTCGTTTTCGAATTTGCCGGTCAGACGGCGGAAATTTTACCGGCGGAATTTGATTTGCGATTCTCCGTCGCAAACCAGGTCGGCGTTTTGAAAAATGAGATTTTCAATTTCAGCGAAGTCGCACTGCCGACGAGCTTGAACGACAAAAGGCTGCGCCGCGTTTTGCTCACGCACTTCCCTGAGCTCGAATACGGCGCGACTGACGCGCGAGTTTTTTTGAATGCCACTGGCGCGCTTGAGATTTTGCCGGAAAAAAGCGGAAGAAAAACAGATTTCGCCAAAATCGTGGATGCTATACAAAAAAACGCCGGGAAATTTTCAAACGCGAAAATCGTAATCACGAGCGAGCCAGTCGAGCCAAAAGTTTTCGCACGTGAACTCGAGCCCTTCCGCGAGCGTCTCACTAAAATTGTCAGTGAAAAAATGGTTTTGAAAAAAACCGAATACGAGCGCTTCGAGCTCAATCTCGCCGACCGCATCGCGTGGTTTGGTTTCGACGGCGACAGTATTTTTTTGAAGAAAGAACTCGTGACTAAGTTCATCACAGACGAGCTCGATCCGCTGCTCGGTGAGCTGCCGCGCGATGTCACCATCACGCGCAATCTCAACGGCACAGTCGCTTTCGACGGCATCGCACAAAATGGTCGCGCTATCGACGGTGACGCCTTATTCGCAGAGCTGCTGGCAGCCATCGCCGATGGCCAGCGCGAGCTTCTAATTCCGTTTCGGGTTTTGCCTGCACCGGTGAAAGTCGCGGAAGACTTGAAAAACGCCGGCATCCGCGAGCTCATCGGTGAGGATGTGACGAATTACGCCGGCTCGCCGACGAATCGTCAGCACAATATCCGCGTCGCCGCCGAACGACTGAATGGCAAAATTATCGAGCCGGGCGCAGAATTTTCTTTCGTCGGTGCACTCGGTCCAGTGACACTCGCGAATGGCTACCGCCAAGAGCTCGTCATCAAAGAAGGCGACATCATTCCGGAAGTCGGCGGCGGAGTCTGCCAGGTTTCGACCACTTTTTTCCGCACGGCACTTGCCTCTGGCGTGCCAATCACCGCGCAGAAACCGCACTCGATGAAAGTGAGCTACTACGATCCGCCCGGGCTCGACGCGACGATTTATCCCGGCTCCGCCGATTTGAAATTTTTGAATGATACCGGCGCGCCAATCCTGGTCCAAACTGCCATCGACGGCACCAGCCTGCGCGTGAATTTTTTCGGCACGAGCGATGGTCGCGCGGTGAAGCTCGCCGGACCGTTTTATCCGAATGGCGATCCCGTCACGAATCTACGCCTCGCCGGACTGCGCATGTTTTGGACGCGCGAAGTCGCGAAAAATGGTGAGACGACAATCAATGAAAAATACAACGCGAGCTACAAAATCATGCCCAAACATTAAATAAAATTCCAAGCTCCAAACATCAATTTCCAAATAATTTCTAATTTTCAACTTGCCCGACCCCACCCTTGAATTTTGAACATTGAGATTTACCTGCCTGCCGGTAGGCAGGTTTGCGATTTGGGATTTGGAAATTTTAGCTACAAAAAAGCCCCGCCGAAGCAGGGCTTTTAATTTGATTGGAAAACTATTTTTAGTTAAGAGCGTCTTTCGTCGCTTTGTTCGGACGATATTTGAGAACTGTCTGTTTCGGTTTCGCTTTGAAAGTCATTTCCTCTCCGGTGAAAGGGTTGGTACCTTTGCGAGCCGGGCGAGCCGGTTTGACCTTTTTCGAGAAGATTCCAAATGGAGTGGCAACTTTATCGTTTTTGACGAGAGCAGCCTGAAGTGTCTCGAGGACGACTTTACCTTCCTTTTTGGAGATTCCCGCTTTTTCTGCGACGAGCGCGATGACCTGCGCCTGAGTGAGGGCTTTGGTAGCCATTTGATAGGGGTTAAATTGGCAAAATCCTAAAACTCTTTTTTGCGCGCGGCAACGTCCAGCCGCGAAAAGGCTGAACTGAAAAGCATTTTCCTGAATTCAAAATTTGTTCAATCTGAAAAAATAGGGCTTTTTAAAGGTGTTTAACGAAGTGCCTTAAAAATAGTATTTTCGCTTGACGATAAAATTTTGTGATTTTAAAAAAGCTATTTTTGCAGTCTTTTATGTGAAGAAAAATGTTGACCGTTAGAATTTTCGAAACTAAACTCCCCGCGCTTCGCATGGCTAAATCTGAAATGCTGCCGCTGAAAGTAGTCGTAGGAATGAGCCTGCAGCTCGGCTTCTCCGTCGCGACGACCACGATCTTGTGCGTCTTCGGTGGACACTGGCTCGATGAAAAATACGGGACGAAATTTTTTTTCTGGATTGGACTCACTCTCGGACTAATCTTCTCTCTGCTCCTCGTCTGGCAAATCGTTCAGCCGCTGCAAAAAATCGCCCGCGGTGAAAATTCTAAAAAATAATCTCTATGCACGTTTCACTTACTGCCGAAAAAATCTTCAATCTCGGTCCGCTGCCCGTCACGAATTCGCTACTCTTAAGCTGGGTCGTCCTCGTCTTGGTCGGAATTTTCGCGGTGATTTTCCGCGCACGCCTGAAGCAAAGCCCCGCCGGTGTACAAAATATCGTCGAGCTAGCGATCGAGAGCTTCCACGATCTCGCTGAGAGTGTGACGAATAATTTCAAACAAGCGCGCCAGTTTTTCCCAGTTGTCTTCACTATTTTCCTATTCGTACTTTTGAATAACTGGGCAGGACTGCTACCTGGTGTCGGTTCGATTGGTTTTTTTGAAAACGAAAAAACCTCGGAAGAGTTAGCGATTCCTGAAACGCCACTTACAAAAGACTATAGCGAGGCTGTCGATGAAAGCCTGGCAACAACAAAAGATCTCAATGTGGTTGATCTAGGCGAGGACACCGAAAAAATACCAGAAAAGCCAGCTAATAATAGTCCTGAGGAAAAAACTACTACCCACGAAGCTATCTTCGTGCCAATCTTTCGCGCTGGCACAGCCGACCTCAGCTTCACGCTCGCACTCGCTTTCGTCGCGGTTATCCTCGTCCAAGTGATGGGTGTAGCTTCACTCGGTGGCGGTTATTTCAAAAAGTTTTTTAACTTTTCGAATCCGATTCATTTTTTCGTCGGCATCCTGGAAATCGTCTCGGAATTTTCCAAAATGATTTCATTTTCATTCCGACTCTTCGGCAATATTTTTGCTGGTGAGGTGTTGCTTGCGGTCATTATTTCGCTCGCACCTTTCGTCGTGCCAATGCCATTTTACGGCTTGGAGATTTTCGTCGGACTGATTCAAGCACTCGTTTTTTCAGTTTTAACTTTAGTTTTCTTCAAAATGGCGAGCGCAGCACACTAAAATTATTCAGGATACTTGCCTCGCGCGCGCGTTTCGCTAAAATCTCACGGAATTAATTTTTAACCCCCTCAAAATGGATACCGAAACCATCAAACTTCTCTCGGTCGCTGCAACGATTGCCATCGGTGCGGTCATGCCTTCACTCGCCATCGGAATGATTGGCTCGAAAGGCGTCGAAGCCATCGGTCGCAATCCAGAAGCTGCCGGTAAAGTGCAAGCTGCGATGATTCTCGCGATTGCGTTTGCCGAGGCGGTCGCGATTTACGCGCTCGTCGTCGCGCTTATTCTGAAATTCGTCTAGTCTCCTGTTCGAGATGTTCGATCCCTGCGTTTGTTCGAATTGTTCTAAGTGTGTGATTTATGCGACATTTAGAACAAGCGAGCGCAGCGAGTAATTGAACAGTTAGAACATTTAAAAACATTCTTATGGAAATTCTTTCGAGCCTCGGAATCGATCCGGCAGTGATGCTTGCGCAGGCGGTGAATTTTTTTGTTCTCCTCGCAATTCTCACGTTTTTGGTTTACAAGCCGGTTTTGAAATTACTTGACGAACGCAAGGAGCGCATCGCCAAAGCCGAAGAACACGCCGAGCTCGTCGAAGACAAGCTCGCGCGCGTCGAAGAACTCACGCAAAAGGAATTCAAAAAAGCCCAGCAAAAAGCGAGTGAGATCATCGCCGCCTCGAAAGAAGCCGCCGCCGCACAAGCTAATGAGTTGGTTGAAACCGCCAAAGCGAAAGTCGGCAAAATTGTCGAAGAAGGTCGCGCGGTCATCGCAAAAGAACGCGACGACGCCGCCCGCCAGATCCAAAATGAAGTCGCGAAAATCGTAGTGCTCGCCACCGAGAAACTTTTGCAGCGCACCATCGAAGCCAAAGATCAGTCCAAATTTATCGCCGATGCGATTACCGAAATCTCCACCCTCAAATGAGCAAAACTTCTCTCCGTTACGCCCGCGCACTGGCGCTCGCGCTCGGCGAGAAAGTTTCGGTCGCAGAGCTGAAGGAAACTGCTGAGAATCTCGATCTAGCGGCGGAAATCCTAGGTAGCAAAACCGCACAAGATTTTTTCGCGAACTCCCGCATCACGACAGTGGAAAAAGAAAAAGTTGTCACCAAAGTTTTCGGCAAGGCTGGCGAGAAGTTTGAAAATTTTTTGAAACTCGTCGTCCATCATGGGCGCATGTCTGAAATCGCTGGCATCGCCGAGAGCTTCCGTGCCGTGCTAAATGAATCGGGCGGCGTCGCGACAGCGCTCATCGAAAGCGCGCGCGTCCTCGACGAAAAAGAACTGCGTGGACTCGCCGCCGCGCTACGCAAAATGACCGGGCGCGAAATCGCCGTCGAACCGCGCGTGAATGCCCAAATCCTAGGCGGAGTGAAAATCCTCCTGGGCGACGAGCTCATCGATCTCTCGCTCACCGGCAAACTGAACCGACTGCAAAAAGCTTTGAACTAACACTATCCACTAACTTAATTCTTACAAACTTACTCCTTATTTAATCCTTTCCAATGAAACTCTCCGCCTCAGAAATCTCATCTGTTCTCGCCCAGCAAATTAAGGATTTTAAAGCGACAACTGAGAAATCCAATCTCGGCACCGTCATCGAAGTCGGCGACGGCATCACGAAAGTGAGCGGACTATCCGGCGCGGCGATGGCAGAAATTTTGGAATTCCCTGGCGGCAAAACCGGCGTAGTGCTGAACCTCGAAGAAGACACCGTCGGTGTGATGTTGCTCGAAGAAAACCCGGAATTGAAAGAAGGCGACGAAGTGAAAACTACTGGGAAAATTATGGAAGTCCCCGTCGGCGAAGCAATGATTGGTCGCGTCGTGAATACGCTCGGTCTGCCAATCGACGGCAAAGGCAAAATCGCGACGAAGAAAACGCGCCTCGTCGAAGTGAAGGCTCCGGGCATCATCCAGCGCCAACGTGTCGATACACCGCTCCAAACTGGCATCAAGGCGATTGACTCGATGATTCCAGTCGGACGCGGTCAACGCGAGCTCATCATCGGCGACCGCCAAACCGGCAAAACCGCGATTGCTATCGACACGATTATCAATCAGAAAGGTAAAAATTGTTTGTGCTTCTACGTCGCGATTGGTCAAAAAGCTTCGACTGTCGCGAAGATTGTCGCGAAATTGGATGAATTCGGTGCAATGAATTACACAACTGTCGTGGCCGCGAATGCGAGCGATCCGGCTGCTCAGCAATTTCTCGCACCATTCGCGGGTGTCACGATGGCGGAAGAATTCATGAATGCCGGCAAAGATGTTTTGATTGTCTACGATGATCTCTCGAAACACGCTGCGGCTTACCGCCAAATTTCTCTGCTCCTGCGCCGCCCGCCGGGACGCGAAGCTTATCCGGGAGATATTTTTTACCTGCATTCCCGCCTGCTCGAACGCGCGGTGCGTCTGAGCGACAAGCTCGGTGGCGGCTCGATTACGGCTTTGCCAATCATCGAAACTCAATCAAACGATGTTTCGGCGTATATTCCGACAAACGTGATTTCGATTACGGACGGTCAGATTTACCTCGAATCGGATCTTTTTTACAAAGGCATTCGCCCAGCCGTCAATGCCGGTCTGTCGGTCAGCCGTGTCGGTGGCGACGCGCAAACGAAAGCAATGAAAAAGGTTTCGGGCAATCTGCGTCTCTCGCTCGCACAATTCCGTGAGCTCGAAGCGTTTTCCCAGATCGGCTCCGATCTCGACGCCGCGACGAAGAAGCAAATCGAACGCGGGCGCCGTATCGTCGAAATTTTGAAACAAGGTCAGTATTCCCCGCTCTCAGTCGTGAATCAGATTGAAATTATTTTCGCGACCAATGCGGGCTACCTCGACGATGTCGCGATTGAAAAAATCTCGAAATTTGAAAAAGATTTCGGCGAGTTCATGCAAACCAATTACGCAAAAATCGAAAAGGAAATCGCCACGAGCGGCAAAATCGAGGAACAAACTGAGAAAGATTTGCGCGCCGCGATTGAGGATTTCAAAAAAGGCTGGAATGAATAATTTCTAATAGCTAAAAACTAGGAACTAAATGAGTCTGCTCGACCTCCGCCGCCGTCTGAAATCAGTTAATTCCACGCAAAAAATCACGCGTGCGATGGAGATGGTTTCTGCGTCCAAAATGAAAAAAGCGCAGGATGCCGCACTCGCCGGACGACCTTACGCCGACGAGCTCGCACGCCTGATCGAAGGACTCGTCGCACGTTCGAAAAGCAATCTCGAACACCCTTATTTTTTGCGCCGTGAGAATCCGAAGAAAATTCTTTTCCTGCTTTTCACGGGTGACCGCGGACTCTGCGGCGCGTTCAATTCGAATATCATCCGCTATCTGAATACGAAACAACTCGGCGAAGCTCAGGAAAAAGCGATTCTCTGCGTCGGACGCAAAGGTCTGCAATTTTTCAAACACGTCGGCGCGAGTGTCGTCGCGGAATTCGAAGGCTTGTCAGACAAACCGGAATTCGTGAAAACCGCCCCGATCACGCGACTCGTCGTGCGAGGATTCCTGGATGGCGAATTCGATGAAGTGCGCCTCGTCTACAACCATTTCGTGAATACGATGCAACAGCGGATCGTGGAGCGAACTTTGCTGCCTTTCACTCCTCCACCAGCTGTGGAAAATTCGAAAGTCGGAGCGGCGCAAATCGAATACGTCTTTGAGCCGAGCGGCGCGGCAGTTTTCGAGCGCCTGCTTCCACGCTTCCTCGAAACCATCGTCTACCAAGCGCTGCTCGAGTCCAATGCGAGCGAGCAATCCGCACGCATGGTCGCGATGAAATCAGCGAGTGAAAATGCCGGTGAATTGATCGACACGCTCACGCTCGAAATGAACAAAGCGCGCCAGGCTTCGATCACGACTGAGATTTTGGAAATCGTCGGTGGCGCAGACGCGCTCGCCGAAGGCTGAGAAAAAAATTAATCTTTCTTTTCGTGGGTTTTTTGATTTTTGTATGACCTCCAAGGGTCATTAGATTTTTCGAAGACCTTCAAAAAACTACTCCTGCTGCTTGGAACCTCCCGAAGCTCAGGCACATCCCCAACTTCCACCTTGCGTCCTTCTACATCAAGAACTTTAACCATAAATTAATTATTTTCCTTATTTTCTGGTTCAGCAGGAACATCAACCTCAGTAGTTTTTTCAACCTATTTCTCGGCTAGTTTTTCGGCCTCCACTTTCGCGGCAGCCGCCTCCTCTTTTTTCTTCAATTCTGCTGCAGCTTTTTTGTCCGCTTCTTCGTCGTAGACGTTTTCATTGACGTAAGTTTCGGTCATACGCGCTGCCTTGCCGCGCAAATCGCGCGCGTAATAAAGCTTGCTGCGACGGACTTTGGCTTTTTTGATGATTTCAATTTTGACGACATTTTTGCTGTGCAGTGGGAAAACTTTCTCGACACCGATACCGTCAAAAATTTTGCGGACAGTGAATGTCGCAGCGATACCACTGCCACCATTTGTCGCGATCACGAGTCCTTCGAAATTTTGGACACGCTCCTTCTCACCTTCACGAATTTTTTGTGAGACCTTCACGGTCATCCCCGCAGCCAGCTCGGGCATTTTGGCACGCAGGCTCTTGGCAGCGACATGAGCGAGTAATTGTTGATTCATATTGAATGGAAAAATAGCCGCGCGATTTTAGCAGTCAGCGAGGCTTTTGCAAACTAATTTCGAGCCTTAATCCGGACGTCGATATATTTCTTGAGGTTGTTGATTGGCACGTTTTTCTCCTCTTTGGTCAGCAGATCGAGTACGAATTTGTCCTTGCAGTCGAGACGGTAGAGGAAATCCGCGCGCGTCATCACGGTAAATTTGATTTTGGCAGCCGCCAGCTCTTCTTCGAGATATTTCTTGAGACCTTCCTTGTCGATCTCGCCGACGATAAGCATGTCGACCTCGCCCTTCACACCGACGAATTGACCCGAGAAAAGTAGGAAATCGATTTTCCCGAGCGCACTCACGGCTTTGATAATTTCATCCTGCGGATTCGCAACTTTGACGAAGATGTTTTTGAATTCTTCGAGCAAGGCAAAATTTTCGTTGATGTAATAATACTTTTTGCGATTTTTCGAAGATGTCCTGAGCATTCCCACCTTTTTCAAATTATTGAGCTCACGGCGCACCGAGTTAATTTGCTCGGAAAGTTTGCGCGTAATCTCACGAATGAAAAATTCGTTTTTGGGGTGCATCAAAAAAAGTCCCATCAATTTCACACGGGTGCGAGAACCGAAGAAAGATTTGAGCTCCATTTTTTGGTGGGTTAAATTTTTGAATGAATTGTGAGTGGGAGATAAAGAGTAAATGATTTATACAAGAATGCAAGTCATCGGAAGAATTTTTTGGGTCAGTCGCGCAAATTCGCATTTTCAAGCCGCGAAGCCGAGTTGACAAAAAAGGAGATAATTTTATTACAAGCGAAATCAAAAAGCAAGTCCTTTGCATAGAGCATGGAGAGAATTTTCAAATTTACGATTTTCAAATTTTCAAATAAAACTCAAGGCTTAAAGCTCAAAAAATCCAAACGCTGGAAATTATGGTGTGAAGAATTGGAGCTTGAAAATTATTTCGTAAATTACGAGACTTGAAAATTCGAAAATTTTGCGTCGCTCAATGCTCAAAGCAGTTTCGCGATTCGCGCAACACTAAGCTGACCGCTCCGTGTTTCGTGTTTCATGTTTTATGTTTTGTTTAATACAAAATTAGTGTTAAGCTGTGGGCAATGCAATTTTCCAAAGCTGCCGAATACGCGCTCCTCGGACTCACCCATCTCGCGAGCGCCGAGCACTCGTCTGTGAGCGTCGGCGCAATTGCCCGGGAGGAAAAATTGTCGCTCTATTTTTTACGCAATGTTTTTCAGAAATTGCGCGCCGCAAAACTCGTGATTGCGAATCAGCGCTCCGGTTACACACTCGCCCGTAGCCCGGAAAAAATTTCACTCCAAGACGTACTCGCGGCAGTCGAGCACAATCTCACGCTGCACGCCTGTCTGGCAAAAAAATCGGCTGGCTGCGCGCACGCCGCCAAATGTAAAATCGTACTTCGCCTCGCGAAAGTGCAAAAAAATCTCAACGCCGAACTGGCGAAGATCAAAATCACCGATTTAATTTAATTCAAATGAACGACTGGCCCTATTCCGCAACCGTTAAAAAACATTTTTTGCACCCGCAGAATTTTTTAGCCGAAGGCGAAAAATTCACCGCCGACGGTGTCGGCGAGGTCGGCTCGCCCGCCTGCGGCGATGTGATGAAAATGTGGATCAAGGTAAAAAACGACCGCATCATCGATCTGCGTTGGAAAACTTTCGGCTGCGCGAGCGCACTCGCCTCGACTTCGATGCTGTCGGAAATGGTGCTCGCGAAAGGCGGCATGCAAATCGCCGCTGCGCTCAAAATCACCCCGGACGACATTTTGAAAAAACTCGGCGGTCTACCGACGAATAAAATTCACTGCTCCGTCCTTGGCGACAAAGCGCTGCGCGCGGCGATTGAAAATTATTTGGAGCAAAAAGGCACGCCGAAAAAACCCGCGTCAAAAATAATTTGCGAGTGCCTCGGCGTGAGCGAACGCGAGCTCGAGCTCGCGGTGCGAGCCGGTGACCGCACCTTCGCGGAATTTCAAAAACGCACGAAAGCCGGAACTGGCTGCGGCCGCTGCGTCGAGAAAATTACGAAAATGCTCGCGGAAAAAATTGACGCGAACTCAGACAAAAGTTGCTGCAGCTTTTGCCAAAAAAGTTGTCCGCAAAAAAAATCCAAACCAACTGACCAATGACCAATTAACCCTCTGAACCTATTGACCAATGACCAATAACCTATCGCCAATCTATCTCGACCACGCCGCGACGACTCCGCTCGCTCCGGAAGTGCTGAAAAAAATGCTGCCGTTCTTTACGGGAAATTTTGGGAATCCCGGCTCGATTCATGCGCAGGGTCAGACGGCTAAAAATGCGGTGGAAAAAGCGCGACGCACGATCGCGGAAATTTTGCACTGCGAGCCACGCGAAATTATTTTCACGAGCGGCGGCAGCGAATCGGACAATCTCGCGCTGCGGGGAATTTTGCGACCAGGCGACCATTTAATTATTTCAGAAATCGAACATCCCGCAGTTTTGCGGACAGCGGAAATTTTGGCGAAAAACGGTGTCGAACTGACGAAAATTCCCGTCGCACGCAATGGAATTGTGGAAGTCGCCGCAGTCACGGCCGCACTGCGCCCAAATACGAAATTGATTTCGATCATGCTCGCGAATAATGAAATCGGCACGCTCCAACCTGTACGCGAAATTGGAAAATTTTTACAAAAAAATCGGCCGGAAATTCGGCTGCACACTGACGCCGTCCAAGCCGGTGGAATTTTGGAACTAGATGTTCGCTACCTCAATGTCGACTTGCTCTCACTCTCCGCGCACAAATTTTATGGACCGAAAGGCGTCGGGATTTTGTTCGTGAAAAACGGCGTGAAGCTAATTCCGCAAATCTCGGGCGGTCATCAGGAAAATGGAATTCGCGCTGGCACGGAAAATGTCGCAGGCATCGTCGGCGCGGCAGAGGCGTTGAAATTAGCGGAAAAAATTCGCGCGAAAGAAGCCGCGCGCCTCACGAAATTACGCGACAATTTCGTCGCGCAAATTTTGCGCGAAATTCCGCAAGCGCAGCTGAATGGCGATGCTGTGAATCGCTTGCCTGGCAACGCCAACATTTCTTTTTTTGGCATCGAGGGCGAAAGCATTTTGCTGCGGCTCGACTTCGTCGGCATCAGCGCCTCGAGCGGCTCAGCCTGCAGCTCCGCCAGTCTCGAGCCAAGCCATGTTCTACGCGCGCTCAAAATTCCGCACGAATGGCTGCACGGCAGCATCCGTTTTTCACTCGGCAAAGCGACCACAGCCAAAGAACTCAAGCGCACAGTCCGTGAATTAAAAAAAATCGTGCGCGAACTGCGCGTGCTCTCCCCGCTCTTCGTATGAAAATCATTCTCGCGTCGTCGAGCCCGCGTCGCGTCGAGTTGCTGCGTAAACTGGTGGCGGATTTTGAAATTAGAATTCCTGAAATCGAAGAACGGCTCGACCGGAAAAAATCCGCGACTGCCAACGCCGAATTTTTGGCGGCGGAAAAAGCGCGTGCGGTTTTTGAAAAAAATTCAGTGACCATCGGCGGCGACACGCTCGGCGAGCTAGCTGGGAAAATTTTGGGCAAACCGCGTGACAAGTCAGAGGCCGCGGAATTTTTGCGCGCGCTCGCGGGCAAACAACATGCGGTCATTTCCGGCTTCTGTGTGAAAACTGATGAGCACGAAATCGTCGGTCACGCGAAAAGTTTGGTTGAGTTCGCCGACATTTCAGATACGGCAATTGAAAAATACGTCATGGAAAATCCGGTTGAAAATTTCGCGGCGGGCTACGCGATTCAGAATCTACCGAAAAACTTCGTCCAAAAAATCGATGGCTCAGTCGAAACCATCATCGGTTTTCCGCTGCAGGAAATCGGAAAAATTTTACGCAGCCTGCGCGTCGGTCAAATCGAACTGCGTTAGGCTCTCGACCTTTTCATTGCGCGCGGTGAGCGGATTATAGATGCCGTAAAAAAGTTGAATCAGCTCGGCAGTCGGCAGACGCCGTGTTTTGAGTCCGCAATTAGCGAGACCGCCTTCAATCTGCTCGACATTTTGCTGGAGCTTTTTGTTAAGGTCGGCAAATTCTTTTTTGCGTCTTTCGAAGGCTGAGCTCGTGTCACTCGGATGAATGAAGTTCCAAAAATTTTGGAACATATTCATTGAGTTTGCGCTCGCCGGATTGTAAGGCACGACGACGTAAAAACTTTTTTCCATGATGTCCGCAAACTCGACCAAGCGGCGCACGTATTCGGAATATTCGCCGATTTGGTTTTTGAGAATTTCGTTCGTTTGTTTTTTACCGGCGGCTTTGAGCTTCCCGAGGTAATTCGAAATATCGAGCTTCTTTGAACGCACGACGATTTGAATCGGAAACTCGAGCGAGTTGAGAAAATTTTGGTAACCGTAAGCAAGCGCGGTTTGCTCGTCTTCGGATTTCAAATTGACGTTCACGCTTTCGACCTCAAGCACGACGCGCATACCGCCGTTTTTCAAAACAACAACATCGTCGTGAATTTCAGCAATACGCAGATAGAGCTGCGTGCTCCCGGCAGGATCTTTGTGCGTAGCTTGGCGAACAGTATCCATAAAAAAAATTAAACTTTTTTGCTGGTATCCAGCACTTGCGTGAGCCGCGCGATTTCTTCTGCGCTGTATTTCTTTTTAACTGGTGGCAAATTCTTATCGGCATCCGCCGATTTAGCAGTCGTAGATTTTTGTGGGAAAACATCATCCGCAGATTTGGTCCAAGTGCGTTTCGTCGGATTGAGATAACGCTCAAGCAAGAGCAGCAAAAATTGTACGAACGGAATGCCTTGAATTTTGAGGAAGGCAATCGCAACTGTCAGCAGCCCGAGCACCAAAACTGGTGGCGCCCAAATCGCGAAAGGCTGAAATTCCAGCACGAGGTAAATGAGGTAGGTAAATCCGCCGCCAATACCGCAAATGATGAGTTGGCGCAGCGTCATGAAAGGCAGAATTTTGTCTTCAATTTGCACGTTCTGGGGAACTTTGAATTGCAATTTTTGGGTGTTTTTATCGGGCTATTTTAACATTTTCTGGACTCTAAATCAATCGGTCAAACCAAGCTTAGCGAGAATTTTGGTGAAGAATTCTTGGGCGACGGGAGTGGATGATCGCGCGGAAATTCGCGTCGAATGGTAACGATCAAGCAGCACTGCCACCATGCGCACAACCTCGGCGCGCGTGACTGGCAACGCTGGATTAAATCTGTGATCCTCGGTCGCGATTAGATTTTGAGCCGCCGCCGTCTCAGCGAAACGCGCGTACCACGCTGATTCCGGTACATCGAAAAACATGAGACCATTCTTGGTCGCGACGCGCGGATACAGCGCCGCAATCACGATCTTCGCCGCCTCAGCGCGATTGACCGAACCATTTGGCTGCCACGCGAAATTATTGCGCGGGGAAATCCAACCGCGGGCACTCACCGCCGCGATGTAGCGCGCATTCACATCGCTCGCCGGAACGTCGGTGAACTGCGCGATGCGCGGCGCAAGCGCGGGAATCTTGGTCGCCTTCACGATAATTTGTGCCAGCTCGGCGCGCGTGATTAGTCCGTCCGGATTTTCCTCATTCGCAATAATGCCCTTTTGACGCAAAAATTGGAGCGAGAGACTTTCTGCGTGAATTTTGATTTTGCCGAAAACATCGTCCTGCAGTCCGGCGGCATTACGCACGACGAGCCGAATCGAGTGATTGCCGACCGTGGAAAATCGGTAGCGAAAAATCGGACTGGTGCTCCACCCTGACGAAAAATCAATGTCATTCTCGCCGCGATAATCCAGATCCCAGCGATAATTCAATTTGCTGCCTGCCGGATCGCGCGAAGCCGAGGCGTCAAATTCGAAATTGGTCGCGAAGGTGCCGACACGCGGTTCGACAACAAATCCCGCAATCGGCGCGATCGGCGCAATGACGGCAAAATTCGCCGTCGCCCGTCCCGTCGCATTGGCACGATCACGCACTTCGACTGTCGCGGTCAGATTGCCCGTACGCCCGATTTTTTTGGAATACGCCGATGTGCCACTGAACTCAGTGTCGAAAATTCCATCGCCATCAAAATCAAAACGGTACTGCAGATTACTCGTGCCGCTCTGATCATCGCGCGAGTCGGCAGCGTCGAAACGAAAAGTCGCGCCCGGCGCACCGCTATCTGGTGAGACTTTGAAGCTCGCGCGTGGCGCAGTGTTCGCCGCGATTTCAATCTGACCAGTCACAGTCGCGAGAGCGCCGAGCTCGTCCCGCACCTGAAGCCGCGGGAACTTCGTGCCCGTCGCAGTGAATTGGTAAGTCGCAGTTTTGGTCAAAGAAAAAGTCGTGTCCCAAGTACCGTCGCCGTCGAAATCCCAGCGTACCTGAGCCTTGCTCGCCATGCCGTCCTCATCGCGCACCGTCGCTGTGAATTTAACTTTGTCACTCAAAATTGCCAGCGCCGAGCCGAGCGAAGAATTCGTGGAATTATACAAAGTAAAACTCACCGTCGGCAGAATATTCGATTTGTCGATAACGGTAATCGTACGCGTCGTCTTGCCGATTTCACCCGCCGCGCTGCGCACTTCGAGCGTCGCCGCGAAAACGCCGACGTTTTTGTAGACGCGCTGCACCTTTTGGTTGGCTGCATTCCAGGAATTTTCGAAGCGACCGTCGCCGTCGAAATCCCAGCGGAATTCAGCTGCGCGAATCGACGGCGTAGCATCAAACAAAACAGTCGCACCCTGATCGACCGAGGTCGCCGAAGTCGTGAAGCTCGCGAGCGGCGCGGTAACTTCTGAGAGGTGAATCAAGCCGATTTCTTTGTTGCGAATCGTGTCGTCCTCTTTGCCTTCGACATAAATGCCTTTTTCAATCGAACTCGAGCCATCTGTGTCACGCACCTGCAGCCAAACTTCTTGGTTCAGCGCGTCGGGAAAAACGTGGAAAAAATCACGCGCCTTGGACCAGGTCGTATCCCAAGTACCGTCATGATTCCAGTCCCACCGCACTTCGAGCTGATCCGTCGGCGTACCGATATTGGAAAAAACGGAGACTTTGAAATGAAAATTCGTGGTGGTATCACCACTCGCCGGGTCGACGTAAATTCGCGCCAACGGCGACGAACTCATATATTTTATCCCGACGAAGACTTTGAAGGCGGTCTCGTCGATCAAGCCGTCGGCATCTTTGACCTGCAAACGCGCCGTGTAATCTTTTGCCTCGGTGAAAGTGTGCTTCATCTTCGCAGTGCTCGACCAGCTCGTCCACGCATAATTGCCTTCAAAATCCCAGCGATACCGCAGACCGGACATGCTGCCAATCGAGTTGCGAGAAGCGGACGCATCGAAAACAATCGGATTGCCGGTAATGGCGACCGAAGGCGACACGATGAAGCTCGCCGTCGGACCGACACCACTGCCGGAAAATAATTCCGCTAAAACCGGGCTCGCCAGGAAGACAAAAACGAGCGCCAAAAATCCGATTTTTGTTTTTATTTTCACGCTGTTATTTTAACAAAAAAGCACTTTTTTTGCAAATCAAGCCGGCAAACTCGTGGGCTTCGTGTCCCAGCCGCCAAGCAAGTGGAGGTGGAGGTGCGGCACGACTTGCCCGCCCTTTTCACCGACGTTGAAAATCAGTTTGTAACCCTCAAGCTGGCGATTTTCCGCCAATTTTTTGGCAACCAAAACGAGATGCCCAACTAGTGATTCGTCTTCGGAAGCGAGTTTCGCGATTGAGGGAATGTGTTTTTTAGTAGTAATCAAAATATGCACCGGCGCGATTGGATACAGGTCGGCGAATGCAATCACGCGCTCATCCTCGTACTCCACCGCTGCCGGACTGCGCCCCACCGCAATTTCGCAAAAAATACAATCAGACATTTCGGAGGGTTAATTGGTGAACAAATTTTAGAGCTTTTCGAGTTTTTTGAAAAAAGTTAAACTCGCCCCACTTTTAATCTTTTGAAATGAAAATCGCCATCAACGGCTTCGGCCGTATCGGAAGACAAACTTTGCGCGCCGCTTTCGCCAAGAACTCACCGCTCGAAATCGTCGCGATCAATGATCTCGTCCCCGCCGAGACGCTCGCTCACCTTTTTGAATTCGATTCGGTCTACGGTCGCTTCAGTGGAACCGTGGAACACGGCGCGGATTTTTTGAAAATCAACAGCAAGGAAATCAAAATTTTTGCCGAAAAAGATCCGGCGCAACTTCCGTGGAAAGAGCTCGGCGTCAGTGTCGTGATTGAATCAACCGGCTTTTTCTGCGACCGCGCGGGAGCCGCGAAACACCTCGAGGCTGGCGCTGAGTGCGTGATTATTTCCGCACCGGGAAAAGATGTAGACGGCACTTTCGTCCGCGGCGTGAACTGCGATTTATTCGACCCGAAGACAATGAAAGTCGTTTCGAATGCGAGCTGCACGACAAATTGTCTCGCGCCTGTCGCGAAAGTTTTGTTGGAAAATTTCGGTATCGAGAAAGGTTTGATGACGACAACGCACGCTTATACGAGCGACCAAAGATTGATCGACGCACCGCATAAAGATCCGCGCCGCGCGCGCGCCGCCGCGCTTTCAATCATCCCAACTTCGACTGGCGCGGCGAAAGCCGTCGGTGAAGTGCTGCCGGAATTAAAAGGTAAATTGACTGGAATTTCTCTGCGCGTCCCGACCCCGACCGTCTCAATCGTCGATTTCGTCGCCGAGCTGAGCAAGCCTGCGACGGCGGAGGAAATTAATGCGGCGATGCAAAAAGCCAGCCAAAACGAACTCGCCGGGATTTTGGAATACGAAACGCGTCCACTCGTCTCGATGGACTTCAAAGGCGACCCAGCGAGCTCCATCGTCGACGCAGCGAATACAATGGTCGTCGGTGGCAATCTCGCCAAAGTCGTCGCGTGGTACGACAACGAATGGGGCTATTCTAATCGCTTGGTCGAGCTCGCTGAACTCGCCGCAGCGCGCTTATAATTCGCGCGAAAATCATCGACGCTCATCTCAAGACTGATCCTAATTCGAAGTGGAAAAAAGACTTCAGTTTCAAGCTGCCAATTTTCAAAATTCCGACCAATCGGTTTGATAATACCAATGACCCTCCGAACCTAATAACCAATGACCCTCCGAACCAATGACTGAATGACTTAGCGACTCAAAGACTAATTAGTTGTTCGGCGCGATTGCGAAATAATTCATGAGCAGCTCTTCGGTCACTTTCTTGAAAACTGGCGCAGCTGAAGTCGTGCCCCATTCTTCGATACGCGGACGATCCACTTTGACGAGTACGATAAATTTCGGATCGGTCGCCGGTGCGTAACCGCCGAAAGTCGCAATCGTCGTACCGACATCAGTCAAAGCGCGCCCATTGAAATAAGTTTGACTCGTACCCGTCTTGCCTGCGACGAAATAACCCGGCACACCACCTGGTTTCGCATAGCCGTTTTTGACCGAGCTCACCAACATCTCAGTAATCGTTTTGGAAGTCTCGGGATCAATGACGCGACGAATCGTGGTCGGCTCGGTTTTGATGCGGCGACCATCAGCGGAAATTTGCTCATCGACGACATAAGGCTTCATCAAAAGTCCGCCGTTCGCGAGTGCCGAGTAAGCCGCCGCCATTTGGAAAAGATTGACAGTGAGACCCTGACCGAAGCCTTTGGTGACCAATTCGGATTTGCTCCACTTGGTGTAATTCTCAATCTGACCGGTATCTTCGCCGTCAAATTCGATTTCGGTACGCTCACCAAAACCAAACTTTTTGATGTAATCGTAAAATGTCGCTGCGCCCAAAGTCTGCGCGACGAAGGTCATACCGATATTGGAAGAATTCTCCAAAACCTGCGTCATGGTCTCCTGCCCGTGATAAAGATTTTGAGAGTTTTTAATCACGATTGGTTTTTTGGTGAGGTAATTGATTTCGTCCAGAGTCACCGGACCATTGTAGGGTGAACGCGTATTGGGCGTCACCTCACCCGCATCGATTGCCGCCGCCATAACGATTGATTTGAAAACCGAACCTGGCTCATACGGATCGGTCGCGGCCTTCATGCCAAAAGCACCTTCGCCGACACGGTTGTTGTAAATGATTTTGCCGACGATCTCACCATCGCGGTATTCATTGAAAACTGGATAACGAAAACCATTGCGGACAATCAACTCTGTACCCCACTCGCTAATCGCCTTCTCGCCTCTGGTCGTCTCCCACCACACCTCAGTATCGTCATGGACATTGCCCGCCTCGTCCACCCATTTTTTCGGAATTTCTTTTTTGACCAATTCTTCCGAAGCATAAACATCACCGTAAGTGTTGGGGTTGAAAGTCGGGTAATGCGCTAGTGCCAGCACTGCCCCGGTATGTGGATCCATCACGATGACTTCACCGCCATCCGCACGCTGCTGATCGACGACCTTCGCCAGCGCCTCCTCTGCCATTTTTTGAATCGCACGATCAATCGTGAGCACGACGGAATTTCCATCGACTGCGTTTTGGATTGCAATATCCCCGACTGTAATTTGGCGGTTGAATGGATCAACCTGGGTCGTACGCAGTCCGTCTTTGCCGCGCAAAATTTTGTCAAAAGCACCCTCGATACCATACTCGCCATCTTCGTCATGATCGAGAAAACCGACCACTTGTGCTGCCAGATTTTCCTCGGGATACACGCGGCGATATTCTGGAATCGTCCCCACGCCACGAATTCCCAATGCTTCGATTTTGTCCTTCACATCCGGAGCGACGCGCGTTGCCAATTTGACGTAGCGCACTTTTTTGCGAATCATGAGCGGATAAATTTCGTCATACTTCGCCGCCAGAATCGTCGCCAGCTTGGTCGCGGTATCACTGGGATCGTCAATGAGTGTCGGATTCAGAATGAGCGTTTTATTTTCGAGCGCAACACCCGGGATGTGCGACTCGGTCAGGATTTTGATTTCCTCATCTGTGATCTCACCCAACTCGCGTCGAATAACATCTTTCGTCGCAAGTTCCTCAATCAGCTTATTTTTGAAAGCGACTTGCGGATCAAGCGGCACTTCGACTGGCTTTGGCGTGACCGCATTGGGTGGCTGGACAATCGGTGAGATCGGAGTCGAAGTGGTGAGATCAGGCGCAGTGACCGGGACAGTTCCGTCCGAATTTGTCTCGGCAGTCGCCGCGACTGCGGCATCAGTGGCAAGTGCGGTCGGATCAGTCGGCGCAGTCGCTGCGGGAACAGTCACTGTCTGAGGCGGAGTGACTGCAACTTCTTTCTTGACTAGCTCAGCTGGATCAGGTGGAATGTATAAAAACGGCAGGAGCTGATCAGCGACTTTCGATTCAGTGCCGCTTTCGATCAACATTGGATCAGCGAAAACGACATATGTCGTCGAATTTTGCGCGAGTGGAAAGAGCTCGCCCGTCCGATAATCCTTCGCGTAAATATTGCCGCGTTTCGCTGGCAGCACCACGCCGCGCGAATTTTGTTCCTCGGCGAGAGTCTCATAATCGTGCGCATGGATAATTTGCAGCCACCCAAGCTTCAGTACAATCACCGCGAAAAAGAAGATAGCGGCGTAAAAAAGCGCGTGAAAACGATTCGACTGACGGTGATTGCTGGAAAAACGCGAATACATCGGCGCGGGAAGTGTAGCGAATTATTGCTCGCGCTTCAAAACAAATTCCGCCAACTGCGCCAAGCGTGGCGCTTTTAATTTTTGGGAAATCCTAATCGCCGCCCGAGTCAGCTCGGTCAATTTTTTTTGCGATTTGGGAATGCCGAGAATTTTAACGAAACCTTTTTTGCCGACATCTTTACCAACTTTTTTGCCGAGAATTTTCGGATCGCCGAGCGCATCGAGCAAGTCGTCTTTGATCTGGAAAGCGAGTCCTAGTTTAGTGGCGTAGTTTTTTAAAAGTTTCGTCTGGGCGGAATCGGCGGACGCGAGCAGCGCGCCGAGCTGCACTGCCGCAGAAATTAATTCGCCGGTTTTCTCGGAATGCGTTTTGAGAATGTTTGCGAGCGAATTATTTTTGCTGAGGTCGAGATCGCGGAATTGTCCGACAATCATACCGCCGCTCGCCCGCGCCAAAATTTGGGTCAATTGCGGCAGCAACTCAGTCGGCGCATTTTCCGCGAGATTTTGGAAAGCAAGCAAAACGAGCGCATCGCCTGCCAGGATAGCATTCGCTTCGCCGAACTTACACCAAACAGTCGGTCGACCGCGCCGCAGCGTGTCGTCATCCATCGCGGGCAAATCATCGTGTACCAGAGAAAAGGCGTGGATTAATTCGAGCGAAAGCAAAATCCGAATAACTTTCGCGCGAGTAATTTTGGTTTTTGAATTTTTGGCACTCTCGAAAGCGAGCAGTCCGAGCAGCGGACGAATCCTTTTGCCGCCAAGCAAAACAGCATGCCGCAACGCCGCCGCAAATTTTTTTTCGGGAAATTTGGTTCGGGCAAAAAACTCAAGCAAAGCCCGATCAATCTCGGCACGATATTTCGGGAGAAAATCCACAACGGAATTATCCCATATTTTGGAAGCCAAATTTGAACCAAAACTAATAAATTTTTTCCAAAAAGATTTTTACGATTCTTTTATGCCGCAACAACAAAGCTGTCAATTGAAACGCAACCCCCTGCAAATATCCTAGCTTCCCAAAAAAATTAACTGTCTTTTTATGAAAATTATGAATCGACAAAATTTCTTTAATCTTTTTTTCGGCAATTTCGATCTCTCCAAGAATCAACTCGGCGACCGTTTCGCCGGAAATCGTAGCCGGTAAAATCCCCTCGCCAGTCAGCTCGGAAGCTAAACCCGCTGCGTCGCCCGCAAGAAAAATATTCCCGAATTGATGCCCTCGATAATCTACGTTAATTGGAAAAGCTTGACGTTCGCCGCGAGAAAAATCAATCTCTTTTCTTTTTAACCAAATATGAAAATTCTTCTGCAAATCTTTTGATGATAAATATTTCGAGCCGCAGACGCAACCAACCGAAGTGTAATTTTTGTGAGGAAAAATCCAGGCGTATCCTGACCGAAATAATTTTGAATTGAAATATGTCTCGAGTCGACAAAATGAAGTGTTCGGGATGAGGTATTGAAGTGCAATTGAAATGTTTTTGCTCGGAATTTTGAGAGATCTGCGCACAATTGAAGCTGCCCCATCCGCACCAATCAAATAACAAAATCTTATTTTTTTATTCGAATTAGTCTTAATCCAGCCAGCGCCAATTTCGACAACCCGAACACCCGTCTCAATTTTAATTCGATTTTTTTCAATTTTTGATAACTGCCATTGTGCCAATTTTTCACGCTCTATCGTAACCATCGGCTGTGTGAATCGAATTTCTGTTTTTCGATTCGACACACAAAAAAATGCATTATTAAATTCACACTCCAAAAGACTTTTGGGTAATTTCAAAAAATCTAAACCTCGAGGAGTCAACCCACCAGCACAAATTTCTGACCGATACCTGGATTTTGCTCAAGCAATAAAACCTTCATTTTACTTTTGGCAAGTTTGCTCGCACAGCTCAACCCAGCTGGTCCAGCTCCAACGATTACAACATCATAGCTTTGCATAACTTTGTCGTAATTATCCCATATTTTTTTAATTCCGCTAAAATCCCCGCGTGAAAAACATCCGCAACTTCTGCATCATCGCGCATATTGACCACGGCAAGTCCACGCTCGCCGACCGACTTTTGGAATTGACGAACACAGTCGAGAAACGCGAGATGCGCGCGCAACATCTCGACACGATGGAGCTCGAGCAAGAACGCGGCATCACGATCAAATTGCAACCGGTCAAAATGGAATGGCAAGGCGTCGAGCTAAATTTGATTGATACGCCCGGTCACGCCGACTTCGCTTACGAAGTCAGCCGCAGCCTGAAAGCAGTCGAGGGCGCACTGCTCGTCGTCGATGCGACACAAGGCATCGAGGCGCAGACCCTCGCGAATGTTTACGCTGCGCTCGAAGCCGATCTCACGATTATTCCGGTCGTGAATAAAATCGATCTCCCCGCCGCCGATGCGGAAAAAATTAAAACTGAAATCGAGAATGTCCTCTCGATCCCGCGCGAAGAAGTAATCGAAATTTCAGCGAAAGACGGGACGAATTGTGAAAAAGTTTTGGCAGCGATCATCGAGCGTGTCCCAGCGCCGACCAATCTGGATGAAGGCGATGAGGCGAAAGCTTTGATTTTTGATTCGATTTTCGATGCCTACCGCGGCGTCGTGATTTATGTGCGCAATTTCTCCGGCGAGATTCGCAAAGGCGACCGGCTGAAATTATTGCGTGCCGGCGCAGAATTCGAGGCGCTCGAAGTCGGTTGCCTCAAACCGAAATATTTTCCGACGGAAAAAATCGAGGCAGGCGAAATCGGCTACATCGTGACCGGATTGAAATCAGTCCGCGATGCGCGGGTCGGCGAGACGGTGTGGCGCGGCAAAAATACGAATCCCGAACCACTCCCCGGCTATAAGAAAGTTTCGCCCTTCGTCTTCGCCGGGATCTTCGCGAATGATGCGGATGATTATCCGGAGCTGCGCGACGCGCTGGAAAAATTGAGCCTGAATGATGCGAGCTTGAGCTACGAGCCGGAGCGTTCGACTGCGCTCGGTTTCGGTTTCCGCGTCGGCTTCCTCGGGCTACTCCATCTGGAAATAATTCAGGAACGCCTCGAGCGCGAATACAATCTCGATTTGATCGTCACAGCCCCGAGCGTGAAATACGAGCTGAAAAATACGAGCGGCGCAATCATTCCGCTCGCCAATCCGAGTGAACTGCCGGAGATGTTCGAGGAATTGCGCGAACCTTGGGTGCGCCTCGAAATCGTCACACCGAAAGATTTTCTCGGTGGGATTCTCGAGCTCGCGACCGCCCGCCGCGGTCAGCAAAAAAATCTGAGCTTTCTCGATCCGACACGGGCACTCGTCGAATACGAAATTCCGCTCGCCTCAATCGTCACTGATTTTTATGACAAACTGAAAAATGTCTCGAGTGGATACGCCAGCATGAGTTATGAATTTTTGGAATTTCGGGCAGGCGAACTTTCGCGGCTCGATGTCTTGGTCGGCGGTGAGAAAATTGATGCGCTTTCTTTCGTCGTGCACAAAAGCGAAGCGCGTTCGGTCGGTTTGAATTTGGTGAAAAAATTGAAGGAGATTATTCCCCGCGCGAATTTCGTAATTCCGATTCAGGCTGCCATCGGCGCGACCGTAATCGCCCGCGAGACTCTCTCAGCCTACCGCAAAGACGTCACCGAGAAACTCTACGGCGGCGATGTCACACGCAAAAACAAGCTGCTAAAAAAACAGAAAGCGGGCAAAAAAAGAATGAAGCAGTTTGGCAAAGTGAGCATTCCGCAGGAAGCTTTCCTGGCTGTCTTGAAGCGCGACTAAGTTTTTTATTCAAGATATTGGAATAGCCGAGTTTTTTAACTTAAACTGCTTTCTTATTTTTAATTTTTAAGATGGAAAACAATAAATGTGAGTATTACCGCAAAAGATACGACGCTTGTAGTTTGAAAGAACTGTTAATTAATCTGAGTGCTCTTAACGAAAGGCCATTCCGAGATGAAATTAATATTGATGAAGATGGAGGCTTAATCATTTCTTGCACTGAAAAAGGCAATCCAAATTGCTGGGCTAGGGCGTCCATCAACAATCTTCTCGGGATAGAAAAAAAGAAAGACCCCAGTTTCGACGAAGATGCATGGAGAAAAGAACATTCTGCCAAAGATTAGATTGCTTACGAATAAACTTTTGGGTTTTGAAGCGCGACTAAATCGGCTCAACATGAACCGAGACTTCGCGCACATTTTTGACCGATTTCAATTTCTTTTGAATCAGCTCTTCGAGGTCGTGGACTTTGGCGAGGGGCAAATCTCTGGAAGCTGTGACTTCAACAGCGATTTGAATTTCTGAACCGATGAGCTGCGCCCGTAAATTTCTGAAGCTGAGAATCTTTTTTTGCTGTTTGAATTCGTTTAACTTCGCGCGAATCTCACGCAGCTTCGGCTCGTCCGGACAACGCCCCATTAATTTGGCGAGATTATCGCGCGCAATCGTGAAACCAATCCATGCAATCCAGGCGGCGATCGCGAGCGCAGCGTAAGTATCGAATTGCGGGAAACCGAAATTAATCGCTGCCACACCGACGACAGCGAACGAGCTAATCACGACATCCATCTTGGCATCGGCTGCGACTGCCGCGAGTGCCGGACTTTCGTGAAATTTGCGGGCAAGTAAAAACATACCGAGCTTCGTGAGAATCACGCCGCCGAGCACGATGAGCGGCACTATGCTCATCTCAGGCAACTCTCCAGAAATAATTCTCCCGACTGCTTCACGCACGACTTCGAAAGCGAGTACGAAAGTGAGAATCGAAACCGTGAAAGCCGCGATTGGTTCAGCGCGCGAATGACCAAATTGATGATCCTCGTCCGCTGGCTGACTGCCAATTTTGACCGCGAAAAAAATCATAATCGAAGTCGCGATGTCGACAAGTGAATTGAAAGCGTCAGACAAAACTGCGAGCGAACCGAAAAGCAAACCCGCCGCAATTTTGGCGACAAACAGCAGAAAGTTGAGAGTCAGGAAAACGAGCGCGCTGTTTCGGGAAGAAAATTTCATCTTATGGATTTTAACCTCTCTTCGACTCGCGTTAAACTGTTTTTATGAAAATCATTTTCCAAAATCTCGCACGCACCAAATCGTCCGACCAAAAAATCCTCGCCGATTTCAAAAAAAATCCGCCCGACTTTTCCGATTTGCCGAAGAGCGACTTCAGTGCAATTTCAAAATTCGTAGCAGCCAATAAGAAGTGGCGGCAAGTTCTCGTCATCGGCATCGGCGGCAGCTCGCTGCCTGCACGCACTTTGGTTGATGCATTGGGAAAATCTAAACGTGAATTTTATTTCCTAGAAAATGTCGATCCTGCCGCGGCAGCAAAAATTTTCGCGCGCCTCGATTTCCCGAAAACACTCGTCCTCGTCGTCTCGAAATCCGGCGACACGCTCGAGACACTCGCGAATTTTTTCGTCGTGCGGAAATTCTTGGGTAAAAATTGGCAACGACAAGTTGTCTTTTTGACGGACGCAGAGAAAGGCTTCTTGCGTGCGCTCGCAACCAAAGAAAAAATTGTGACATTTACGATCCCCGCGAAAGTCGGCGGGCGCTTCTCGATTTTTTCGCCGGTCGGTCTCCTGCCGGCAGCACTCGCCGGCGCGAATCTGCAGAAACTTTTGGCGGGCGCGCAGCAAGCCGATCCGAAACAAGCCCTAGAATTCGCGCAAATCCACGCGGCTGAATTCCGCCACGGTAAAAACATTTCCGTCTTTTGCGTTTACGCGAACGCGCTTGAGTCGCTCGCGAAATTTTTCGAGCAGCTCCTCGCTGAATCGCTCGGCAAAAATTCCCAAGTCGGAATCACACCCGCCGCAGCAGTCGGCGCACTCGACCAACATTCGAAGCTGCAGCTCTGGCGCGATGGTCCGGCGGACAAATTTTATATTTTTGTCGGCGCGCAGAATTTCAAGCAAGATTTTCGCATCCCAAGTTCGCCGCCGGAATTTAGTTTTTTGAAAAATCGGAATTTGTCGGAAATTTTGCGGGCAGAATTTCTGGCGACGACGAAATCACTAGCCGAGAAAAAACGACCACTCGCAATTTTTGATTTCGCTCAAATTGAGGAAGCCGAGCTTGGCGAATTTTTACAATTCTGGATGCTCGAAATTTATTTCCTCGCGCAAATTTTGGGTGTGAATTTCGCCGACCAGCCGGGCGTCGAGCGCGGCAAAATTTTGGCGCGGGCACGGCTCGGCGCGAATTGAAAATTCCACGCAAAAAAGAGAAAATCCTGCCTGCGTGAAAAAAAAGACCTCTTCAAATCGAACGCTCGTCGGCGGCATTTTGCTCACCTTCTTCGCGCTCGGACTTTTGCTGCTGCTCGGATTTTTTCTTTGGCAGAAATACGCCCGCCCGAGTTCGCTCGCGGATATTTTGCCGGCAGAGGAAACGCTTTTTTTTGGCGAGCTCCAGCTCGGGTCTGACGCGACGGCGCTCGGAAAAATTTTTGGCAGTGATGTCCGCGCGGAAATCGCCGGGCTCGACTCGCTCGGCCTGGCGCATCCCACGGACTTACTCGCGCTCGCGCGAAATCACATCGGCGTCGCTTTCTTAGGCGCGACGATTGATCCACAAAATTTTGCGCTGATTTTCGATGTCGCTGACCGCGACGCCGCACTCGCGCTTCTGGAGCGAGAAGTCGCCGCAGGTGAGACACTCGCGTCACAAAATTTTCTCGGTCAGAAAATTTACACTTTCCCGCGCAGTCGTCCGCTCGCTTTTACTTTTGCCCGCGGCAATTTGATCCTCGCAGCCGACTCGACGATTTTGCAAAAAATCGTAACCGCCATCAGCGCACCGGAGAAACGCGTCGCGAGATCCGAGGCGTTTCGCGCAGTCGCCGCGAAATTCAATCCGCGCGAAAATTTCGTTTTTTGCTCGCCGCGATTTTTGAATGAATTTTTCGCGAGCCGTTTCGTCGGTTTGCAAAAAGCGTTCGCCGTACCCTTCCTCGATCTCTGGACTGCCGGCGGCGCGACTTTTTCGGTCGACGGCGGAAAATTGAAAATCGAAGCGCGACTGATTTTGAAAAATTCCGCGGTGAAGACCGCGCCATTCTTGGCAGTCGGAAATTTGGACAAAGAAATTTTTAATCTGTGGGGCGAAGAGACCAAGCTCTTTTTCGCGAACAAAAACCTAGCCAGCCAGGTGGAGAATTTTTTGACCGCCAGCGCCGCGCAAAATTCTCCACTCGCGGTAATCACCCAAAGCTCCATCAAGAATTTTTTACAGACTTGGTTCGGGGAAAGTTTCACCGAGCTCACGCTCGTGCCACTGTTTGCGAGCTCGAGCGCGCTCGGCCTCACGACTTCCGGTGGCGCAGTCGCGGTTTTCACCGGCGACCAAACCGCGCTGTTTGAAAAATTAAAAACAGCCAACGGCAAAATTGCCGCAGTCGAAAAAACTGTCGAGCTCCCCGACACGACAGCCGGTCACGAGCTCGCAGCCGAGGGCAGCGCGCCGAGCGCGACGGAAGAATTTTTCGCCAGCCAAAAAATCGAGACACTGCATTTCCCGCAATCTGATTTGAGCTTCATGCAGCTCGACAACTTGGCGATTTTCGCAACGGAAAAAGCCGCACTCGAAAAAATGGTCGCACGTTTCATGAGCGAAGAAAAATTCTTACCGGACGAACTGCCAGCGAGTGGCAATATTTTTTACGCCCGACTCGATACAGCGGTGAATCCATTTTTGCAGCCCTTTCACTTCATGCTCGCCGCCGTGAATTTCGAAAGCGACGGCGCTGAAATCGATTTCTCTTTCGCGCAATGAAGCATTCCCACCGCCGCTTGATCGACCTGAAAAAACGGGCGAGTCGTCCGCTCGTTGTTCAGCGTGCCGAAAAAATGCACACGAATGTTTTGCGCCTGGAAAAAATCAGCGCCCGCCAAAGTTTGCCGAGCGCGCAGCGCAGTTTTGATTTCACCCGCGCGAAGAAAATGAACTCCGGCAGCTCGATTTATCTGCCTTCCGAAAAATCACGGCGGCTGAATTTCAGTCGATTGAAAATCGTCGCCGCGGCACTCGTGTTTGTTTTTATTTTAAATTTCGTCGGTGTCTTCGGCAGTGGCAAAAATACGGTCGAGCGCACCGTGACGGCGGCCTTTTCCGGAATCGGCGATCTCATCGCGGCGAGCCAAAGTTTCGCAGCGGGTGATTTCGCCGCCTCGCAAAATCGTTTCGCGCAGGCTGTCACAGTCCTGCGTGACGCAGAAAAAAATCTGATGGTGCTGGGCGGAGCGGGCGCGATTCTCGAGACGCAGCCGGAAAGCGTGCAAACCGGCAGTCGGCTCGTCTCCGCCGGAAAATTGCTCGCAAGCGGCGGTGAAAAATTCGCGGAAGCGGCGAATGAACTCACGGTCGCATTTTCAAATTGGCAAATTCGCCAGCAAGCGGTCACCGCCGGCGAACCAGTCGAAAGTTTTGCGAGCCAGCTCGAGGCACCGATTGCGCAAATTTTGGGTGGCGTGAGCGAGCTCGAAAGTGCGGCGGCACTGCTCAAGCTCGTCGACACACGAGTCCTGCCAGCCGAGCTCGCGACCAAAGTCCAGCAGGCCGTGACCGAGCTGAATTTATTTTTAGGGCTTGCGCGTCCACTCGCGAATACGCTCTCGACACTCCCTGCTCTGCTCGGTGAAAAAGTTCCCCGCCGCTATTTGATCTTGCTGCAAAATCCGACGGAGATTCGTGCGACGGGCGGCTTCATCGGCTCAGTCGGAATTTTGGATTTGGATAATGGCTTCGTAAAAAAATTCGAGATTAAAAACGTGTACGAAATCGACGGACAGCTGAAGCAGCACTTCGACCCGCCGGAAGGATTTGAATTCATCACCGGCAACTGGGGTTTGCGTGATGCGAATTTTCACCCCGACTTCCCGACTTCGGCTGCGGCGGCGGAAAAACTTTTCGAAGCCGCCGGTTTCGGCTCGGTCGACGGCGTCGCGGCGGTCAACGCGAGTTTCTTGGAAACGCTCGTGCAAACTTTCGGTGGAATCAAGCTTGAACGCTATCCGCGCAAAATCTCGGCTGACGAACTCACGCTCCTACTCTCGCTCGTGATTGAGACGAAAGTCGACGGTGCCGCCAATCCGAAAATTATTCTGGATGAAGTGCTCGCTGCAGTGAAAGACGCGCTCACAAAAATTCCACCAAGTGAACTCGCCGCGCTCGTGTGGCACGCCGCTGCAGAAAAAGAAATTCAGTTTGCTTCCGGCAATGAAGATTTCTTGAATTTTGCCCGCTCCGCCGGACTCGCGAATGAGCTCAAGAAAACCGAGGGTGATTATATTTTCGTCGTGAATACTTCCCTCTCCGGCAATAAATCCGACCGCTTCACCTCAAACGAAATCACGCACGCGACGACCATCACGAACGACGGGACAGCAACCGACGAACTCACGATTTTGCGGAAAGATGCGTGGAGCGATGCGGCGGAACGCACGATTACAAACCTCGCGAAAGAATTCCGCATTCCGCTCTCGGATAATTTGAAAGAAATCATGGGGCGCGGTAGAAACATCGACCTCGTGAAAATTTTTGTGCCAAGCGGCAGCGAATTAATCTCAGTCGAGGGTGTGCCCGCCGAAAGCGTCACCGTGCACGAGTCTGTCGGCAAAACTTATTTCATGTTCTCACTTACGACTCAGCCGAAATTTTCCCGCGAGGTAACTCTGAAATACCAGCTGCCGCAAAAATTTGACGACACTTATTCTTTCCTCGGGGAATTCCAGTCGGGCGACCGCACCCGCGAAATCGAGAAATCAATCATCGTCAACGATGCAGAAATTTTTGACGACGAGGTGAATCTTGGCATAGAGAAAAATTGGGCACTTTGAGTTCAAAGACACTTGAAATTTAGATAATTTATTTTAAAATATGAATCAAGATGGTTAAGATGTTTCTTTTAGTCGGACCGAGCGGTGTTGGCAAGTCTACCGCCCTAAATAAGTTAAAAGACGAAAAATTTCATTGTTTTAATTTAGACGATGAAATAAAAAAAGAGACTGGGAAAGATCTCACCGAACTTTTAGGAGAAGGAAATCTCTTTCTTGAGAAATCAAAAGAAATAATTTGTGCGATAGAAAAAAGATTCGTTGAGAAAGATTTTCTATTAATTGATGTCGGTGCGGGATCAACAAATAAAAAGGAATCTTACAACTATTTTTTAGAAAAAAATTTGATTTATTTAATATTAAATGATGCAGATGCCTTATTTAAAAGAAGACCTTGTCATCCTTCAAAGAAATCCTACATGGATGCTGAACTTAATCCCCATAAAAAGAAAAATTTTTATGATCTAATACCAAACTCAAATTGTATCAATGTAAAAAATATGAGCAAACAAGAAGTTGCTGACGCAATAAAAAAGGTGGTCTTAACTCAAAAATTTTTTAAATAACATTTAAAAATGAAATCAATCAAGCTTTTATCAAAAAAAGACATCACTGTTCATCTTTTCGCGCTAATCGCCATCATGTGCCTGTCAGGATGCAGTAATATCGAAAAAGAATCCCTAAAAATAGTTGACAATTTTTTAACACAAACTAACGATGGAATTGATGGAAATTTAGATTCAGAAAAAATAGATAATTCTCTTTATGCAGTGATAAAAAGTCATTCTGTATATTTAAATTCTGATTGGAATTTAACTTTTACTAAAAACAACGATGATGAAGTTTTTATAAAAGCAACAGGTCAAGCAGAAAACATTTTTGGTAATCCTGTAGAAATAGAACGAAGATTTTTACTTAAAAAAATTGAAAACCAATGGAAAATATATGATACATATAACTATATTGTGTTCCCTAATCCAAGTCCAATAGGTACAGAATGGAGTTCTTTTTGGGATAAAGAGAAGGATGGAGTTTTATCTAGTCTGAAAAAAAATTTAAAACTGGAGGTTATAGAAAAAGGAACAATATCACAAAGTGGTTATGCTGAAGGCAGTTTAAGGCTATTAAACAATTCAGAATATGACATTAACACGATCAAAATAGATATTGAACATTTTGATGCAAATGGAAAATCGGTCAATTTGGATACTGAGTATCTTTATGATATCAAAAAGAACGGATACCGTGAATTCGAGTGGACTACACTCAATTGCTATAGCTGTTTTAATCAAAAATTTGAAATTAATTTTTGGGACATAGGAGATCTTTAATCTGAAAATTAGCTATCTTCATAATGAGGTCGACGCTGCTACGTTTTAATTCTTAATCCGCGCTTTCTTCTTGAAGGTCAGCTCGGCGGCTTTTTTATTGAAATCAACTTTGACGGTATCACCATTTTTAAATTTACCGTCGAGAATCATGCCCGCCAGCTCGTCTTCAATTTTCTCGGTAATCGCACGCCGCACTGGTCGCGCGCCGTATCTCGGATTGTAGGATTTCTGGGCGAGGTAATCGAGTGCCGACGCCGTGAGCTCGATTTTGATTTTGCGCTCGCCTAATCTTTTTTCGAGATCAGCGAGATGCAGCTTCACGATTTCTTTGATTTCAGCGGAAGTGAGCGGCTCGAAGACGACGACCTTGTCGACACGGTTCAGGAACTCCGGACGAAAGGTCTCTTCTAATTTATTTAGAACGTCAGCCTTCACCTCTTCGAATTCCGCCTTGGCGTCACGCAGTTCCGAGCCGACAGCAAAACCGATTTTGCCCGCCTGAGTCGTCATTCGCTCTGCACCGATATTGGAAGTCATCACGACGATCGTGTTGCGAAAATCAGTCCGGCGTCCGCGCGCATCGGTGAGATGACCGTCTTCGAGAATTTGCAAAAGCAGATTTTGGAAATCGTGGTGCGCCTTTTCGACTTCGTCAAACAAGACGACCGAGTAAGGTCGGCGGCGGACTTTTTCGGTCAATTCTCCGCCCTCTTCGTAACCGACATAGCCAGCCGTCGCACCAACTAGGCGACTCGAAGAATGCCGTTCGGCAAACTCCGACATGTCAATCTTGATCAGCGCATCTTCAGAACCATAGACTTCACGCGCCAAAGTTTTGACCAGCTCAGTTTTGCCGACGCCCGTCGGACCGAGAAAGATGAATGAGCCAATCGGACGATTCGGCGCAGCGATGCCGACGCGACTGCGGCGCACCGCCTGCGCGACAGAATGCACTGCGTTTTTTTGACCGACGATGCGCGTCGCTAAAGTTTTCTCGAGGTCTTTCAGGCGAATGACATCCTCCGCGAGCAATTCGCCCGCCGGTACGCCCGTCGCACTCGCGACGACTTTCGCGACATCCTCTGCTGTCACGACTGGCGACTCGCCATTTTTGACGATGGGAGTGGAATTTTTGGACGCTTCGATTTCGTTTTTGATTTGGAGTTCACGCGCACGCAAATTCGCAGCGACTTCGTAATTTTGACCTGAAACAGCCGCCTCTTTTTGCGAAATTAATTTCGCGAGTTCGTCTTTCAGTTTTTTGATTTCACGGGAATCACCACGCCGCGCGACACCCTTGAGACTCGCCGCTTCGTCGATGAGGTCAATCGCCTTGTCTGGCAGGAAGCGATCCGGCACATAGCGTTTCGACATTTTGACGGCAGTAACGAGCGCGGCGTCTTCAATTTTCAAATTGTGGTGCTTTTCGAAACTTTCGCGCAAGCCTTCTAGAATCTTGATCGAATCTTCCTCGCTTGGCTCCGGAACCATAACTGGCTGAAAACGCCGCGCTAGAGCTTTGTCGCTCTCGACATGTTTGCGGAATTCATCAAGCGTCGTCGCACCGATAACTTGGATTTTGCCGCGGGCAAGTGCCGGCTTCAAAATATTCGCTGCATCGAGCGAGCCTTCTGCTGCGCCAGTCCCGATGACTGTGTGCAATTCATCGAGAAAAAGAATAACTTCTCCGGAAAATTTCGTCGCCTCATCAATGACTTTCTTAAAACGCTCTTCGAATTCACCGCGATACTTCGTGCCTGCAACGAGCGCGGTCATAGAAATCATCAAGACGCGGCGGTCGAGCATCGACGCTGGGATTTTTTCCGCCACGATTGCCCGAGCTAAACCTTCTACCACTGCGGTCTTACCGACACCCGGCTCACCAGTAAGCACTGGATTATTTTTCGTTTTACGATTCAAAATCGCGATCATGCGCGAAATCTCATTCTCACGTCCGACGACTGGATCAAGTTTGCCAGCACGTGCTTCGGCAGTCAGATCTGTCGTGAAATAATCAAGCGCAGGTGTTTTGGATTTCTGGCGCGGAGTATTCGGCGGTGGCGCAAAATTATTATTTTCAGGCGAGTCTTTGTGCGCGTAGGCATCGTCAAAATTTTGGTTTTGATTTTGCCGTGAAATCACCTGCTGCAACGAACCAAAGAGAATCTCGAGCGGATGGACATTTTTCGGAATGGATTGAGCGTCGCTCGCATCGCGAAAAATTTCTTCGATTTGTTTGCGCACGTCCGCCGCGCGAATTTTCATGTTCTCGAGAATGACTGTCGCGGCAGTATTTTCCTGGCTAACCAACGCGTAGAGTAAGTGTTCCGTCCCGACAGCAGAGTGATTGAAACGGTACGCAGTTCGGATTGCGTCTTCGATTACTTTTTTGGCAAATCCGGAAAGGCTGCCCGACTCAGTCGAGTCTGCCGGGCGATTCGCCGGCGTACGGCCGACCGTCTGTAAAACCAATTTTACGTTTTCGGCAGTCACGCCGAAACCGAGTAAAACCGAAGCGCCAAGCGATTCGGGTTGCGTCAGTATTCCGAGCAAAATATGCTCAGTCCCAACATACGAAAGTCCAGCTGCACGCGCCTGGTCTTGAGCGACGATAAGCGCACGCTTTGCTTCTTTCGTGAATTTATCAAAATTATTAAACATCAAAAAATTAATGGTTAAAAGTTTTATCCGACATCGGAGAATTGTAGCATAAATTTACTCGAAACTCACCCTATTTGGCTTGCTAAAAAATAGATTTTTTGGTGAAAATTTTTGTTAAAATCAGCGAGATGCAACTAGCAACAAAATTCCTCGGAATTAAGCTCGAAAATCCTCTTGTGCTAGCGAGCGGTATTTTAGGTACGACTGGCGCCAGCCTAGCTAGTGTCGCGAAATCCGGAGCAGGCGCAGTCACTTCGAAGTCAGTTTGGCTCCAGAGGCATCCCGGCCACCGAAATCCGACCGTCCTCAATCTCGGCGGCGGAAATCTCATCAACGCCGTCGGTCTGCCGCACGGCGGGATCGAGGAGGCGCGCATCGAGTTCGCGAATTTCCGCAAGCTGTCACAGAAGCCACTTTTCGCGAGCATCGCCGCGAGTAATTTAAAAGAATTCGGTGAAACCGCCGCAGCTGTCGCGGAGCTGAAACCGGACTTAATTGAGCTGAATATTTCGTGTCCGAATGTCGCGAGTGAATTCGGTCAGCCTTTCGCCTGCAGCGTAAATGACGCCGCCGCCGCGGTGAAAATTGTGAAAAAACAGATTGGAAAAATTCCGCTCGCAGTGAAGCTTTCACCGAATGTTGCGAGTATCGCTGAAATCGCACGGTCTGTCGAAGCCGCAGGCGCCGACGCAATCACGGCAATCAATACTGTCGGTCCCGGCATGGTCATCGACATCGAGACCGCAGCGCCAATCCTGGCGAATAAATTCGGCGGACTGTCCGGGCCGGCGATTCGCCCACTCGCGGTCAAAGCGATTTTCGAAATTTTCCAGGCAGTAAAAATTCCAATCATCGGCGTGGGCGGAGTTGCAAGCGGTCGCGACGCGATTGAATTTTTAGAGGCTGGCGCGACCCTCGTCGGCATCGGCTCAGCTGCGAAAGACGGTCCCGAAATTTTTGCCGAAATCACACGCGAAATTGCCAAATTCTGTGAGCGCAAAAAAATTAAAAAGGTCGCCGACCTCATCGGCCTCGCCCATAGAATATAGTTGTCATTCCCCACCTTCATTGTCATTCCCACGGAAGTGGGAATCCAGTAAGTCCAAAGCTATGAAAATATTCTCTCGTCTCGCTCCTGTAAATAAATACCTAATCAAAATTTTAAATTTAAAATTTTAAATTGTCCGAGACTCTTCCCACCGTTTACGAAATTCAGAAAGTCATCGCCGAAGCTGATGGCATTAAAACACTTGTTTTCAAGGGAAATTTTGACTTCGCACCCGGACAGTTTGTAATGGTCTGGCTGCCGCGCGTGGAAGAAAAACCGTACGGAATTTGGCGCACGAAAACAGGCGAGTTTCGCATCACAGTCTCCGCCATCGGTGAATTTTCGAAAAAACTGACGAGTCAAAAAGTCGGCGCGCCAGTCGGAATTCGCGGACCCTTCGGTCGCGGCTTCTCCGTCTTGAAAAAAAAGAAAGTGGTCTTAGTCGGCGGTGGCTTCGGCGTCGCACCACTCCTCGGCTTGGCGGAACGACTTGAGCATTGCGAAGTTAATTTCATCATCGGCGCACGCTCGAAAAAATTTTTATTTGGTGAAAAATACGCCGCGAAAATGGGAGCGAAAGTTTCGATCGCTACGGATGACGGTAGCCGCGGCACGCAGTGCTTCACGACCGACCTGCTCGCGAAAATTCTAGAGAAACAGGGAAAATTAACCCCCCAGATTTCTGGGGGGGTCGACGCCGTCTTCTCTTGCGGTCCGGAATTGATGCTGCAAAAAGTCGCGCAAATTTGCCAAGACGCGAAAGTCCCGAGCGAGCTGAGTTTGGAACGCATGATGAAGTGCGGCATCGGCGTCTGTGGCAGCTGCGCGATGGACGACTCTGGTTTCTGCGTCTGCCGCGAAGGACCAATCATCGAGGGCGAACGCGCACTGAAACTGGTCGAATTCGGCAAATACCGCCGAGACTCCGTCGGCGAACGCATTGAATTCTAAACTTGACAATTAAAAATTGTAAGTTAATATGTCAACTTATTTTATTTTTAATTTTTATGCCTGATTCACTCAAGCTTGGCTCGGCTCAGCTAAAGGAGCTAGCAATAATAGGGCATGTCAGAATTCTTTTGTGCGAAGCACTCGAGGGTAACGAGATTATAACCTTGGCAATACCTGACTTAGATTCACTAACTTTAGAAAGATTTGAAGATCTCAAATGCCCAATGGTCGGCGACGATAAAAAATGTTCTTTGAGGGGGCAAGCTTGCCCAAATAGTGCTAAACAATCCAAAAAAGTAGATTTGATCGTTTTCAAATCCGAAGAGGATAAAGCCAAAATTCATTCTCTCCTTGGTGAGAAGATTGCCGACTAGCTTGGAGTAATGAGCTCGATTGATAGAACACAAAATTTGTTCTAGAATCGGCGCATGAAAAAAGCACTCACCTCTTTCCTCGCGTTCGTCCTTTCATTCGCGCCTGTTTTGGCGGCGACGCCTGTCGATCTCATCATCGACTCCGCCGGCAATATTCAGATTGACGAGCAAAACCCCCGCGTCATCACCGGCTGTTGGGACAGCGACAATCAAGCGGTGATGTTTTATCGCAATGCCGATCGCACGATTTTTGCGAATGAGATTTGCGACATGCCCAATAGGGAGTCGCGCGGACTCGGTCTCACGACCACGGCGCGCGCACTGAATTATTCTGATTTCTTGGACAAAACCCTCGGCGAGCTGACAGACAAAACGACCGACACAGTTCTCGGTAGTCTCGGTGGTTACGATTACGCTTGGTTGAAAGCCTTTTTGAAGCTCGACGGCGCCTGCGAAAAATTCGATGTGCTCGCCTTCCACCCTTTCCACTTCGGCGTCGCACCGGATGAAGTCAATGCGGAGAAGAATGCCAATTACACCGTCGAGCAGTGGGTGAATTTTTACCGCCAGATTCTGAAAGATGCCGGCTGCGAAAAACCAATCTGGGTGACCGGTTTCGGTTTCTCGCCGACGCAATACGAAGACCAAGCCGCGGTGAGCACGACCGAACAAAGTAATTTCGCGATTAAGGAACTCGTGATGTTGCTCGGATCAGATGTGAAGCGCGTCAGCTATTCAAATATCGCGGGGTTTGCGCTTCCCGACGAAGCCGTCACGACTTGGAATAATCTCGCCCACTCGCTCGTCGGCGCAAAATTCGAAAACCTCACAATGAGCGGAGAGAATTATTGCCCGATTGCGACTAGCTGTTTTAATCCAGAAGCAAATTACAAGGCAGCGGGCAGCTCGGTTTTCGGTTTGCCGAAAGCGCCAACTGAAATGCAAAAAAGTCGCACCTACTCATTTGTGAAAGACGACGGTTCACGCGTCTTCGTTTCTTGGACGACGGGCGATGTCGGCGTCAATATCATCCAATCACCTTTTTCGGATATCTCGCCAACGAACGCGCACCTCGCCGCAATCCTCGGACTGACTAAACTCGGAATAATTGCCGGCTATGCGAATGGAACTTTCGGAGCAGATCTGCAAATTAATCGCGCAGAGTTTTTGAAAATTTTGGTCGGTGCGACCAAAGACAAAAATCTCGCCATCTCCGGCACGAATTGCTTTCCGGATGTCGGCAGCGAATGGTTCGCGCCCTATATTTGCTACGCAAAATCGCGCGGCTGGGTGGGCGGATATTCTGACGGCAAATTCCGACCGGCTAATCCGATCAATCGCGCCGAAGCACTGAAAATTCTAGTGAGTGCTTTCGGTTGGCCAGTGACTGCGACGAGCGGGGCTTGGTACACGCCCTTCGTGAATGCCGCACTCGCGAAAGATGTTCTGCGTACTGGTGAAGCGAAAGATTACGACAAAGCCGAAAATCGCGGCTTCATCGCAGAGCTAGTCTGGCGCGCCCTCGGCAATTAAAAAATGGAGAAGTCGAAACCCAAAACTTCGACCGAAATTCGCACTTTCGCCGCCGCCTCGTTTTTGAATGATTTCGGCAGCGACATGATTTATCCGATTTGGCCGATTTTTGTGACGACCGTGCTCGGCGCTGACATGAGCGTGCTCGGTCTGGTCGACGGCATCGGCGACGCCATCGTGAGTATCTCGCAAGCCGTGAGCGGCTATTTTTCTGACAAATGGCAGCGGCGCAAAGTTTTTATTTGGACGGGTTATCTCTTCGGCGGCATCTCGCGACTTGGCTACGCCTTCACCAAATTTTGGCCTTGGCTGATTCCCTTTCGCATCCTCGATCGTGCGGGCAAAATGCGCGGCGCGCCACGCGACGCCATCGTCGCTGATCTTTCGACCGACCGCAATCGCGGTCGCAATTTCGGACTGCTCAGGATGATGGATAATCTCGGCGCGGTCTGCGGAATTTTGACGACGATTTTTTTGCTGAATTATTTGGGCTACCAGCATCTGTTTCTGCTCGCCGCGATTCCGTCATTTTTGAGCGTCGCACTAATTTTATTTTTCGTGAAAGAACGGCCCGTCGCGAAGCTAAAAGTTTTCAAAGGCATTAGTTTTCGCCATCTCTCGCGCAATTTTCAAATCGTTTTGTGGGCAAGCGTGATTTTCGCCAGCGGCGCCTTCAGCTATTCTTTCCTTTTGATCTTCGCGAAAAACGAAGGCTTCGCGCCAGCGACTCTGCCAATGCTCTACCTCGCGTTCACAGCCATCGCCTCACTCACCTCGCTGCCATTCGGCAAACTCGCCGACCGCATCGGACGCAAGCCGGTTTTTTTGCTCGCGCTATTTTGCTGGATTCTGGTTTGTGTCAGCGCGATTTTTTTGAATGGCTTTGTCGCGATCATCGCAATCTTCATAGCCTACGGTCTACACCAGGGCGCGCTGCAACCGGTTCAAAAAGCTTTCGTCGCAGAACTCGCTCCACCCGACCTACGCGCCAGCGCACTCGGCGGTTATCAGATGGCAGTCGGCTTGGCGGCTCTACCCGCTTCGCTCGGCGCGGGAATTCTTTGGGACACTTTCGGCATGACAATTCCCTTCGTCGTCTCGCTCGGACTGACTATACTCGCGATGATTTTTCTGAGCTTTGTGAAAACTGAATCAGCTGAAAAATATTCATAACTGTCATCCCTCTCGGTAGCAACATAATCAATCGCGTTTCTGCATTCTTTTATTGTAAAATCATCCGCACGGAGGGGTGGCCGAGTGGTCGATGGCAACAGTCTTGAAAACTGTCAGACCCGCAAGGGTCTCGTGGGTTCGATCCCCACCCCCTCCGCCAAAGGTTTTTGTCATCAAAAACTATTTTAGAATCCGAACAAATGAAAACTGAGAAAATCCAAGAAATTATCAATAAAATTACAGATGGTAATTTCACCTGCAGCGATATCGGCTTATTGTTTGTATGGCTAAGACCATGTTTTTCTAAAGATCAAATCTTATTAGATCTTTCAAATTTTATTACTCATAGCGATGGACGAGACAGGGGCGTCTCTTTTAATCATATTTTTACCTTCGTAAATAATTTTCTTTCGGTTTCTGAAAGAGGTGGGCAAATTCGTGGCTTACCACCAGTCTTTCTCCGCGATGATGTGATGAGAAGGTTATTGATTGTTCTGGATAATTTGAAGCTTAAATTCGAAGATGAAAAAATTATCTCCCAGAGAGATTCATTCGTCGATTGCTTACAAAAGCTAATCGAGGAAACCGAATTCAAAATTGATGATCCAAGAATCATTAGGTGCTATATCAAAAGATCTGAATCTAAAATGTTATTTTGTATGCAAGCCGACCTGAAAGGACCAGTTATAAAAATGTCACCAAGTGCTTCTATGTGCTCTAATCTATTCGATTAAAATCGTGACATTATTCAATTAAATGAAATCCACTTCTCTCATTTCGTGGAACGTCAACGGAATTCGCGCCGTCGCGAAAAAGGGTTTTCTCGAATGGCTCGCGAAATCGCCTGCCGATCTCATCGCGATTCAGGAAACGAAAGCCGCGCCGAATCAGCTCGGCGCGAATCTGCTCACGCCCGATGGCTACCGCAGCTTTTGGAATTCCGCAGCTCGACCTGGCTATTCCGGCGTCGCGCTTTACGCGAAAATTGAGCCACTCAAAGTTCAAACTGAATTCACTGCGCCAGTTTTAAATGGCGAGGGTCGCATCTTGCTCGCCGAATTTCCTGAGTTTTATTTTCTGAATGTTTATTTTCCAAATGGAAAAATGAGCGACGCGCGTCTGCGTTTTAAACTTGAATTTTACGAGGAATTTTTGAAGCTGATTGAAAAACTGCGCAAGCAGAAACCAATCGTTTTTTGTGGCGATATTAATACCGCCCACCGCGAGATTGATCTCGCTCGACCGCAGGAGAATGAAAAAATTTCTGGTTTCCTGCCGATTGAGCGCAAGTGGCTTGATAAATTAATTGCCAAAAATTATCTCGACACGTTTCGCGAACTGCATCCGAACGAAGTGAAATATTCCTGGTGGAGTGTGCGCTCAGGCGCGCGCGAGCGGAATGTCGGCTGGCGTATCGACAGTTTTTTCGTCTCGGCCGAACTGCGCAAAAATATCACGCGCGCCGAAATCCACAATGAAGTCTTAGGCAGCGACCACTGCCCGATTTCACTTGAATTAAAATTCTCGTAAATCCATTCGTCACTTCGGCGCTACCATTTGTCGTCCCCGCCCTCATTTTGTCATCCCCGCGAAAGCGGGGATCCAAAAAAATACCAATCCGTAAATAATTCGTAGAAACGTTGCATGCAACGTTTCTACTGCGGTTACATTTTTTCAGGTGCCTCGATACCGAGCAGCCCAAGTCCTGTTTTTATGATTCCCGCTGTCTGCTTCACCAAACCGAGACGCAGTCGTTTGAGTTCTTCACTCTCAGCGTTCAGCACGCGAGATTTGTGATAGAAGTTATTGAAATCTTGCGCCAGCTCATAAATGTAAGTCGCGATGAGATGGAGGTGATAGCTCTGTGCAGCTTCTTCGACGACTCCTACGAATTTGTCTAATTTTAAGGCGAGCTGTCTCTCAATCGGAGTGGAGAATTTTTCAATGTTTTGCGGCAGAGTAAATTCGCCGGCTTTGCGTGAAATGGAGCAAGCGCGAGCATGGGTGTACATGAGATACGGCGCAGCGTAACCCTCGAAGGAAAGAGCGGATTCCCAAGTGAAAGTAATATCGGACTCGCGACCGTGACCGAGGTCGGCGAATTTGACCGCTCCTATTCCGATTTGCTCGGCGAGCACTTCTCGCTCTTCCGGCGATAAATCAGGGCTCTTATCTTTTAAAATTTTTACCATTTTCTCGTGTGCCTCATCGAGTAATTTTTCCAATCTAATCACGCGTCCTTTCCGCGTGCTCATCTTCCCCTCTGGCAACCGCACCATCCCAAACTTCGCGTGAACCAATTCGGGAACTTTCAATGGTTCATCACCTTTCGGGAAAAAATCATTAGCCACCTTAAAAAGTTGCTTAAAATAAAGTTCTTGGTCTGAGCCAACCGCATAGACTATTTTTTGAGGATTGAAATTTTTAATTCGAAATTCAATCGCAGCCAAATCACGCGTAGCATACAAAGTCGAGCCATCTGATTTACGAAAAAGTAATGGTCCCCAACCCTCTTCTTCAAAAGAAACGACTATGGCGCCTTCACTTTCTTGGGCAACTTTACCATCAAGTAGCTCTTCAATATTTTTCGCTAAATCTTGCAAATAATCGCTTTCTCCAATCTGACAATAATATGGAATTACCTGATTCCATTGATCCCATATTAAAAGATTTCCGTTTTCATCTTCGGGAAAATTTTTTTCAGGAAATTGAACCCCAAGTCTTTGACGAGTTTTATAAAACTCTCTCATGCTATTTTTTATAAACTCTGTCCACAAAGCCCATTCTCTGCTTTCAGCTTTTATCCTGCGTTTCTCATCTACTGATTTTGTCGCCAAAAAATCTAATTGGTCTTTTTCTAATTTTGCGAAAGTTTCCCTTGCTTCATCCTCTAACTCTGGATTCTTCTCCGCCTCCTCATGAAAGCGAACGTACAAATCATTTAACTCTTGAATCGTCGCCTCTGTCGGATCTTTATCTCCTGCCCATTTCTTCCACGCCACGATTAGCTTTCCAAACTGTGTGCCCCAATCGCCGAGGTGATTATCGCCGACGATACGCCAGCCGATGAATTTGTAGATATTGCAGAGAGCTTGTCCGATGATGTTAGAACGAAGATGCCCGACTGACATCGGCTTCGCGATATTCTCGCCACCGAAATCGACGACGATCAAAGGAGAATTTTTGCTTACTTCTTTTGGTTCGATTTTTTGGCGCGCCGCTTCCCAGATTACCGAGTCTTTTAGAAATATATTGATAAATCCCGGACCGGCAATCTCAGTTTTCGCCACTAGCTCGCTCGCGGAAATTTTCGCAGCAATTTCGGTCGCCAGCTCGCGTGGGTTCTTACCGAGTTGTTTAGCGAGAATCAGCGCCGCATTCGTCGCGAGATCGCCAAATTGCGAATCCGGCGGTGTCTCGAGCGTGAAGTCGATTTTCGCAGGAAGTGCGTCGGAAACTATCTTTTGAATCGTGGCAAACATGCGAGGATTTTAGCGGAGTTTGTTGAAGTCGGCAGCTGGAAACCATAAAATCAAGCGGTGAAAGACTCTCGCGATACAAATGCCGACGAAGCCAAGTCTGTTTTGCACGACCTCAAAATTACGGGCGAAACACTCCGCGCAGCACGCAGTAAAAAGGACGTGATTGATTTCACGATTCGAATTTTTCGCAAACTTGGTTTCGACCGCGTGCGAGTTTGGCTCATCGATGAAGATCGCAAAATTTATTACGGCGCGAAGGCGAGCTACTTACCGGACACCGAATTTCAAAAAGCCCAGACCTCGCTCGACGGCAAAGTTTTGCCCAGTGATTATGTTTCCTACTTAAAGGAAAAAAAGCCCTATCGCAACACGACGATGCCGCTTTTGAAAAAGTTTTTTGGTGACTTCAATTCAAGCTATACCGTCGGTTTCCCGATGCTAGCCGGCAAAAAACTTTTGGGCGTAGTCTCGGTCGATAATTTATTTTCTGGACGCAAGATTGATTTGAGAGACAGCGAAACCAAAATCATGCCGTTTGTGAATCACATCGCGCTGGTTTTGAGCCGCGTGATTACCGATGAAAAAATCAAGGCTGTAAATCGCGAACTGAAAAACAAAATTGATGAAGCGACGAAAAAGTTAAAAACGAAAAACGAAATTTTGGAAAAGCTAGCGCACTACGATCAGCTGACCGGCCTGCCCAATCGCCGCTTTCTGCAAAAAGTTTTAAGCGAACGTTTGCACCGCAAAAATAAATCTTTTATTTACGCAATGCTCGACATCGATTTTTTGAAACACGTCAACGACACCCGCGGTCACACCGCCGGAGATCAGCTACTCACCAGGCTCGGCGCAATTTTAAAAAAAGATCAGGATATCGAATTCGCTGCGCGCTTCGCTGGCGACGAATTTGCGTTTTTGATTCGCAACCTTAGCAAGGCCAAGCGCGATCAAGCCCTGCAAAGAATTCTGCGCAAAATTAAAAAAACAACCGGACACACCGCTAGCATCGGCTGCATCAGCTTGCCGCACCCCGAAGTTGCTTCGCTCACAGATTTGATGCGTCTCGCCGATGACGCTCTCTATCATGCGAAACACACCGGACGTAATCGCTTCGTCTGCGCAGGCGAAAAAAATGAGCAAATTCACTCATTCGCAGAACGCAAATTAAATTTACAAAAAATTGAGGAGCAGGGCACTTTCGCGCTCGACTACATTCGTCAGCTCGCTGCGATTAATAAAATTTCGGAGATTCTGCGCACAGCGAAAAATGAACAGCAAATTTTTCACAAAATCGTTTCCATTTTCCGAAGTGAACTCGCTTTCAGGCGCGTCTTGATTTTCGCACGCAATGGAAATCATGAATTAAAAATTGTGGCGCATTCCCAAAAATTCGAAAAGGAATTGGCTGCCAAAATCCTCGACCTAACCAGGGCTCTCAATTTGCCGCATCAAATCGAACAAATCGGACGCGCGCGGCGAGTCATCATGGTTGATACGCAGAAAAAAATGTTCGCTGAGCTGCAAAAATTCAAAATCGGAAACGCGCTCCTGATTCCGCTCATCGGCAGAAAACACATTTTGGGAATGATTTTCGCAGAACACGACCAGCAACAAAAATTCCGCAAAAGTGATTTTGATTTTTTTCTCACACTCGGCGATCAAATCGAAAATGGTGTAGCTAAAGCTCGCGCGGGCGCGGAGATCGAAAGCTTCAACCGCAAACTAAAAAAAGAAGTGAACGCAGCGACGACTCAGCTAAAAAAATATTCCAACTCGCTCGAAGAAAAAGTCCGCGATAACCAAGAGCTGCGCGAAAAAGAACAGCGAGCACATTTCGAATTGATTTCTGCGCTCGTCACAAGCATCGAAGAAAAAGACATTTACACACGCGGTCACTCTGTCCGCGTCGCAGGCTATGCGGTGAAGCTCGGACGCGCGCTCGGTCTGAAGAAGAAAACGCTCACCAATCTGCGCTACGCCGGACTGCTGCACGATGTCGGCAAAGTTGCCGTCGATCAGTCAGTTTTACAAAAACGCACCGCACTCAGCGAAAGCGAAACGCGCGAGCTGGAAAACCATCCAAGTATCGGCGCGAAAATTGTCTCGTCGGCCAAATTTTTGGAAGCCGCGGCAGCAGCCATCCGTGAGCACCACGAACGCTGGGACGGCTCGGGCTACCCTGACCGTATCGTCGGCAAAAAAATTCTGCTCGAAGCGCGCATCGTCGCCATCGCCGACGCTTACGACGCGATGATTACCCGCCGCAGCTACGGTCGCAAAATGAATCGCCTCGAAGCCATTCGCGAACTCGAGATTGGCAGCGGTAAACAATTCGATCCAGAGCTCGCGAAAATTTTTATTCAACTGCTGAAAGGCGGACACATCCGCAAACCCAAATCTAAATTTTCCAAAATTTAAAATGCCCGCGCTACTTTTTTTTGGCGAACATAATTTTCTGATTCAGAAAGAAGTTCAGCGGCTTGTCGCAGAATTCAAGCAGCAACAGGGCGATCTCAATCTCGCCATTTTGGAAGCACGCGAAAGCGACGAAGGCAAAATCATCGCCGCAGCTGAGACGCCGCCATTTTTGGGTAATGCGCGGCTCGTCATCGTCCGCGATTTCGATTTCAAAAAATCTTCTGAGCGACTCGCAAATTTCGTCGTGAACGTACCGGAATATACGACGCTCATCGTGACAGCGAAAGCAGCGGACGCGCGCACAAAACTTTTCAAAGCTTTCCGCGATAACGGCACAGTGAAAGAATTCGCGCCGCCGAAACCGGCAGAATTCAAGAAGTGGCTCGCGGCAGAAATCGCGCGTGCCGGTTTGGCGATTGAGCCGGCAGCGGTGGAATTGCTCGCGACTTTCACCCTCGGCGATTGCGCCGCAGCAGTGAACGAGCTCGCGAAACTCAAAACCTTCTCGGGTGCTGGGAAAATTTCGCGCGCCGACGTACGCGCGCTCACGCATCCCAATCTGCACGTTTCGGTTTTTAATTTGACTGACGCGATTGGCGCGCGCCGCATCGAGAGCGCGCTCGCCGACCTCCACGACATCGTCGACCGCGGCGAAAACTTGGTGCAAATTTTTTTTATGGTCGTGCGCCAATTTCGAATTTTGCTGAATTTGAATGCGCTTGCCGCACGCAATCTCCCGCCCGCCGAGATTGCCCGCGAATTAAAACTACATCCTTTCGTCGTACAAAATTCTTTGCAGCAGGCGCGCAATTTTTCGGAAGCGGAGCTGCTGACAGCGCATGCGAAATTACTCGCCATCGATGTCGCGATGAAAACCGGGCGGCTGAATTATTCGTCGACAAACCCGGGTGAATTCGCACTCGCGCTGGAAAAATTTATCGTCAGCTTTGCGTAGGTCATGGAACATGGAACTTGGAACATGAAGCTAAATTTGGCGTAGCTCAATCCCAAAGTAGTTTCGAAATTAGGGAACAGGGGGCTTGAAATATTTGGTTTTCATTGTAAAATTCATTCACAGTTTTTAGCTGTTTCATGCTCCATGTTTTACGCTCTATGATATGAAACTAGGAATTTTTTACTCCCATCCGCGCATCGAAGAAAAAGCCCTTTTTGCTGCGGCGGAAAATGATCCGGAGATTGAGCTGGTGAAAATTCGTGACAACGAAGTCGCACTCGACCTCCACGAAAATCTGCCAATTCTGGACTGCGATGTCGTGCTGCTTCGCAGCGTCTCGCACACTAAGAATTTTTACATTGCGAAATTTTTGGGCGCACGCGGCGTGAAAGTCGTCAATGATTTCCGGACGATTGAGATTTGCGGCGATAAATTTTTGACCTCGATCGAGCTCGCGCGAAACGGCGTACCGACTCCACGCACGAAAGTTTGCTTCGACGAGGAGCAAGCGCTCGCAACGATTGAAGCCTGGGGTTATCCTGTCGTACTGAAGCCGGTCGTCGGCAGCTGGGGTCGCATGCTGAGTAAAATCAACGACCGCGATGCGGCGGAAACCGTCCTTGAACACAAAACCGTTTTGGGCGGAATCACGCACTCGCAGATTTTTTACATTCAGGAATTCATCGAGAAAAAAAATGGCAGCGATATTCGTGCGGTCGTGATTGGTGATGAAATCGTCGCAGCGATGCGCCGCAAATCCGAGCACTGGATTACGAATACCGCGCGCGGCGCAGCCGTCGAGCGCTTCGCGGTTACTGCCGATTTCGAGAAGCTGGTGAAATCCGCCGCGGCAGCCGTCGCAGACAAACCAGCGCTGCTCGGTGTCGATCTCGTCGAGACGAAATCCGGGCTGCAAGTCGTCGAAGTAAATTCCGGTGTCGAATTCCACGGTCTGATGGAGGCAGCGGGCGATGTCGACATTCCGGGAAAAATTATCGAATTCTGCAAAAAAGCAGCGGTTTGATAAAATGCCCCGGTGCAACTTGAAGCAATTATCGGTCTCGAAATTCACGCGCAGATCGCGACGAAAACGAAGATGTTTTGCAGCTGCGACAACGATGCTTTTGGTGCAGCGCCCAATTCGAAAGTTTGTCCGATTTGTTGCGGCCATCCTGGGACATTACCCGCACCGAATAAAAAAGCGCTTGAGCTTGGTGTGAAAGCTGCGCTCGCTCTCGACTGCACGATTCCGGCGAAATCGAAATTCGACCGCAAAAATTATTTTTATCCGGATCTGCCTTACGGTTATCAGATTTCCCAATTCGACGAGCCGATTTCGGTCCAGGGCAAAGTCACGATTCGCCTAGATGGCGCGGAAAAAGTAATCGGCATCACGCGCCTGCATCTCGAAAATGACGCGGGCAAACTCACGCACGTCGGCAATTTCAGCCTTTGTGATTACAATCGCGCCGGCACGCCGCTGATGGAAATCGTCAGTGAGCCGGATTTGCGCAGCGCCGCCGAGGCGAAAATTTACGCGGAAGAGATTCAAAAAATTCTGCAATTCGTCGGCAGCTCTGGCGCCGATCTTTTCAAGGGCGAGATGCGCTTCGACGCGTCCGTCAGCCTACGCGAAGTCGGGACAGAGAAATTGAATCCGCGCGCGGAGATTAAAAATTTGAATTCTTTCAAAGCACTTGAATCCGCGATTGATTTCGAAATCGGACGGCAGAAAAAATTATGGGCGGCAGGCACACCGCCGACCGGTGATTCGACCGTCGGCTGGGACGATGATTTGGGCGAAACATTTTTGATGCGCGCGAAAGAGTCAGCCGCGGATTACCGCTATTTTCCTGAGCCCGACATTCCACCGCTTGTTTTGAAAAAAGATTTTGTCGAAAAATTGCGCGCCGAACTGCCTGAGTTGCCACTCGCGCGCCGAGAAAGATTTGTCGCAGAATTCGGCATCACCGAGGACGACGCGCTGAATCTGACCGAATCGAAAAATTTGGCGGACTACTTCGAGACGGTCGTGAAAATTTCCGGCGACGCAAAAAAATCGGCCGCCTGGATCCTGAGCGAGCTGCTCGCCAAGATGAAAGAAGCCAGTTTGAAAATTGAGGAACAAAAAATCACAGCCAAAAACTTAGGCGCACTCGTGAAAAAAATTGTGAGTGGTGAAATCAGCGGCAAAATCGGTAAAGAAGTCTTCCCGGAAATGTGGGCGAGCGGAAAATTAGTTGACGAGATTCTGAAAGAAAAAGGTCTCGAGCAAATTTCGGATTCCGGTGAGCTCGAGAAATTGGTCGAGCAGTCCATCGCCGCCAATCCAGCCGCGATTGAGGATTTTCGCAATGGCAAAGACCGCGCGCTCGGCGCGCTCGTCGGCACAGTGATGAAACTCTCGAAAGGCCAAGCCAATCCAGCCAAAGTAAATGAAATTATTTTGAAAAAAATCGGCAAGTAAATTTGCGTAGGTAAATTTTTTGAGCTAAATTTGTGTTCGATGTTTGCCACTTCTTCCGACATTTTAAATGTCGTCCTCGCCGCCTCAATCGGACTCGTCGCGCTTTTCCTGTCGATTGCACTCTTTTACGCGATTTTTATTTTGCGCGACCTCGGTGAATTGACGCAGACACTGAAAAAAACAGCGCGGCGTGCGAACGATGTCTTGATTCAGCCGACGAAATTTTTGACTTTCCTCTTTTCTAAAGCACGCGTCATCACCGAGCTCGTCGAAAAACAAATCGAGAAAAAAATGCGCGCGAAAAAATAAGCTCAATCTCTAAGCTTACGGCTGGCGACAAGGATTTTTTGCCAGTCAGAAATTTGGAGATCTTCGGGACGCAAATCTAGATCAATACCCGCCTGCGCGATAATCTTTTCGGCAACGGCTTTTTTTCCGGTGAATCCAGCCGCGAAACTACCGCGAATTTTTTTGCGCGGGGCGCGAAATCCGGCGCGCACAATTTCAAAAAAATCTACAAGGTCAGCGCGCGGAATTTCCGGACTTTGTTTGAGCGTGATTTTCAGAATCGCCGAATCGACTTTCGGCGGTGGCAGAAAACTCTGCGGCGGGACCAGCGCGACAATTTCCGACTCACCGAAAATGCGGACTTCGAGTGCCAGTAGTGACAGCTTTTTTGCCTCGCAAATTTTTTGCGCAACTTCTTTTTGGACGAGCAGCACCGCGATCTGCGGCGGCTGATTTTCGAGAAAAAATTTACGGAGAATCGGCGAAGTCAGATAATAAGGAATATTCGCGATGAGTTTGAAATTCTGATGCGGTGGAGTGAAATGACGGACGTCGATATTTTGGAGCTCAACATTTCCCAGGTCGGCAAGATTTTTTTGCAGCGTCGGAAAAATTTTATTATCGAATTCGAGCGCCACGACTTTTTGAACTTTCTGCGCGAGCGCACGCGTCAAAATTCCCAGTCCAGCTCCGACCTCGACGACCACATCGGATTTTTGCAATTCGCCCGCTGCCAAAATTTTGTCGAGCACTGTGGCATCCACAAGAAAATTCTGACCAAGCGCGTGGTCGGCGCGCAAATTATTTTGGCGCAAAAATTTTTCGAGCTCGAGCGAGTCGGTGAACTTCATTTCTCGAGACGAATCAATTTGAGCGAATCAGCCGCGCCAGAGAGAATCGTCACATTTTCCCGCGGAACGCCGAACTCGCCAGCGAGAAATTTTTTCAGCTCGGCGTTCGCTTTACCTTTTTCCGGTGTCGCCGCGACGCGAATCTTGAGCGTCTCCTCATCGAGAAATCCGACGATGGCGTTCTCGACTGACTTCGGAATAACTTTAATCCGCAGCGTCAGCCGCCCGGTTTTTTCAAATTCGGCAAAAAGTTCATTCAGTGTTTTCATTGCAAATTTTTACGCCGCCAGTTTTCGATTTTGCCGTGATCGCCCGTGAGTAAAATCTCCGGAACTTTCATGCCGCGAAAATTTTCTGGTCGCGTGAAGTGCGGATATTCTTTTTTACGATCGAGCCTCTTCGAGAAACTTTCTTCCGCAGTGCTTTCATTTTTACCGACGACTCCGGGAATGAGCCGCGCAACCGCGTCGATGAAAACGAGTGCCGGTAGCTCACCGCCCGTCAGGACGAAATCACCGAGCGAAATTTCGAAATCGACGAGCGCATCGATGAAGCGCTGATCGACGCCTTCATAATGCCCGCAAACGAGAATCATGCGGTCGAATTTTTCAGAGAATTTTTCCGCCATCGGCTGGTCGAATTTTTGACCGCGCGGTGTGAAGTAAATTATTGGAATTTTTTTGATTGAGCGTCCGCGGATTTTTTTGACCGCGTCGAAGAGCGGCTGACACGCCATCACCATACCCGCGCCGCCACCGAAGGGTCGGTCATCAACTTTACGCCATTTATTTTTCGCGAAGTCACGCAGCTGGTGCAAACGCACGTCAATTTTTTTTAATTTAATCGCACGCGCCAGAATGCTCGAATTCAAAGTCGATTCGAAACTTTCGGGAAACAGCGAGATAACATCGAAGCGCAGCACGTCTGGATTTTAACAAAAACCTTTTGTCTTTCCTGAGAAAGCGGGAATCCAAAAAAACGAGAATTAAAAAAGTAGAGACGTGGGCATGCCTCGTCTCTACTAAATTTATTAATCCTCTGCGCCTCAGGTTCTAGCTTTATATTTTCTAACAACCAGTTCGATTATCCCCCAGATAAAAATGAAGAGAAAAATAAAAATCAGTGAATTAAATAACCGATTAGGCAACTCGACACTATAATTCTCAACATAGACCATTGTGATTAAAATCAGATGTTTTACGGCAAAAAAGACTATCAAACCCGCGACCCCTGCCCAAATTTTTTTATTCTTCATGGGTAGATGATTTAGAGAAGGTTTAGATTTATACTCTTTAATTGCAAATTCTATTATTCCCCAGAAAAAAATTATTAAGAAAAACAACCATAAAGGGTTGAGTGAGTTATACATCCAAATAGGCAGCCAAATGCCACACAAGTGGTCATCAGGAAATTCACATTCAAGACCATAAGACAAGATTGTGTTTAGATACTCCACAATAAACAAAACAACCAATCCCACAATTCCGCCCCAAATTTTTTTGTTCTTCATCGTTTGGATTTTAAATCAGTATTATTGAACTGCCAATTATATGAATCTCTAAAGAAAAAATATCAGGTGACGATGTTAGATATTCGACAAAAAAATAGGGACTCAGCGTGCCTCGTCCCTATTCTCCTTATTTCTTAATCCTTATGACTTATGACTTATGACTTATGACTTATGACTTATTTAACTTTCTTACGAATGAATGCTGGCACTTCGAGATCGTCAATTTCTGGTCGTGCGAGTGGCGAACCAAAAGCACGCGTCACAGCACTCCGCTTCGCTACAGTCACTGCTTTTGGCTTATCGTCAAAACCAGTCGCGATGACAGTAATCTTGATTTCGCCAGTGTAGCTGTCGTCGATGACCGCGCCGAAGATGATATTCGCACTCGGATCGGCGGCAGCGGTGATGACTTTCGCCGCCTCGTCGACTTCGAACATTGAGAGGTCGTTGCCACCTGTGACATTGAAGAGCAAGCCTTTCGCGCCGTCGATTTGTTGTTCGAGCAGCGGCGAATCAATCGCAGCGCGCGCTGCTTCGACCGCACGATTTTCACCCGTGCCGTAACCGATGCCCATCAAAGCCGAACCGGCATTTTGCATAATGTTTTTCACATCGGCAAAGTCGACGTTGATCATTCCGTGAATCGTGATGAGGTCGGAAATGCCCTGCACGCCCTGGCGCAAAACATCGTCGACGACAGTGAATGCATCGTGAATCGGTGTCTTCTTGTCGATGATAGAAAGAATTTTGTCATTCGGAATCGTAATCAACGTATCGACCTTACTCTTCAAGTCTTCGATGCCGCTGACTGCGCGCTCACCGCGCTTCTCGCCTTCGAAAGTGAACGGTTTGGTGACGACCGCGACTGTAAGTGCGCCCGCTTCTTTCGCCATCTCGGCAATCACCGGCGCCGCGCCCGTACCGGTGCCACCGCCCATACCGCAAGTGATGAAAACCATGTCCGTGTTTTCGAGATGACCGCGAATTTCTTCGGAAGATTCTTCGGCGGCTTTCTTGCCGACATTCTGATCGGAGCCGGCACCGAGACCGCGCGTCGTACCTTTGCCGATATTAATCTTGAGCGGCGCATTGTTGTGATAGAGCGCCTGCGCGTCGGTATTGATCGCGATGAATTCGACACCGCTGACTTGCGCTTTGATCATGCGGTTGAGCGCATTGTTGCCAGAACCACCCACGCCGATGACTTTGATTTTCGCGACTGGAGAAATGCCAGGATTAATCTCTTGGGACGAAGACGAGCTCGAGCCAGTGCCGCGCCCTGCCCCGCCGAAAAGATTTTTGAAGTTGTCAGACATATTGGAAGTGGTTAGGAATTGGATTTTAAATTAAAACTTTTATTCACGGAAATTTTGTTGAACAAATTTTTTTTACGGCAGGAGTTTCTTGAAGAAATTTTTTACTCCGTCAAAAGTCTTGCCGAAGTCCACGCTGGAAAGTGAATAGCTGCGTGACGAACCGCGCGAACCGAAAATCACGAGTCCGACTGCGGTCGCGTACGCTGGATCGTCAATCTTGTCGACGATGCCGTCAATCGCTGTCGGAAACCCAATCTGGACCGGCAGTGAAAGCGTCTCGCGCGCCAGCTCAATCAGCTCGGGAATTTTCGCGCCACCGCCCGTGATGACTGCGCCTGCCGGGAGTTGTCCGTCACGCTCAATCAATGCCAGCTTTTCATTCACCATCGAGAGAATCTCATGGTAACGCGCGTAAATAATTTCGGCGAGTTGGCGGCGTTCGACGATCTGTGAGTCCGCCTTGGAAATCGTAGCGAGATCAATCGTCTCGCGGTCAGAAACATCCGCCGGTTTCGCCGTGCCGTATTCGATTTTTAATTTCTCCGCCGCATCGACGCTGGTCCTGAGACCAATCGCGATGTCATTGGTGACGCTGTCGCCGCCGACCGGCAGCACGAAGCTCGCGATGACGACGCCTTCCTCGTAGACGGAAATTCCCGTCGAGCTCGAGCCGATGTCAATCGCGACTACGCCGAGTTCTTTTTGACGCTTGGAGAGAACCGCCTCGGCGGCAGCGAGCGGCGCCGGAATAAAATCGTCAACATCCACGCCAGATTGGTGCACGGCATTTTCGAGATTTTTCAAAGCAGGCGCGAGACCAGTGATGATGTGCGCCTCGACTTCCAACCGAACACCTTTCATTCCGAGTGGATTGCGAATGCCAGTCTGATCGTCAATCGTGTAATTTTGAGGAATGACGCGGAGAATTTGGCGGTTAGCTTGGATATTGACCGCCTGCGCCGCTTCGAGCACACGCTCGACATCGCCCGCTGAAATCTCTCCACCGTGTGGCACGGCAATCACACCGCGCGAATTAATCGCCGCGAGATGCGCACCACCGACTGCAATCACCGCATGGTGAATCGGCGACCCGCTCATGCGTTCCGCGTCCTCGAGTGACGCCGTAATCGCCGAGATGGTTTCATTCACATCGACGATCACGCCTTTGCGTAATCCCGCCGAGGGCGAGACGCCCGCGCCGATGACGTTTGGCAAAACGTCTCGTTCGTCAATATTCGCAATTACTGTGCGAATCTTGCTACTGCCGATGTCGAGACCGACGACGATGCTATCTTTTGCCAAAGCTGTGTTTTTTAAATTGGTGCCAGTTTAAATTTTGCCGATTCGAGACGCAAATTTATTCGAACAACTTTTGAGTTCAGTCACACTTTTTTGGAGAATTTTTGTGTTCAAGAAATCATTGTACAAAAAGGCTTTTGGTGCAATTTACAAAAAAATGCGCTGCGAATAAAATCCAATTATGACTCAACTTTCTCACACCGCGACACGAACTGTCGGTTCGTCTACTTTTTTTGCACGCACGATGGGCTACTTCGCGCTCGCACTCGCGGCTGCAGCTGCTGGCGTGCTTGCCGGAATATATTTAGTCCCGACGACGCTCATCACGAACACCGGATTCATGTTCGCGATGTTCGCACTCACCTTGATTTTGGTTTTTACCGCGAAGCGATGGAGTCGCGCCAGTTTCGGTTATTTGTTTTTAATTTTGTTCGCCGCGATCTTCGGACTCACGCTCGTCCCACTCCTGGTCTATGCCGCACTTTCAGCAGGAGTTTTGATTTTGGTAAAAGCCCTCGTCGCGACCATCGCGATGTTTGCCGGATTGGCGCTTTTCGGCGCGACAACCAAACGCGATTTGACCGGACTTGGTGGCTTTTTGATGGCAAGTTTGATTGGCATGATCGTCATCTCGCTGCTCACTTTTATTTTGAGTTTTTTCGGAATTTCCGTTTGGAATGATGGAATTGAATTGATTTTTTCAGGTTTTGGTGTTTTGGTTTTCGCTGGTTTTACGGCTTACGACTTCCAAAAAATCAAAAAGCTCGAAGGCACTATTTCGCCAATCCAAGCCTCAATCTCGTTATTCCTCGATTTCATTTTACTTTTTGAATACATTCTGCGCTTCATGACTGCGCTCTCACGGCGTTGAACAAAAAAATTTTGCAACGCGACCTTTTTTGATTAAAATTTTTCGCGAACTAACCCTCTCCCAAAATGTCCACCAAAATCAAAGCGCTCGTACTCAGTCTCACTCTCAGCCTCACCTCTCTTTTGGGTGTTGCGACTTTGACGACGGTCACCGCTCCGAGCGCCGCCGCCGACGACATTACTTGCACAGCTTGGCAAGAAGCTCAGGGTCTTTGCACTCCTGGTCTCAGAGAGATGATGCGGACGATGGTCAACTGGTTCCTATTCTTCCTCGGATTCATCGCGACTATTTTCTTGATTTACGGCGGATTCCTCTACATCACTGCTGGTATGAGCGATGACAACATCGCCAAAGCCAAGAAAATCATTACCTACGCTGCAATCGGTATCGTCGTCATCCTAGTCGCGGCTGTCCTCGTCAATGCACTCCTCAATATGATCGCAGGTGGCGTCGACAATCCAACCGCCTGAGAATTTCTAAGCAATTTGAAAAAGCCTCGCGACTGCGGGGCTTTTTTTTATTTGAAAATCTTAGGTTGAGTGATAAACGAAATGGCAAACTAGGCTCTCGGCGAGGCGAAAATTTGCAAAGCGAGTTTTTTCGATTAAAATTTTTCGCGAACTAATCCTCCCTCCCAATGTCGACAAGAATCAAAGCGCTCATGCTCAGTCTCGCAATCGGGCTCACTACTCTTTTGGGTGTTGCGACTTTGACGACAGTCACCGCTCCGGGTGCCGCCGCCGACGACATAGATGCGACTTGCACTGATTGGCAACGACAGCAAGGTCTTTGCACTGCTGGTTTACGAGGGCTAGTCCAAACAATGGTGAACTGGATTTTATATTTCCTCGGATTCGTCGCGACTATTTTCCTGCTTTACGGCGGCTTCCTTTACGTCACTGCTGGCATGAGCGATGACAACATCGCCAAGGCTAAGAAAATTATTACTTACTCCGTAATTGGTATCGTCCTCATCCTCATCGCAGCCGTCCTCGTCAATGCTCTGCTCAATATGATTTCTGGAGGCGTCGACAATCCAACCGGAGGATGAAGCGGAGACTAATCTTAAATTCAAACGAAAAAGCCTCGCGACTGCGGGGCTTTTTTGTCCAATTTTCTGAATTAACGCGACAATGTTAAAATGCCGCCACGATGAAATCAGACCTCAAATTTCTAAAAATTTTTTCCACCAGCTCCGCGGTGAGTTTGGGCGATGAGATTTGCCGCAAGGCCGGAGTTCCGCCCGGAAAACTGACGAGTAAAAAATTCGCCTGCGGCGAGCGCTACGTCCAGATCGGTGAATCCGTGCGCGGCTGCAATTGTTTCGTCATTTCGACGGCGACGCACAAGGTCGACGAAGATTTGATGGAATTGTTTTTGACGATTGACGCGCTGAAACGCAGCCTCGCGAAATACATCCATGTCGTGATCCCGCACTTCGGCTACGCCCGCCAGGATCGTATCGCCGACCCGCGCGAGCCGATCTCGGCGAAGCTCGTGGCGAATCTGATCGAGACCGCCGGTGCGAAACACGTCATCACGCTCGACCTGCACTCCGACCAGGCGCAAGCCTTCTTCGAAAAGCCCGTCGACAATCTCACCGCACAAAAACTTTTCCTCGATTATTTCGCCAAGAAGCAAATAAAAAATACTGTCGTCGTCTCGCCGGATGCCGGTGGCGCGAAGAAAGCTGAGAAATTTGCCCGTCTGCTCGGTGCCGACCTCGCGATCCTGCACAAATCCCGCCCCGCGCACAATCGCGCCGAAATTCAAAAAGTCGTCGGCGATGTCGCCGGCAAAGTCGCGATTCTCTTCGACGACATGGTCGACACTGCTGGCTCAGTCGCCGCCGCAGCCGAAGTTTTGAGAAAAAATGGCGCGAACAAAGTCTTCCTTGCCGCGACGCACGCGGTTCTCTCGGGCGAAGCCAAAGAGAAATTGGCGCAAGCTAAATTCGAGGAAATCGTTTTCACCGATTCGATTCCCCAGGATTTCGGCAAATTGAAAAATGTGAAAATTCTCTCCATCACCGATCTACTCGCCAAAACAATCGTCGGTATTCACACTGGTCGCTCTGTCTCCAAGCTCTGGGAAGCGCACAAAAATTAAACGAGGTAGCCTTTGGTGCGGCACTCGGCTAAATCTTTTTCGAAGATTTTTGCGATGGGAATCTTGTGCACCGTGTGAATCGCTTCAAGCTCTGAAAGCTCACGCGCGAAAATTTGCGTAAATTCTGAAAAATTTTTCTGCTGCACGACCGCCGCCAAACTCAGCCAATAAAAAACCTGCGAGCTCTCGAGTAAAAAGTCTTGTTCGAAATCTGCGGAATGGCGATGTGAACCGTCGACGACTCCCGTCAGCTCAGCGAATTCTTCAGCTGCGCGCTTTTGGAAAAATTCGGCGTCTTTTTCTCTGAGCATCTTGGCAGTCCCCGACTCGAGAAATTGGTTGGAATCGCGCAGCATCACGAAAACGCCGAAGAGTTGTTCCGCCAAGGCCAGCTCATTTGAATTCACAAAACTTTTTTAAAGAAACAATTGCGCGCGCCCGTGTGACAGGCTTTCATATCCGGATCATGCGCAACTTTGATAATAATCGAGTCGTCGTCGCAGTCAGCGAGCACTTCAACTACTTTCAAAACATTGCCGCTGGTCTCACCTTTCTTCCAAAGCTTCTGGCGCGAGCGCGAGAAAAAATAAACTTCTTTCGTCGCGACTGTTTGGTCGAAGGCTTCCTGATTTTGGAAAGCGAGCATCAAAATTTCGCCGGTTTTCGCATCCTGCACAACCGCCGGAATCAGTCCGCCCATTTTTGCGAAATCGATTTTCGGTGCGTTCATGCTGTAATTCTAACTGGAATTTGATTTTCCGCGAGGAAATTTTTAATCGCAACAATCGAGGTTTCTTTGAAGTGAAAAATCGAAGCCGCGAGTGCCGCGTCCGCCGAAGTCTTTTGGAAAACTTCGAGGAAGTGCTCCGCGCGCCCAGCACCACCACTCGCGATGACTGGGATTTTGAGTGCCTCAGAAACCGCACGCGTCAGCGGAATGTCGAAGCCATTTTTCGTGCCATCCGCGTCCATCGAAGTCAGGAGAATTTCACCCGCTCCCATTTTTTCACCACGACGCGCCCACTCGACCACGCCGAGTCCGGAATTGCGACGACCGCCGTGCGTGAAGACGGCAAACTCTTCACCAACTTTTTTGGAATCAATCGCGAGAATCAGATTTTGTGATCCGATCGCCTCGGCAATTTCGGAAATCAAATTAGGGTTCGCGACCGCCGCAGAATTGATTGCGATTTTGTCCGCACCTGCGGCGAGAATTTTTTTCGCATCCGCGACTGAGCGCACACCGCCACCGACCGCAAACGGGATGAAAACTTGACTCGCGACTTGGGCAATCATTTCGAAAACCGTCTCGCGCGAATCCGAAGAAGCCGTGATGTCGAGGAAGCAAAGTTCGTCCGCCGACTCACCATCGTAAAATTTCGCGAGCACGACCGGATCACCTGCGTCGCGCAGATTCACAAATTCGATACCTTTGACGACACGACCAGCATCGACGTCGAGACACGGGATGATACGTTTGGTGAGCACGCGGGAATTTTAGCGTAAAATGCGAGCGATGAATTTAGATGAACTTCGCGGAAAAATTGATGCCACCGACGCCGAGATTTTGAAATTGATTGCGCGCCGCCAGGATCTCGCCGCCGAAATCGCCGCAGCGAAACGCGCGACTGGCAAGAAAGTTTTTGATCCCGCGCGTGAGAAAAAATTATTGATTGAGAAAAAGCAGCTCGCCGCTAAGCTCGGCATCCCGACGGATGAAGTTGAGAAAATTTTTCGTGCGCTCTTCGCGACGAGCCGCTCGGCGCAGTCGAGCTATTTCGAGCTGGCGCAGAAATTGACGCCGCCGAAAATCGTTTACCGTGAGAAAAAAATTCAGACGAACTTGAGCCTGCTCGAAATCTTCGCGCGTCTCCGGCAGAATTTTGACACGGCATTTTTGCTCGAGTCACTCGGCGAGGACGCGGATTTTTCGCGCCAGAGTTTCGTCGGCTTCGCCCCGCACGCTGTCATTCGCGCTGAACCCGGGAAATTAATTGTCGATGGCAAAGTTTTCGCCGCGCCGAATCCATACCTCGCGCTCAAAAATTTCTTGCCACGCTTACCGCGCGGTCGTGGTTTCCGTGGCGGGCTCTTCGGCTACCTGACTTACGAAGCGACGCGTTATTTCGAGCCAAGTGTAGAGTTCAAGAAAGATCCCGCTTGGCCGGATTTCGAATTTGGACTTTATTTCGACGGCTTAATCTTCGATAAAAAAACGCGCGAACTGAAATATTTTTATCTGTCGGAGGACCGCTCGAAACTGCTCGAGAAAATTTTGGCGAAAAAATTAAAACCCGAACCGAAGTTCTGTGCCAAGTCTCGCGGCGTGAATATCGCCCAAAAAGATTTCGAGGCGAAGGTCGCGCTCGGTCAGAAGGAAATTCTCGCCGGTAATACTTTTCAATTTCAATTCGGGCGCAAAAGTTATTTCGACTTGAGCGGTGACCGCATGGAGTTTTACGCCACGCTGCGCGAAGTGAATCCGAGTCCGCACATGTTTTATTTGAAGTTCAGCGAAAAACCTGTCGGTCGAAGCTCGAAGAGCGAAGTCCGAGAATTGATCGGCAGCTCACCGGAGCTCATCGTCCGCGTCGAAAACGGTAAGGTGGAAAATTATCCGCTCGCCGGCACGCGAAAAATCACGGGCGACAAAAAAATCGACGACGCACTCGGACGCGAACTCTTGAATGATGCCAAGGAGCGCGCCGAACACCTCATGCTCGTCGACCTCGGGAGAAACGATGTCGGACGCGTCAGTGAATTTGGTAGCGTCAAGGTGCCGAAATTTATGCAGCTTAAAAAATTTTCGCATGTGCAACACATCGGCAGCGAAATCGTCGGAAAATTGAGAAAAGGTTTGACGGCTTTCGACGCGCTCGCGACCAATACGCCTGTCGGCACAGTCAGCGGCGCGCCGAAGATTGAGACGATGAAAATTATCGAGCGCCTCGAAAAAGATCCGCGCGGACCCTACGCGGGTGCAGTCGGATTTTTCAGTCTGACTGGTGATTGCGTCTTCGCGGCGAATCTGCGAAGTCTCTTCGCGGCCGGGAAAAAAGCGACTGTTCAAGCCTCGGCGGGCATCGTCGCCGACTCCGTGCCGCGCCACGAATTTGGCGAAGTCGAGAAAAAAGTCCGCGGCGTAATCACGGCGCTCGAAAAAGCGAGCCAACGAGGCTAAAATCGGGAGTATGAATTCCAAAACTCCCCCCGACCTCGCGACACTGCGCCATTCCGCGAGCCATGTCCTCGCCGCCGCCGTGCTCGAAATGTTTCCTGAGGCGAAGCTCGGTATCGGTCCCGCCATTGAGGGCGGTTTTTATTACGACTTTTTACTGCCACGCACGCTGATTCCTGAGGACCTCGGACTGATCGAGAAAAAAATGCAGCACCTCATCAAACAGAATTTGAAATTTGAGAAATACGAAGAGCCGATTGCTGAAGCGGAAAATTTTTTGAAAAAAACCGAGCAGGTTTTGAAGCTCGAACTCGTCGCCGATCTGAAACAAGCGGGCGAAACAAAAGTCAGCTTTTACAAAACCGGCAACTTCGTCGATCTTTGCCGCGGTCCGCACGTCGTCGGGACAAATGAACTGAAAGCGGTGAAACTCACGCACATCTCTGGTAGCTACTGGCGCGGTGATTCCGACCGTGTCCAGCTGCAACGAATCTATGGTGTCGCTTTCGCGAGTAAAGAAGAATTACAAAAATGGGAGGAGCAAATGCGCGAAGCCGCGAAACGCGATCACCGCGAGCTGGGGAAAAAATTGGATTTATTTTCTTTCCACGCTGCCGCACCGGGCGCCGCCTTTTGGCATCCGCGCGGAAAATTTATTTACGACGGCTTGATGAATTTCATGAAGCGCGAAAATGAAAAACGCGGCTACCAAGAAATTGCGACACCGATTGTCCTCTCGAGCGACCTCTGGAAACAGTCCGGCCACTACGAGAATTTCAAGGAAAATATGTACTTCACGGAATTCGAAGAACGCGAGTTCGCCGTGAAGCCGATGAATTGTCCGGGCGGCTGCCTACTCTTCGCGGAAAAAATTCCGAGCTACCGCGAACTGCCGATCCGGAATGCCGAGTTCGGCGTCGTCCACCGTCTCGAGCTCTCCGGCGTTCTGCACGGTCTCCTGCGTGTGCGCGAATTTCGTCAGGACGATGCACATGTTTTTTGCTCGCCAGAACAACTAGAAGCAGAGATTGTGAAAATTATTGAATACACCACGGATGTTTACAAACATTTTGGTTTTGAAAATTACGAACTCTTCCTCGCGACGCGCCCGCCGAAGAAAGCCATCGGCTCGGATGAAGTTTGGGAAAAATCCACCGTCGCACTTGAAGGCGCGATGCGGAAGTTAAATTTGAAGTGGGGCGTGAAAGAAGGCGAAGGGGCGTTCTACGGTCCGAAAATTGAGTTCAATGTGAAAGACGCACTCGGGCGCAATTGGCAACTCGGCACCTGCCAGATTGATTTCAATCTGCCGGAGAGATTTGATTTGAATTACGTCGCCGCCGACGGCGAGAAACACCGTCCGGTCATGATTCACCGCGCCATCATCGGCTCATTTGAAAGATTTTTCGCCGTCCTGCTCGAGCACACCGCTGGCAATCTCCCGCTCGAATTGCAACCGGAAGTCGCGCGCGTCATTCCAGTCGCTGCAGAATTTTTGGGAGCGGCGGAAAAATTTACAGCGGAATTGCAAGCGAAAAATGTGCGCGTCGGCATCGACCGCTCGAATGATTCACTCTCGAAGAAAGTACGCAACGGTGAGCTGCTGAAAATTCCTTTTCTCCTCATCGTCGGTGAGAAAGAAGCTCAGGAGAATAAAATCACGGTGCGCGAGCGCGGCAAGCAAGAACAGAAAACCGTCAGTGTCGAGAAATTTGTAACCGAAATTTCCAATGGAAATTAAAACAAGCTTGCTCAGGTTTTGAAATCTGGTGCTTACTCAAAAATTGGAAAACTGAAAATTTGGGAGATTGTTAAGCTCACACGCACATTGCCTTTCTCTAAAATTCGCGCGCACAGCCCCACTCCCAAATTAGTTTTGATTGGTAGTTTCGGCGCTGGCAATGTCGGCGATGAATTAATCTTGGCAGGCTTTTTGCAAAAAATTCGCAAAGAATTACCAAAAGCCAAAGTCGTCGTGCTCGCCGGCAATCCGAAATTGGTGCGTCGCTTTCACGGCGTGGACGCACTGCCGATGCTTCCGACGGGACTGCGCAGTTTTTGGAAAATGAATTGGTGGCGCAGCCTGCAGAAAATTCGCACAGCCGACGCGATCATCTTCCCCGGCGGCGGACTCTTTTCCGACGAGGAAAGTTGGCAGGCGGTTTTTTTGTGGGGTCTGCATATTTTGGTCGCGCGGTATTTTTGGAAACCGGTTTATTTGCTCGGTCAGTCCGTCGGACCATTTGAAAAAAAATGGACGCGCAAATTCACGCGCTTTTGTCTGGCGAAAACCGAGTGGATCGGCGTGCGCGATGCTGCAAGCGAGGCGGAGCTCACCCGCAGCGGAATCCCGGCGCGCAAAATACGCAGTGGTCGCGACACGGCACTCTGGCTGATAGCGCGCCTGCCAAAAATGCGCGAAGTGAAAAAACGCGGCGTGCTGAAGGTTTTGGTCTCGGTGCGCGACTTTCCGAAAATTGAGCCACGATTTTGGCATGAGCTGGCACGCGCGCTCGACCTGCTGACGGAGAAAAAACACGCACGAATTTTCTTCGCGGAATTCGGAGCTGGCGACCGCACCGTCTGGCAAAAAGTCCGCCGCCGCACGAAAAATTCCGCGACCTGGAAAACTCTCGCATTGCCGGAGTCGGCGGAAGAAATTTTGCGCGCAGTGAAAAAATTTGACCTCGTCATCGGCATGCGCCTGCACTCGCTCATCGCCGCACAGCTCACCGGTGTACCGGCAGTCGGGCTGAACTACTCGCGCAAGATTGGCGAATTCACCGACAAAGCGCTCTCCATCAAGAACTTCAAAAAAGAACAGCTCCTCAAAAGCTTGAGCTAATTACGCGAAGCTCGAAATCTAGAAATTGGTCGTTAAGTTGTTAAGTCTTTGAGTTATTGGGTTCGGAGAGTCATTAGTCATTGGTTCGGATGGTTGTTGAGTCAATCATTTTTAAAAATTAGAAATTGAAATTTATTTAAAAATTACAAAATTAAGAATTAAAAATTACCCCTAGAGCATTGAAGATATTCGAAAATTCTGCACGGCTCAAGCCTCGAATTAGTTTCAGGATTCGCGTTAATCGGCTCGGTGCCAAAAAAAACGCCACCAATTTTTAAGTTTGTTTTTGAGGTAAAAATTTTTGGCGGATTGGCGCGACCAGAGAAAAAATCCCTGCGCTTTTTTGCGGCGCGTAAAAACGCGCAACTTGGCAAGTGCGCGACCACCCAAACCTTGCCCGCGAAATTTTTTGTCGATGACAAGCTTGCGGATATAAAGCAGCGCGAAAATTCCGAGACCAATACGCGCGAAAGAAAAGGCGCCCAAAGTTTTTTTCTTCTTGCGCAAAAGCACGACGCGCTTGTCACGAATCAAGTCATCGATCTCACCCAAGCTCAAATCACGATCAAGCTCCCGAAAAAGCCGCGCGACTTTCGGCGCATCAGCTTCTTCGGCTAAATGCATTTTGAAACGACGAAACATATTTTTATTTTTTTAGACCAAGTCTTTCGAGCGCGCGCAGCGCCTCGATCGGCACCATCCAAACTGTCGTATTCGATTGATCCGAGGAAATATCGTTGATGGACTGGAGCGTGCGCAAATGTAGTGCCCCATCAGTACTCGAAAGCATTTTCGCAGCTTTCGCCATGTTCTCGGCTGACGCGACTTCACCCTCGGCTTTGATGATGACCGCACGCTTCTCACGCTCAGCCTCCGCCTGCTTGCCCATCACGCGTTTCATCTCGTCATTCAGTCCGATGTCTTTCAGCTCGACATTACTCACGTCAATCCCCCACATGTCAGTCGCCTCGTCCACGATTGTTTTTATTTTGATGGAAACCGCATTGCGCTGACCTAGCAAATCGTCGAGCGGCACCTGACCGACGACATTGCGCATCGTCGTCTGCGCGAGCTGCGCCGTGGCATTGCGGAAATTCTCAACTTCGATGATTGCCCGCGCCGCGTCTTTCACCTTGTAGTAAATGACCGCGTTGATGCGCACGGAAACATTGTCCTTCGTCATCGCCTCCTGATCCGGCACGTCGACCGCCTTCACGCGAATATCAACTTTGGTCAGCGATTGGAAAATCGGAATGACGATACGCCAGCCCGGCTCGACGGTCTTGGAATACTTGCCGAGAGTGAAAAGAACGCCGCGCTCGTATTGATTGATCTGCCGAATGAAGATAACGAGCAGGATGATCGCAAGAGCGATCAAGCCAAAACCGGAGAAAAGTGGGGAAAAGTCTTGCATATTAAAAGAGTTATTGGAATTTTGAAGCAACCAAGGCAGCGCGTTCACGAGCACGATGAAAAGAATAATCCCACGCACGAAACTTTTCGTCTTTTGGGTCACGTCGGGATTCTGATTCTTCAGATTTTGCAGAATCTCGTTCACGTCGATTTCGGGCTTGCGCGGCTCAGACAAAGATTTAGCTTAAAAATTTTTGCAATTCCGCAATCAAATTTTCTTTCGGCATTCCGCCGACGACCGTCGCAACGACCGCGCCGTTTTTGAAAATCTTGAAAGTCGGAATCGACATCACACCAAATTTTTGCGCGAGTTCACCCTCCTCGTCGATATTAATTTTGCCAACTTTTACTCGACCGGCAAACTCCTGCGCAATCTCGGCGACAACCGGCAGCATCATTTGGCAGGGCCCGCACCACGGTGCCCAAAAATCCACCAGGACAACCCCCGTGCTGATTTCGCTCTCGAAATTCGAGGCGGTGAGGTTAACTTCAGACATTTTAAAAAGATTAAAAACTTATTTTAGCTTATAAAAAATTTTTCCGCGCACACGCAAATCAATGTACACAAATTTCTGTTTGCCGAGCTTCAGCACGTCCGCTGCCGCGACCAGCTTATCAATCTGAGTCTTGTAATCGCTTGCGAAATCGAGCCACACATCGAAATTACTTTCGGTCTTGAGATGTGCTTCGCGCGAAATCGGAAAATACTGCGTACTCAGAACCTTCAGATCTGTGACTGATTCAAAATAAAAAACCGCCTCGCGAATAAAAGTCAGCTGCGCCGGATCAATCACCCGCACCGTCGGATCGCTGAAATCGACCTTCTCTCCCACGAGCAGCAAAAGCGTATCGCGATCAGGCGACTCCCCGACCACGCGAAAACCGTTCTCATTCAAAAAAATTGATTCCGCATTCGTCTTCAGCTCGGCGACTATCGGAAATTTGAAAACCTCGACGGAAATCTCGCGCGGATATTTTTTGTGGATCACGACACGCGAGATATCAGGCTGGACCGCGCGCACTGCCGCCGCCAGTGTATTTTGATTGAGTGAAAAAATATTTTTACCGAAAGCGAGATCGCGAATAGAAAGCTCGATCTGCTCGAGCGGCAAATCAAGACTGCTGCGCGCAATGGAGATTTTTTCGATATTGAAAAATCCCGAGAATTGCGTGAAACCAATCAGCGCGCCGAAAGCTGCCACCGCCAGCACGAGGTAAACTTTTTGGCGCACGGTGAGCAACCTACTCACTCTTTTTTCGGATTGAAAAACACGCGCCGCCAAATGCTCCTTGCGTCGCCGACAAAAAATCCGACCGAAAAATCGGTTTAATTTACGCTGCCGAAAAGAGATACGCGTCACGCTGAAATTTTAACACCCTCAAATTTTTGTGGAATTGCGTCGAGAAAATTCTGACCGTAATTTTTGCCCAGCAGTCGTGAATCCAGCGCGAAAAAATTAACCGCTGAGTCGAGACGCGCGAAATCCGCCCACATTTTTTTGAAACGCAAAACCGTCGCGGGCAAAGTCTGAGTCAGCCAATCGTCGCCAGCACAAACAAAAAACGGCAGCTTAATCACGAAGTAGTTTGCGAAATCGGCAGCCGACAGTCGGCTGCCCGGCGTCAGGATGACGACCGCCCGACCAAGCGCGCGCAAATTTTCCGCTGACGGAATCTTGCGGAAAAAAATCGGCAGTGTGAGTTCCGCTGTCGCGCGCTCAGCGAATTTACCCGCCTCAGCGCGATTCGGAAAAACGAGCGCCGTCAGACCGGAAAAATCCGGCAACTGCGTGAGCAAAAATTTCGTGACCACCGGAAAAAATTGCGGCGCGGCTGGATCAGGCGCATTCTCCGCGACAAAAAAACGCGGCGCATTCTCAGTCGGAGTCTTGGTCGCCGGAAAATCAGCTGGCAGTGCAAACTGCCTACGCGCAAAAGTGAAATCATCCGCCGCGTCCATTGCACTGTCGATTAGGAAATCTTTGGAAAAATCGAGCGGCAGAAAAGCGCGCGGCTCGATGGAAATCGTAATCTCACCAAGCACGTTTGAACGCAACGATTTCGCGCAATTGGAATTCGGGTCGAGAAAATTTTGCAGGGCGCGCACAACCGACGGCGGCAGCTCCCCGGAAATTTCTGCGAGCAAATTCTGACCGGCTTCGACCACTTTGGAAAAATTCGCCAAACCGCTCGCCGCGGTGAAATCGAGCCGCCCGAATTGCGGTGCCGCCTCGCGAAAAAGTAAACCGAGCAAACCCCACCAAATTTGAATTTTGTCGAACGCCGCCGGAGCGAGCAATTCCAGATTCGACAAATCCAAATCGAGTGAAACTGCCTGTGCGCGGCTCTCTGAAAAAGTAGCCGCGTCCGCAATGATGCGGCGACGCGCGGCAGCGGCAAATTCAAACGCCGCATGGTCACTGACGAGAACCTTCGAATTCGAACTCGCCGAAATTTCTTCCGCGGCGACAAAATCGAAGAGTAAGTTTTCGGCGCGCGTGAGATTGAGCTCGTGCCGATTTTTGTCCGAATGGAGAATCAATTTGGCAGCGAGCGTGAGCTCGGTTGGTGTTAATTTTTTACTCAGAAATTTTTCCAACTTCTGCGCATCGACGTAATTTTGCGGCGCGAAAAATTGCGCAGCCGGCAATTCCCGCGCGGTGAAATTTGAGGCGAAAAAAATCACGCTCGGCTGATTTAATTTTTCCGCAGCAGCCAGAATTTCGTTGGGCTGAGCGGAGACTTCGATCAGCTTCGCATCACCGGAAAGTTCGGTAAATAATTTTTCGACAACCGAATCGCGCACCGCGGAGTCCGCGACGGGAGCGTTTTCGAATTCACGCGGCGGAATTGCCGAACTCAAAACTAATTCGGCAAAAATTTGCGGCCAGCCTTTTGCGGAATTGAGATTTCGAATGCGTTCCCATTTTTCAGCGGAAAAATTCCGAGCGAGCGCCGTGAGCACACGCAAAAGCTCGCGGGTCGCCTCGGCGTCAGCGAGCGCACGGTGCGCATCTTCGTGAAAAATTTGAAATTTCTGCGCCAAGCTCTCGAGACCGAGTGATTCGCCGCGCGGCAAAATCAAACCGGCAAGCAGGAAAGTATCGAGCGTGGTGCGACCAGAAAAATCGAGTCCCGCCGTCGTCAGGAAATCGAGATCAAACGGCAGATTGTGCCCGACGAGAATAGAGTCCGTCAGGAAGTTTTCAATCTCATTTTTTTTGTCAGGAAATTTAGGCGCATCCGCGAGATCGGAATTTTGGATGCCGGTCAGCTGCTCGACAAATTGAGGAATTCGTGTCGGAGAATAAAAAAGCGAATCGAAGCTAGCGAGATTTTGGGCAAGTGAAAACTTGACCGCACCCAACTCGATGATGTTATCTCGCCGCGAATCGATACCGGTTGTTTCGCAATCCAAAGCCACGAATTCGATTCCTCGCATAAAAGTTTTGTTAAATGATTAAGGGTTTTTTTGGAGAATTTGGCGAGTCGCTTTTGGTTATTCTGCGACTTCCGGTGAGGTGGGTCAATCGCTTTCGGAGAAAAAATTTTGTAAATTGGGTCTCCCTCCTTCCGATGGATTACAAAAATTTTTGGCTTTCGATTTTGCGCCGCCTTGAGCCGACTATCTCCCGTTCGCAGTTTTTGACTTGGTTCCAAAATACCGCCGCACTCTCGCTCGAAAATGACACGCTCGTCGTCGGCACGCCGACGAATTTTGCGCGTGACTGGATTGCTCAGAAATACGCCATCAAAATTTTACAGGCCGCCGAGGAAGAAAACTCCGCGATCAAAGAAGTCACCTTCGATGTCGACGCAGCCCTGAGTGATGGCATCGATCCGCGCACAATTGACCTGCGCGCGGTTTTCGCCAAACCGAACGACAAGAAAATTTACAAAGCCCGCGGACGCGAAGAAGTCATCTTGACCCGTTCGGGCATTCTCTCCGCCAAACTTAATCCGCGCTTCACGCTCGCGAATTTCGTACCCGGTGCGGAGAACCGCCTCGCGCACGCCGCGGCACTTTCTGTCGCGCGCGCTCCCGGCATGACTTACAACCCACTCGTGATTTACGGCGGAGTCGGTCTCGGCAAGACGCACCTACTCTCCGCGATTGGTCACGAAGTCCTGACCAACAATCCCAACAAAGTCGTCGCTTTCACCAACGCTGAAATTTTCACACGCGAATTCGTCGAAGCTTCCAAAAAATTCCAGGCGGACGAATTCAAGAAAAAATACCGCGACGTCGATGTCTTGCTTTTCGACGATGTCCAATTCCTCGAGAATCGCGACAAGACTCAGACCGAGCTTTTCAATATTTTCAATGAGCTGCACGGTGCCGGCAAACAAATCGTCTTCACGAGCGATCGCCCGCCGTCCGAGCTCACCGCGATTGTCGACCGCTTGCGCAGTCGCCTGACCTGGGGCTTGATCGCCGAGATCGAACAGCCGAGCTTCCAGTCGCGCCTCGAAATTCTCAAATCCAAAACGCGTGAACGCCGCGCCATCCTCGATCCCGAGCTGCTCGAATTCATCGCGCTAAATGTCTCGGATTCTGTGCGCAGCCTCGAGTCCGCACTGGCTTGGTCCATCGCGCAGACCGATTTGCTAAAGACTCAGCCGACCGTCCGCGAGCTCGGCAAGATGCTCGGCAAGGTCAATAAAAAAGAGCGCATGCTCGGCTTGCCCGAAAAGACACCGGAGCTCTCAATCAACACGCCCGCTGAGATGATTGAGCTCGTCGCCAAACATTTCAATCTCTCGACCGAAGCGATCCGCGGCGAATCTCGCAAAAAAGAATTTTTGACTGCCCGCCAAATCGCGATGTATCTCGCTCGTGAAATTCTCGGCTGCGGCCTCGCGGAGATTGCGCAAAATTTCCAGCGCGACCATTCGACCGTGCTGCATTCCGTCCGCAAAATCTCACGCGAACTCCAAAAAAACGAAGCGCTCATCCGCCACGTGAACGCAGTCAAAAAAGAAATGGGACTGTAAATCAAGCTCTCAACTACAAAGAAAGAATTCTTAACCTAAGCTGGAAATTAATTTTTGGTTTGAGGAAAAAGAATTTTTAGTTTTCTAAAATCCTCCCTAACCCTGCCTACCGGCAGGCAGGCCTCCTTTGCGAAAGGAGGGAATTTACGGCTGCTTGGCTGTAATTTCGAAATCAGCATCATCAATTAGCCAACTGACCAATCACCTTCCGAACCAATGACCAATGACTCAATGACTCAACGACTTAAAAACTCAAAGACTTGTTGACCCCGAACCCAATAACCAATCACCCTCCGAACCAAGTAACCAATGACTCAATGACTTAATAACTCAACGACTTAACCGGAGGTTGTTCGAAAAAGTTTTCTAATTTAAAATCCACCGGCTTATTTGTTTAAAAAATTTAATTTAATTTCCATGCCCACCACCCTGCCAAACATCACCCTACTCGCCATCGGCGCCGCACTCTTCGCCATCGCTTGGGCAATCATCACAATCATCCGCGTGCTGAAAAAACCCGCTGGCGACAGCCGCATGCGCGAAATTGCTTCTTTCATCCAAGAGGGCGCGAACGCCTATTTGTACCGCCAGTATTTGGTCATCGGAGCTTTCGCCGTCGCGATTTTTCTCCTCTTGGCGTTCGCTCCTGGGATGGGCTGGAATCTCGCGATTGGTTTCGCGGGTGGTGCGATTCTCTCCGGCGCGGCTGGCTACATCGGCATGAGCGTCTCTGTGCGTGCCAATGTCCGCACGACTGAAGCCGCCAAAAAAAGTTTGAGCGCGGCACTCGATGTCGCTTTCAAGGGCGGATCCGTGACCGGCTTCTTCGTCGTCGGCTTGGCCCTGGGCGGAGTCGCGACACTGTATCTCTATCTGACGAAAGTTGTCGGCTTGGCGATTTACCCAGCGACGGAAGCCCTGGTCGGCTTCGGATTCGGCGCTTCACTCATCTCGCTCTTCGCCCGCGTCGGCGGCGGCATCTTCACCAAGGCAGCTGACGTCGGAGCGGATTTGGTCGGCAAAGTCGAAGCTGGTATTCCAGAAGACGACCCGCGCAATCCGGCGACCATCGCCGACAACGTCGGTGACAATGTCGGTGACTGCGCTGGCATGGGTGCGGATCTTTTCGAGACCTATGCCGTGACGATGATTGCCGCGATGGTTTTGGCAGCAATCTCTCTCGGTGGAGAAAATGCGTTGACGGAAAATCACGTCCTCCTGCCACTCGCGGTCGGAGCCGCTTCCATCGTCGCGACTTTCTTCGGAACTTTCTTCGTCCGACTCGGCAAGAAAAATAACATCATGCGCGCTCTGTATCAGGGTACTTTCGTGACGGCGCTTTTGGCGGCAATCGCTTTTTACTATATCAATGACCAATTGACCGGCGACACGAATATTTTTTACGCTGGCTTAGTCGGCTATGTCATCACGATTCTGCTCGTCGCCATCACAGAGTATTACACTTCGACACGCTACGCTCCCGTGCGTTCAATCGCGAAAGCTTCGACGACCGGCGCTGGCACGAACATCATCGAAGGTCTCGCGATTGGTCTCAAATCAACTTTTTGGCCAACGCTCACCATCGTCGGCGGCATCGTGGTCGCTTACCACTTCGCCGGACTCTATGGAATTGCGATCGCTGCAGTCGCGATGCTCTCGACGACTGGAATGGTCATCGCGATGGACAGCTACGGTCCGATCACGGACAACGCCGGTGGCATCGCCGAGATGAGCAAGCAACCGGAGAAGGTGCGCAAAATTACGGACGCGCTCGACGCCGTCGGCAACACGACCAAAGCCGTGACGAAAGGTTATGCCATCGGCTCAGCCGCGCTCGGCGCCTTGGTGCTTTTCCAGGCTTACGGCGACACGCTGCTCGCGAATAATCCGAGCGGCAATTTCGATTTCTCACTCAATAATCCGCCTGTTTTGGTCGGCTTACTTTTGGGCGCGCTCTTACCTTTCATTTTCTCGGCCTACTGCATGCAAGCTGTCGGTCGCGCCGGTTTCTCGGTCGTCGAGGAAGTGCGTCGCCAATTCCGTGAAATCAAAGGCATCATGGAAGACAAAGCCAAGCCGGACTACGCCCGCTGCGTCGACATCGTGACGAAAGCCGCCCTGAAACAAATGATTGTGCCGGCGCTCATCGCCGTCACAGCCCCGATTCTCGTCGGCTATCTCTTCGGACCAATCGCTTTGGCGGGACTTTTAATCGGCGTAATCGCCTCCGGCTTGCTCGTCGCGCTCATGATGGCGAATGGCGGCGGCGCCTGGGACAATGCGAAGAAGTACATTGAAGACGGCAAATTCGGCGGCAAAGGCAGCGACGCACACAAAGCCGCGGTAGTCGGCGACACTGTCGGCGATCCGTACAAAGACACTGCCGGACCAGCAATCAATGCCTTAATCAAAGTCATCAACACGATTGCTCTGATCCTCGCTGCAGTCTTGGCAAATTGGAGTGGATTGATTCACATGTAAATTGCAGTGGTTCTAAATCAGGGTGGTGTTTCGCATAATGCACAGTTTCGGCGTACTATTTAGATGATAAGTTCGCATAAAAGCTATCTAAATTAACAAATTTTATTTTTAATTTTTTAGCGTGAGAGTAATGGTGTTTTCTCCGCTTCGCTCATGAAAATGATTCATTATCTGGATTTTATTGAAAATTGCATGTCTAAGCCAAAAATCACAAGAACATATAATCCAATACATTTTGAGGATTTAGATCCACACCGCTTTGAGGATTTAATCCGAGAGTTGATATATGATTTTAAAGATTGGCAAAATATTGAAGCTACCGGAAGAAGCGGAAGCGATAGTGGATTTGATATTCGTGCATATGAAAAAGCTGAAATAATTACGACATCCGAAGATGAAAATAATATTGAGGAGAATCAAATTCATCCTATGGAGGGAAACTTATGGATGATCCAAGGAAAAAGAGAAAAAGAAATAGGTCCCAAAAAAATAAAATCTATTCTCTCTGATGTCGATTCAAAAAATCCGCCATATGGGTATATTTTAGCCGCGTCTGCTAATTTTTCTAAAGAATCATATGATATATTTCGCAAAGAACTTAGAGAAAAAGGAGTGATGGAATTTTATCTATGGGGAAAGGCAGAGCTGGAAGACATGCTACATTTACCAAAAAACGACAGGATACTTTTCACATTTTTTGGTATTTCACTGGTGAGTAAAAGAAAATCCAAAACAACAGAAATAAGATCAGCAGTAAGCATAAAAAATAAATTATTCAGAACCGTTGGGGAAGGTCATCAATTTCATCAGTCAGTTTTAGTAAGGGATTTAAAAGATGTAAATTATCCATACAAAAGCGAATACAAAGATTTTAATAATAAACCTCGATGGAAAGAATATATTGCATTCAGTCATCATCCACGTGGCTTGTGGTGTCATAACCACGAGTATTTTGCATATGTAGATACCGAAAAAAAAGAATGGGATTTTACAAAAGAAGTAGATATGGTTTGTCTTCAACGAAAACGCGATGAGAATGAAAGCAAAAAATCTTCTGAAAAAAGAGAACTGGTTGCTGATTTTTGGGATTTTTTACCAAGAAATAACAAAGGAAATTTCATAATAGATTGCCTGATAAAATATTCCGATATCGCATTAGTCGACGATAAAGGGGATGTTTATTACAACTTCCCTCATATCTATGTGGATTTTCTAGGAAATATGGGACCTTTTGCAGGTTGCAGAAACATACTTAAAATAAATGGTAAAGAGTTAGATTTAACAGATGAGTATAAGAGAGTTAATATTTTTCCAAAAACATTCAAAAAAGATAAATTTTCTAAAATCTACACAGATAAAAAAATAATTTTGAATGATGAAAGTAAAAAAAAATTTAAAGAATATCAATTTGATACACTTTACGAAATTAGCGATAAATACTCCTTTTTGAAGCCCAAGGATGTTATATTAATTGGTGACCAAGAAACGGACGAAAATTATGTTCAAATAACGCATATTTATAAATCAAAAGTAAAAGATCACTTGAAAAATTCTACAGAGCCATGGAAAACAAAGAATAACATCCGATTACAATTAGGAAAAGAATGTGAAGAAAATGAAGAAATAGCTATTTATGAGCTTAAAAGAGTTTACAAGTGGCAATTAGAAAGAAAATAAGGAGTCTTGGCTTCGGGGCGTTCACCCCTTTAATTCCCCTCTGCTCTTTACCAAAACGTAAAAAGAAATTTGGTTTTTCAAAAGGCGAACACCGACACATAAACCTTTTCTATTTTAATTGCTTTCTTCCAAACTTTTATTTAAAATCTGCCGGCTAATTTTTTCCGATGAATGAAATCCTGACTCTCCCCGCCTTGCCCCGCGATCTCGCGGCAAAAACGCGCAAACTGCGCGCGCTGCGCCAAATCCCCGCGGAATACTACGGCAAAGGTAAAGAGAATCTCCACCTCACGCTGGATTACCAGACTTTCCGCAAGCTTTTCCGCTCCGCTGGTTCGAGCTCGATTATCAATCTCGCCGTCGAAGGTGAGCAAGAGCCGCGCGAGATTCTGGTGCACAATGTCGATTACGATCCGATTACGGATGAATTTTTGCATGTCGATTTGATGCAGATTGAACGCGGCAAAAAAATCACGACCAAAGTTCCGATTCACCTCACTGGCGAAAGCCCGGCGGTCAAAAGCTTGGGCGGTATTCTCACCCACGGTAAGAGTGAGATCGAGATTAAGTGCTTGCCACGCGACCTTCTCAAAGAAATCGTCATCGACATCGCCTCGCTCGAGCAAATCGGTGCCAGCGTGCGTGTGAAGGATTTGAAAATTGATCCTAAAAAACACGAGGTTCTGGAAGAGGCCGAAGCGATGCTGGTGACAATCATCGCGCCGAAGACTGCCGAACAAATCGAGGACGAGCTCGCCAAGGATGTCGGTGAGGCTGTCAGCGAAGACGTGAAGAAAGAAGCCGAGAAAGAAAAAGCGGCGGCGCAGGCGAGCAAAGAAAGCGATACGGAAAAGAAAGGCGGCGAGAAAAAATAATCTTCTGGGATGGTGGATTTCACTTTTTTGCGCGATTTGCGCGGGCGGAAGAAGCTGCTGCTCATTCTCGTCGGCGTAATAATTTTTTTAGTCGCGCTGATCCTTGGTCGACTTTTTTTCCAATACCTTGCCTCAGGTTCATCAAACGCGAACCGAGATAATGTACTCACCCGCTCGATTAGTGATTTGATCGTGCCACCCACAATCGAAAATGAAGTTTTGGCGAAAACACAGTCGGGAGTTTCACCGCTCACCGGTCTAACGATTAAAGGTAAAGTAGCAGTCAAGCTGGTCGGAGTGATGATTGAAAACTTGCCTGCCAGCCGTCCGCAAATGCGCGGTCTGGATGAAGCCGGCATCGTGATCGAGGCGCTGGCGGAAGGCGGCATCACGCGCTTCCTCGCAATCTTCGACACAAGCGAAGCCAAAAAAGTCGGACCGGTGCGTTCCACTCGACCGTATTTCGTCGAGTGGGCAGCGGAGCTCGGCGGCGCGCTGGTGCATGCCGGCGGCAGCGCTGAGGCGCTTACGAAATTGGCAGCCAGCAACTTGGCGAACTTCGACGAAGACGGCGAGATGGTCTACCGCGACTTTCAATTTTTGGCGCCGCACAATCTTTTCGTAAACCTGGCGGATATCCGCGCGAATTTGCCCGAAAATGATTCACTGGAAAGCCAGTTCGATTTCTCCGGAAAAATTCCGGCAGGGGCGACTGACGTGCGCCAATTTTCGCTCGATTTCAGTTTGCCGAGCTATCTGGTCGAATATAATTACAATGCGACTGACGGCAAATATGATCGCAAACTTGGCGGAATAACTCATAAAGCGGGCGGCAATCCAATCCGACCGAGCAACGTGATTGTCCAGTTCACGGAATATTTTCCGATCGACGAGGCGGGACGACTTCAGCTCAAGACGGCTGGTGAAAATACGGCGTGGTATTTTTCGGAGGGAAAATTTTGGCGCGGAGTCTGGCGCAAAATCGACGGACGCACTAAATTTTTCGACAATTTCGGTCGACCTGTCAGCCTCAATCCCGGTCAAACTTTCATCGAAGTTTTGGATGCCAGCGCTCGGGTCAAAATCCCGAAGACTATTTGAATCTCAAATTTTCAAGTCTCGCAATTTAAGTTTAAGTTCTTGATTGTTAATCCCAGCTTGGCTTTCGTTGTTCCGACGTGTTTTTGTCCTTCCCCCGAAACTTGTCCTCGAGAAATCGGGGAACGGGGATCCAGAAAAAAAGCTCGTGCAAAATTCTGGATTCCCGGTCAAGCCGGGAATGACAAGATCTCCCGCAAGTTCAAGTTTATAAATGAACCGTTCATTTTTCTGTTAGCTCAAATATGTGGTTTTAATTCTTTGATTTTTGAAATTTGGAATTTATTTGAAAATTTGTAAATTCCGTAAATTTGAAAATTACCAACCAACCTCCCTGTTTCATGTTCCATGCTATGTGTTCCATGTTGTGCGCTACGTGTTCCAAACGTATCGAAGTTTGCCGACCGAGTGAGCGCAGGTTAAAATTTGCGCCGATGATTAATAATTTTTCCCACCTCATTGGCAAAGCCAAAAAAGTTTTGCTGTCGCTACGTGAGGAGGCCGCTCGCACTCGCGAGGAAAATCGACGCCTACTGGCTCTCGAAAAAAAGCTGACAACAACGTCAGACAAAAATCGCGGTCCTGTACAGGTCAGTATTTCGACGAGCTCTGTCGCGCGCGCAACCCTCGCGATTCTTGGAATCATCGCGCTCGGCTGGTTTTTGCTTGCGATCAAAGATATCCTCGTCATGTTTTTCGTCGCAGCCTTTCTCGCACTTGCACTTGATCCAGCTGTCGACAAAATGCAGAAATGGCGAATTCCACGAGCACTTGGGATCTTGCTAATTTACATTCTTTTCGTCGCCGTAGTCGGCTTAGTAATCGCCTCCTTCGTCCCGATTCTCACGAATGAAATTCCAAAACTCGCGACAGCGGTTCTGGATTGGGTCGGCAAATTTGGCATCGACACTACCGCGATTCAAACCGAAATCACGAATTTACAAAATTACCTCAACAATCTCCAACAAAACCTCAGCCGTGAAAACATCGCGGCGGGTCTCAGTTTTCTAGGCGCCATCAGCCAAAACGCTTTCGCCGTAGTGAAATCCGTCGCCGGCGGCGTGATGAATTTTATTTTCGTTTTTGTGATTGCCTTCTTTATAACCATCGACGAAAACGGCATTAAAGGTTTTCTGATTCGACTTTTTCCACATCGCTTTCACCACTACATTTTAGAAAAAGGCGGGCTCGTCAAAGACAAGCTGGGTCTCTGGGTGCGCGGACAAGTCGTTTTGATGATTGTTATCGGCATACTTACCTACATCGCGCTCAAGATTGCCGGCGTGAACTACGCAGCGACGCTCGCAACTTTCGCCGGATTCACAGAAATACTGCCTTATATTGGTCCACTTTTGGCACTAGTCCCAGCCGTTATTTTGGCACTAAGTCAGGGTGGACCGCTTTTCGCGTTCGTCATCGTCGTGATTTACATCGGTATCCAGCAGCTCGAAAATAACGTTGTCGTCCCGCTCGTGATGCGCAAAGCCATCGGGCTTTCGCCCGTCATCGTGATGTTCGCGATGCTCGTCGGCGCAAGCTTTCCCGAGACAATCAATCCCGTCATTGGAATTATTATTTCCCTACCAATCGCGACGGCGATTTCCGTCTTCGTCAACGACTATTCGACGCGCGAGAAATAATCAAACCGAGACCAGAATCCCACCGGCAATCACAAGCACCGCACCGATAATGATTTTGACGATGCCGAGCGCAGTCAGACTGGTAAATTCTTTGAGGAGAATTAACCCAAGCACAGTCGCGACGAGCGTGTTGGTATTGAAAAGTGCGACGAAGCTCGAGGTCGGCGCACCGCGACGATAACCGAGTGCGATGCAGACTGAGCCGAGCGAAAACATGACTGCGGCGAGCAGCGCGAAGCCCCACTCTTTTTTGGCGAAGAATTGCGCATCATCGCGGTAGTACAGAAACAGCGCCAGATTAATCACGATAATCACCACGCCCGAAAGCACGCCGTACGCAAAAGGCGAAAGCATGTGCGCTGAAATCCCACCAAGCGCGAGCTTCTGAGGAATATTCGCAGCACCGAGCAACAGTGCCGCTCCGATTCCGAAAAGAATCCAGGTTGGCATTAAACTGGGCGGATTACTTGTTGCGCGCGAGACCGAGCGAACCAGATTTCTCGGCTTTCGTGTTTTGCGGTGTATGCTTGCGGCAGTGTTTGCAGTAACGATTGCGACCTTCGATTTTCGGAGTCGTGGCTTTGTTGATGATCGTTGCCGAATCAACCTGTTTGCCACATACCGAGCAAATCCACTGCGAAGCCTGCGCTTTGGTGCCTCCACGAGACATATGTTTGAAGTTAACGGAAGCGGATTTTAGCGGAAAGCTCGGTTGCTGGGAAGCCTTTGCTCTAAGAGAAATTTTGTGGTAAAATAACAGGAAACCAAAATGCAAAATCCCAACGCCGCCAACGCCCTCGATGATCTCGCCAAAAAGAATTTGCGCCGAGAAAAGACTGCGTTGAAGCTACAAACTTTGCGTAAAAAACTGGAAGTCAAAAAACCCAAAAATTTCTTACCCGAACGCGCCGCCAAAGCCCAACTCGTGAATCTGCGGATTGCCAACGAACTCCGTAGGAAAATGGACGCCGTCCCACAAAAAACTAATAAAAACGACTAACATGACTCAACCTTCCAAAATCGAAGTCACGCCGGAGGAAGAAGCTGAACACCTGAAGAAGCAGCTCAAGGCGCTCGAAAACGATGTTCCTCTAGAGAAACAACCGATTATTAAACAACGGCTGGAAAAATTAGGTGAAAAAATCGATATTTTGATGGACTCCCGAGGAAAAAACAGTCAAGTAAGACATGAAATTTACACTGAGCTTGAGGCGATTATTGAAGAATTTGAAATCAAAAAATTCTTTGAGCGTTTTAACGTAAGCGAAAAGGTCGCTCGCTTCCTAAAAGCTAATCCAGGAAAAAATCTAGCTGAGCTAAATCCAGCGGAATACACAACCAATAGCGAACTACAAAAACCAGAGGTTTGGAAAAATATTTTGGAAGACGCAAAAAAAGGTTTGGCTGTCGCCGCAATCTTCGAGAAAAAAGATTTCGATTGGAAAAATCCCAAAGATTACCTCAATAAGGCTGGCAATATTGGAACTGAAATTTTGGATACAGCTAAAAAAAATCCGCTTCTCTTCGGCGCATTCTTACTTACAGGCGGAATTGCAATTTACAAATTTTTTAAAAAAAACAGTGACACTGGAGACAAAGTCAGCGGCGTACTCTCTGGCGGACTAGCAACCTATCTCGGCATTTCACTTTTCAAAGAAAATTTTGGGGGCGAAGTTGTCGACCTTCTTGGTCGCAAAATCCTAGGTGAAAAAAACTGGGCAATGGCCAGAAAGTTTTTCGGCGAAAAAGATGAAAAAGAAAATACGCAAACTCCAGAAGACATCGAAAAATACGGTGAAATGGTGCCGCTTGAAACAGCAATTGGAAATTATTGGAAAGATGCCCAGACAGGCTTGCGACCAATCGCTGACTTCGCTGACCGAAATCGGAAAGCTCTCGTGGTGCTTGCTGCCTCTGGCTTCGCCAGCTCAGAAACCGTGCGCCATTTAACCTCTGGCGGAATCAAGCTGACGGCCGAAGGTGCGCTCGCGCTTGTAAACTTACCGCTTAAAGCCGTAAAAAATTTCCCACTTACAAGTCTTTTTGCCACAACTGCTTTTCTGCTAAATCTCGAAACAATCGAAAATAAAGCTGGCAAATTTCGTGTGCCAAAAGATGCAAAAAACATGCTCAAGTTTTTGAAGGCCGAGATGAAAGACCATGCAGAAAAATTGGCTGAACTTAATATGCCACCAATCCCCGGTGTAGACCTGATGATCATCGCTGAAATTTTGACGGGAGAAAGAAGCGTCACGGAATTTATCGAGCCAGCAGAAAAAATGCTCGCTGGTCTCGCTGAAACTGGTCTTGAAAAAATATCGCTCGATGAAAAAGGTTTGATCCAAGAAAAAAATCTCACCGGCATCCGCTCATTCGCAAGAAAAATCGAAGAATCCGGTAAGCCTGAAAAATCCGCGGCGCTCGCAGCGATTGAAGTCTTGCGACAAAAAACAGAAAAAGGTGAAAAAATTACGGCGAGTGATGTCGAGACCGTCAAAAAATCCGTCGAGCCGCTTGGCTTCAAAATTCGCGCGGAAGACGGGCGACTGAAATCAGTCACGCTCGACGAAAATGGAGTCGCGCATATTCAGTCGATTTGCATCGATCCTGCTCTCCCAGACAAGGAGCAGTTTAAGGTTGCCAAAGGATTTTTCGTCGAAAGTGATAATTGGCTTGATGCTGCTGGAAAACTAATCGAAGTTCCATCAGAACAAATTCAACTCGCTCTACCAGCACTAAGGGATGGCGGGACACTTATGGCTGTTGGTGGCACACTTTGGTTAATCGCTAAGGGCGGAGCCAGAAAATTTATTCTGGGTCCGATTGAAATACTAAGCGATCTTGTAAGCCTAGTTCCTGGCGGCAAAAACTTTTCCTGTGTAGAAATGGCGGTAGATTACGCCGAAGGACTTTTGCCGGTCGCAGTTTTCGGAATGGCCGGAGCAATAGCGAGCGAGGGCTGGAAGGCATTTTTACCAGGTAATATTGTCATGCGAACTTGGGATTATCCTTACGCCGGCGCAAAAAAAGTCTTTAGCTATATCGCCCGACCACTTTGCCCGCGAGATTTTAATCCAAAAGCCATTCTCACTAATCCCGCAATCGAATTTACCTCAACCTTTAAGGAGACATATCACAGACTGCAATCAAAAATTAGTTGGATGAGGAAATTAAGCCCGTCAGCTGGCAATGATATTGCTACACTCCATGAAGAAATTAGTGGACTTGAGCGAGCCAAAAAACTACTCGCAGAAGCTAATGGATCGTTTAGTGGCAAGAGACGAGAATTATTGGATGAAGTTTGGAAAACTTTAGAGCCGCTTCGATTGCGTGACCCTGTTCTTGGTGGTAAAAGTATTAGTCTTCCAGAATTCGGAAAAGATCACCGAAACATAGAGGCAGCAATTAAGAAAACTGAAGAGTTTATAGAAAACAAAAAACAAAAAATAAGACAAATCATAGATGGTCCGGCCAGGACACCTCCTCCGACAGAGACTGCAATAACACCAAAACCTGGCGATGCCGAGGTTGTCAGTTTAGAAAAAAAGAGAGCAGCAAAAGCTACCGGCGCCAATCCAACAACTCAGGATGAACTTCGTACGACTCAGCAAATAAAAATCGAACCTGAACCACAAACAACAAGCGCTCTGCAGGCTGAAGCCGTAAAAAGTCCGAAACCAAAAGTTGAAAGTTTGAAAACTAAATATTATCTCGATTGGTGCGAGCAAAACGGTGTGAGGGCAATTCCTAAAGGAGTATTGACCGCAAGACTAGCGAATTTCGGTGCGAAAGCACTGCAGCTCGGCGCGACACCGTTGATGGTATTTCTCACAATTCACAATATCGAATCTGCCCCAGCTGAAAAACGGAATGAAGCCATCGCTGAAAATGCCGCCTCGCTCGCCGCTTTTTACATCGCCATTAAATTTGGCACAATGACTTTCGAAGCGGTTCCTGGTCCATTTATCGCCAAAGCGGTAGGAGCAGTCTCAATCGCCATGCTTTCTTTCTTTGTTGGCGAACAAGGTATTGAGGAATTTTCCTCACAAATTTTGAAGAGAATTAATCTAGATCTTTCGGAAGGGAGCTTGACTGATGATGTGCTGCTCGGGCTTGAGGCCGCTTCTGGTGTGGGATTGGCAGGATTTATAGGAAACGCATTTCACACTGGCGAAGACGCCAAAGAGTTTTTGGAACGAGACATGCCAGCAATTGCTCACAACGGAGAAATCATTTCGCGCTTCCGCTACAACGATGTCATGACTTGGAACGAACGCATCCAGAAGAAAGTCCAAGCAGCCAAATCTTTGCCTGAAAAAAACTTTCTACAAACTCTACTGATTAATGCTGATTGGCAAAAAATGGAGGCAGCGAAATTAGCTGACTTAGAAAGTCAGATGAAAATCAGCACGGGCGCAGCCCACAAACAAGCTGAAGCGAAAGTGGAAAACCAAAAGAAATTTTTACAAAGCATCGGACAATACGATGCGAAAAAATTCCAAGATCAAAATTTCATCCAGGCTGGTCAAGAAAAATTACTCGAACAAAAAACCTTGGCTAACACTACCAAGGCGAAGAAAGAAAACCTGGAGAGCTCAGACCAATAACTCCGCAATCTGCACCGCATTTAGCGCTGCACCTTTGAGCAGCTGATCGCCGCAGACGAAGAAGTCGAGACCATGCTCGAAGACGAGCGATGCGCGAATACGTCCAACTTCGACGTCGTATTTTTTGGTCGCGTTGAGCGGCATCGGATATTCTAATTTCGCGGTGTCATCGACGACTTTCACGCCGGGAGCTTTGCGAAGAATTTCGCGGGCCGCCTCCGGTGTGATTGGCTTCTCAGTCTCGATCGTACAGCTCTCAGAATGCGCACGGAAAGTCGGAATGCGTACCGCTGTGCAAGAAAGCTTGAATTCTGGCTCACCGAAAATTTTGCGCGTCTCCCAAGTCACCTTCATTTCTTCTTTCGTATAGCCGTTATCTTGGAATTTATCGATGTGTGGAATCAGGTTGAAGGGAATCGGATGCGCGAAAATTTCGTTCTTGACTGGCTCGCCTGCTAAATATTTTTTCGTTTCATTTTCCAGCTCCGCCATTCCCTCCGCGCCTGCTCCCGAAGTCGCCTGGTAGGTCGAGACAATCGCGCGCTTCACACCGAAATTTTTGTGTAGCGGATAAAGCGCCACGGCGAGAATCGCAGTCGTGCAATTCGGATTCGCGATGAGGCGGCTTTTTTTGGCTTCCTGTGGATTGATTTCCGGAATCACGAGCGGATATTTTTCGTCGTAACGAAAGGCCGAGGAATTGTCGATCACGATCGCTCCGCCCTCCGCCGCAATCTGCGGCGCGAACTCAGTCGCGAAGTCACCCGACACGGCGAGAAAAACGAAGTCCATCTCGCGGGCTGCTGCGACTGAAAATAATTCGACCTCGATTTCACCAAACGGCGTGGCAATCTTTTTGCCCGACGAGCGTTCACTCGCGAAAAGATGCAGCTCGCCGACTGGAAATTTGCGGTCATGCAAAACACGCACCATTTCCATTCCGACCGCACCCGTCGCGCCAATCACGCCAACTTTATATTGAGCCATGTGAGAGGGGTTAAAAATACAGAGACCAAAACTTCCAAATCGAGCTAAAGACTAGGCAGCATTTTAGCGGAAAAAATCATTTTTAAAATTAGCCCAAATTTTGGCGCAAAAATAGCAGCCAAATTCCGCTGCGCTAAAAGAATTGGGGTGAAAAATTTACGCCAGCACGGTCAAAAATAGCGAAAACAAAACCGTGCCGATAATTACCCATAACACATCTTTTTTCAGATAGAGCAGCACGAAGAGCGACACCAAAAAAATCAGCCACGTCGACCAATCCGTGAGCGAGCTAAAAGCGAACTGGAGCGTCACGGCGGCGAGCAGACCGATAAAACCGGCGAGGAAACCTTTGATAACGACTTTGACCAACCTCAATTCTTTCACCTTCGCGTGAACGCCAGCGAGCAGCATCATCGCGGTGAGCGCAGGTGTGAAAACTGCCAAGGTCGCGACCGAGGCACCCACGATACCAAAAACTTTGTAGCCGATAAAAGTCGCGGTGATGAAGACCGGTCCGGGTGTCACTTGCCCGAGCGCGATACCGTCACGGAATTCGACCAAACTCAGCCAGTGCAATTGGTCGACAATCTGATGCTGGATGAGCGGAATCGCGATGAAGCCTCCGCCGAAAGAAAAAGCCCCAATGCCAAAGAAAGTTGTGAAAATTGCACGCAAATTCGGCCAGAGCAAAATACTGCCAATCACGAGCAATACGCCAAACACAGGCAGATAGTCGAAAAATTTAAGTCGGTCAGCATGCAGCTTCGCCTGATGCGAACTTTTAGGATGCGGTGCTAAATGTTCGTCTTCGAATTCTGCTGTGAAATAATAAAACCCAACTCCGAGCACTCCCGCCAAGAGGATAAGCCACAGCACGTTAAGGTGCAAAAAAAATGCGCCGGCAAAAGTCAGCAGCGCGATAAAAAAACCTTTGAGTGTTTTCGCGTTAATTTTTTTAAAAACGGTCTGACCCAATTGCAGCGTCGCATTCACAAGCAGCGCGACCACGAGCGCACCGAGCGAGAGCATCGCCGACTGAATCACCGGCAGATTGCCGTAAATAAAGTACGCCGCTGCCAAGAGCAACATCGAGACGAAAGCCGGCAAGACGAAGCAAAGCGGCGCGAAAATTCCGCCCCAAATTTTGTGGATGCGATAACCAATGTAGCCCATGATATTGATCCCCGTCGCCCCCGGCAAAATCTGCGCCAGACTGAGCCCGTCCAAAAAATCTTTTTCGGTAAGCCAATTCTTTTGGTGGACAACTAATTTTTTGACCTGCGCCAAAATCGCCGGACCGCCGTAGCTAATCGCGCCGATATAGAGGGAAGTTTTGCAAAGTTCGAAAAGCGTCGGGCGGCGCGAAATTTTGGCTTCAAGCATTTTCAAAAAACTTTTTGTGCAAAATCGCGACCGCCTTGTCAGCGTCTTTTTCGTCAACGACGAAAGTGATATTGATCTCACTCGCGCCCTGTGAAATCTGATCAATGGAAATGTCAGCCGCGCCGAGCGTCGCGAAAACTTCACCGGCGACGCCGCGCCGTTTGTAGATGCCCATGCCGACTAAGCAAATAATTGCCTTCTTCGGATGGACGGAAATTTTGGAAACCGGCGTGAGCTCTTTGATAATTTCTGGCAATTTCGATTCGTCTTCGATCGTGACCGAAACGGAAACTTCAGAAGTCGAAACCACATCAATCGGAATTTCGTATTTCGCGAAGACATTGAAAATCTTGGCGAGAAAACCGTACTGCAGCAGCATGCGGAAGCTCGCGATATTCACGATGGTCACGCCTTTTTTGCAGGTCACCGAAGTCATAATCTGCGGCGGGTTTTTGATCTCGGGGAGAATTGCCGTGCCGCGATCGCCCGGGCGAAAAGTGTTTTTGATCCAGACCGGCACCCGCGCGCGAATCGCCGGATGAATCGACTGTGGGTGAATGACCTTGGCACCGAAGTGCGCCAGCTCCGCTGCCGCCTCGCTCGAGATATCGTCGATAATTTTGGCTTGCGGAATTTTGCGCGGATCAGCGGTCAGGATACCTGACACGTCTGTCCAAATTTCAAGACTCTTCGCCGCTACACCAGCCGCGATGAGCGCCGCACAGTAGTCGGAATAACCGCGCCCGACCGCGTCAAGCATACCGCCCGGCACCCAGCCGAAGTAGCCCGTCGCGATGGGAATTTTCTTTTTGGCAAGAATCTTGCGAACTTTTTGCGCAAAGATTTTTTCCGTCGCGATATAGAAATCGTGATCAGCCTTTTTGAATTTTTGTGGAATGGCTTTTTCGAGGTCGAGCTGCTCAGCCGGCGATCCGGCGGAAGTCAAAATACCCGCGAGCATTTTGGCGGAGAGCCGCTCCCCGACTGCCATAATTGTATTTTTCGAACGAATCGAAAGTTCGCCGAGCTCCTGAATCGCTTTCAGGAAATTCGACAAATCACACAAAACTTTTTCAAAATACTGGTTCGTCTCCGCCAAAACTTTTTCATTTTGAATGTTCTTGCCCGCTGTCTCGATGTGACGCGCGAGCATTTCGGCAATGACTTTTTTGACTAGCGTACGTCGACCCGCGAGCGCCGCCTTCGTCGCCGCGAGCAGCGAATCAGTCACGCCCGACATCGCCGAGACCGCCACGACCTGTTCGCCGCGGTGAGATTGGACAATCTTGACGACCGTCGAAATAGACTCGGTCGAACCCATCGAGGTGCCGCCAAATTTACGAACGAGCATTTTGGGAAAATTAAAATTCCATTCCAAATTACCTTCTCGACACGCTAAAATCAAGCGCGTGCATCCGCTCGCCCAAAACAAAATCGCTTTAAGTCTGGCAATTCTCGCACTCGCGACGAGTGCCGTCTTCGCTCCGCAGCTGATTTTCGCAGTGGCAGGAGCGGGAATTTTTGTACTGTTCGCACTGCGCTTCCCGACCTTCGGTCTCGCTGCGACAATCATCGCCGCTTTCGCCGGCGAATTCGGGCGAGTCGAATTGGGCGGAATTTCTTTTTTGCTCCTCGATCTCATCGCACCAGCCGTACTGATGCTTTGGCTTACTCGGAAATTTTTGGCGAAAGAAAAAATCGAACTCGATGCTGTCACGGGCAGTCTGCTGATTTTTTGGGCAGTCGGAATTTTAAGTTTGCTGCTCGGCTCGGCAGGACTCGCGAGCGCAGATTTCAAATTCGCACTTTTGTATTTTTTACGCTTCGTCGGAATTTCCGGTTTGATTTTCGTCGCGCGTGATTTGACGAAAAAAGAAACCGAGCAAGTCTTCCTGACTTTAATCCTCGGCGGAATTTTGTTCGCAGTCGCTGGCTTCGTGCTTTTCCAAATCTTGCCCGACTTCACGAAAGCGGGCTTGACTGAGCTCGGTTGGGATCCGCACGTCGGACGTCTGACCTCGACTTTTCTCGATCCGAATTTCGCCGCCGGTGCCTTCGCCTTTTTACTCGCACTTCTCGGCGGACGCTTCTTGCGTGAAAAAAATTCCGGACGCCAAGTCTTGATTTTGACCAGCGCCGGAATTTTCGGCGCCGCACTCTTGCTGACTTTTTCGCGCAGCGGACTGCTCGCGCTCGGCGTCTCCGGTTTGGTTTTGGGAATTTTTGGCAATCGGCGGATTTTGCTCGCCGGAATTTTGGTCGCGATGCTGGGCGTCGCTGGTTCGCCGCGACTAGCGGAACGCGTCGGCGAATTCAGCCAATCGGTCGAATCTCTCGGTACCGCCTCACAGCAAGTCCTCGATCCGACAGCGCAACTGCGCGTCAACAGCTGGAACGAGGGCTGGCGGATTTTTGCCGAAAAACCCTTACTCGGAGTCGGCTTCGGCGCGTATAAATTTCACCAAAATTTCTCCGCCGCTGATTCGCATGCCGCGACTGGCTCGGATGCTTCACTGCTCAATGTCGCCGCGACGACAGGCATCAGCGGACTCGCGATTTTTGGAATTTTTTTGTGGAATCTCGCCGCCGCACATTTCCGCGCGAAAAACTGGGGTTTCCTCGCCGCCTGCGCCGGATTGCTCGTCCATTCAATTTTCGTGAATTCGCTTTTCTTCGCACCACTGGCGCTAATTTTTTTCGTCAGCGCAGGACTGCTCACGAAACGCGACTGAGCTTATTTCTTGCCGCCTTTCCGAATCTCTGCGGATTAAAGCTTGGAGCCTGAGCGAATCTTTGGGTTTAAAGTTGGTTCAATTTCATCCTAGACAAAAACAGACCGCAATCCGCGAAGCCAGATTGGACGAGAAAATAAGCCCAAATAATCTAGTTGACAAGATTTTATTTTAATGTAAAAATTAACGCCTTTAATTTTATTAAATGACTACTGAGACTACTGATAAAAAAGATGTCGGATTAATGGATCCTGAAACTGATATTGTGGACATGAACGACTTAACTATTCCTGAGCCAACCCTGGAGGATTTAAAATATGAACAGAGAAGGGCTCTCAGAGAGCATGAGGAATTACTCAGGGCAAAAGAAGCAAATCCAGACGATTCCGACTTAAGAAAATCGGTCGATAAAGCTTACGACAATTATCTTCGTATTCAACGGCAAATTGAATCGCGAGAAGCGACACCAACTCCTGAAAACTTAGGACACAAAGTAAGAGTGACTGTGGATGGAGTTTACGCCGGAACCTGGATTGTTGATGACATTCGAGAGAATTAAAAGCTTTATTCAAGCTTGAACCGCTTTTTCAACAGCTTAGAAATTGATTCGTTGGTGGTTTTTAATGCAGTCGTTCTCTCTGTAAATACTGCAAATTCGAACCTGTGTGAAATCCACGCCAATTCTGCTCGCCAAAAAACAACCTCAATCTTTTGATTGAGAAGATTTTTTGGTGCTCGGGAGAGGACTTGAACCTCCACGCCTTGCGGCATACGCACCTCAAGCGTACGTGTATACCAATTTCACCACCCGAGCACATTCTAGATTTCAAGCTAGTTTACTCTTAATCCAGTCCTTACCACAGCCCGACTTTAAATATTTTTCTCTTTCGCGAGCCTCGTTTCTTGTTGAAAATTTTTCGAAGTGGACTAAATCAAACGGCTTATAACTTCTTGTAGTTCGAGATATCCCACGATTGTGTTCGCCCACCCTTTTCAAGAGATCACCTGTTAAACCGACATAAATATAGTTTCTTTCTCGACTTTTTATCACATATGTGTAAAACATTTTAACTAGAGCATCTCGTGTATACCCCTGCCTGCCGGCAGGCAGGAATTTCACCACCCGAGCAGTTGCGAGATTTTAATTTCCTTCGGTAGATTTTTCAACTTTCGGAGTCTCACCAGTCTTGAGGAAGGTGACCGCGGCATCGAGCTGCGGATCGCGATCACTGAAATAATCTTCGAGCGGCATTTTGACGACGATGTCCGGATCGAGACCGACGCCGTCGATGGCACGACCTTTCGGCGTGAACCATTTCGCCACCGTAATTCGCAGCGTGCTGCCATCGGCGAAATCAGAAATTAATTCCTGGACCGTGCCTTTGCCGAAACTCTTTTCACCGAGCAGCTTCGCGCGTCCAGCGTCTTGCAGCGCCCCCGCGAGAATTTCAGAAGCCGAAGCTGAACCTTCATTAATCAAAACGACCAGCGGTGTCGTGGGCAAAAGCGGCGCGCCAGAAACTGGAATCGTCTCGTCCGGTTTACCGCGCTCGTGAATCTGGACGACGTTTCCGTTTGCCAGCAGATTGGAAGCCATCGCGATAGCAGCATCGAGAAATCCCCCGCCGTTGTAGCGCAAATCCAGCACGATGCCTTTTGGATTTTTGAGCGCGAGCTCGGAAAGCGCCCGAGCAAATTCTTCCGCGGTATTGTCAGCGAAAGTATTGACCGTCACGACCGCGATACCATCATCACGGACTGCGGAAGTGACGCTGGCGATTTCGACCAATTCGCGCGTAATCGTAATTTCACGAGGAGAAAGCTCCTCGCCGCGAAAAATCGTGAGCTTGACGGTCGTCCCGATCTCACCGCGAATTTTGCTGACCGCTTCGAAGACGGTGAGCTCACCCGCGAGCTTGTCGTCGATTTTGTAAATGCGGTCACCCGGCAAAAGTCCGGCACGTTCCGCCGGCGAACCACGCAGCGGCGAAATAATCGTAAGTACCTGGTCGCGCATCCCGATCTCGGCGCCGATACCAGTCAGCTCTCCCGCGAGCGAATCGCGAAATTCCGCACTCTCCTGCGGATCGAGGAATTCCGAGTGCGGATCGCCGAGCGACGCGACCACGCCTTTCATCGCGCCGTAAAACATTTTTTGGGGATTGAGCTTTTCGACATCGACAAATTTCGCCATCGTCGTTTGCCAGACTTGGTCGAAGATTGGGACATTGAGGTCGCCGACTGTGGCGGAATTCGTGAGCGCACTTTCCGACGCAGGCGCCGCGGCGATTTCGGCTGGTGCGTTTTCGACAAAACCTGGCGTGAGAAAATGTCCCGCAATAAACCCAGTGGTGAAAACCCCTAGTATTATGACAAATTTTTTGGAGGTCGAAATCATTTTTTAAGAATTAAATTAGCTCTGTATTTTATGTTCCAAGTTCCAAGCTTCATGTTCTATGCCTCTACCAGCCTTCTTCGAATAAATTCTCAGCGGCATCGGCGATTGTTCGCGGTTTCGTTTGAGGTTTTTCGGAAATTTCCGGCGCCGCCGAAGCGATTTGAATTTCTGCGCGCACAATTTTAATCTGCAAATTGCGTCCTAGCACCTCGGCGAATTTTTCGGCGAGTAGGTTGCGCGCGGCGGCATCGAGCTTGCCGACGAGAAAGTCGCTCCCGACGCCGAGCTCAATCATGGAATCATTCGCCGCTAAAATTTTCGCGCCCTTCAAAACCATCTTGACGGTCGGATTTTGAATCTTGCTGAGAACTTGCGGGAGCGCCGCTTCGACTAGCGGAATGGAAATCGCCGTGCCGGCGTTAATTTTTTGCGCAGTCACTTCGGTCACGACCGCCGCAAATTTCTTTTCCGTCTGATCGGGCGCTTTTTTAATTTCCACTTTGGGTGCCACTTCAGTCTTGGGTTCAATTTTTGGCGCGGCTGGAATAGCGACATGCGCAGCGCAAACCGAAATCGCTGCCACTTCGAGCGGCAGCTGCGGAATCACGGCGTTTTTGAGTTCTTCGCCAGCGCGCGTAAATTCATCGATAATTGCGAGCGTTTTTTTGGCTTCAGGTAATTTATTCTCGGCGACTTTTTGGAGCATCACCTCGCGCAATTTCGCGAGCACGGTTTTATTGAATTGAATCAAATTCGCACCTTCCGCGACCAAGCCGTCAATCGTCGTAAGCGCCTCAGCCAATTTCGAGAAAAGTAATGCGAAGACGAAATCCTCGACTGCCTGCGGTCGGCTGAGTCCGAGATTCTGCGAAACGGATTCGACGGAAACCGCGCCACCAGCGCCGAGCTGCTCGAGCATGCCGAGCGCGTCGCGCATCCCGCCCGCCGACTGCCGCGCGATCAGACCGAGCGCAGCAGACTCAAACGCGATGCCTTCTTTTTGTGCGATGGTCGCAAGATGCTCGGTAATCTCGGCTTCGGTCAAACGGTGGAAATCAAAACGCTGCGTGCGGGAAATAATTGTTTCGGGAATTTTGTGCGGTTCGGTCGTCGCGAGGATGAAGTAAGCGTGTGCTGGCGGTTCTTCCAAAGTTTTGAGCAAAGCATTGAAAGCGTCCTTCGTCAGCATGTGCACCTCGTCAATCACGTAAATTTTGAATTTGGCGCGGCTCGGCGTGAATTGAATTTTTTCTTTCAAATCCCGAATCTCATCAATGCCGCGATTCGACGCCGCATCAATCTCGATCAAATCAACCAAGCGTCCAAGCAGCGCATCGCGACAAACTTCGCACTCGTTGCAGGGCTCGCCATCCGCGCCCGGATTGAGACAATTCAGCGCCCGCGCGATGATGCGTGCCGTCGAGGTCTTGCCGGTACCGCGTGAGCCGGTGAAAAGATAAGCGTGCGAAAGTCCGCCCCGTGAAAGTGCATTCGCGAAAGTCTGACGCACGTGCGCCTGACCGACGATTTCGGCTAATTTTTGGGGACGATATTTGCGATAAAAACTCATAGGAAACGGAGTCCGATTTTACGAGTAAAATTGGAAAAGTGGAAATCCGCCTAAATAAATTTCTCGCCGAAAAAGGTGTGGCCTCACGCCGCAAATCCGACGAATTAATTTCCGCCGGAAAAATCCGCGTGAACGGAAAAGTCACGCGCGAACTCGGGACGAAAGTCGATCCGGACAAAGACCACGTCGAAGTCGATGAAAAAACTTTGGCGGACAAGCCGAAGCTGGTTTATTTCATGCTCAATAAGCCCGCGGGTTTCGTCTGTTCGAATGCCAAAACGAAGACTGAGCCAAAAATCGTGCTGGATCTTTTTCCAGCCGAATGGAAAATTTTCCCCGTCGGGCGCCTCGACAAAGACACCACCGGACTTTTGATTTTGACGAACGACGGCAATCTGAGCTTCACACTCACCCATCCGAAATTCGAAAGTGAAAAAGAATACGAAGTCGAAGTCGCCGACGACCTGACTGACGAACGTATCCGCAAAATCGAAGCTGGCGTGCCACTCGAAGGTCGCAAGACTAAACCCGCCGAAGTCAAAATGTTGGAGAAAAGAAAAGCGCGTGTAATCTTGCGCGAAGGTCGTAACCGTCAGGTGCGCAAAATTTTTGGGAAAGTCGGCTGCGAGGTCCTGAAACTGAAAAGGGTGCGCGTCAAAAATCTCATGCTCGGCGAACTCGCACTCGGTAAATATCGCGCGCTGACGCCAGAAGAAGTTAAAATGCTGCGCGATGTTTGAAAGTTTTTTCACACTGCTCGGTCTGACCGGTGAACCAGCGACCACAATTCCGCCAATCACCGCTTTGGAAATTCACGCTGCACCGACACTCGTGAAATTTAGCGAGCCCGTCGTCGGTGCTCAGGCAGCAATTGTCGTCGATCTCACGAGCGGGAAAATTTTGTGGTCGAAAAATCCCGATGAAAAACTGCCCATCGCCAGTCTCACGAAATTGATGACTGCCGTCGTCACGCGGGAAAATCTCAAACAAAATGATGTCGTCACCGTGAGCGCAGCCGCCGCAGATCAGCCCCCGGCAAAAGTCGGTCTGCGCGCGGGCGAAAAAATTTCAGTCGCAAGTTTATTGAAAGCTCTGCTGATTGATTCAGCGAATGATGCCGCTGTCGCGCTCGGTGAGAAAATTGGCACAGAAGTTTTTGTGGGAAAAATGAACGCCAAAGCCGTCGCGCTCGGACTCGTGAATTCGCACTTCGCCAATCCGGTCGGCTATGACGACGCAGCGAATTTCTCGACGACGCGCGACCTCGCGACACTCGCACAGTATTTTTTGCGCGACGATTTTTTGCGCCAAACGGTCGCGACGAGCAAGACCGGGATCGATTCTGCCGACGGCTTGCACCACGAACTTTATTCGACGAACAATCTTTTCGGCAGCTACCTGCAAATTCGCGGACTCAAGACCGGACTCACTGACGCCGCGGGCGAGTGCGTCGCGACAATTGCAGAAATCGGGAATGGCCGAGAAATTCTCGCGATTGTTTTGCATTCACCGAGCCGCTTCCAGGAAGCGAAAAGTTTGATCACCTGGGCTGAGGAAAATTTTCGATGGTAAAATTCATGAAATGAACGAGCTACTTTCGAGCACCGCGAACCTGCACAACCTCACTTTTATCCTCGGCTTCGGCGGACTGAGCTTCGTCGTCGCGATGATTTTCGCGCCGATTTTCATTCGCTTCCTCGAGCGCAATCGACTCGGTCAGCAAATTCGCGACAGCTCCGTCGACGGCAAGGTCTCGACGATTTTTCGTGAATTGCATTTGAAAAAATCCGGCACGCCGACGATGGGTGGCGTCGTGATTTGGGGCACAGTCGTCGCGATGGTGCTGTTATCTTTCATCCCGCAAATGCTCGGCATCACGACGAATAGTCTCTGGAGTCGCAGCGAAACTTACATTCCACTTTTCACGCTCGTCACCGCAGGACTACTCGGCATGCTCGACGACTGGTGGAATATCCGCGGCGTCGGCAAACAAAAAGGTCTGCGCGTCCGTCCGAAATTAATTTGGCTGACAATCTTCGCCGCAGTCGGCGCCTGGTGGTTTTTTGCGAAACTCGGCTGTCTCGACGGAGCGGTAAACGAATGCCTCATTCATGTTCCGCGCCTTGGTGATTTCAATATCGGCATTTGGTATGTCCCGCTTTTTATCTTGGTAATCCTCTCGAGTGCGAATGCCGTGAATATCACGGATGGATTGGATGGACTCGCTGGCGGCTTGCTCGCAATCGCCTTCGGTAGTTTCGGCGTGCTCGCTTTTTTCCATGGCATGCTTTTGCTCGCGACACTCTGCGCGGTAATCGTCGGTGCTATCGTCGCCTTTTTGTGGTGGAATGTCCCGCCTGCGAAATTCTTCATGGGCGACACCGGCAGCTATTCACTCGGTGCGACACTCGGCGTGATTGCGATGCTGACGAATTCCGTCGTGCCGCTGTTTTTCATCGCCGCAGTTTTCATCGGCGAAACTATTTCAGTCATCATTCAGCTTTTTTCGAAAAAATTTTTCGGACGCAAAGTTTTCCTGATTGCCCCGCTCCACCACCACTTCGAAAAAATCGGCTGGCCGGAGCATCAAATCGTGATGCGCTTCTGGCTCATCGGCGCGGTACTCGCCGGACTCGGACTGATTCTCGGCATCGTCGGCATGGGAAATTAGTTGATAGTTGATAGAGGATAGTTAATAGTTTTTCAAAAATATTATTGGTTTTTAGCATTATCTTTTTATCTAAAAAACTACGAATACCAAAGTGGTCGCTTCGCAACTACCAACTACTATCTACCAACTACCAGCTTTCGCCTGAGGCGATTGAAACGTGCCAACATTTTTTTGTAATTCGTGCGCAATTCTTTTTCGTGCTCGGCAATCACTTTTTGTAATTTTTGCGAGATGGAAATCTGGTGGGGCATTTTATTCGAAACCTTCCTCGCGCTGACTGAGCAGCTCTTCGGGATTGGTTGTGACGATTTTATTTTCGGAATAACTTGCGATGACTTGAATCGCGACGTGCTTGTCGTCAGCGAAGAACAGTCCTTGCCCGACACCGGAATTCAGGAGCATGTATTTTTCGCCGTCAGTCAGATTGAAAGTTTTCTTGAGCGCATCGATGGCGCTCGGTGACTGCTTGAGCAAAATTTGCATCGAGGCATTCGTGACAATTGGACGACCATATTTACTCTCGAGAAAATCTTCGACATCCTGCGTGATTGTGATGACGCCGAGGTAATATTTGCGCGCACGCTTCACCAGTCCGTAAAGAAAACGCGCCGCGTCTTCGTGTTGCATCAGCGTCCACGCTTCGTCGACGACGAGGATGCGTTTTTTTAATTCCGAACGCACGCGGCTCCAAATAAAATTAAGCAAGATGAACATCGCAATCGGACGCAGCTCGTCTTCCAAATCGCGGATACAGAAGACGATTAAACCCGTCCCGAGATTGACATTGGTTTCGCGGTTAAAAATTCCGCCGAATGTTCCCGTCGTAAATTTTTGCAAACGCTGCGCGAGCGACTTCGCACCCTCGGTCGATTGCAAGACTGCGTGCAAATCGTCCATCGTCGGCATCGGCATTTTGGAAGGATCCTCGACCGCCATCGTGATTCCGCGAATCGCGTAAGTATCAATCAAAGCTTTATCGATCAGCGCCGCTTCCGAAGGAGTCATCGCACCCAGCATGATTTTGAGCAGGCCAGTGAGCGTAATAATATTTTCGCGCAGTAGGTCGCCCGGCTTCACGTCATCGCCTTCGAAAGGTGCGGGCAAATCGAAAGGATTGATGCGCTGATCGGAATTGAGGCTGACATTCAAATATGTCCCACCGACTGTCTCCGTCAGTGCTTTGTATTCATTTTCCGGATCGACCACAATCACGTCTGCACCGAGCATCACTTGGCGGAGAATTTCCAATTTGACCGCGTAGGATTTGCCCGCACCCGAAGTGGCGAAAACAGTCGAATTCGCATTCGGCAATTTGAAGCGGTCGAAAATGATGAGCGAATTATTGTGGCGATTGAGTCCGTAGAGAATACCCTCGTCGGTCGCGAGTGAAGATGAGATGAAGGGAAAAGTCGTCGAGAGCGGCGAAGTATTCATGTTACGCTGGACTTCCAATTCATCGAGTCCGAGTGGCAGCGTCGAGTTGAAGGCGTGTTCACCCTGGATGTCAGCACGCTTCGTGAGAATAAGTCTGCCGCCGAGTTGGCTCTCGATAATTTTGGTCGTTGCTTCCAGCTTCTTGAGATCTTCGGCATAGACCGTGAAGTACATGCCGAACTGGAAAAATTTTTCCTGACCGCGCTGCAAATCCGTGCGTAAACTTTCGGCATCTTCGAGCGCCGTCTCGAGCACCGGATCACGGACATTACCTTTTTCGACTGACATCGTGATCGACGACTGAATTTGCGCGACCTTCTTTTTGAGCGTGCGCATAATCTCGTCGCTTGCAATCGGATAAATGAATTGGGCGATGTCGACAGTCGCGTCGAAATTGACGAGCGAGCTCATCCAATTCGTGTCGAGAAAACGCGGATACGCGTAAACGAAAAAACTGCGGACCAGCACGCCCGAAAGATTGAGGTGATCGTAATGCACTTCGAAGGAACTCGGAGAAATGAGATCACGCACACTCGCCAGTCCCTCACGGTAAATTTTTTCCGCATCGGCAAATTGTTTTGCCGCGTCGTCGGGAGCTTTTTTATCTTTGCCGAAAAGTTTATTGACCATCTCAGCTGTGCCGATTTGATTGTGGTTGATGAATTGCTGAGTGGTAGTTTTGTCCTCAATCACTTTTTGCTCGTTCGGAGCGGGCGGCGGCGGAGCTTTGGGCGCAGCTGGTTTGGCTGCGAACTTAGCGAAAATTTTGGTAAGCGGATCGGACTGACTAGTCGCCGAATTCTGGGGTGCTTTCTGCGCTTTAGAAATTGGGGCGCCCGCTGGTTTACTGGCGAATTTCGCGAAAAGTTTCGTGAAAAAGTCTGGCAGCGCTGTCGCCGATTTTTGCGGCGACGGCACGTTTTTTGGTGGCGGCGAAAATTGCGGTGCGACCGGTACGCCGACCGGAAAAGTTTTTTGCGCCGATTGCTTTTCGATTTGCGCCGCGGTGAGTCCGGCGGCTACGGCGATTTTCGCTGAATTTTCAGGCGGCGGCGCGACTTTGGGAGCTTCCGCTGACGCGACTACCTGCGCCGGTTTTTGCGTCGCAACTGGCTCGACCGGCAGTGGCGTGAAAACTTTTGGCGATTCGACAGCATTCGGCGAAACAATCGGCTGCGCTGCGACCGGTTGGGTGGTTTGGGGCGAACTGGTTTGGGTTTGGTTTTCCGCCATTAGAAGACTTTTGTTTTACAATTTATCTGAGAATTTTAGCAAAAATCAGCCAAAAAGGCAAGCGTCCAAGACCCGAAAATGTTAAAATTTCAGCCAGATTTATGACCGAAACAATTTCAATCCGCTGGCACTCCCGCGCAGGTCAAGGCGCGATTACCGCGTCGACGGCACTCGCCGAGATTTTGGGCAGACACGGCAAATTTGTGCAGTCTTTTCCTGATTTTGGCGCAGAAAAACGCGGTGCGCCGGTTGTCGTTTTCAATCGCATCGGAAACGAAAGAATCGACGATGTTTCGCACCCGGCGGTGATTGACGCAGCGGTCCTGCTCGATCCGAGCCTACTCGCGAGCTGCGAAGTGAACACTCACGAACTGCTCGCTGGATTGAAGGAAAACGGCTTACTGCTGATTAATTCTCCGCAAAAAAAATTAAAAATGGAGGTCGGCACTGCGCAAGTTTTCGCTCTTGCCGCCAGCGCAATCGCCGTCGCGGAAATCGGCAAAGACATTCCGAATGTGCCGATTTTGGGCGCACTCGTCCGGATTTTAGAGCTCGCGCCAATGGAAAAATTCAAACGGGATTTGGCGCAATCGCTCGGCGCACACCTCCCTGCCGAAATCGTCGCAGGAAATCTGCGCGCCTTTGAACGCGGTTTTGCTGAAGTCACGACCATCACCGGCAAACCGGGTCACAAAAAAATCGTCTGTGCGAAACTCCCGGGCTGGCGCGACATGCCGCTTGGCGCAGCGATTCAAAATCCCGGTAGCTCGCGCCACTACGCGACTGGCAATTGGTCGCACCAAACCTGCGAGTGGACGAAGTCAACCTGCATCAATTGCCAACTTTGCTGGCCAGTCTGCCCGCACGATGCGATCATCGTGAAAGACGGAAAAATGCTCGGCGTCGATACGACGAAATGCACCGCCTGCGGACTATGTGTCGTCGCCTGTCCGACTCGCCCAAAAAGTTTAAAAATTATTTCCAAACAATCATCTGAAATCTGATGCAAAAAATTCTAACTGGCAACGAAGCCATAGCGGAAGCGATGCGCCAAATCGAGCCCGACGTCGTCGCCGCTTACCCGATTACGCCGAGTACGAAGATTCCGGAAAAGTTTTCGGAATTCGTCGCGAATGGTGAAGTGCGAACGGAATTCGTCGCCGTCGAATCCGAACATTCCGCGATGTCCGCCTGTATCGGTGCAGCCGCAGCAGGCGCGCGCGCGATGACTGCGACCGCCAGTCAGGGTCTCGCACTGATGCACGAAGTTTTGGTGAATGCGGGCGGCATGCGTCTCCCGATTGTTTTGGCGAATGCCAATCGCGCGCTCTCCGCACCACTCTCGATTCACGGTGATCATTCCGATGTGATGCTCGAGCGCGATTCCGGCTGGATTCAGATTTTCGCCGGTTCACCGCAAGAAGCTTACGACCTTATTCTGCAGGCTTTTCCGATTGCGGAAAAAGTGCGCCTGCCGGTCATGATTTGTTTCGACGGTTTCGAGACTTCCCACCTCGCGACCAATGTTGAAATTTTGAGCGATGCCACAGCGCGGAAATTCGTCGGTCAGCCACCGAAATTTCCGAATCTGTTTGATCTCGAAAAACCCCTCACGCTCGGCGGCTACACTTCGCCCGAATATTTTTTCGAAGCGAAACGCGGTCAGTTCGAAGCTTTCGAATCTGCACGGAAAGTTGTCACCGAAGTCGGCGCGAAATTTGAAGGAATTAACCCCCGAGATTTCTCGGGGGGAGCATCCTATATTTCCCCGATTGAGACTTTTGAAACAAAAGACGCCGAAATAATTTTAATCGTCCTCGGCTCGGCAGCCGGTGCGGCGCAAGTCGCGGCACGCAATTTGCGGAAGGCTGGGAAAAAAGTTGGTGTAATTCGCGTCCGCACTTTTCGACCATTCCCGACCGAGGAAATTTTGGCAGCCTGCGGAAAATCTAAGAAAATAGGGATTTTAGATCGCATGGTGCCGCTCGGTTCCAGCGGTGGCGTTTTGTTTAATGAAATAAACTCCGCCTTCTTCGCGGCGAAAGCGAAGACCGAAACCGCGAATTTTATTTACGGAATCGGTCAAAGACAATTTAATCCGGAACACGCGACAGAAATTTTTGCGACGCTCGCGCAAGCAAAATTTCCCAAAATTAATTTTGTAAATCTGCGCGGATGAATTTTTATTTCTACATCTTCGGCGCGGTAATTTTTTACGCCAGCGGCGATTTTTTGGCGAAAATGTGGTCACTCAAAAATAGCAGCACCTGGCTCACGGCAGCACTCGCAATTTATTTTTTGGGCAGTCTACTCTTCACTCTCGCGGTGAGAAAATCCTCGCTGTCGCTCGCCGTCGCGACTGCGCCGCTCGCAATCGCACTCACCGGTTTAATCTTCGGCTATTTTTATTTTGGTGAACGTCTCTCGACAGTCCAATATCTCGGCGTCGCGCTGGGCTTCATCGCGCTCGCACTTTTGCTTTTCCCATTTCCAATTTTACAAAAATGAATCTGAAAACTGCAGCATCGCGCGAGTCGAGGCTCGTCGGCGGTCACCGTCTCTGCCCCGGCTGCGGCTTGGGCTCCATCGTGAAACAAGTTTTGAGCTCGACCGACGCACCCATCGTCGTCGTGAATGCGACGGGCTGTCTCGAAATTTGCACTTCGGCTTTTCCGCAAACGAGCTGGACTGTGCCGTGGATTCATTCGCTTTTTGAAAATACCGCCGCAGTCGCGAGCGGACTCAATGCCGCGCACAAAGCTTTCGCGCGGAAAAATAAACTCACAGGCAAAGCTAAGCATTTAAAAATCGTGGCGTTCGCCGGAGACGGCGGCACTTACGACATCGGTCTGCAAGCCCTGTCCGGCGCGCTCGAACGCGGCACGGATTTTACTTTCGTCTGTCTCGACAACGAAGGCTACATGAACACGGGCTACCAGCGATCATCCGCCTCGCCACTCGGCGCAGCCACTTCGACTTCTCCGGCTGGGAATGTTTTGGCAGGCAAACAGACGAATCGCAAAGACATTTTGGGAATCGTCGCCGCCCACCGCATCCCTTACGCCGCACAGTCGACTCCGGCGCACCATCTCGATTTATTAGCGAAGGCGAAGAAAGCGATTGAGACGCCTGGCCCGGCTTTTTTGAATGTTTTTTCACCCTGCCCGACGAATTGGAAATCACCGACTGCCGCCGGCATGGAAATTTGCAAAGCCGCCGTCGAGACGAATTTTTGGTCGCTCGTCGAAATCGAAAACAGCAAATGGAAATTGAACTACCAGCCAAAAGAGCGCAAACCGATTGAAGAATTTTTGCGTAACCAAAAACGCTTCAAGCATCTCTTGGCACCCGAAAATGCAGAGATCAAAAATCGGCTGCAAACCGAGGTCGATGAACGCTTCACAGAAGTTTGCAAACTCGCCGCGCTCGGTTAAACTCTGATTCACTTTTAATCTTTAAAAATGAACGACGACGACTCAAAAAAAGAAGAAGATCTGACTGAAGAAGATCTCGCCATCGCTGGCAGCGGTCTGGGCGACGACGATGTGACCGACGATGATGATGACAATGGCGCCGCACGAGCAGTCGTGAGCGGCGACGAGCAGGAAACGCTTGTCACGCGCGAAGGTTTGAAGAAGCTGAAAGACGAGCTCGAAGAGCTCGAAAATGTGAGACGCCGCGAGGTCGCAGCGCGCTTGAAAGAAGCGATTTCTTTCGGCGATCTTTCTGAAAATAGCGAATATGAAGATGCGAAAAATGAGCAGGCACTCGTCGAGGGTCGTATCTCCGAGCTGAAGCGCATGATCAAAACTGCGAAGCTCATCACTGAGAAAAAATCGAGCGGCAAAATCGTGAAAATTGGTTCGACTGTGACGATTCAAAATCTGACCGACAAAGATCCGGCTGAGACTTACACGATCGTCGGCTCGACGGAGGCTGATCCGACCGCCGCGAAAATTTCGAACGAATCACCCATCGGACTCGCAATCATCGACCAAGAACAAGGCGCGGAAGTCACGGTCGCTGCACCCGCAGGCGAGCTGAAGTACAAAATCGTCAAAGTGAGCTAAGGCTGTTCGAAGTGTTGGAGTTGTTCTAATTGTTCTAATTGTTAGAGATGTTTAAATGTGGCGTTTCTTTCAATTTTGAAATGCGGCGGTACGCGCAATCACCACTAGAACAATTCGAACACGGGAGCGCAGCGAACAATAGAACATTTAGAACATCATTTCTAGCTGGCGGCGAAAGCAATCGCGAGTGCATCGGCGGCATCATCCGGTCGTGGAATACTCTCGAGTGCGAAAATTTGCTGCACCATTTTTTGAATTTGCTTTTTGTCAGCGCGCCCATAGCCCGTCACTGCCATCTTGACCTGCAGCGGCGTGAGCTCTGTGATAGACACACCGCAGCGCGCCACGCTCGCAAGCACGACGCCCCGCGCCTGCGCCACTGCGAAAGCCGTCGTCTGATTTTTGAAGAAAAAAAGTGATTCGACCGCAACCAAATCTGGTCGATGCACCGTAAGCAGCTCGGCGATGTTGTCGGAAATTTCGAGCAAGCGCTCGGCTGCGGAAGCCCGAGGTCGCGTCGTGATCACGCCGAAGTCGAGCGCCTCGACCTTGCCAGTAATTTTCTCAATCACAGCGAAACCCATCGTCGCCGTGCCGGGATCAATGCCGAGGATTTTCATTAAAATGTTTAATGCTCTGAATCCTACCCACACTCCAGGAGGAAGACAAATAAGTTTTGACTGCCAAATAATAAGCGCATATTATCGAGTTAGATGAAATAGCCCAAGTATTCGCTACATCATATAACAAGAAATATCCGATTCGTGAACTAATAAAATTATTTTTTATAAAATGAATATGGAAATAATCTTGGTAATCGTAATAATCATTGTCTCAATTTTTGTTCTAATATTTTTAGCAGGAATAATTTCTGCGGCATTTCTGGGTCGCAAGGAGAATCGGCGCGCTAGTGCAATCGTATTACTGTCCCGATTGCCAGAAGAATTGACCAAAAAAATGATAGATATTTTACTGGCACACAAAAACAATGACGCAGAGGAAATAAATAGAATCGTAGGCACTATTGGTTCGGACATGTTGAACCAATTGCTTAAATCAATTGTGCCAGAAAATAGACCCGAAGAATTTTCTTCTGGAAAATTTGGTGATAATTTATCGTGGGCAGTAATGGAAAATGCGCTACAAGATAGGGATTATACTATTAATTCCTCAAAAATTGTTACGGGAATTATATTTTATGATCTGGATGCTGTACTTACAGAAATGAATGAAAAGAAAAAATAATTTTATTAGCTCGCTCATCCAAATTTGCCTCCATTATGTTCCAGCAAACTTCGGATATTCCCAAACATTAGGCGACGCAAATCATCTCAGTAAGTAATTGAGCATTCTCTTGTTTTGGTTTTTTGGGTGGTAGTAAAACTTCATCAAACTCCACGCCAAATCTTTTCACAATCTCCTCGACGCTTTCGTTGCGACAGCCGAATTGCTCGCTCGCGTGCATGACGAAAATTTTTTGGGCGCGGGATTTTGTGAATGCTTGCTTGAAACCTGCGACGGCGAAATTTACGAGCAAGCTGCCAAATAGGCTCCCTGGTCCGACGACGATTTTGTCTGCTGCAGCGAAAAGTTTGGGAACTGCTGGATTTAATTTTGCCCGCGGCTCGAGCGCAATTTTTTGAATCTTGTGATTGGCGAGTTCTTTCGACGCGTGGTCGAATTTTTCTTCACCGACAATCTTATTGCCATTTTCGAAAGTGCCGACGATTTGAGAATTCGAAAATGAAACCGGCACAACTTCGATTGCACCAAATGCCGAAAAAATTTTGGTGGCTTTTTTAAAGCCATTTTCACGAATCAAATCAGCCAAGACGAGATTACCGAGTGCGTGCTGACCGTCGCGTTTTTCGAAGAACTGACCAAGCGCGCCCGCTGTCGCCGAGACGTTTTTGCGCAGGTCGCCGACGGCGGGAATGTCGAACTCGCGGCGCAAAATTCCGGTCGAGCCGCCATTGTCGAAAACGGTCACGACCGCCGCGACAGAAATTTCGTGGCGCGCGAATTCTGCCAAGAGTGGCGAGATACCCGAACCGCCGCCGACTAAAACAATTTTTTGCATCAAGAAATTCCTCGCTATTTTAACTTACATTTTTTGGTAAAACTGATGCTGGCTAAAGCGAATCTCGGTAGTCTTGAAAAATTCCTCCTAAGCCGCGGCTGCCTCACTTTTTTCGAGCGCGATTTGCTGCGTATCGATAATGGAATTTATCGCCGCGCGCGTCTTCGGGCCGAAACTCCCAGCGCCCGATTCAGTGCTCGTAGCGAGCACTTCCGATTTGATTTGAAAATCGAGCACTGCCAACTCAGTCGCCTCATCAAATTCGCCCGAAATTGCTAGCTCGGAATAACCGAGCTTTTGTAAAACTTTTTGCAGCTCGGTCACGGCCTCACCGCTGTCACCCAAGCTCAAGCTCGCCGAGAAAGTCGGTGTGTAGGCAACCAAAGTCTGACGCGTCCATTCTGGATTCTTCGGTAGGTCTGCCATCGCAAGCGATTGCGATTGCAAATCAGCAGTCAAAGCAGCGCGTGTTTTCGGACCAAAAACTCCCGCACCCGAACTTGTCGCCGAAGCAACAATTCCTTTGGAAGTTTGGAAAGCGAGCACCACTGCCTCAGTCGCGGCATCATATTCACCGGAAATCTCGCCGTCAAAAAAACCGAGATCGTGGAGCGCGGTCTGTAATTTCGTCACTGCCTCACCACTCGCGCCAATATCAATCGTCGAGGTCGGAGCTTTATCGGCAATTAGTTTTGCGACTTCAGCATCACGCGCATCAAGCAGGCTTGCCAATTTTTCACGCGTTTTTTCGCCGAAAAATCCGGCACCGAAATCAGTGCGACTCGTGAGAATTTGGTTCTCGGATTGAAATTTGAAAATACAATCCTCCATCTTTTCATCGAAAACTCCATTCACTTCGCACTCGTAGGAACCAGCCTCAGTGAGCGCGATTTGCATCTCGCGCACCAGATCGCCGCGATCGCCGAGCGTGAGCGTCGTCGGGAAGCGCGCCGCTACGGGTGCCGGCTGAGGTGCGGAATTGGTCGCTAGCTTGCTTGAATTTTGGGCGACTGAAACTCCGCTCGCCGCATTCGCCGTCGCAATCAGCAGTGAATTTGGTGGCGTCCAGCTGCGTTGAAAAAGCTCTGAATTCAAGCTCGCCCGCGTATTTGAGTCAAGGATTCCGGCTCCCGCAGAATCAGCCGACGCGACAATCTTGCGAGCCAATTGATAACCGAGCACGGCTTGCGCCGTCCCCCCGTCGTAAATGCCGTCGACTTCATCCTGGAAATAACCGTAAGTTTTAAGTTCATTTTGCAGACGTGTCACCGCGTCACCTGAGCTGCCGATTTGTAAATCCGCGACAAAAACCGGAGACATCGACGGTAGCGTGAAGCTCTCGGCAATCGTCGCACTCGCCGGATAAACTTTCGCATGCACTGTCCGCACGCCCCACTGCAAAGCACGCGCCAAACCCTCTTCACCACGCCCCATCCAGACATCGAGCCGATCGTGTGTCGCAATCGCCGTCCCGCCAGCGAGAACTATCGCCCCGCCGCGATCATGAATCGCCCCGACACCGAGTCCCGGAATTTCAATTTTCATACCGAAAGGATAGGTCACCGGCGCCGCGAGCATGCCCGGATAAACCTGTGTGCCGTCCGCACCGTTTGTACCATTGCCATTCAGGCGCACATCCGCCTCGTAAGTCCCACGGAAATAAACGCGCTGATTTGGCAACGGTGAGTAATAAGCCGAAATCACGAAAGTCGCATCGTAAGGCTCGAAATCGTCAGCGGCAAAAACTGTCGGCACGAAAGTCGCGAGCAAAGAAAAAGTCAGCAATCCCGCAATAATTTTTTGTTTTAGTTTTGGCATTTTTTTATTTTTTAAATCCAATCATTCTACTGCAAAAACAGCCTTTTTTCAATCAGCTTAACTTGCTGAAAAGGAATTTCGTGGTCTAATTCAGCGGTGTCGCATCGAGCGCGGAATATTTCTCAAGTCGTTCGCGGAAAATATTTTTGACTTCGGTGAGTCGTACCGCGGAGTCTGCCTCGAAGCGCGAAGTCAAAACCGGCGAGGTATTTGACGCGCGCACCAGTCCCCAGGCGCCATCGGCGAAGCTCACGCGCACGCCATCCAGCGTATCGGCATTTTCAAATTCAGCGGAGAAGTCAGCGACAATTTTTTGCATCGTCACGAATTTTTCCGAATCAGCAATCGGCAATTTGATTTCCGGAGTCGCGTGCGTCTGCGGAACATCGGAGAGTAAGGCGGAAATTGTGTGTCCTGAATTGGCGACGATGCTCGTGACTTTTGCCGCGGCGAGCAGTCCGTCGTCCACGCCGAAATAATTTTCAGCGAAAAAAATATGACCGGAAACTTCGCCCGCGAGGAGCGCACCATCGTCGCGCATTTTGCGCTTGATGAAGGAATGCCCGGTTTTCCAGCGCAGCGCGACGCCGCCCAGTTTTTTAATTTCCTGCTCAAGTACGTAAGTGCATTTCACATCGAAAATAATTTCTGCTCCGGAATTACGCGCGAGCAAATCCCGCGCGAGCAAGATCAAAATTCGATCCGCCGGAATAATCGTGCCACGCTCGTCGACGACACCAAGTCGGTCGCCGTCGCCATCGAAAGCCAGTCCGAGATCGGCCGAAGTTTCGACGACTTTTTTCTGCAAGTCTTTCAAACTTTCTGTGTCCTCAGGATTCGGCATGTGGTGCGGAAAATTCCCGTCCGGCTCACAAAACAGCTCGACAACTTCACAACCCAGCGCGCGAAAAAATTCTGGTGCGAAGTAGCCCGCCGTGCCGTTGCCACAATCGAGCACGACTTTCAATTTACGCGAGAGCGGCGCAAGCGATTTCAATTTAGCGAAATAAGCTTGTTGGTAATCCGCTTTTTCGACTTTTCCATCAGTACGAATAGCGAAGTCTTCGGCTGAACAAACGCGCGCGCCAATCTTCTGAATCTCGTCAGAAGTCAGCGGCATCGCCTCGCGCGCGATTAATTTGAAGCCGTTGTATTCTTTCGGATTGTGGCTCGCCGTCAGGACGATTCCGCCGTCGAGCTGCTGATCACAGACGACGAAGTAAAGATACGGCGAAGTCGCGTGCCCGATGTCGAGCACTTCCGCACCAGCCTCGACGAGTCCGGCGACGAGCGCAGAATTTAATTCATCACCTGTCAGCCGATTGTCGCGACCGACTGCCAATTTGGGATTGGAAATTTTTAATTCGCGCACAAAAGCGTGACCGATCCGGCGCGCGAATTCGGGTGTGATTTCTAGTGAATCACCGAGCGCAATGCCACGGACATCATAGGCGCGAAAAACGTGGAGCGGAAAATCCATTTCAAAGTGAGTTAAATTCCGCCCGCAAAAATTCTTTCCAATTTTGGTCGCGCAAAGCGCGCGCGTAAATGAAAATATCTTTGTCGCCGCGGCCGGACAGATTGACGACGATTGATTTATTTTTGAGTTTCGGCGCAATTTTGAAAGCGTGCGCCAGCGCGTGCGAACTCTCGAGCGCGGGAATGATGCCTTCGTTTTGCATGAGAAATTGCGCTGCGGCGAGCACCTCCGCATCATGCGCCGCGACATATTCCGCCCGACCGGTTTGCGCGAGGAAAGAATGCTCGGGACCGACGCCCGGATGATCGAGCCCGGCGGAGATTGAATGTGTCGGCGCGAGATTGCCGTAAGCGTCTTGTAAAAATTCTCCACGGAAACCCTCGAAAACTCCGATTGGCGCGTGCGGTTGCATGCCCAAACGAACAGCGTTTTCGCCAAGTTTTTTGGAACGCCCGCCCGCTTCGACGCCAATCAATTTGACCTTCGTGTCTTTCAAAAATGGGTGAAAAAGTCCGATTGCATTTGAACCGCCACCGACGCAGGCGACTAAATAATCGGGCAGCTTTTTAAATTTGCGCAGAAATTCTTGGCGCACTTCCGCGCCAACGATTGATTGGAAATCGCGGACAATCTCAGGAAATGGTGCCGGACCAAGCGCGCTCCCGAGCAGATAATGCGTCGTCTCGACACTGCCCGTCCAATCACGGTAAGCCTCAGCCACCGCATCTTTCAGTCGGCGCGTTCCTGACTCGACCGGAATAACTTTTGCGCCCAATTTTTCCATCCAAAAAACATTCGGGCGCTGCCGCGCGACATCGACCGCGCCCATGAAAATCGTACACTCGAAACCGAACTTGGCGGCAATCGTCGCCGTCGCGACACCGTGCTGTCCGGCACCCGTCTCGGCAATCAATCTTTTTTTGCCCAGTCTTTTCGCGAGCAAAGCCTGACCGAGGACATTGTTAAATTTGTGCGCTCCGGTTTGATTCAAATCTTCGCGCTTGAGAAAAATTTTTGCGCCGCCGAGTTTTTGGGAAATGTTGGCACAGAAAGTTAGCGGCGTCGGACGGCAGGAATAAGTCGTCGCGAGCTCATGAAATTCCGCCCAAAACTTTTTGTCTTTTTTGGCGTCCTGCCAAACTTGCGTGAGCTCGGTCAAAGCCGGGCGCAAAACTTCCGGCACAAACGCGCCACCAAACTCGCCGAAATAAGCTTTTTTATTCACGCCGGAATTTTAGCGGAAAAGTTCGGTCGAGAGATAGCGCTCGCCGCCGTCGGGAAAAATGGTCGCAATCTTTTGTCCAGGATATTTTTGAGACAAAATTCGCGCTGCCGCGAAATTGGCGCCCGACGAAATCCCGACAAACAAACCTTTTTCCGCGAGCTCACGCGCCGCAGTCAAAGCGAGCTCGGAGGCGATTGGAAGAATTTCATCCACGACACTCTGGTCGAAATTTTTGGGAATGAACCCCGCACCGATACCCTGAATTTTGTGCGGACCTTTTTGTCCGCCAGACAAAACCGCCGACTCGCTCGGCTCGACCGCGACGATTTTAATTTCGGAATTTTGCGATTTGAGAAAGCGACCCACACCTGAAATAGTACCGCCCGTCCCGACTCCCGCGACGAAAATTTGAATGTCAGGCAACTCACGAAAAATTTCCGGACCGGTCGTCGCGAAATGACTCGCCGGATTGGCAGGATTTTCGAATTGGTTTGGCATCCAACCGTTTTCATTTTTAGCGATTTTTTCTGCCTCTGTAATCGCCGCGACCATCCCGCCCGCCGCCGGAGTGAGAATCAATTCCGCGCCGAGCGCGATTAAAATTTTGCGCCGTTCGAGCGACATACTTTCCGGCATGACTAATTTCACGCGATAATTTTTCGCTGCGCCGATCGCCGCGAGCGCGATACCGGTGTTACCACTGGTCGGCTCGACGATTAGTCCACCCGCTTTCAGCTCACCCGATTTTTCCGCAGCTGCAATCATCGCCGCCGCCGGACGATCTTTCACCGAGCCAGCCGGATTACGAAATTCGAGCTTCGCAAAAATATTTTTCTCAACTTCGAAAAGCGGCGTGTCGCCAACGAGATTAGTCAAATCTTGCACTTCAGAATTTTACAGCTTCGCGACGAATTCATCGAAAAGATATTCTGCGTCGGTCGGTCCCGGCGTCGCCTCAGGGTGAAATTGGACGGAGAAAAATGGTTTGGTTTTGTGCCGTAGACCTTCGACCGAGCCGTCGTTGATATTTTCGAAAGCGACTTCGAAGCCGTCTTTCATCTGGCGCGAAACGGTAAAACCGTGATTTTGCGAAGTGACGAAACATTTGCCAGTCGCAAGCTCTCGCACGGGCTGATTCTGCGAGCGATGACCGTAGGGCAATTTTTCGGTCGTCATCCCGGCTGCCAGTGCGAGCAATTGGTTACCGAGACAGATTCCGAAAATCGGTTTGTTGTTTTTCAATTCCCGGCGAATCGACTCGATCGCTTCACGAGCGAAGACCGGATCGCCTGGGCCATTCGAGATGAAGAGTCCGTCGAATTCGTATTTGGACAAATCAGCATCGTGCGGTAAATGCCAAACCGATACGCCGCGGTCGAGAAAGTTGCGGAGAATATTGAGCTTCATCCCGCAGTCGAGAATCGCGACTGTCTTTTTGCCGTTTTGGAAAAACTGCGGCTTGGTCGGCGAGACACGCGCGACTAAATGCTCTTTGTTCGGATCGTAAAATTTCTTGTCCGTTTTTTTCACATTCGCCAGCTCACCCAAGATTGTGCCATGATCGCGCAATTTTTGAGTCAGCGCGCGTGTGTCCACGCCCGTGATGGCAGGAATTCCCTCACGCTGCAACCAAGCAGCTAAGCTTTCTTTCGCGGCGTGGTGTGAGTATTTTTCGGAATACTCGGAAACAATCAGCCCGGCGATTTGGATTTTCTCGCTTTCGAAATTTTCCAAAACTTTTGTTCCATGTTTCATGCTCCATGTTCCATGCTCCGGCACACCGTAATTACCGACGAGCGGATAAGTCAAAACTAGAATCTGCCCGGTGAAACTCGGATCCGTGAAGCTCTCAGGATAACCGACCATCCCTGTCGCGAAAACAACCTCTCCCGCCGCAGTCGTGTCTGCGCCAAAACTTTCGCCCGAAATCGTCGAGCCGTCTACGAGCGTGAGAATTTTTTCCATCTGCGGAATTTTAACAAAAAAATCAAAACATGAAGAAAAGCCGCCGAGAGAAAGCTGCGCGAATGGCGACTTCCCCCCGGCGACGACTAAAAGCCGCCCAACCCCAAGCCAGTTAAAAAAATGACCAGACACAGCACCGCAATCACTCGCGGCTTAGTGCCGAAAAACGACGACAGCAAGATGGGGACAATCACCCCCGCCACAAATCTGGACGAGGGACTTAATAACCCCGACGCGTAAATTCCGGCTGCGAAATAAACCTGTGTTAAAAAAAGACACAGGAAAGGAGAAACGATCTCCTTCCGCCGCCAACGCCGGTCGATAGCGATAGCGATTGTCGCCGCAATGGCGACAGCAACGATAAAAATCGTTGCTCCAATCTTTAAATAGGTCACGATTTCCTCCTTTCGTTGATTGTTGAGGCGGCGACTAAAAAAAGCCGCCAACTCCCGCCCCAATCAAAAAATTGATCAGAAACAAACAGCCGGAAAATATCAACCGACCGTCCCCCGGTTTATCCTTCTCGCGAAGGAAGAAACCAGCAAACAAGAGTCCGGGGATCACAAAAACCATCCCTAGTGCTAAAAAAATTTTGGTCGGATCTGTAATACCCGACCACCAAACTCCGGTCCTAAAATAAGCGACCGAAACGACCAATAAAATAAACTTAGTGAACGGCTCCATAATTTTCTTCCTCCTTCCTTGGTTGTTGAGGCGACTCCAGCAATTGGAGTTAGCCAGTTTATAAAAACAGCGATTCCCACAAATCACTGGAAGACCTCAACAAAACCGCGATTTCAAAGGACAAAAAATAAAGAAAGGAGATAACTCTAACTCTCTCTCTCTATTTTGTCAAGACCTGCTTTTGTTTTTTGTCAAAGTCTGGTCTGCGATTTGTCACCCCTGCGCAGGCAGGGGACCAAAATAAAAAAGCGCGAGGCTGTTTGGTTTCCCGCCTACACCCCGAAGGAGTCACTTCGTGGCGGGATAAGTCTTTTGGTTTCCCGTTTTCGCGGGAACAACAAATAGTGACACAAAAAAAACAGTAAATTTTTGCTAAAATCTCTCAGTTCAAATTATGGCAAAAGATTTTTACAAAATTCTCGGCGTAGAAAAAAACGCAAGCGAAGCGGAAATCAAGAAAGCTTTTCGCAGCGCCGCGCGCAAATACCATCCGGACCAAGCCACCGGCGACAAGAAAGAGGCGGAGGCAAAATTCAAAGAAATTTCAGAAGCTTACGAAACTCTCGGCGATAAGCAAAAACGCGCCAACTACGATCGCTTCGGCAGCAGCGCGAATTTCGGTGGAGGCAATGGTGGAGGCGGCGCGGGCGGATTCAATGCGGGCGGTTTTGATTTTTCCGGGGGCGGATTCAATTTCGAAGGCGGCGGCATCGGCGATATTTTCGAAACATTTTTCGGCGGTGGAGGCGGCGGGGCGAAATCCCGCGGTCCTGCCCGTGGCGCGAATTTGGAATTGCGTTTGAAAATAAAATTCGAGGAAGCAATCTTCGGCACAACAGCAGAATTCCGGGCAGACCGACTCGCGCAGTGCGAACACTGCGACGGAACCGGCGGCGAACCAGGTGCGAAAATCGCAGAATGCAAAACCTGCCACGGCACCGGTGAAGTGACGACTGTCCGACAGACGGTCTTCGGCGCGATGCAGCACCGCGCGGTCTGCCCCGATTGCGAAGGTGAAGGCAAAACTTTTGAGAAAAAATGTAGCGTCTGTCACGGCACCGGTCGCGCGCGCAAAATGGAAAAATTGAAAGTGAAAATCCCGGCAGGCGTGGAGAATGGTGCCGTCATCCGACTCGCCGGTCAGGGCGAAGCTGGCGCGAAAGGCGGTCAAGCCGGCGACCTCTTCCTGCAAATCACAGTCGAGCCGTCGCGTGAATTCGAGCGGCGCAGCGCAGATATTTTTTCGACGCAAAAAATTAATTTCATCGAAGCGACACTCGGCAATGAAATCGCGGTCAAGACTGTCCACGGCAATGTGAAGCTAAAAATCCCGGCTGGCACGCAATCGCACACGAATTTCAAAATCAAAAATTACGGTGCACCGAAATTAAATTCCAGCGAGCGCGGCGACCACCTCGTGAAAATTTTGGTCGAGATTCCGAAGAAATTATCGCGCAAAGAGAAAGAGCTGTTTGAAAAATTAGCGACTGAGGCTGGCGTAAACATTCGGTGAAGAGAGCCTTAAAATAATTCCAAACTGCTCACCGTGCTACTAACCGTCAATTTCCGACAAACGCTTTTCGGCAAGTGTTTGCATCCTTCCCAGTGATCTTTCATAGAATGATTTTAAATCATTGTAGCGGCCTTCAGAAATAGCACCCGAATCAAGCCTTTCTTTTAGCTTGATTAATTCCCGCGCTATTTGTTTCTTTTTATTTTCCCAAACAGCGTTCACCAAATCGCGTGACTGCGCTCGCCTTGCCAAGTCCCGTTCCTTAATTTTCTCGGCAAGTCTAGCTGTTTGTTCCCCTTTCGCTTTTTCATGATCCGTAGGACACATAAAATAATGACTAGAAGTTGTTTTGATTTTAAATTAAAAATTAAATAAAGTCAAATTATTCTAATTTCTGATTAAATGAACTGTTATTTTCAATCTGATAATCTCGCTTACGTAAGCCAGATTAAAGTTTCATAAAAATAGATTTGCTTTTAAATTATAAAAAGCTTAAACTAAAAGCTCTTAATAATTAACAAAAATTTATGAACGACAAATTGGATACCTGGTTGAACAAAAACATCGGTGACGCGGCGCAACCATCACAACCTTCCCCGCCACCACCTCACACTCACAAAAAATTTCCAACACAAAAAAAGTTTCACAAAAAAACTCCCGCTCATCCTCAGGCTCCACACCCGAAACCGCACGCACACATTCAGCCGAAAAATTCACCTGCTCCTCAGGCAGAGACTTTTGATGAAAAAGTGCGCGTCATCCCGCTCGGCGGACAGGAAGAAGTCGGACGCAACATGTCAGCGATTTTTTACAAAGAAGATATCGTCATCATCGACTGCGGTCTGCAATTCCCGGAGATGGATATGTTTGGCGTGGACTATGTGATTCCCGATGTGAAATTTCTAGAAGACAAAACTAACCGCATTCGCGGAATCTTATTGACACATGGTCATCTCGACCACATCGGCGCGCTGCAACACATTTTGCCGAAATTAAATTTCCCGCCGCTGATCGGTACGCCGCTCACGCTCGGTTTGGTGAAAAAAAGATTGGACGAATACGGGCTCACTGCGAAAACAAAATTCATCGAAATCAAAAATCCGGCGATTGAAAAAATCCAACTCGGCAAACATTTCTCAGCGGAATTTTTTCGCGTGAATCACTCCATCCCTGACGGCGTCGGCATCTGCCTCAACACGCCAGTCGGCACAATCGTGCATACGGGCGATTTCAAATTTGACTTCACGCCGTCCGACGGACTGAAATGCGACTTCGGAAAGATTGCAGAAATCGGTCGTCGCGGCGTCTTGCTCGCTTTCGCCGATTCGACGAATGCCGAGAAACCCGGCTACACCATTTCTGAAAAAATCGTGAACGAAAATATCGCGAAGACCATCACGGAAGCGAAGGGTCGCGTGATTCTCGCAACTTTTTCGAGTCTCATCGGACGCATCCAGCACATCGTGAATGCGGCGAATCGCAGTGGTCGCAAAGTCTTCGTGAGTGGTCGCTCGATGATCGCGAATCTCGAAATGGCAGAAAGTCTCGGCTACCTCAAAGCACCGCAGGGACTTATTCGACCCTTAAAAAAGGGCGTAAAAATCAACGAGCTCGCGCCGAACAAAGTCATGATTCTCTGCACGGGCAGCCAGGGCGAAGAACTCTCCGCGCTGACACGTATCGCGCTCGGCGAGCACCAGACGATTCAAGTGAAAGAAGGCGACACGGTGATTTTCAGTTCGACGCCAATCATCGGCAATGAACGCGCTGTCGTCGCCGTGACGAATAATTTGCTGCGACTCGGTGCGCGCGTAATCACGAATAAAAATCTCGACGTCCACACTTCCGGTCACGCGAGTGCCGAAGATTTGAAATTGATGCACTCGCTCCTCAAACCAAAATTCCTCGTCCCCGTCCACGGCGAACTGCACATGCGCTACGCCCACCGCGACATCGCGATGAAAGTCGGCATGGACGAAGGCAATATCTTGCTACTCGACAACGGCGACATCCTCGAACTCGCACCGAACAATATCGTGCGCAAATCGAAATCGAAAGTGCGCGTCAATAATATCCTAATCGACGGACTCGGTGTCGGTGACATCGGCGCGTCCGTCCTGCGTGAACGCCAAATCATGAGTGAAAATGGCATCGTCGCCATCGTCTTCAAGGCCTACGCGCAATCCGGCAAACTCGTCGGCGCGCCCGACATCATCTCGCGCGGATTCGTCTATATGAAAGAGTCAAGTGCGATCGTCGAGGAAACGAAGAAAGTCGCGATGAAAGCCTACGAAGAAGTCGCCGGCAAAGATTACAAAGAAGTGCGCAAAGAAGTCTCCCGCGCCGTCGCGAAATTCATCCGCCAAAGAATTGATCGCGAACCGCTGATTCTGCCTTACACGATTCAGATTTGAGAAATTAGAGTTGATTGAATTCGTTTTTATGAATAAGATTAACTCTTATCTATGAATTATGTCTGAAAATGAACCAGCAAATCAGGTACTTGAAAGAGCGCTATTAACACTGCATCAAATCGAATATGGAATTTGTTTCGACAGCCCAGAAGCTGCCGCTCAAGCTTTAAAAATTCAAGGAGAAGAAGCTAAAGATGTTTTAAGAAAGTCTGGTAGGCTAAATGTATTTAGGGCATGTATTAGTCGCGCCTATATATTGGAAGTTTTAGATCCTAATTTTTGGCTACCCCAGGAAGATCAATCAAAAATTGAAAACCTAATTATTCAATTTTTGACATCAAAACACGTCGGGAAAACTAGTATCGAGAGTTTTGTAAACCAAAATCATGATTCATTTCCATTCATGGATCGAGATTTGTTTACAAAAGTCGTGGAGCGATTAATTTCTAGACTCAGCTAGAAATGTAGGGAACGAAAATTTTCGTTCCGTGCACCTGATAAAAAATATACAGTCCAAATTTATTTTCCCGAACGACAAAGCTCGACCACCAAATAATCTGGCGGTCGGTTTTGTCGAAAAGGTAGAGCCGCACCGACGCCATTACTGATAATTAATTCGACTAAATCGCGCAATTTGTGCCGCCCGAAAATTAAGTCTGATTTATATTTCGCCTGATAAAGCGCAGCCGCCCTGATCCAAGAATTCGAGAAATGTCCGCCATGCGTGTGCCCAGCCAGAACCAGGCTGTCTTCAAACCCGCTAGAATTTTTCTGAACCCAGTCAGGATTATGCGTGAGAATTAATTTGAATTGATTACGAAACTCTTCAGCAAATTTTTGCACTTCGGAAATTTCCATTCCTCCCAGCCGCCAATCTTTCGTTCCATAAATCGGCAACTCAGCTGCGCCAACTTTCAAAATTCGCGACTCGTCAGCCAGCACATCAAAATCGGCTCTTTCTAAAAATTTTCTAATTTGCGCGACATTCTTCTCGCCGTATTCCCAATCATGATTACCAAGGAGCGCGAACTTCGTTTGCGAGAACGAACTGAAATTCACGAGCAATTTTTCAACCTCGGGCAAATCACGCCTCGCTTCGAAATGTGGATAAGCGACATAATCTCCGCCGAGTACCAGAATATCTTTTTCGGAAATCTCAGCGCGCACTTCCTCAATCATTTTTTGAAAATCTTCCGCGTGACGCAAATCCCACAAAAGATTTTTCCCAAGGCAAAGATGAAAATCGGAAATGAAAAATACTTTCGTGCCGTCAATCTCGACTGGAATTTTTGGATTCTCGAATTTTTGCCGATTCGCGACTGGATCGCGCCGAGCCTCCTTCGCCCAGTCACTCAACCAGGCTAGGCTTGATCCGCCTGATATTGCTGCCACACCAGCAACCGAAGTCATCATAAATTCGCGGCGAGAAATTTTTGGGTCGTGATTTTTACTTTCAGCTCTGATGATTAAATTTTAGAAGCCGAAATTATAGCTTAAAAATCACATTCCCAAAACTTCCCGAATCACGTCAATCAAGAAACCGCGCCGCGCGAGGAAGGCGGCGAGTTTTTGTTTGGCAGAATAGTCGTCGGGAATATTTTCACCACGCAGCTTCTTGGCAAGCGTCTCACGCGCATTTTCGATTTCCGAAAGTTCCGACGGCAAGAAAAGCTCAATCAGCTCGTCCGTGATTCCCCGCTTTTTCAGCTCCAGCGAAATACGATGTGCGCCCCAGTGGGCGTGCGAGCGCACGAAACCTTCGGCGAAACTTTCGTCCGATTGCAAACGCAGCTTCGTAAGCTTGGCGAAAACTTTGGCGAAAATCGCTGCGTCCGAAATGTATTTCGCGTAGAACTTTTCGAGCAGTTCGGCGCGCGAATAATTGCGGCGCGCCAGCAGCCAACAAGCGTAGCTGAAAACCTGCCGCTCGTCTGGCGTTTTCGGTTTTTGTGCTCGGCGAAAGTTCATACTGTAATTCTAAACTGTCACTGCGAACCCCGCGAAGGCGGGGTGAAGCAGCCCCGTTTAAAAGAGATTGCTTCGGTCAATCACTTCTCCCTCGCAATGACAATGACCCTACTTTAATTTTTTCAGCGCCTCGGCGGCGGCAGCCTGTTCAGCTTCCTGCTTGCTCGGACCCTTGCCGCGCCCGAATAAATCTTTGCCGACATACGCGCCCATTTCGAAAATCTTGGAATGGTCAGGACCGCTTTCGCTCAAGACTCTATACTCCGGCGTGATCGCTAATTTTTCTTGCGCGACTTCTTGGAATTCCGACTTCGCATCGACCTGCGCATTTGACGCGATGATGCCCGGCAGTTTCGGGAGGAGAAATTTGTGGACGATCGCTTTCGCCTTTTCGAAACCACCGTCGAGATAAGTCGCACCGAGCACCGCCTCGAAAACATTCGCGAGTAAGTAAGGTTTCTCTGCACCGCCACTTTTCGCCTCACCGCGCGACAATTTCAAATGCTGCCCGAAATTGAGTTCGCGCGAAATCTCCGCCAGCGTCTCGCCGCGCACGAGCGCAGAACGTAGCGCCGTCAGTTCGCCTTCTGGTTTGCCCGGAAATTTGGCGAATAGATATTCGGTCGTGATTAATTCCAGCACGGCGTCGCCGAGAAATTCGAGGCGCTCATTGGACTCGGGACAATCGCGATTTTCATTGACGAAGCTACGATGGACGAAAGCGAGCTCGAGTAGTTTCGGATTTTGAAATTCGTGTGCGAGCTTTTTTTGTAAATCTTTCATCATTAGGGATTAGGTTCTAGGTCCTAGGTTTTAGGGGTTAGGGGTTTGTTTTCAAACCAGCATAATAATACTCAAACGATTTTTCTAATACGTTATTCACTACACCCTATCACCTAAGACCTATAACCTGCTTTCTAGTTCTTTTTGCGCCGACGACAAAACGCCGTTCACGAATTTGCGATCGGAGTCATCGCCGTAATTTTTGGCAATCTCGACGAACTCATTCAGGGTCGCTTTCGGCGGAATTTTGAATTGCGTGAGGAATTTCAATTCGGCGAGCCCGACTAGCAGGACGGCGGCATCGAGTTTCGCAATTTTGGAAAAAGGCCATTCCGGAGCGAGTCGCTCAATCCAGGATTTCAAAAATTCCAGATTGTTGAAAGTCGCTTCGAGTAGTCCGTGCGCAAAATCTTTTTCGAAATCACAAGCGAACTCCGCCATATTCTTTTCGAAAATCGCGAGCCAGCCTTCGCTGACTCCGCGAAACTCGCACTCGAAAACGGTCTGGGCGACCGCCTCGCGCACCGTTCGCCGATTGGATGCCGACATTTAAAATTAGGCTTTAACTTTCGAAATCTTTTTCGTGTCTTTCTTGGCGAGGTCGATGACGACGCGTCCGCGATAATAGCCGCAAGTCGGACAAGCCGTGTGCGGCTGACGCGGCGATTTGCATTTCGGGCAAGCAACCGTCGTTGAAATTTTCGTGAGGCGCTTCAATTCTTTGGTCTTCCACGTCGAGTAGCGACGTCCGCCTCGTGTGGCGGTAGCGCGATGTTTCGGTACAGGATGTTTGGCCATTTTAAAAAATTTTTAGGTTACAGGAGTTTAGTCGTTTTCATTTTTTTGTAAAGTTCAATTTTGGTCAAAACTCCCGCACCCAGCGTAAGCGTGAAAATCAGGATTTGGAAAAGCCCACCGAAGCCCGGGATAAATCCGATGGCGAGAATGATCACCCAGCCCAGTGCCAACGCGAGTAATTTTTGGAAATACTGCGTGTCTTTTTCTTGACGGAGAAAAAGTGAACCAATCGCGAAGCCGGTGAGCGCACCAGCGGAGAGCAAACTAGCAATCCACAGAAACAGCAAAACCCCAGCCAACCAAACGCCGATGACGGTCAGCGCCAGCAGCAAAACGACGATAATCACAGCCAAAGCGCCAACTCCCGCCAGTAAGCTCCACCAAAACTTCTCGCGCAGTTTATTCGCGAAAACCTGGGTCGAGCGACCGCAAATCGCGAGCAAAACCGCGCCCGTCAGGAAGCCGAAAATTAGCGTGAAAAGACTCTCCACAGCACTAGTCGTGAAACTTTTTTGCGTGAGTGCGGCGAATTCTCCATAGGTCTTGTGCTCGACTGAGGCTGCGATGCCGGCTGGAATGACGAGTTCTTCCTTAGAATAATAAGTAAGTTTGCCGGCAATCTTCGCGCCAGCAAGAAAATTAATCTGCTTACCAACCCGAATCGTCGCATCGCCACCGACCTTGCCGCTGAAATTAATTTGGTCGCCTGCCATCTGCAAATCCCCACCAACCGTGCCGGAGAAATTCAGCATCCCACCTGAAAGCGCGGCATCTCCACCGACCGACGCATTCTCTGTGAAATTGAGAACACCACCTGCGACAATCGCATCACCGCCAATTTTGGCAGCGAGTGAAACCACACTTCCGCCAGCGCGCAAATCATCGCCGACATCGGCTAGGATCATGACCGTACTGCCCGCAGTGAAAAGATCGTGCGCCACTTTCTTGGTGACATTCACGACTGCACCCGCGAGAAAGGCATCATCCGGCGCATCGGTCAAAAGCGCAATAGACTCTCCCGCGCCGTAGAAATCGTTGCCAAACTCGAGCGAAACTGATTGCGGTTTGTCTTCGGGGACGGCAGCGCAAGCGACGCTCGGCGCCAGCGCGACGAAAAGCACGAATGCGAGAAAAACTCTAAGCGTAGGTTTCATTTGGGTGAAGTTAAGTTTGTGAGGAAATTTTAGCAAAAGCTTGCGAAAAATGTTATTTTTGCCAGGTGAAAATTGAAGCCCTGCAATCGCGAATCCGAGAACTGAAACGCACGAAAAACGCGATTATCCTCGCGCACAGCTATCAGCTCGCGGAAATTTATGATGTCGCCGATTTGGTCGGAGATTCTTTCGAGCTCTCCGTCGCAGCGCAAAAAACTGAAGCGAAAATTATTGTTTTCGCGGGCGTGCATTTCATGGCAGAGTCAGCGAAGCTTTTGAACCCGACGAAAAAAGTTTTGATTCCGGATCCGGCAGCGGGCTGCTTCCTCGCCGACTGCGCGACCGTGGAAAATCTGCGCGCCAAGAAAAAAGAATTTCCGGCAGCCGGAGTCGTCGCGTATGTGAATTCGACTGCCGCGGTCAAAGCCGAAGCCGATGCCTGCTGCACTTCGGCGAATGCGGTGACAATCTGCCGGAAGCTGCCGCAACGCCAGATTATCTTCGTGCCGGATCAAAATCTCGGCGAGTGGGTCGCAGAAAATTTGCCCGAGAAGGAAATCATTTTGTGGGGCGGCAACTGCTATGTCCACGCGCGCATTTCGGAAGAAAAAGTTCTAGCAGCGCAGAAATTGCACCCGCACGCCAAAACACTCGTCCATCCCGAATCGCCGCGGAAAATTCGGGAACTCGCCGATCTCGTCACTGGCACTGGCGGCATGCTGAAATTCGTGAAAGGTTCGAATGCGGAGGAATTTTTGATCGCGACGGAAATCGGTATGCTTGAAAAATTGAGCCGTGAAAATCCGGGTAAGAAATTTTTTGCGCTAGCTGGTGAGTGCGTGAACATGAAGAAAATCACGCTCGCGAAAATTTTGCACTCACTTGAGGCGGAAGAATTCGAGATTGAAGTTGATCCAAAAATCACAAATGCCGCGCGCCAAAGCTTGGAGAAAATGATCGAACTGGGAAAATGAAAATTTGTTCTAGGTTTCATGTTATGTGTTTTTGATTTGACCGAATAAAAAACTTTCTTTAAAATCCACCGGCTTAATTTTTTTGAATGCTCGTTATTCGCCTTTCCCGAATCGGTCACGAAAACTTACAGAAATTTCGGCTCATCGTGCAAGAAAAAACCAGCTCGCCGAAGTCTGGCAAAGTGATCGCGCTCGTCGGTCATTACAATCCGGAGAATGCTGAAAACAAGCTGGTTTTCGATGCTGCGAAGATTGAAACTTTCTTGAAAAATGGCGCAACGCCAAGTGATACTGTCGCACGTCTTTTGCTAAAAAATGGATTCAAGAAAGAACTCGTGGCAAAATTTGTCCTGAAGTACACCAAGCAAAAATCGAAGAAGGCTCCGAAAGAAGAAGCCAAACTAGCTGCCGCTCCCGCGGCACCAAAGGCTGAAGATGCGCCAAAAGCATAATTTAATCTTTTCCAAAAATGAGTGATCAGAAGCTGGATCCGACGATGGGCGCCGACAAAGATTTTCTGGAAATGATGGTGCGCGCGATTGTCGCCTTCCCTGATGATGTGATTGCCGAACGCAGCGTCGATGACCTCGGCGTACTTTTGAAATTGCGCGTGAATGAAGCTGACATGAGCAAAATCGTCGGCAAAGAAGGTCGCACGGCGAAAGCTCTCCGCACCTTGCTGCGCCTCGTCGGCTCGAAATTCGACGAACGCGTGAATCTCAAAATTCTCGAACCGGACGGCACAGAACGCCGCACCGAATACACAGAACGACCGCGCACCGAAAGACCGCAAACCGTACGCAGACCAGTCGCCCGTCCGAAAATCGAAGCGGTCGAACCTGAGAAAGATAATTCTGCACAAGAAGGTCACGATGCCGCCGGTGCCTTTGAAGATATCATCTGAAACGCGTAGAATCTAGGAAGATTTAACCCACTCGGAATGCTTGATTTGATCCCTACGGCTTTCGCTGCCAATGGCACGCTGGCTTACACTGACCTCACTCAGCTCGACCTCTTCGACGTGATTTATCTTTTCGCGGCACTCGCCATCCTCGGCGCTGGTGCGCTTTCCATCGTTTTCATTTTCTTCGGCGGCTTCTCATTCATCCTCTCCGGCGGCGACGAAGGCAAAGTCAAGCAAGCCATTCACACCATCCGCTATGCCATTATCGGACTCATCATCGCCTTGCTCTCGCTCGTCTTCGTCCCGATGCTCGGACGACTCTTCGGTGTGAATTTCAATTTTTTCGATTTCGCAACCCTGTCGAATAAAATCAACGTCCTGTTCGCACAATTCCAGTCCGACTCGCCAGCGGGCACGACGACTACGGGCGTAGGCCCAAACGCAGGCTCAACCTCAACCACGACAACCACCACGACAGTCACACCGAGTACTCAGAATCCCGAAGTGCCGATCGACGAACTCATCAAGTAGTTTCCGTGTAAAATCGCGGTCGTGAAAAAACTCGTCCTTCTCGACGGTCACGCGATCATTCACCGGGCTTTTCACGCTATCCCGGAAAAGTTTTCGACGAAGAGCGGTGAACCGACGAATGCGGTTTTTGGTTTCACTTCAATTTTGCTGAATGTCGTCGAACTCGAACGACCGGATTGCCTCGCCGTCGCCTTCGACCGCAAAGGCAAAACTTTCCGCCATCACGCCGACGCGAATTACAAAGCCACGCGCGCGAAAACCGCGCCGGAATTGATTGCCCAAATTCGCCGCGTGTATGAAATCGTGCGCGCCTTTTCGATTCCGATTTTCTCGGAGAATGGTTTCGAAGCGGACGACATCCTGGGCGGGATTTGTGAAAAAATGGAAGCCGAAAATGATTTTCAAACCATCGTCGTCTCGGGTGACCGCGACCTGCTCCAGCTCGTCGATGCAAAAACTTCCGTCCACGATCTCGCGGGCGGCTACCGCGACGCCATGAAATTCACGCCGGAGAAAGTTTTCGCCAAATATGGTTTTGAACCGAAATTGATTCCGGATTTCAAAGGACTCGCGGGCGATGCCTCGGACAATCTGAAAGGTGTGACTGGCATCGGACCGAAAACCGCGACCAACTTGATTCAAGAATTTGGCACGCTGGAAAACATTTTTGCGAATCTAGAAAAGATCAAGCCGACCGTCCGGGCGAAATTGGAGCGCGACCGCGAAAACGCCCTCCATTCGAAAAGGATGGCGACCATTCGCCGCGACGCGCAGATTGATTTTGATTTGGCGAAATGTTGCCTCAGTGATTTTGACCGTACGGTCGTCTTGGAACTTTTTGACGAGCTGGAATTTCATTCATTGGAAAAAAGATTTTTGAAGCTTTTTCCGCCACCGCGCATCGAGGTCGCAAAGCCGGTCGAGCAACCGCGACTTTTTTAGTTGGCGGAAAGATAAAATTCTGGCAAAATCAGTCCTCGCCGCCGAACTAAATTTTGTTTCGGGGTGCTTTACTCCCCGCTCCCGCCCCGCTAAAATTTCGCGGACTAAAAAATTAATAACTCGTAATTTTATGACTCCCGAAGCTACGAAAACGAAAGCCAAAAATCGCATCGGCATCGTGCGCCAGGTCATCGGACCAGTCGTCGACATCGCTTTTGATCGCGACAGTCTCCCGGAAATTTTCGAACGCATCGTCATCGAGCGCGAAAATGACGAACTCGGGCTCGAAGTGTATAAGCACCTCGGTGACGGCGTCGTCCGCACGGTCGCTCTCGACCTCACGGACGGCTTGAAACGCGGAGAGCAGGCGCGCGCCACAGGCGAACAAATCACCGTGCCGGTCGGCGAGAAAGTTTTGGGAAGAATCTTGGATGTCCAGGGTAATCCGGTCGATGGCGCAGGCAAAATCGGCGCGAAGGAACGCTGGCCGATTCACCGCAGTGCACCGGAATTCACAGAACAAACTACGAAAGTCGAGGTTTTCGAAACCGGTATCAAGGTCGTCGACCTACTCGCACCTTTCGCGAAAGGTGGCAAAGTCGGACTTTTCGGCGGAGCCGGTGTCGGCAAGACTGTCTTGATTCAGGAATTAATTCACAATGTCGCGAAAAACCACGGTGGTTATTCGGTTTTCTGCGGTGTCGGCGAACGCACCCGTGAAGGCAACGATCTTTATCGCGAGATGCAGGAGTCAGGCGTCATCGACAAGACAGCTTTGATTTTCGGACAAATGAACGAGCCGCCCGGAGCACGTCTGCGCGTCGGTTTGACTGGTCTTACCGTCGCAGAATATTTCCGTGATGTTGAACACCGTGATGTTTTGCTGTTCATTGATAATATTTTCCGCTTCTCCCAAGCCGGTTCCGAAGTCTCCGCTCTACTCGGACGTATGCCGTCGGCGGTCGGTTATCAGCCGACACTCGCGGGTGAAATGGGCGAATTACAGGAACGCATTACCTCGACCAAAGACGGCTCGATTACTTCGATTCAAGCGGTCTACGTCCCGGCGGACGATCTGACCGATCCTGCCCCGGCGAATACTTTCGCCCATCTTGATGCGACCGTAGTTTTGAATCGCGCCCTGACTGAGCAGGGTATTTACCCAGCGGTTGATCCGCTCGATTCGACTTCCCGCCAGCTCGACGCAAATGTCGTCGGACAGAAACATTACGACACGGCACGCGGCGTGCAGAAAGTTTTGCAACGCTACAAGGATCTGCAGGACATCATCGCGATCTTGGGAATTGACGAGCTTTCTGAAGAGGACAAAATGACCGTCACTCGCGCCCGCAAATTGCAGCGCTTTTTGTCGCAACCTTTCCACGTCGCGGAAGTTTTCACCGGCAACCCGGGACAATATGTGAAGCTCGAAGACACGATCAAGGGCTTTCAGGAAATTCTCGAAGGCAAGCATGACGATTTGTCCGAATCCGACTTTTACATGGTCGGGACGATCGAAGCCGCGCGCGAGAAACACGCCAAGAACAAGTAGTGCCAACTTTTCTCCAAGATTGGAACAATAATTTGCTTGTTCTTTGGTTTACTATTATCGCTAATTTGAAAAAAGTGGAAAAAACCATAATATTGTCTAAACTGTAATAGGGAAAGCTAAAAACAGCCTAAGCCTAATACTCGTGACGAACTACCGGCTCAAGCCGGTAGCGTCAGGAAAGCCCCCTGAGGGGCTCACCGTCTACCAGCCGAGATCAAGCTGATTACCATCCGAACGCTTATCTTTCTCATCTTGGTCCCGGATGTA
>JAJYAT010000009.1 GCA_021779375.1 bacterium | reverse complement strand
GTAATCACAATGAAGCTGAGGTAAAGAAATATGTACAGAACCAACTTAAAACCCTCGATCGTGCTGAAGCACAGCTTCAGTTAATCTAACTTGAAAATCTCGGGGGCTTGCCCCCGAGTGATTTAAAAAACAGACAATTATCCTGGTTCGTCAATTAAAGGCGACAAAAGATGGATCGACGAAGATGCCCGATTTTTTTACACTTTTTCGAAGCTAGACCGGATGAACCCAGTTCGCTTGAAACAACTGGCGGTCTTGATCAGCGGATTCAGGATGGCCGAAATCTGCTTGAAGGAATTATTACTGAGAGGGGTAATTTAGTAGCGGCTTTAAGCTCAGAAGCAGCAAAAGCACAGAAAAAATTTCTTGTTTTACATGCTCAGGCCAGGTCTGTTGGGCGAGCAGGGTTGGAAGCGGCGGCGAGTCCAGACAACCAAAACAGACAGCCAAGTGATGTTAATGTTTTGAGCATTGATGCTTCAGCCAATCGTTATTGGGGCGGCAGTTGCGACGACTGAATTTACGCACTCGCAGATTTAACAAGAATAATTTGCTTTTTGGGCGCGATTTGAATAAATTGGCGTCTTCTAAGTAATTTGAAAATGCCGACATCATTTGAATGTAGAAAAAGTAAGAGAGAAGTGTTTTTAGAAAACTTTAAAGCAGTAACCAGAGGTAACTTTAAAGAAATATTGGATGCTCTAAAATCAAGAGATATCAAGTTAATCGCGAAGTCCACAAGGTCTTTGTTGAGAGATTTTTACGGACTTTTTGCTTGGTTAAATTCAGAAGACAAGTTTGGACGGTATAGGGATTTTGATTTTGATATCGAAATTCGGTTGGCTTCAGACGCGGAAGCACAAGCGCGATTTCATGCTCAAATTCAAGACAAATGGCCACAACCAAAATCGGCTTCGAACCCAGGGAACTCTAGCCGTGATGACGCCTTCTTTAGAGGTTATTGGCCTAATAGTCGCGATTGATTTCTGCACCTTTTTTTGCTAGAATTAGCAAAACAACTCCAAAATTAAACCAAAAAAAATGAGCAACCTTTCCAAAATTGCCCTAATCAAAGAGATGATCGATTCAGCCGAAGCGAGTCTTCGCGGTGCGAAGCAGCTGCTTTCGGAATTCACCGGCGAGGGCGGCGGAGCGCAGATCCGTTCCAATTTCGCGCGCGCGGCGAGCAAGCTCGACACTTCATATGACGAAGGCGGAAAAATCATCGAAGGTATTTTCGATGGCAAGTCGATGATTGGTCCGGACAAACGCGAATATCCGATTCCGGCGAATTACGCTTCCAAATCCAAACTCGTCCCGGGTGATGTGATGAAGCTGACAGTCGCGCCGGACGGCGGATTTACCTACAAACAAATCGGACCGGTCGAGCGCAAACGCGTCGTCGGACCGCTAACTTCAGAAGACGGACAGTACAAAGTCATCGCGGCTGGTCGCGCTTACAAAGTTTTGCTGGCTTCAATTACTTTTTACCGCGCTGAACCGGGGGACGAAGTCGTCCTGCTCGTGCCGGCGTCCGGTGAGTCGGAATGGGGCGCGATTGACAATGTGATTCCGCGCTTGCAGGCTGAGGTCGAAGCTGAGGAAAAAATTATTTCTGAATCGAAAAAAGCTGCGAATGCGATTAGCTTCGAAGACGACGACGATTCATTCACGATTTCCGAGGAAAAACCCAAGAAGCGTGCTCCGCGCAAGAAAAAGGAGGAAGACTAAAATTAAGTCTTTGAGCCATTAAGTCGCTAAGTCTTTGAGTCTTTGGGTTCGGAGGGTTATTTGGTTAGTGGGCTTGGAATGCGAATTTCCAAACTCAGAAACATGGAAACCCTGAAGGCGTGGAAAATTTTCAAATTTACGATTTTCAAATTTTCAAATAAAACTCAAGGCTTAAGGCTAAAAAAATCAAAACGCTTGAAATTATATAGCTAAGCAACTATAAATTGACATGCAAAGTCATTACCGCGCTCTTCTTGTCATTCCTGCGAAGGCAGGAAACCAAAATGCAAAAGCGCGAGTCTGTTTGGATCCCCGCTTTCGCGGGGAAGACAAAATGAGTGCGCGGGAAAGCTAAAGAAAATAAGGCAAAAGGTGTGGCATTTTATAATTGTTTAGCCATAGTGCCAAGAATTGAAGCTTGAAAATTATTTCGTAAATTACGAAACTTGAAAATTCGAAAATTTTACTCAGCTCAAGTCTCTAATTAGTTTCGAGATTCGCGGTTCGGAGCTTTGTTGGATTTGGCTGTTTCTCTAATTTCCGTTGATTTCGCGGACGAGATTCACCAACTCCCCGACGTGGCTGAAGATATAATCGGCGCGGTTTTTCGTGAATTCGGCGCGGTCGCAGACGCCGGTCAAAACCCCTACGAAAGGCGCCCCCGCATTTTTCGCCGACTCGAGATCGAGGAGTGAATCACCGACAAAAAGAATTTCGCGCGGGTGGACCCCCAGTTTTTCGCAGGCGAAGAGGATTGGCTCGGGATCCGGCTTCGGCTTCGCGATTAGGTCGCGACCGACGACGACCGCGAAGAAATCCCAAATTCCAAGCTCGCGCGCGAGCTTTTCCACGACCGCGACGCGCTTCGTCGAGACGATTCCGAGCTTGAGATGGCGCGATTGCAAGAATTCCAGGGTCGGACGAGTCTCGGCGACGAGGGCAATTTCGTCGGAATTATTGTGTGTGAATTCGATTTCGCGGAAGCGTTTTTCGAGTACGTCGGCATTTTCGCTTGGCGCAATTTCCTGAAAAATTTCAGCCAGCGGGCGACCAATCAATTTGCGCAGGGCATTTCCAGGCGGAATGGGCAGCTGCTTTTCTGCTAAAACCTGCTTGAAAATAGAGACGAGAAGGTCGATCGAGTGGACGAGCGTCCCGTCGAAGTCGAAACAAATGGCTTTCAATTTCATGCGCCCAGTTTTAAATCGTCACGCAGGAATTTGCAAACTTGTTTTTTGCACGAAAAAGACTAAAATTACCGCTAAAAATTCCGAAATAATACCCCAAAAAGTCAAGCCAAAAGGTTGGAAAAAAGAGGGCACCCGTGTCTAAAATCCTTGAAAGCAATTTTTCCCACCGTCTAAATCTAGTAGGTATCAGAATCTAATCCACTACATATGTTGTTTCGATCAAGAGTAAGTATCGCTGCCCGCCGGGAAAGAATCCAGAAACTCAAACAGCAGCACCAGAGTTCACCACGTCGCCGACTCGCCATCCAGGTCTTCACACTCGCCAGTTCCGTCCTGCTCGCACCATTTTTCTTGCCAGGTGGCGCAGTCGCTGAATTGGCTGAGGCGGATTATGGAGGTGGCGGACCGCTCGCGATTGATTCGCCGACCTTCACACTTGATACGCTGGCGATGACGGAAGACGGATTTCTGCTCAAAAACGCCGGTCAAAGTGCCGAGGTCGATAATTCCGGGCTGAGCGATCCAATCAAATACACCGTCGAGAGCGGCGATGTGCTGTCGTCGATTGCGCGCCGTTTCGGTGTTTCGATGGACACCATCATTTGGGAAAATAACATTTCCAATCCACAACAGCTGAAACCGGGTATGGAGCTTTCGATTTTGCCGGTTTCGGGAGTCATGCACGAAGTGAAAGCAGGTGATACGCTCGCAGCGGTCGCGAAAAAATACGGCGTCGAGGAGGACAAGATTTCCAAACAAAACGATTTGGCTGACGGCACGCTAGTCGCAGGCGCGAAAATCATCATTCCGGGCGGCAAGAAAATTATCGCTGCGCCGCCAGCATCGAAACGCAATTACATTGCCTCTGCGCCGGGGACCTACGCGAGCTATCGTGCGCCGGCTTCCGTCGACGGTGCGATCATCGTCGCGAATGGAGCGCAGGACAAAGACGGAACATGGATGATCAAGCCGACGAATGGCATTTATTCTCAGTATTTTCACAGTGGACACTGGGCGGTCGATATCGCTGACCGCAGCAAACCGCCGATTCACGCGGCTGCCGATGGCACAGTCGTGAAATCGCAATGTGGCTGGAATGGCGGCTACGGTTGCGTGATTGTCATCGACCATGGCGACGGCTTCCAGACTTTGTACGGTCATCTCTCCGAATTAGCGGTGTCGGCTGGTGATTCTGTCCAGCAAGGTCAGAAGATTGGCACGATGGGCAACACCGGTCGTGTCTACGGTGCGACTGGTATCCACCTTCACTTCGAAGTCGTGGATAATGGTATCAAGAAAAATCCGCTCGCTTTTTACTAGGTCGCGGGCGGAATTTAGAAGGCAAAGCTCAGCATTTCGCGCTGGATTTTGCTGTGAAAATACAGACACAGAAAAGGGACCGGTTCGCAATGAAGCTAAGCCGGTCCATTTTCCCCTCTCCGAAAAACCGAGAGATTTAAAATCCTTTGGACTTGTCCAGAAAAGGTGGCTCGGTGTTGTCGGGGTCGTCAGTGGCGGCCATCTCAAAATCTTTTAGGATTTCGTCAACCATGCCTTCGCCGAGGAGTGCCTGGAGAACCTGAGCAATCTCGTTATCGGGAACTTTATCTGTGGTGACAATCTCCTCAACCAAGAGGAGGCGCTTGACATCAATCTGATATTCCCAGAGATTGGGCCAGACGGTTGCCTTAATTAGTAACCGACTTTCATTTTCTAAGCATGCGACGAAGACTGCATGTTCAGAGCACTGATCAGGGTCGTCATTTCCAAGGCAATAGCCTTGTAACCGAACGACTTCGCCTGGTTTAACCGAGTAAAAATCGCCTACGGAGACTGGCGATTCGGTTTGAGCCGGGTTCTCGGTATTCGGGGCGGGTTGTTGGGTTTTGTAGAGTCCAAGAGCAACCAGTCCCAGGACACACATTACGAGAACTACTAAAACTAAAATGGCAAAATGTTTCATGGCTTTCCTTTCGAGAGCAGTGCTCCCTTCTCAATTATTGAGGTTGAATTCTCTTTGTTTACCGTTTTTTAGCCAGGATTTCGTAGCCGCGCTTTCTGCGCGGTTGAAATCACGCTCGGAGAGCACGACATCTTCGCCGTGCTCGTCCCGAGCAGACGCGTAAACAACCGCATCTGCATAGACTTTTGCAGTAACGATAATGTTTTGACTTGGTGCGAACGTCGAGGCGGCTGGTCGATGGGCAGGGGTCTGGGCTGTGATGCGAGACAGCCCAAAAATAATAACAAGACCCAACAACAACATTACGATTACGGCTTTTACTGTCGCAAAATTTTTGAACTCCATTTGATTCCTCCTAAGAGCATTTTAAAGTTATTGGTTAGTCGAGATTGACGGCTCACCTGCGAAATTCACAAGCAAATCGCCAACCTCGACTGAGTAGTGGAGAGGGGATTCGGTCTCGGATTAGCGACTTCCCTCGCGGGTTTCGCCAACCACCAAACCGAATGAATCCCCACTACGCGTGATTTCAAGGAGCAAAAAATAAACTGGGAAATGGAAATCTAAACCATAAGTTGGTATTTGTCAATAGCGAAAACTCGCCTAAGTTACAGCACACAATTTTTCTTCGAAAATTAAGCCTGTTTTCGTAGCAGCGCGCGCATCTCCGGCGTGATTGCCCGAAGCAAAAGCAGCATCAAACCATAGACTAAGCCGCCGACTGGGATCAGGAGCAGGACGCCTTTATTTGGTCCTAAGAAATTCAGGAAGATTGGCTCGAGCCACCAGACCGCGCTGCCCATGACTGCTGCCGCGATGGTGGCTTTGATAGTCGTCCGCAGATTGAAAGTGATGTCGATGATTTTCCTCAAGAAAATGTAATCGAGTGTGCAAACGAAAATCTGGCTGGCGACGCTGGCGACGGCTGCTCCGCGAAAACCCCAGAATGGGATGACGGCGAGATTTAGCACGAGATTGAAGACGACAGCTGAGGAATTCACGTAAAACAGTTTGAGTTGCGCATTGCCCGCGAGCAGCGCGAAGCCGAGCAGATTGCCGAAGTAAGCGAGTAGCATCGTGAAAAGTAGGATTTGCAGCGCGAGATCCGAGCCGTAGAAGCCAGTGGCGGGATTCGACAAAAATTCCGGCGAGGAGACGAGCGCGACGATCGGATAGGCGAGGACACTGCCGCCGACGACGATTGGGAGCGCGATGATGCTCAGGAAATCAAAGGAATATTGCAGCATTTTTTTCAGGCGTTCTTTATTTGTGCGAAAAAGCCGCGAGACTGCCGGAAGCGTCGAATTCAAAAATAAAATCGAGATGACCGCGAGATTTTCCATCACGCGCGCCGCGACGCCGTAGATGCCGACCTCTGTGCTGTTGCGCATCAGCGAAAGCAGGATGACATCCAGACGCACATAAATCGTCGCGAGCAAGACGGCACCGCCGTAGGGCAGAGTTTTGATCAGGATTTCTTTCCAAAAGCGAAAATCAAAGCGCAGCTTGAGCTCATCACCGCGGGCTGCCCAGAGGACAATCGCGACCTGGAAGATGCCGCCGACGATGCCAGCGATGAGCAGCTGAAAAAATCCGGCTTCAGGATTGTCCGGGAAATATTTGAAAATGGTCGCGAGCATCCAGCCGAGTGCGACGAATTTCGAAGCGACGAGACCGAGCGCATTCCACTGCATACGCAGGTCGACTTGCAGCAGCGAGGAGAGCGTCCCGAAAACAATCGTCAAAAAGGTCGTGGCACTGGCGATGGCGATGCCGAGCGGGATGGGCGTGCCGGTGTATTTCGGAATTATGAAGGCTGTGGCGACCGAAGCGAGCATGGCGAAGAGCGAGAGGCAGATGCGTAGCGCGAAAATATTGCCGAAGATTTCAGCGCGTTTTTCAGGATGCGCGCTCATTTCTTTCACCGTAATTTGGAAAATGCCGAAGTCCGCGATGATAGCGAAGAAAGCGAGAAAGCTGTAAACAGTAGTGTAGGCACCGTAGCCGGACGCGCCGAGGTAGCTCGAGATCAATTTCAAAATCACGATCGCGACGCCGGCAGTCGTGAGTTGTCCGAGCATTTGGACGGCGGTGTTTGATAAAACTTTGCGGGCAGTACTCATTTAAATATTAAGTGTTAAGTATTAAATATTAAGTGTCAAAAAATTCTTGCAGAATTATCCGGGCAGATTCGGAATCCACCAAATTTTTTTGCTCGCGCGAATTCAGGTTTGCGGTTTGAAGATTACTGGTCGCGATTTTGCTCGTGAAGCGTTCATCCACGAATTCCAGCGGAATCGCGATTTTCGCATCCAGTTCAGCGGCAAATTTGCGCACGATGTCAGTTTGCTCAGTTTCTTCGCGGAAACCCCGAGGCAGCCCGATTAAAATTTTTTCAACACCTTCACGCTCAATGAGCTCGACCAGATTGTCCAGCGCGTCGCTGTCATTCAGCAAAAAAGGTCGGGCATTCGCTACGCCAATTTCCGCATCACCGACAGCCACGCCGATTCTCCGCCCGCCGAAATCGAGCGCGAGCAGCTTCATTTACAGAGCCTCGCTAAAAAACCACTTCGCGAAATTCAACAAATTGAAATTGGCATTCGCCTGGCGTGATTCGCGCAGATACCAAGTCGGCAGATTCGCGAGGCGGTCGCGTTTGAGCGCAATGTGACCGAGATTGAAGCCTTCGACTTTCTTATCGATGGCGTAGGAATAAGTCGGCGTGTAGAGCATGACTGCCGGGACTTCCTCGCTCAGGACCATCCGTAGATTCGCGAGGCGCTTGCGGCGTTCGGTCGAGTCGAAGCTCGAGCGGATTTGCTCGAGCCAAGCATTCACGGACGAGGATTTCAGATTCGATAAATTGCTGCCGCCCTCGCGTGCTTCGCTCGAATGCCAGAAAGAATAGGCGTCGAGGTTGTAGCCGAGATTTTGACCGAAGAGCACGATATCGTAATCGCGCTTATTCAGACGCGCTAGGAAGTCATCTTCCGGTAAACGCTCGATGGTGAGCTTCACGCCGCGTTCGCGCCACTGCCGCGCGATTTCCTCGGCGACGGACAAAAATTCCGGCTGCTCTTCCGAAATCAAAAGTTTGAGCGCGAGTGGTTCGCCATCTTTGTAACGTAGCAGCAGGGAATTTGGCGTATCACTGCTCGGAGTGGTGACGGCTGGAGTCGGTGTCGGCGTCGGAGCTGGCGCAGCCGGAGTTTTCGCGATAGCAGCTTGCTGCTCGCCGAGCCATTTTTCCCGTGCGGCGGCATCCGTTGAATAAAAAATCTTCACGCGGTCGAATTCGCCAATTTGATTGGCGACGACAAATTCATTTTCACCTTCTTTCAAAGTTCCGAGCGCGACCGAGGCTTTGTAAGTCCAGTCGGCGTCACCGGCGGTGAATTTCGAAAGTTGATAACCATTCACGATAATTTTCGCCGAATCGGTCGGCGCGGTGCCTCCGACGAAAAATTCCGTCTCCGCTGTGGCAAAAAAATCTTGGCTCGTCGGCTGATTGATAAATTTTGGCGATTTCTTGACGACGGGCGTGGAGGTGGCGCCTACGGTGACATTGGCACTGGCGGGATACAGCCAACCGGCGTCGAAAAGTGCGCCGTCGGCACGAGCGGCGTCGAACTCGTATTTCCAATCCGCCGAGGCGATTTCGAGTAGCGGCGTGTCGATGACTTTCACGCGACCGCCGCGCGCCTCTGCGACTTTGTCTTTGTTCGTCGCGAGCTGGAGACCGAGCCGCAATTTGTTGTCGCTCAAAATCGGGCGTTCGGTATTGAAAAAAAGTCCGACGTACTGCGGCAAAGTGAAATCGTGCAGCTCCAGACGCGCGTCATTGCCAAAACTTTTTATGCTTTTATCGCTCAAATCTTTGGTGCCGAGAATGCCGTCCAAATTGGCGAGCAGCTCGTCTTCATTGCTGAAAATTCGGAAAATCACTGAGTCGATGTACGGTCGTCCGGCGTAGAAACCGTCGAAAGCCGAAAGGCGAATCGCATTGGCGCCGACTGAGTCGATGCGGTACGGTCCGCAGCCAATCGGATTCAGATTGAAATCGCTCGACAGCAGGTCGGCGGCTTTCGTCCCTTCCAAAATATGTTTCGGCAAAAGTCCGACAGTCGTATTGTAAATGAAAAAGGCGTATTTCTTTTGCAGGGTCATCGTCACAGTCATGTCATCGACCTTTTTGACTTCCACGCCGTTGAAGTCATTGGCGACAGCCGGATTCGGAAAGTTCTCATTTTGGATGATGTCGTGAAAAGTAAAAACAACATCGTCAGCGGTGACCGGCTCGCCGTCCTGCCACTTCACGCCGTCCTTGATGCGAAAAGTGTAAGTGCGCTGATCAGCACTAAGCTCGTGAGTGGCGATGCCGTCGACAATTGTATTCGAAACCGGATCGAAGCGGGTGAGTCCGCTGAAGACGAGCGAAGTCAGATCGCGGTCGAGATTCGTCTGAGCGAGGACCGGATTAATGAAATTAAATTCGCCGATGACGCCTTCGACGAAAGTTCCGCCTGTCGCCGGTACCGGCTCGGAATTTTCCAGATAGAAGCGATTACCGATCTGGAAAGCGGCAATCAAAATCGCCAAGCTCAAAGCACCGACTAAAATTTTTTCGGTAAGTGAGCACGAATTAAAAAGCTTGAACATACCTAAGATTTTCAGTTTTTAAATGAAAATATACGCGAGTGCCGCGCCGAAAAAAACGATTGCGAAAACAATCGTCGCATTTTCGAGGATGCGGTCGACGCCGCGTTTGCTCGTAAATGCACCGCCGCCTCCGCCGAAAGTCGCCGAGAGACCGGCTGATTTGCTCTGTGACAAAATGGTCAGGATGAGCAGAATGGCGGAGCCGATTTGAACGTAAAGAAGGATGTTTTGCATTTAAAAAAATTATTTGCGCACGAGCCAGTGCGTGAGAATATTGAAGAGTCCGAGGATAATCGCGGCGTAAAGATAAGTCAAGAAGACGTTTTGTCCTTCGATCAGAACTTTGAGCGAGCTGAGGTCGAGCGTATTCAGAATCCAGACGAGCAGTCCGAAGACGATGCCATTCACGACGAACATGAAAAGTCCGGCAGTCAGGAAGGTGATTGGCAGGGAGATGATTTTCAGAAAGGGCTTGATGGAAACATTCAAAAGTCCGAGCGTCACGGCGGCAATCGCGAAAGCGAGCAAATTAAATTCCGGCTTGACCGGACAAGCCACAGCAGCGCGCTCCACGAAACACAGGTTGCTGAGGAAGTAGTCGACGACATACAGTCCGGCTGAATTCGCGATGATCGAGAGGACGATTCGGCTGAGCATGGTTAATTTTTAATGGGCTGATTTTAGCAAATTTTTTACTTTGAAATCTTTTTAATACCGAATTTTATTTTGCTATTTACCAATCCACCCATTAAATCATAGTTTTCTATCTTGTTGATTACTTTTTCTGCGAGGATTTCTTGCATTATGTACTTGCCATGTTCTTCCATTACTTCATCTGCTTCGATAATTTGAAGCTCTATTCGGTCAGATACATCATATCCAGCAGCTTTCCTCATGTCTTGAATAGTTCTTATAATCCCTCTTGCTCTGGCCTCAAGAGCTAGCTTTGAAGTTATTACCATCTCCATGGCCACAACGATGCCTTCATCGGATTCAACCTCAAGAAAATCAAATGTGCTTTTGCTCTCATATCCAAGAATAAATTCATCTTTTTTTATTATTTCATCGCTAACCTTGATTTCGCCGCTAGGTAAAATTTCATATTCACCTTGTTTCATTAGATTTATAATTTCCTGAGTTCTTTTACCTAATCGTGGTCCTATTTTTTTACTATCCAGTTTTATCGTTGGTCTAGATATTTCGTAGGGGTCTTCTGCGATTTTTACATTTTTAACATTCAATTCTTCTTTTATTGAAGCAGAATCTTTAATTTTTAGATTTTTAGGCAGTGCAATTGTAATGCTTGCAAGTGGTTGTCTAACGCCAATCTTGTTTCTTGCGCGAATTTTCAAGCCAAGCGAAATGATTTTGCGAGTCGTGTCGACTTCCGCAGACAAATTTTCGTCGATCAAATTTTTGTCGAAAGCCGGCCAAGATTCGAGATGGACGGATTCGCCGCCGGTTAGATTCTGCCAAATTTTTTCTGCGAGGAATGGTGTGATTGGCGCGAGTAATTTCGCGACAGTTTTCAGCACTTCAAACAGGGTTGAGTAGGCTTCGCCTTTGTCCGAATCGTTTTCTGATTTCCAGAAACGGCGGCGGCTGCGGCGAACGTACCAATTCGTCAGACCGTCCAGGAATTTTTCGAGTGGTGCGACAGCTTTCTGAATTTCGAATTGCTCGAGATTCGCCGTCATCTCGCGCACCAAAATATTTAGTTCGGAAAGAATCCAAGCATCCAATTTGTTTTGGGTTTTCAGTTCCAAGTTTTTAGTTGGCTCCCAGCCGTCGGCATTCGCGTAAGTCGTGAAGAAATAAAAAGTGTTCCAGAGCGGCAGCAAAACTCCGCGCAGGATTTCCTCGACGCCGCGCTCACTGAAACGCAAATCAGCGGCATGTGTGACGGGCGAATTCATCAGATAAAGCCGCATCGCGTCCGCGCCAAATTCGTCAAAAATTTTCTGCGGCGGTGGGAAGTTCTGTTTCGACTTCGACATTTTCGCGCCATCCTCTGCCAAGATTAATCCCGAGCAAACGCAATTCGCGTAAGCGGGTTTATTTGCGAGCGCAGTCGCGAGGACGTGCAGAGTATAAAACCAGCCGCGCGTCTGATCCTGCGCTTCGGCGATGAAGTCGGCGGGGATTTGCGCTGCGGCTTTCTCGCCGAATTGCGCGAAAGGCATTGAGCCGGATTCGAACCAGCAATCGAGGACTTCCGGAATGCGCTGCATTTTGCCGTCGCACTTCTCGCAAGGAATCTCAATCGCATCGACAAAATGTTTGTGCAGGTCGTCCACTTTTTTGCCGCTCAATTTTTCCAGCTCCGCGCGCGACGCAAGACACTTCAGCTCGCCGCATTTTTCACAACGCCAAATCGGCAGTGGTGCGCCCCAAAAACGATTCCGTGAAATCGCCCAATCGCGTGCGCCTTCGAGCCATTTGCCGAAGCGTCCGGTTTTGATGTGTTCGGGAATCCAGTTAATGCCGGAATTATTTTTGATTAAATCGGCTTTCAATTTCTCGACCGCGACGAACCAGCTCGAGGTCGCGTAATTCAGGAGCGGGGATTCGCAGCGCCAGCAAAACGGATAAGAGTGTTTGTAGTTTTGGGTCGTGAAAATTTGCTCGCCCAAGAACTCGACAATTTTGCGGTCGGTTTTGGTTGGGTCGTCTTTCGGCTTGACCTCGACTCCGACGAAGTCGGTGACGGCGTCGGTATATCTGCCGTCGAGTGAGACGTTTTGAAAAATCGGCAAACGCTCTTTCTTCGCGAGATTGTAATCGTCCTCGCCGAAAGCGGGCGCGATGTGAACGATGCCCGTGCCCTCTTCGGTCGTGACGAAATCAGCGGCGACGATGCGAAAACCTTGCGGTTTTTGTTCGGCAAATTTAATAGGTTGATTCGCATCGTCAAAAATTTTCAGCCAAGTGTATTCTTGAGGCGGGAGATTTTTTTTCTCCGGATTTTGGCGGATATAATCAGAGACTTTGGAATATTCATCTTCAGAATAGATGAATTTTTTGTCGTAACCCTTGCGCCAAAGCTTGATGAATTCTTTCCCAGTTTTTTCGTCTATCCCAGTAGTTAACCCACCAGATATCTGGTGGGTTAACGGATTAGCTTTGAGCTTCCAAGATGAAAACCACTTTAGCTGCTGTAATGTTTTCGGCAGACTCGCGCCGCCTTCTTTGATTTCGACGACCAAGTGCACATGATCCGGCATAATCGCCAGCTCGTAAATTTCGTAATTATTTTCTTCGGCAATCTCGCGAAAAGCCTCGCCACAAGCGGATCTTAATTTTTCGTCTTTAAAAATTTCAGCTCCGTCTTCCGTATTGAATGTGATGAAATAAAGTCCGGGAACATTTTCATAGTTATCTTTGTCAGCGAAATAATTGAAGAGTGGTTTGTAGGTTTTTCCAATTAAATCACTTCCATTGAGGGATGCATAATTTTTAGTTCCATAATAAGTCTCGAATCTTCCGTGTTGTGCCCAATCATTATCGAAAAATTTTCGAGATGCAATATAAGTTTCTTCTCCAATCTTTATTGGGATCTCGGGAGCTTTTTCTTTTTTCTGGTCCCAAATGATAGTGTCATTGAATGTTTTGCTCCCGTCTTTGTATTTATAAACATCAACTTTTATCTTTAAATACTCAATTTTCGGATTCACCGCCAACGCCACATTTCCCGGCAGCGTCCACGGTGTCGTCGTCCACGCGAGTAGGTAAGTATTTGGCTCGCCTTCGACTTCGAATTTCGCAATTGCCGAGAGATCTGTGACATCTTTGTAATTCAAACCGACTTCGAAATTCGCCAGCGGCGTGGCGCAGCGTGGGCAGACTTGCATCGGCTTCAGACCTTCGTAAATCAAACCTTTGTTCCAAAGCTCGCCGAAGACCCACCAAACCGAATCCATGAATTCGAGATCCATGGTTTTGTACGCGTGCTCCATGTCAATCCAACGGCCCATGCGCGCGACGGTTTTTTCCCATTCGCCCGCGAATTTCAAAACTGACTCGCGACATTTTTCGTTGAACTTCGCGACGCCAAAATCCTCGATGTCTTTTTTGCTTTTCAGCCCGAGTTCTTTTTCGATCAAATTCTCGACCGGCAAACCGTGGCAATCCCAGCCCCAAATGCGCGGAACATGGTAGCCCTGCATCGTTTTATACCTTGGAATCAAGTCTTTGATTACGCCCTGCAAGATGTGACCGTAGTGCGGCAGTCCCGTTGCGAAAGGCGGACCGTCGAAAAATTTGAATTCCTTGGTCGCCGGATTCCGCGCCAGACTCTTTTCAAAAATTTTCTCCCGCTGCCAAAACGCGAGGATCTCTTCCTCCATCTTAGGGAAAGACTGCTTCGGATCTATTTTGGGAAAAGGCATAAAACGCAAGAGATTTTAGCGCAAAAAGCGAGTTTGAGAATTTCCGAAGTTTAGTTAAGATGCCACCTTAATTTTAATTAAATAAATCATGACTAAAGAAATTGTCGATTCGCACGAAAAGAACTCTTCTTTGTTGAAATGGCTGAGAGGATTAGTCGACAAACTTTTAACTCAACCGGGTTGTGTTTTGAAATCTGAGGATGGAGATTTTGCTCGTAAGCTTGTTGCAATCCTCAAGGGAGGTAGGGAAGTAGTTGCAAGTGTCACGCCTAAAAACGACAGCAAGGAGGAGGGAATTTTAAGCAAAAATGGTAAATTGATTTATTTTGTTCGAAAGAATGTCACTACGATTTGGAATACGGTCAGTGTTGTCAATCATGTTAAAGAAATTGAGATTCCTGCTAGAAAGATAGACTGGCGTGACATCAAAATCTTTTAGCCTAAATTCGCTGGATCGACATCGACGCGGCATGTTTCAGGAATCGCGATTCGCGCCAAGAGTTTGCGCGGATCGCCACCACGCCAAATTACGTGGAAGTGAAATTTGTTGTGCAGGCGTGCGATTAGCGCGGGCGCGAGCCAGACATTTTTCTCACCGAGATTTTTTAATTCCGCCGCGAATTTTTCGGCGGATTTGCGCGCGACCGATTCGCTCGGGTCGACGAAAATAAATTTCACGACTTTGGAAAAGGGCGGCCAGAAATTGCTTTTGCGGTCGGCGACTTCACTCGCAAAAAATTTCTCGAAGTCGTGTGTGCGGGCGGCGATGATGGCAGGATTTTCCGGCGAATAAGTTTGAATCACGACTTCGCCGAGTTTGTCGCCGCGACCAGCGCGACCGGCGACCTGAGTCAGCAGCGCGAAAGTTTTTTCCGCAGCGCGAAAGTCGGGGAGATGCAGTCCGATGTCTGCGAGCAGGACGCCGACCAAGGAAACATTCGGCAAATCCAGACCTTTCGCGACGATCTGCGTACCGAGCAAAATGTCGGCTTTGTGGTCACGAAAGGCTTCGTAAATTTTCTGGTGGCTGCCGCGCAGTGTCGTCGTGTCGTGGTCGGCGCGCAGGATCCGCGCCTCGGGGAAAAGCTGCGGTAATTCACTTTCGATTTTTTGCGTGCCGCTGCCGAGGAAGCGAATCGCGACAGAGCCGCAGCCCGGACACTTTGTCGGGGGAGTTTTCCACGCGCCGCAGCCGTGGCAAAGACAGCGATTGATTTTCGAATGAAAAGTCAGCGGCAGGCTGCAGTTTTCGCATTCGAGCGTGAAGCCGCAATCACGGCAGACGATTGAGCTAGCGAAGCCGCGCTTATTGATCAACAAAATAATCTGTTCCTTACGCACCAGGCGCTCGCGAATTTTCGCAACCAAAACTTCCGAAAAAGGCGAGTAATTGCCGCGCTTCATTTCGTTGCGCAAATCGACGATTTCGACTTCCGGCAATTGTGAGTCGCCAATGCGGTCGGGCAATTCGAGCAATTCCAGCCGACCGGACTTCGCCGCGAAATAACTTTCGAGACTCGGCGTCGCGCTGCCGAGAATCAATTTCGCGCCGCTCAATTTCGCAAATTCCATGGCGGCGGCGCGGGCGTGGTAGCGCGGATTTTGGTCATTTTTGTAACTCCACTCGTGTTCCTCGTCGAGGACGATGACACCGAGATTTCGGACTGGCGCGAAGAGCGCCGAGCGCGAGCCGATGACGAGTTTTACTTCGCCCGCGAAAATCCGCTCCCAGGAATTTAATTTTTCGCCTTCCGACAAATTCGAATGCAAAACAGCGATTTCATTTTTTGGAATGCTCGCCGCGAAATAACCGACGAGCTGCGGTGTCAGCGCGATTTCAGGGACGAGCAAGATTGCTGATTGACCTTTTTTCAAGACATCCAGAATCACGCGCAAATAAATTTCCGTTTTTCCGCTGCCAGTTATTCCTTTCAAAAGAGTTGGTTTTTCGGATTTTTGAATTGTCTCAAAAACTTTTTTCTGCGCTGCGGTCAGTTTTTTCTTCGGTTGCTCGCTCGCCTGAATTTCCGTCAGTTTCGCCTTGCGCTTCGCCGGCTCATTCGCCCAAATGCGATTTGGCAAAAATAATTTTAGGACTTTGCCAAAATTCGCGGCGTAATATTCACGGATGAATTTCGCCAGCGCGACTTGCTCGCTTGATAAAATGTTTTTGCGAACAAGCGCCACGATTTTTTTCGTCGCAAAATCTGGCTTGGTCTTTGAAATTGAGACGACTACGCCGTTCAAAATCTGCGCGCGCAGCGGCGCGGCGACGAGATCACCGACTTCGAGATTCTCGATTTCACTCGCGAAAGTGAAAGCAGTCGGGGAATTCGGGAAGACAACTTCGGCGAAAATCACCGAGGAATTCTAGCAATTTTCTAAAGACCCAAAATGATCAATGTTGGTTAATGTCTCTTTTGCCATAAATTCGATCATTTTTCCTGTTTTAATTCTTCCTGCTTGCAGGTCTCTAGTATTAAAGAGTGAGTAATATTCTTCAACATTGTTTTCGGTGAGCGCAAAAAAAGGTAGACCATTCTTCATTAAAATAAGATTCAAAATAAAATCGGCAGCTCGATGATTCCCATTAATACATGGTTGCGCTGTGATAATCTCGACAAAGCTTCTTACGCTAAATCGCAAGAGAGGTTCAAATGGTTCTTGTTTTCCGCTCTCTACGATTTTATTAAACAATCCTGACATTTCATTGTTGCCCCCCCTTCCTATTTTTGGTTGATAGTAGTCGTCGTTATTTTCGTTTTCTGATCGGGTAGCTATATTTAGAAACCTTACAAAACAATGTTCTAAGTCTCTACCTTCTGAAAAATCCTTTTTTCGCAGAATGTTACTAAAGAAGTCGAGTGCTTCAAGATAGTTGTGTGGATCGAATGTAAGTAAATTGCCGATAGATATTCTTTTTTCTTCAGCTAATTTTTTTATTATATCTGATTCTTCTATAACGATGCTTACTTTTTCGTGATTTCTTTCTATTTCATCTTTGGGAAAAACATATCTGGGGTCATTTTTTAGCCAGTCTTTTTGTAGGGTCGCCGCACAAAGTTGTTCGGTGGTCATTGTTAATACTGGATGAGTTAAATATGGTTAAGATTGTATTTTCACATAATATTATGAAAAGTCAAAGACACTAATGGTCTGGTTTTATCTTTTATCTTCGCGCTAAAATAGCTATCCGATGCAAAAAAGTTTTCGAGAAATTCTCGGTTTACCGATTCGTGAGAAGTTGTCGCACGGTCTGCTCGGTCGTGTCGAGCAGCTGATCGTCAATCCGTTGAACGGTGAGATTGTCGCGTTTTTCACGAGGAAGGATCACAAATTGCTGTTGCCGACAGTCGACGTCGTGCGTGTTTCGGCTGACGCAGTCTGGGTCGAAAATCCCGAAGCGCTCGCGACTCCTGATGAAATTATTCGTATCGCCGAAGTAATCAAGATGAACGCGCCGATTTTCAGTAATCGCGTTTTTACAGTTTCGCGTCAATTTCTCGGTGAGGTTATCGACTTTCGTTTCGAGACGAATGGCTGGGTGCTGACCAAGATTGATGTCGCGAAAAGAATTCTCGGGATTCCGACGGCGCAAAAGCTGATCAATTCTTCGCAAATCGTTCGTATCAAATCCAATGAAATCACTGTCCGCGATGCTGTCGTCCAAGTGCGGGAGAAAAAAATTGCCGACAAGGAAATCGCACCGAATCTCGCGCCGGCGACTTTAAAAACAGACGAAAGTGGAAATTGAAAAGAATATTTCGCTTGCCGAGTTCAGTACTTTGCGTGTCGGTGGTGCAGCAGACTTTTTCGCGCGTGTCACGAATTTAGCTGAGCTGAAGTTCGCGCTCGAATTCGCAACAAGTAAAAATTTGCCTGTCTTCGTTTTTGGCGGCGGCTCAAATATTTTATTCGCGGATGCGGGATTTCGCGGCCTCATCATTCATAACGAAATTCGCGGCATCGCGTTTGATGACAATTGCGTCAAGGTCGGCGCGGGTGAATCGCTCGCGAACTTGATTGTCGCGGCGGCGGCAAAAAATCTCGCCGGACTCGAAAGTTTCGCTGGTATTCCTGGTTCGGTCGGCGGTGCGGTCGTCGGCAATGCGAATGGCATCGGTGGAAAAGTCGCGCGCGTCACGATTCTCGAAAATGGTGCAGTCGAAATTCTCGAAAAAAATTCACTTGAATTCAAATATCGCGATTCCAATTTGCGCGCGAAAATTTTGGTCGAGGTTGAATTCGCATTGGAAAAAAGTTCGGAAAATTTAGCTGAGAAAATTCAAAAAATCGTGCTCGAAAAAGTTGCCAAACAACCTTTCGCAAACACGGCGGGAAGTTGGTTCAAAAACCCAGCGGGCGAGTCAGCTTGGAAGTTGATTGAAACAGTGGGCTGTCGCGGTCTGCAGATTGGCGGTGCGAGAGTGTCTGAAAAGCACGCCAATTTTTTCGAGAATGCGGGCGGCGCGACAGCAGCGGATTTTCTCACACTAGAAAAAATCGTCGCCGAGGCAGTCAAAGCCAAGTTCGGAATTGAATTAGAAAGGGAAGTAGTCGCTGTTGGAAGTTCCAAATCCCAAAACCCAAATTTCAAATAAATTCCAAATTTCAAAAAACAAATCCCAAATAAATCCCAAATTCAAATTCCCAAATTGCAGTTTGTTTGAAAATTATTTGGAGATTGGAATTTGACCTTTGGAATTTGCGAAGCTTTTGACTGCTTTCAAAATTAATTTGGACTTGCGCAGCAAGTCGGTCTTTTTGTTCTTCGTTTCGAAATCGAAAAAGACCTCGACATCCGCTGCCGCGCGATAAAATTTTTCGCGCTCAGCCCAAACTTTCGCGAGCTCAGCGACTGGATTCGCACCGGTCAGACTTGGTCGGTTGGAATTTTTCGCGACGCGCCGTGCTAGAAATTCGATTGGCGCATGGATGAAAATTACGACGCCATTTTTTTTCAAGCTTGCGACATTCTCTGGTCTCAGTACGACGCCACCGCCTGTCGAAATTACGACAGCTTTTTCCGCTGCGAATTGTTTGGTGTATCGCGTTTCCAGATCCCGAAAGTGTTCCCAGCCTTTTTCTGCGACGATTTCCGAAATTTTCGCTTGCTCGGATTTTTCCAGTTCGGCGTCGACGTCGACGAATCGGAAATCCAAAAATTTCGCCAAGGTTTCGCCGACGGCAGTTTTGCCGCTGCCGCGCATGCCGATCAGGACGAGATTTTTCTCAATTTTTTTCATGCGAAAAATTTCACAATTCCAAAAATAGCGACAAAGAACCAAACGATTTCAAGTGCGAGCGTCGGCCATGACTTTTTGGCAAAAACATTCCAGCCGACGAGCGCCGCGCCGAGTGCGTTTGCGCTGAGGTAAAACAAACTTTCGTTGGACCAAATTGCGAAAACGTTCGCAGCGAAGGCACCCAAAATTAAAGTCGTGCCGAGCCAACCCGCGATTTCAACAAATTTTTTCATTTCAAAAATTTTACCCCGAGCTGTTCCCAGGCTTCCCAAAATTGCGGAAAACTTTTTGCGACGCAATCAGGTTTGTCGATTTTGATTCCTGGGATTTTCAGTCCAGCCAGGAAAAAACTCATCGCGATGCGGTGGTCGTCGAAGGTTTCGATTTCGGTAGGACGAGCGTTTTCTGCCAAACTCGAATCGCCGAAAATTATCAATTCGTCACAGTCTTCTGCGGCGAGTTCCGGTTTGATTTTGTTCAAATTTAGCGCGAGTGCGGCGATGCGGTCGCACTCTTTCACGCGCAAGTTTGCGATGCCGGTGAAGCGAATTTCGCGTCCGGAAAAAGAGGCGAGCACGGCGAGCGTCGGGATAGCATCGGGGAAATTTTCGCCGTTGATTTCGTTTGGTAAGTGCGGAAATTGATTGATCAATTCCGCGGTGGCGGCGTCCGGCTGAATCCAGTTTGTCGGCGTGTTCAGGAGTTCAATTTTTTGGTTGAGTAGTTTTTCCGCCGCCCAAAAATAAGTTGCCGAAGAAGCGTCGGGTTCGACTGTGAAATCGGTCGCGCGGTATTTGCTGGACGCGCCAGTGCAGCTCTCGCTCTCGAAACCAAAAGCCGCCATGACTTTTTCCGTGATTGCGATGTAGCCGCGCGAGGCGAGCTTGCCGACGATTTCGATTTTCAACTTTCGCGGCGCAAATGGTGCAATCATCAAAATCGCCGACAAAAATTGGCTCGAAACGTCAGCGTGAATTTTTACCGCCGCACCGGTAATTTTTCCGCTGGAAGTAATGCGCAGAGGCGGACAATTTTCTTTCCCTAGAAATTCAACTTGCGCGCCGAGTTGCTGCAAAGCTGCGACGAGTTCACCGATTGGTCGTCGGCGCATATGTTCGTCGCCGTCGATTGTCGTCGTGCCATTCACGAGTAGCGCCGCCGCGGTTAAAAATCTTGTTGCCGTGCCGGCATTTCCCAAGAAGAGCGGTTTAGTTGATTCGAGTAATTTTCCATTCTGACCGTGCACGATGAAGGTCGTCGTATCCGGCTCATCAATTTCGATTCCGAGCTGGCGCAGTCCGGTCGCCATGTGCTGCGTATCGTCCGACTTCAGTGCGCCGCGAATCTCCGACTTGCCATCGGCGAGCGCCGCTAATAAAAGCGCGCGATTCGTGATCGATTTCGAACCGGGCAAAATGACATTTCCGACAAGTGCGCCCGTCGGCGGAAGAATCTCAAGCACGATTATATTTTAGCGAATTTGCTAAAATCGCGAGGAATGTTTGCGAAAATTATTTCTCGAATTACGCTGGCTGCTTTTGCGCTGGCTTCGACAGTCGCACTGGTCTTCGCGGACGTGCCGAAGACTTTGATTCCAGAATCCGGCAATCTTGTCGAAAAGTTTCGCACGGGCAATTTTGAACTTTATGATTTGCCAGCGTACATCATTTATCTGATTGATTTTTTGATTTATGTTGCCGGGGGAATCGCGGTATTTTTCGTCGTCGTGGGCGGTTACAAGTACATGATTGGCGGAATGGCGGACGACAAAGATGCAGGTAAAAAAACCATTCGCTACGCGCTCACAGGTTTCGCGATTTCTGTGCTCGCTTGGGTCATCGTCAATTTCGTCCAAGTTTGGTTGACGAGCAGCTGAGTCGTTAAGTTGTTAAGTCTTTAAGTTGTTAAGTCACTGAGTTTTTGAGGGCGTTTTTTTGTAAAATTCAGAGGTGGATGTTTCTGAGCCTCTTTCCGAAATTCTTGCGACGACGAGTCGGCATTTGAAAAGTCTCGCCGAAATCGGCATCACGCGTGTCGCAGATTTGTTGAATTATTTTCCGCGCAAATACGTCGACTTTTCCGCGCCTAAAAAATTTTCCGAATTACTGCCAAATGAAGAGGCGACAGTCGTTGGCACGATTCAAAATCTGAAAACTTTTCGTACGCCGCGCGGTCGGACGATTGTCTCCGCGCGTTTGATTTCCGCCGAGGGCGGACTCAATCTGACTTGGTTTAATCAAACTTTCGTCGCGCGTATTCTGCGCAATGGCGACGAGATTGCCATCTCCGGCAAGATTCAAATCGGGCTGCGCGGAGCGATGACTTTGGTTGGCGGTTCATTCGAAAAAATTTCCGACGAAATGATTCACGCGGGGCGGATCGTGCCGATTTACCGCACGCACGGGAAACTCATTTCTGCGAAATGGTTGCGCGAAAAAATTTTTCCGCTGCTCGATTATTCAGCGCAGCTGCCCAATCTTTTGGGTGAGCTAACCCCTGAGTTAACTCGGGGGTTAACGGTGGAGACAGCGACGACTGTTAAAAATTTATTGCCGCGTGGGGAGGCAATTCGCCAAATTCATTTTCCGGATTCCTTCGCCAAATTAGAAAGTGCGCGCGCGACGCTTGCCTTCGAAGAATTATTTTTGCTCCAACTTTCCGCACTGCGTCGCAAGCTCGATTGGCAGATTGGCGCGGCGGGTTCGGCGCGCAAAATTCTCGCGCCCCAAAATTTTCTCGAGGAATTCGCGACGACTCTGCCTTTCAAATTCACTGCGGCGCAGAAAAAAGCTTCGGCGGAAATTCTCGCTGATTTACAAAAAGATTTGCCGATGAATCGCTTGCTCGAAGGCGACGTCGGCAGTGGCAAAACCATTGTCGCTGCGCTTGCGATTTTTCTCGCGGCAAAAAATAATTGCCAAGCAACTTTGCTCGCACCGACTGAAATTCTCGCTGCGCAGCACTTCCGCAATTTTCTCAAAATTTTGCATCCACTCGGTATTCGCGGCGAGCTCCTGACGGGCTCGATTCCCGCGGCGAAGAAGAAAGATATTGCCGCGAAACTAAAATCCGGTGCGCTCGACCTGATTGTCGGTACACACGCGCTGCTGGAATCCAAAATTGATTTTCAAAATCTCGGACTCGCGGTGATTGATGAGCAGCATCGTTTCGGTGTCGAGCAGCGTACTTTGATTCGCAAAAATGGCACGCCGCATGTGCTCTCGCTGACGGCGACGCCGATTCCGCGCACTTTAGCGCTCACGATTTTCGGCGATCAAGATGTTTCGATCATCGACGAAATGCCACCGGGTCGGATTCCACCGATTACCAAAATCGTGCCGAAAAACAAAAGAGTCGAGGCGGAAAGATGGATTGAGTCGGAGGTCGCGAAGGGTCGGCAGGTTTTCATCGTCTGTCCGCTGGTCGAGGAATCCGAAGTGCTCGAAATCAAGTCGGCGAAAAAAGAATTCGAGCGGCTTTCCAAAAAAGTTTTTCCGCAGCTTAAGCTCGGATTGCTACACGGCAAGATGCGCCCGAAAGAAAAAGACGCGGCGATGGCGGCCTTCGCGGCGGGCGAGATTCAGATTCTCGTCGCGACGACCGTGATCGAGGTCGGCATCGACGTCGCGAATGCGACGATTATGTTGATCGAAGCCGCCGAGCGTTTCGGTCTGGCACAGCTGCACCAATTGCGCGGGCGTGTCGGACGCGGCTCGCAGCAAAGTTATTGTTTCCTTTTTTCCGAAGCTGATTCGGAGGAAGCGCAGTCGCGGTTGCACGCGCTTGAAAAAATTTCTTCCGGTTTCGAGCTCGCGAAAATTGATTTACAAAATCGCGGTCCGGGCGAAGTCTTCGGCGTGCGTCAGTCGGGAATTCCGGATCTCAAAATCGCGAAATTGACCGACCATGATTTGATCAAAAAATCGCGCGAGCTCGGTCAAGAGATTCTCGCTGCGGATTCGTTGCTCAAAAATTTTCCGGAGATTCTAAAAAAGCTGGAGGAAATGGACGAACGCAGAGAAAACAATTAAACGGTTTTTTTTTATTCGGGCATATCTTCAGAAGAATATGTGAATTTGATTTTCTCGCGGGTTATTATAGAAGCGAGTTCTTTTTCCAACGAGTCTACATCTTCAAGAATTTTAGACCATTTCACTAGAGATGATGGTCGACGAAAAGAGGCTTTCTTTTTTGTTTCACAGATTTCCGATAATGCTTTTGTTTTCCAAAGAATTTTGTAGTGAAGTGTAGAACTTTGCAAACCGGGTCCTTTTAATTTTTCTAGCGCGGTGCGCAAAGATTCCAGAGCTCCTGCCGCGTCTTCGAGCGATGGAGGAACAGTGATTTCAGAAATTTTGACCCCAATCTCAGTTTCAGCGGTGTTGGTGAGGGCTTCGGTCATTTTCAAAAATTAAGAGAGTTGAGTTTAACTCGCTCTTTTTTACAAAATCAAGTTTCTTTAGAAATAAATCTTTCCATCGCGAAACCATCTGATGACTTCGGGATACCACTTTTTTTCCAAATCCTGGACTTTGGCGCGCAGGCTCTCGACGGTTTCGTTGTCGGTGATGGCGACTGATTTCTGGCAAATGACTGCACCGGCATCGACATCGGCGGTCGCGAGGTGAATCGTCATGCCGCTTTCTTTTTCGCCCGCTTTCAAAACTTCCTCGTGTACGCTGCCGTCCATTTTGCCCGCGAATTTTGGAAGCAGGCTGGGGTGCACATTTAGAATTTTATTCTCGAATTCGGCGCAAAAATCCGCACGCAAAAATTTCATCCAGCCGACCATGCAAATTAAATCCGGATTTAAATTTTTCACAGTCGCGAGCAGCTCAGCGTGGAAATTTTCCGCTTTGCCGTCGAGCACGAACGCCGGCACGCCGCTCGCGGCTGCGCGTTCGACGGCGCCGCAATTTTTATTCGCGACGAGTCCGACGAATTCCACGCCCTGCAATTTTCCAGCGGATTTTTCTGCCAGCATTGCGCCGAAATCAGTGCCGTTGGTCGAGGCGAGGACGACGATACGAAAGGATTTTTTGGGATTCAAAGCAGGTGAAATTTTAGCAAACAAGTAAAATTGGTCGATTTTTGTCTCAATTTTTCAAAATTAAATCGGCTTTTTTAAGCCGAAAAAACGCTGAATAAATATTTTATACAATTACTTATTGTCTTCGACAAGCCATCTTTGCTTGACCTCACGCGAGAGTGCGATTACACTGATATGAAACGCTAAGAAATCAGGAAGACACGTTTCCTTCAAATCTCGCCAGACCAGAGCAGCAGAATTCAAAACAAATTCTCGGCTGTAAAAAATCAGCTTCGGCTGTTTTGCTTCGCGATGGAGGCGGCCCAAATCACCACTCCACCCACAAAACACGCTTTCAAATAGCGTTTTCAAACAAACAGCAAACCTAAAATTTGCTACCCCGAAAACAAAAACAGAAAGTAGTCGGCGAAAGACTCTAACTTCGCAAGTGAGGCAAAGCATTTTTGGAAAGGAGAACACCTTTCTTTGTGGAAAGGGCGCATCAAGCTCTCAGTTGCAACTCGGCAATTTTTTGCCACCCGCGACCGATAGAGCGCGCTTCGACCGCAATTGAAAAACCCTGACTTCGGTTGGGGTTTTTTATTTTGATTTTTCATTTCGGAATTTTTTCAATTCTCGCTAAAATCCCTCCACCTTGTTCCGCAAATTTTTCTATCGTCTCCGACCAAAAGCTCCCGAGGGCAATGTCGTCCTCGCGCTCGATATCGGCAGCGAATTTGTGAAGGCGTTGATTTTTCGCATTGAAGACAATCATGGATTCGTGATTGGTTATTCCAAAGTCCGCCAAAAATTGGGCGACATGGCAGCGGGGACAGTCGCAAATATTGCCGGCGTCACCGAGACGGCAGGTGCGGCGATGGAGCAGGCGGCGCGATTGGCGGGCGTGCAACCGGAGCAGGCAGTGATGGGAATTGCCGGTGAATTGGTGCGCGGTGCGACGACGACGATTTCCTACACGCGGGAAAATCCAGAAGTGCGGATTGAATTGCCGGAGTTGCGCGCCATCGTGCAGCGCGTGCAGACGCGGGCTTTTGATCGTGTGCGCCGCGAGCTCGCGCGTGACAGCGGTCACAGCGAGATTGATGTGAAGCTGGTCAATGCGGCGGTCATCGATTCCAAAATCGACGGTCAGCGCAGCTCGAATCCGATTGGTTTCCAGGGGTCGGAAGTGACGCTCTCTGTTTTCAATTCTTTCGCGCCACTCGTTCACTTCGGCGCGTTGCAGACGATTGCCGCCGAATTGGAGTTAGACTTGCTCACGATTGCGACCGAACCATTCGCAGTCGCACGCTGCTTACCTGACGAAGATTTGTCCGCGATTTTTATCGATGTCGGCGGCGGGACGACCGATCTCGCGCTGTTGCGCGGTGGTGGAGAATTGACGACCAAAATGTTCGCGGTCGGTGGACGGACTTTCACCAAGCGCATCGCCCACACTTTGAACATTTCCCAAGTCGAAGCGGAACAAATCAAAATCGATTACTCACAAAATAAACTCAGCGACCGTCGCCAAAAAATTGTCGAAAATGCGCTCGCAGGCGACATCGATGTCTGGGCGTCGGGTGTCGAGGTCGCGCTCGCGGAGATGCTCGGCGAATCTGAATTGCCGCCGCGGATTTTGCTTTGCGGTGGCGGATCGCGCCTGCCGGAAATTAAAAAAATTCTCAGCGATCCGAAATTCGCCGCCAATCTGCCTTTCCGCGGGAAGCCAACAGTCAAATTTCTCTGTCCGGACGACATTTCCAATTTCACTGACCAGACCGGACTGATTCGCACGGTGCAGGATGTGACGCCGCTCGCGCTCGCGAATCTCGGGATTTCGCTTGCCGGTGAAGAAGGCATGCTGTCTGCAATTCTGCGCAAAACGGTGAAGCTGCTGCAAAATTGAATCTTTCGGAAAGCTGAGAAGAGCTTTAGAATGTAACCTGTGTTTTAATTTTCAAAATTATGGATAAACAGAGATCTGTTATTGTGGAGTATTTACCGATTCCGAATCTGACTCGGGTTAACCTGCTTAAGGGTAGCGCCAGATTTGGAGAAGATGATAGATTTTGTGATCAATTCAATTTTTTAAGGGGTGGAGCCAGACGAGATATTGAAGTTTGTAATTCGGTTGGAAAAGTTTTTAAATTTGGAGATTTACACGCTAGGCTTGTAGACATTAAGATCGTTGAGGGAGATGGCAGCATCCAGTCGGTCGAATTTGAGATTATCTCACAGAAAGAGCTGGAAGTGATGCAAGCGGCAAGAGTTAAAATCATTCCTGTATTTGAAGCTTAAATTTTCATGGCTTCATTTCTTTGCGCCTTGAGTTAAAATGTCCCGGCAGTGGGAGTTTTTGAACCAAAATTCGAAATTGTTTATGTCGACCTCGACGACGAGGTAACGACTATTTTTGGGCAGATTCGCAAAACGCCTGGGAAAAACATCGCGCTCGTGATTCCAGCACGCGCTCAAGTTTTGCAAAGTTTGGTGAGTCTCAAAATTCTCCGCTTCAAATCCGAACACGCTGGCAAGACGCTCACGATCGTCACGCGCGACGAAGCCGGGCGGCGACTGGCGGGTGAAGCCGGACTGGCTGCGCTCGAAAATATGAAAGCCGTCGGTTCATCGCCCAAAAATTTGCCGGTAAGCGAACCACCCAAAATTGTCCGACGTAAATTTAAAATCATCGAGCTTGCGGCGAAAGTTTTTCCGCAATTACAAAAACTCTCGCGTGACGAAATTCCGCTCGCGAATCTCGACCCGCTTTCCGGCGCCAAAAAAGTCTGGCAGCGAGTCGCCGGTGCGGCTGCGCTCGAGGAAATTTCCGACGACGGTAAGGCGACGCTCGTCGTGCGCGCGCCGTCGCGCCGCATTCTTTTCGGACTGCTCGCCGGTGCGGTCGCACTGCTTTTCTTCATCGTCTATATCGCTGTCCCCACGGCGACGATTTACGTCACGCCGCGCTCCGATCCACTTTCCAAAGTCGTGAATGTGATTTTCACCGACCGCGTGAGTTCGGGTGCTTCCGAGGCGCTTGATACACACACGGTGGCGTCCGAATTTCTGACGCTCAATTTCACGCGTGATTTGCGCATCGGTGCGACTGGTCAGATTTTCAATGGCACGTCCGCGCGCGGCGAGGTGACGCTCTACAATCGCTCGAACAAAGATAAATTTATCGTGCCGTCGCGCTTGCGTTCGCCCGAGGGAATTATTTTTCACACGGTTCGCGCACTCACGATTCCGGCGGCGGTGGGCTCCGAGTACGGCTCGGTCGTGGCAGAAGTCGAAGCTTGTCTCACTGACGATCAGAGCTGCGATTGCGTCAATGAGCCTGACACTTGCGAAGGTACTTTCGTCGGAGATCGCGGCAATCTTGCGCCGACCTTCTTCACACTTCCGGCGATTCGGTCGCTCTCACCCTCACTTTTTTGGGGCGAATCCCAAAAGCCTTTTACGGGCGGAGTGACCAAAATTACGAAATTTATTTCCAAGGAGGATCTCGACAATGTCAAAGCGACGGTCACGCGTGAAGTCACAGATCTCGCGAAAGAAGAATTGAAAAATATGATTACGCAAAAGAATGAGCTTGAAAAACGTACGCTCGCTTTACTCGATGATCCGAAAGCAATCTCAATCGAAATTCTCTCAATCGACGTTCCGCCGAATCTCGAGAATCTGAAGCAGGATGATTTCGCGGTTGCAGTCTCGGCGCGCGTGCGTGCTGTCGCGTATGAGGCGGACGATTTGCGCGCGTTGCTTTTCAATCAGCTTGAGACGAAAGTTCATCCGGAAAAAACACTTGTCAAAATTAACTTCGACAATGCAGTCATTAATGTCGAGGAAAATAACTTTGTGGCTGGACACTTGAAATCTTCAGTCACGATTGATGGCGTCGAGGAATATGATATTTCGAGTGACACGGAGGTTGGTGCGAGACTGGTCGAAAAAATCCGCGCGCGTATTCTCGGTCGTTCGACGGCTGAATCCGAAGCGTACATTCGCAATTTACCGGAGGTTTCAGGTGCGATCATTTCCTCTTGGCCGTTTTGGGCGCACATGATTCCGGACTTGCCGGAAAATGTGAAGTTCCGCGTGAAACGCTAAATCAATTGGTAAATGGGTGAATAATTAAATGATTAAATAATCCAATAATTAAATCATTTGCTCATTCACCCATTGAGTCATTTTTCTCAGGTGGGACGACGCGCCAGCGTGTTTCTTTTTCCAATTTCCCTGGGACGGCGAAGCCCGCAGCTTTGACGTGACCGCCGCCGCCGAATTGGCGTGCGATGGCGGCGACGTCAGTCGCATCGTCGAGTGTGCGTAGGCTCGCTTTCACGAGTCCGCCGCGTTCACTGAGGAGAATCGAAAATTTTGCGTTTGGTACGGCATTCACATAATCCACCACACCGGCGAGGTCTTCGTCGCGCGCACCCGCTTTTTCAAAATCTTTCCTCTGAGCGACGGCGAGCGTCACGCCTTCGTCCGTCTGGCGCAAACTTGTCAGCACGCTGCCCCAGAGCTTCAGTGCAGGGAGCGGTGTCGAGCGGTAGATATTTTTCGCAATCGCAAAATTATTCGCACCCTGGCGTAACAATTTCGCCGCGAAACGCAGTGTCTCCGGGCGTGTGTTCGAATGGCGGAAACTGCCGGTGTCCGTCGAAATTCCGCAGAGCAAGCAAGTCGCGACATCGGGTGTGATTGGGATTTCCAAAATTTCAAATAACTTCGTCAGGATCGAGCAGGTCGCGCAAAATTCTGGATTCACGATTTGCACATCGCCGAAATCGCTCGCGACAGGATGGTGGTCGATTTTCACCAATTTCCGCGAGCCGTCGAAAAGCTCAGGCTTCGACTTGTCGAATCCGGTTTGGTGAATGTCTCCGCAGTCGAGGACGATGACGAGGTCAAATTCCGCTGCGTCGAAGTCGTTGACGATTTTTTCGCTTGTCGGCAGAAATTTCAAAATCGCCGGGGCGGGATCGAGACAGCCAGCAGTCACATCGCGTCCGGCTTTCGTCAAAACCTGGAATAAAGCGAGCAAGCTGCCGAGTGCGTCGCCGTCCGGATTTTTGTGCGTGAGCAATAAAATCTTGCGTGCCGTGAGCAGCGCATCTTCGAAGTTCGCGATTTGTTTTGAATCAAGATTTAGCATGGAGCATTAAGCATGAAGCATGGAACATTAAGCATGAAGCATGGAACATGGAACGGCGTGAGATTTGTTTGCGCGCTTGTTTGTGAAGATAAGAGCTGATTCTAGTTTTTCCAAAAAAGCGAAGCTAGTAAATCAGCTTGCGTCGCGCCCAGAATGTTGGCGAATTATTTCTCGAGGTGGTATTTGCCCGCCTGCAAATCGCTCACGAGCTTGCCGCGCTCGATGCGAATCACTCTTTTCTTGATGCGATCGACCGTTTCGCGGTCGTGTGTTGCGAGGATGACAGTCGCGCCAGCTTTATTGATGTCAAGCAAGAGATCGATGATTTCCGCGCCGGACTGTGGATCGAGATTGCCGGTCGGTTCGTCACCGATGATGAGTGCCGGTTCGTGGACGAGCGCGCGCGCGAGCGCGGTGCGCTGGCATTCGCCACCGGAGAGCTGTGAGGGAAAAGCATTTCTTCGGTGGGTGAGTCCGACGATGCCGATGACCTCATCGACTCTTTTTTTAATCAGGCTCGATGGATCGCCGCACACCTCTAGCGCGAAGGCGATGTTTTCGAAGACTGTTTTTTTTGGCAGCAGTTTGTAATCCTGAAAAATCACGCCGACTTTGCGCAGATAAAGCGCGCGCGAAATTTCATCAAGATTATTGATTTCATAATTATCGACTGAGACTGAGCCTTCGGTCGGATGAATCGCACCAGTGAGCAGATTCACGAAAGTCGTTTTGCCGGCGCCGCTCGGTCCGACGACGCTGACAAATTCGCCGCCGCCGATTTCGCAATTCACGCGATCCAGCACTGTGCGGCTACCGTATTTTTTCGTGGCGTTTTCGAAGACAATCACGAGGGGAAGTATAAAGTGAAAAGGAGAAAGGAGAAAGTGCCGTGGGATTTATCGGACGAAAATTCCAAAATCCAAAAAACAAATCCCAAATAAATTCCAATTCTAAAATCCAAATTTTCGGAATTGAGATTTGAGATTTATTTGGAAATTGAAAATTGGGATTTGAAAATTTAGAAGTTCGACGAAAAACAAATTTTCGAAATTGCGCCGTTCCTCGTTCCGGGCTGAATGATGTAAAATCTCGCTCGTGGACAAAATCGCTGTTCTCGACTTCGGTGGGCAGTACGCTCACTTGATTGCGAATCGCATTCGCCGGGCGGGTGTTTTCGCTGAAATCATCATTCCACAAAATCTCGTTGACCCAGCTACTGAGCTGAAAGATTTTTGCGCGGTGGTTTTGAGCGGTGGTCCGCAATCCGTTTTCGAAAAAAATTCACCCAAAGTTGATCCGGCGATTTTCGAAATCAAAAAACCGATTTTGGGAATTTGCTACGGTCTGCAATTTCTCGTCCATGCGCTTGGCGGTCAAGTCAAAAAAGCCGCTGGCGGGGAGTTCGGCGAAGCGAAATTAAAAATTACAGGCAAATCGAAATTACTGGCTGGTCTGCCCAAGGCTTCGACCGCTTGGATGAGTCACGGCGATGAAGTCAAAAAATTACCAAAAGGTTTTGAGAAAATTGCTTCGACCGCGGACTGCGAATTTGCTGCGATTGAAGATTCCGCTCGTCAAATTTTTGGCGTCCAATTTCACCCCGAGGTGAAGCACACGGAATTCGGCGAAAAAATTCTGGCGAACTTTCTCAAAATTTCCGGCGCGAAAAAAAGCTGGGATCTCGACAAATTTTTGAAAGACGAGATTTCCAAAATTAAAAAGCAGGTTGGTCAGAAAAAAGTTTTTCTGCTCGTCTCGGGCGGAGTGGATTCGACGGTTGCCTTCGCGCTGCTCGAAAAAGCACTCGGCAAAAAACGCGTTTTTGGTCTGATGATTGACACCGGTTTGTTGCGCCAAAACGAAGCCGAAGAAGTTCACAAGAGTTTGACCAAGGCGGGATTCGCCAATTTGAAAGTTGCGAATGAGGCTGGTCACTTCGCGGCTGCGCTCAAAAATATCACCGACCCGGAAGAGAAACGTCGTATCATTGGGCGCGTTTTTCTCAAAGTGCAGCGCAAAGTTTTGAAGCGCCTACGTTTCAATCCGCGCGAGTGGTTGCTCGGACAAGGCACGATTTATCCGGACACGATTGAGTCAGCGGGGACAGCCAATTCCGACAAAATCAAAACACACCACAACCGCGTCGAGGAGATTGAAAAAATGATTGAAAAAGGTTTAATCGTCGAGCCGCTCGCGGAACTTTACAAGGACGAGGTGCGTGAAGTCGGTCGCAAATTGAAGCTGCCGAAAAATTTAATCGAACGCCATCCTTTTCCTGGACCGGGACTCGGTGTGCGGATTCTCTGCGGTGAATCTGAAAAACCGAAAACGACGAACAAGATTGAGACTGAGATTAATCGCAAATGGAAAATTCGCGGCAAAGTTTTGCCACTACGTTCAGTCGGTGTGCAGGGCGATGCACGGACATTCGCACATCCGGTCGCGCTTTTCACCGCGTCGCGTGATTTCGACAAGCTCTCGGCGATTGCGACCTGGATCGTCAATAAATTCCCCGAAATCAATCGTGTCGTTTTAGGTCTCGATGTCGCGAAAGCGCCGCGTGTTTTTTTGGCGGCTCCAGCGAAGCTGACTGCCTCGCGCGTCGAGCTGGCTCGCGCTGCTGATGCCATCGTGAATCAGACTTTGTCCGCGCAAAAACTTTACGCCAAGGTTTGGCAATTTCCGGTCGTGTTGGCGCCGGTTTTTGAAAAAGGCGGGGAGGCGATTATCCTCCGTCCGATTAATTCCGAAGAGGCGATGACGGCGAATTTCGCGCGCTTACCCAAAACTTTTTTCGCGACGGTCACCAAAAAATTACTTAAGCTCGATGGTGTCGAGCATGTATTTTTGGATCTCACGAATAAACCGCCTGCGACGATTGAGTGGGAATAATAAAGTGTAAAGTTTAAAATTTAAAACGAAAATGTTACTTTCTGTTCAAAATTCCGTAAGATTCAGAGAGCGATTTTGAATTTTAATTTAAGTTTTTTTTAACACGCGAAGCGGAAATCTCGGGGGCTTGCCCCCGAGCTGGATAGCGTAGAATGGGGTTTACCCATTCCTAAGCTATCCAACCTAAATGGAGATTTCTTACAACTCTCACCACGCCTACA
>JAJYAT010000003.1 GCA_021779375.1 bacterium | reverse complement strand
TGTAGGCGTGGTGAGAGTTGTAAGAAATCTCCATTTAGGTTGGATAGCTTAGGAATGGGTAAACCCCATTCTACGCTATCCAGCTCGGGGGCAAGCCCCCGAGATTTCCGCTTCGCGTGTTAAAAAATGCCAGAAATCCCACGGCTAATGCCAGAAACAGGAGAAAGAGGAAAAATCATTGAATGGCTATTAGTTGCTGAAGCTCGTCTGCCAGATAAATTAGACTTGAGGTTTGTTCAAGAGTCCTGTGCGTTTATTAGGATTGACCAGCTACTGTATACAGCAGAAGATCAAATCAACAGAGCTATTTGCGCAATAGAAGAGGATATTGCTCGAGCGCGTCGTTTTTCTAGAAAAATAGAATATGTTTGCCAAATACCTGCTACCCAAATGAAAACAGCTGATATGCGCATAAAAGATTATCAGAGATGGTCAAAAAACAATCTCAACGAAAGCAACCTAAAAAAATTAATTACTGCCTACAATCAAATTATTCTTTATCTTCAAAGCTTAGAGGCTAAGAAAAAAATAAAGAAAGCTCAAGGGTCCAAACCAGAACATCCAGGAAAAATTACGATAAGCATCAGCAGTATTTTTTAGTTTAAAAAAATCGATCAACTAATAATCTCTCCTAATCTTCCGCTCATCCGCGCCGCGTTGACTTCCATCGCGATTCTTTCCCCCATCGCAACTGGTCGACCAAAGAGATAACTCGAATAAGGCGTCGCGGCGATTCCCGGGCTGCCCGGCATGCGGAAGGAAACATCGAAGACAACCAGCTCTTCTTTTTTGCCGTCGGTCTCGATTGCACCTTGGAGTGCGAAAGGTCCGACGATGCCTTTCGGATTGTATTTTTTGCAAGTCTCGACGAAGCGCGAACCAGCTTCAAATGCCTTTTCTAGCAGACTTTCCTTGACTGTCGCAGCGATGTGCCCTGTCTCGATGTGACTCGGCAAAATGCCAGCCTGGCTTAATTTCATTTGCTCATTGGCTGGCAAGCGCAACCAACCATCGAGATTCGTTTGGCGACGCGTGTCCGTCCCGAGCAATTCCAGTCGATTCGAGAGCGGCGAATAAAAGAAATTAAAATTAATCGGTGCACCAAGAATGAATTCCTCAATCACAGCTTTCTCAATTCCCTCTGCGGAAATCTGCCCAGCCCCCAATTTTTCTGCAATCGTTTTGTCCCATTCGGCTTTTGAATTAGCGAAAAAATTCTCGCGTTCGAATGTTCGCGTCGCATTCGGGATTTTGGTCAAAGTCAGCCGATCAATTTCGTCAGCTGATTTGAAAATTTTGGGAATCCGAATTTTCGCTGCCTCAAGCACATCGTACTGATTCGGTTTTTCATCTCTTTCTTCCAAGCGCAAAAGTTCGCGCGTCCCGAGAATCGGCACATGAAAATCATTTTCAACTTTCGCGAAATCGTCGAAATAGACCCAAAAATACCGTGAATGCACAAATAGAACATTCAGCTTGCGCAACTGCTTTTGAATTTCTGGCTTGAGAATATCGGAAAATTCATCAACCTCGATCACCTCGTCGACCACGCCAGTCTCTGTCTTAGGATTGAACTTGAGAAATTCAGAATAAGTTTTTTCACGACCGCGTTTCGCGACGACGACTGACTTGAGACCCTGCCGTTTCGCACCAAGCGAAGTTTCGAGCGCGGAATGACCGCCGAGCGAAGCAATCGCGAGATTTTCTAAATCGTATCCGGCAAGTAATTTCTTAGAATCCATATTTAGAATTAGCCTAAAACCTTATCCAGTTGGTTATTTTCAATCGCAATTTTTATTTCGCGCGCGATTCTGCGACCAGTCGACATCGGCTCATTGTACTTGAGGAAAGTGTAAGGCGAGCCGGCGATGTAGGGATTCGTGCCAGCGACGATACGCGCCGAGATTTCGAAAACGGTCAGAATCAAATCAGAAGTGACGATGCCCTCGAGACAAAACGGTCCGAAAAGTCCGGGCGCTTCTAGTTTTTGCGATTGCTCGACGACACGCTCACCGATCTTGATGAAATACGGAAGTAGAGATTCACGCACGACCAGCGGAATATTGCCGACGATGGTGTAACTAGTCTGCAAATTGGTCGTGATCTGGTCGGTCGCCGCGACGCGCCCAATTGAGTCGGCATTCGATTCGTAGCGTTTGTCGAAACCGAGAATCTCTAATTCCCTTGTAATTCTTGAGTAAAAATAATGCACGTAAATCGGCACACCGACGACGTATTCTTGAATCGTGAATTTTTCGTCCGGATGCGCCGCGATTCTTTTGTAGAATTCCGCCGTGGAATTCGCCAAGAAATAACCACGTCCGCCACGTGCGCCGTGAAATTTTACGATTACCGGTCGATCGATTTTTTCGGGTGAATCGAAAATGAGTGGCATTTTAATCTTGGCGGCGGTCAGCCATTTTTCTTGTTTCCGCCGATCCGATTCCCAGTCGAGAATATTTTTGTTACCGAAATGGTCAACTTTCAGTTTTTTAATTTTGTCGGTCTTCAGATATTCCACGAATGAACCGTGCGGAATCACAATCGCATTCTCGGCAATCAACTGTTTTTCGATCTTCAGAAAATCGCGAAAGCTGTCAATTTCAATAATTTTGTCAGCAACCGGAAACATTTTGTAAGGCTTGACTCTTTTCCTCTCACAAACGCAGATTGTCTCGAAACCTTCGTCCTTCGCGCCCTTGAGGATTTGCAGAGCGGAATGGCTGCCAATCGTCGCGATTTTTTTGGGAAGCTTGAGCATTTTTTGGATTTGGCTGATTTTAGCAAATTTTGCGGCAATCTCGAATTTTCTTTTTAGCGTGCTTATGGACAATTGATTTTCACCGCCATTTTGATTGTAAAAAACAGTAAATTCTGGTAAAATGACGCGATGCAAAAACAAAAAACTCTAAAGTTCTTGACGTTCATTATCGGACTCATGACGCTCGTTTCCGTCGGAGAGATTTCTGCGAACCAAATCGCAGCAAACGTAGTATCTGAAGAACTATCCATAACTGGAGTCAGAGATCTATCAGTCACAACGCGCGCCGGTGATACAATCAGAATCCTCGGCAAAAATTTCGGAACCGAAGCCAAAGACACGAAAGTCTTTTTGAATGGTCAGACGTATCCAGTCGAAGGCAGCTTCGGTAATGAGGTGCTTTTCAAGCTCGATAAAAAAATGCGTTCCGGCGAGGTTTTCGTCGAACGAACTATGAATCTCCCAAGTGGTATCAGTAAACGACTCACAGTCAATTCACTTACGCTAAACCTCGGCGAACCATCACTCACGAAAATCGATGCCCCTGGCGGACTATTACCAGGAGCAGATTTGAAAGTTGAGGGCACGAATTTAGCAGGCGCGAGCTTTTTCTGCAGTGAAAAAGATGGCGCCACCGCACTAAAAGTGCGTGAACAAAGTACCAAATCCGCAAGGCTCGAATTACCAAATCAATTCACAGATTGCACGCTGACTGTGCGCAATCATGGATTCGAATTCATCGTCAGCCAGAAATTTCAAATTTCCGCTCCAATCAGTATGACCGGGCTCGATTTTTCGAATGGCGGTTTTCGAGTTTTCGGCAAAAATTTTTCCATTTACGAAAACAAACTCGACCAACTCGCGCTTATTTTTGAAGATGGCAAACTCAACCAAGCGACACTTCTCGCTGATGGCACGCTTTTTTTCGCGAAAGATACAAGCAAGATTTTGCCAAACTCGGGATTTGCGACACTCGCAGTCGGCGACAAAAATTCACCACGCTTCGAATATCGCATCGCAGAAAACTTCCCGCGCATTACCAAAATTTCGGATTTACGCGACGCGGGCGACGGCAAAACCAGCTTCCAAATTGAAACAAGTGGTGAACCAAGCGAGCTCGCTACCACGAAATTATTTTTAAATGGCACAGCAGTCACTTTCGGCGCATCGACCGCGACACTCACTGGACGACCAAAACTGAATGGCGAAGCCTGGCTCGAAAAAGACGGCTGGCGTAGCGAAATTTTTAATTATGCTTTCACGGAAAATCTCGAACCAGCGATTACTGAAATCCGTGTCAACACGGCTACACGTAGTCTTGAAATTCATGGTCGCAATTTCGGCAGTAATCGCGACAAGTTCAAAGTTTCTGGAGTGCAATTCAAAGACCCTAGTATCAAAACTAAAACTGTCAGCACCGACGACAAAAGTTGGTTAAAAAAGGTCGAAGAATTAGACGCTATCACCGAGCTGCCATTTTCGACAGGCAATCCCTCGGTCTCAGTCTCGAATCGCTGGGGTACTTCGAATTCAGTCAAAATCACTTTGCCGCTCAAAACCAGTCAATCTTTTTTTCCCGACTTTACGATTAGTTCGATTGAGTCAATCACCGGATTCGCACCCGGACGCCGCATCGTAGTTCACGGCACCAATCTCTTGGGTGCAACATTCGCTAATATCAGCGGTCAACAAATCAGTACAAAAGTCCTCGCGCTTGATAGCGCGGAATTGACAGTGCCTGCCGATGCACCGCTAAAAGGTGAAATTTTTCTCAGTGATAAAAACGGCAAACAAAGCAATAAGATTCCTTATGAATTAATCACGACCAACCAAGTCGACGATCCGATGCTGAAATTCCCACTCAGCCCAGGTGATGGTGCGCTCGTACAAAATAATGAATGGCAAAACTTGTTTGATTTCGAACTTTCAAACACGCTCAAAACAGTCACCATAGACTCGCTCGAATTCAACTTCGACAAAACTCCGCTTCCGCTCATCGATTTTCGCGTCGTCGATGCGAAGAATGCGGTCGTCGCCGGCGCACGCGTCGACCTCGCCCAAACTGATAAAAAATTGCGAATTCGCAATCTCACGATTCCGACCAGCCTCGCGAAAACACAATTCACTTTGCAAGCGAAAGTTTTTAGCGAACTCGCCGAGAACGGACAATTTATTTTTTCCCTTGGAAATGTGAGCGAGAAAAGCGGTCAGCAAATCAACTCCGTCGACGCTCAGAAAAAAATCACCATCGCAGGCAACCTAAGCACGGAGCGATTTTGCACCACGCTCATCGACGCGAAATCAGGGAAATGCAAAGTCCAACGACCAGTGAGTGACTTGGCGCGCAAAAATTAGACCTTAGTTTTTTGCGCTTCCAGCCACACCTCTGCATCTTGAGTAAACTCAATAAAGACACCCTCTGACCTTCGAACAGGCGAACTAATAAACCTGAAAGGATAAATTAAGGCAGATAAACGCAAGACTCCTTTTTTCAGTAGCTCAACCATACCATTTAAAATTATTGTATCTTTCCAATTTTCACCAATAATCTGCACACCACCATTTCTGGTCAGCACACGACCGTCAAATTCGAGCTTGCCAAAATCCTTAATTGGAACCGATTCTCTTCTAGGCCGAGCATCTTCTTGCAATGCTTCAACTCCTTTATGTGCTTCGCCCCTTACATGAACTTCAACCCCATTTTGACTGAAAAATTGGGCGATTTTATCTGAATCGGAAATCGCAGTTAACTTATTATCACTATTGATCCAACTAGGGCAAACAGACACTAGAAAATCCGCAACATCTAAATCATTTTCCATCACAATTTGTAGGGCTTCTGCATTGTCAAATTCAGCCTTACGCTGCCATTCACCGTCGAGATAAAAAACTATTTCACCTTCTTCGATTCTTATATCATCAAAATTTTCCGCGATAGGAACAATCGAACTAAGTTTTCGAATCAGGTATGCTTTTTCTTCTTCTTTTGCCAGAGCTGCAAATAATGGATTGGATGGTTTCACGACACGATCTGATTTTGGTTTGACAAAGAATTTCCCTCCTATGACGAGTAAATTATCCATCGCCGTTCTTGAATCGGTTCTGCCGCTGATAAAATTTTCCGCCAATCGCGCAATTGGCGCACCTTCAGGTGCCCTCGGAAGCGGTCGCAGACTTTTATCAACGTTAGCTTCTAAAATTCGAACGATTTGCTCTTTTGCCTCATGATCTAAATTATCAACAAGAATCTGAAATCTTGATTTTTCTGACATTTTTAAATATTAAAAATAAGACAGGATTCTAGCTCACAATGTTTGAAAAACAAAATTAGTCCGAAATAAACCCTGCAACTGCCGAGGTGGCGACGATGCGCGGCGATGCCAAGTAGACTTCGGATTCTTTCGAGCCCATGCGTCCGACGAAGTTGCGATTGGTCGAAGCAATCGCGCGCTCACCCGCCGCGAGGACACCCATGTGTCCGCCGAGACACGCACCACAGGTCGGGGTCGAAATCGTCGCTCCCGCCGCCGTGAAAATTTTGAAAAGTCCTTCTTCCTCAGCCTGATTCCAGATCTTGGTCGTCGCCGGCACGACAATCATGCGCACGCCGTCCGCAATTTTTTTATTTTTCAAAACTGCCGCCGCTTCACGCAAGTCCTGAATGCGCCCGTTGGTACAGCTTCCCAAATAAGCTTGGTCGATTTTAATCTTGTCTCGCTTCGCCGCCGAAATCGACTTGGCATTCGAAGGTAAGTGCGGATAAGCGACCATTGGCTCAAGCGCGGAGACATCTATTTCCAAAGTCTTTTCGTAATGAGCGTCGGGGTCAGACTGCAAAACTGTGAAATCGCGACAACCACGCGCTTCGACATAATCGATGGTTTTTTGATCGGGATTAATCAAGCCGGAAGTCGCGCCCGCTTCGATCGCCATGTTTGAGAAAACGACGCGATCCTCAACTTCGAGTGAATCAATCAACTCGCCACCGAATTCGAGCACACGATCAGTCGCACCAGCGACTCCGAGCTGGCGAACAACTTCGAGCATAGTGTCTTTCGCGAAAACTCCCGGCTGCAACTTGCCAATCAAATTGACGCGAATGGTCTTCGGCACTTCGAGCCAGACTTCGCCCGTCGCGATCGCTGCCGCGACATCGGTCGTCCCGACACCGAAGGCGAGCGCACCGACGACACCATGGGTGCAGGTATGCGAGTCCCCCGCGATGGCGACCATCCCCGGTCCGATGTGACCATTTTCAAGAAAAATCGTGTGGCAAACGCCGTGTCGCCCAATCGGATAATAATTTTTGATGCCGGCTCGGCGCACCCACTCGTCCAATTTTTTCGCGAGCGTCGCCGACTTTTCGTCTTTCGCTGGAACGAAATGGTCAGGCGTGACGACAATTTTGGCTGGATCAAAAACCCTGGAAATACCGCGTTTTTCCAGCATCGTGAGTGCCGGCGGCGTCGTCACTTCATGACACAGCAATCGGTCAAGGCGAATTTTGACGAAACCGCCTTCACGCGCATCGCCAGAAATTAAATTTTTCGCGATGATTTTTTCAACTAAAGTTTGAGACATGAGACCATTTTATCACTTATTTTATAAAATATTATTAGTATTTAGTCAATATATTCAATTTGACCTGAAATGACCTTTCTGCTAAAATGGAAAGATTTATTTTTAACTCAAGCAAAATGTCTCCTCTAACAACAGCGGCTAAACCAACCCACCGTAAAGCACTCGTCATCATCGCGATCATCGCAATCACTCTAACGCTCGGCGGCGGAATTTTATTTTCAGCGAGCAATCTCAGCAGCTCAGTTATCAATACGATTGACGGCTCGACCTATCAAGCGGTACACCTAGACGATGGTGAAACCTATTTCGGCAAAATCACTTCCATGGAAGACAATTACGTCAACATCACTGACGTGTTTTATTTCCTCGACGAGACGAAAAAGACACTCGTGAAACGCGGCGATGAATCGCTCGTGCTCAATCACGCTCACGTCCTCGCGACTGAAAATTTGGAGGACGGCAACGCTGTTTTGCAGGCGATTCTTAAATACAAGTCAAACAAAAATTAAATATTTCTCGGCTAAAAACGCCGAGAGCCAAACACAAAAATAAACGGTCAAAAAACAAAACAAAACAAAAAGCCCACCAAAATACGGTGGGTTTTTTGTAGGCGCAAACAGAATCAGCTAAAATCAACGCGCACTTAAAAAAATTAAAAATGCTCAAATCTGATCATTCTAAAAAAATCGCAATCCACGTGCTGTCGTCTCTGCTTTTTTTAGTAATCGCTGCTTGTTTCCTCGTTCATTCTGGTTTTTTAGGGAATCTTTTTGGTCCACCGCAATATTTCGCCATCGAACTCGCAAACGGCGAAACTTGGTATGGTCAGATTGCTAGCGAAAACTCCGAATCCATTACGCTCAGCCATGTCTATCATTTTCACGACAATAATTCTACGCAGCTCGTGACTCACGATGACCGCCTAGATTTGCCAAAAATAATCACACGCGATGAAATTTTTTCCCTCGCAACCTTGAGTGAAAGCAGCCCTGTTCTGAAAGCAATCCGTAAGTACGAAAGCAAATAAATTTGTGAGCCCAAATAGTTTTTGCTATATTGAGAGTCACCTTAATTTAATAACTTCAGCGATGCGCCCAACTCCTCCCCGCCGTAAGTCCAAGGATTACTTACTGCCATTTTTAATTATCCTGGCGATTGGTGTAATCGCCGCGCTTTTGTTGCAATTGTGGGGACTGTGGGGCGGCACGAGCGAAAACACTCTCACGCTCTCCGGCAAAGCCGAACTCACGAAAGTTTCCGGCGATGTTGAGGTTTATTTGCCCGCGACCGGATCTTGGAAAATCACCAGCGAAGCAGCCACGCTCAATCCGGGCGAGAGTGTGCGCACAGGCACAGACGGTAGCGCGACACTGACTTTTGACGACGGCAGTGTAGCGACACTCGCAAGCTCGAGCGAACTCGCCATTTCCGATTTGCAAAATTCCATTACTAAAAAATCAGTCACACTCGCACTCGCGCGCGGAGCCACCGCCATCACCGTCGGCACGAAAAGCGGCGACCTTATCATCACGAGTGAGTTTTTGAAAATTCACAACGCCGACGGTCGCTTTTTGATGCAGATTAGTGCTGATGGCGATCTCGCCAGCGCAATCGAAGGCGGTTTTGTCGCGGCAATCATCGATCCGAAGAATACGACGAAAACCCCGGAACTGAAAAACCTCATGGTTGAAAGCGGCAAGACAGTTCAAATTTCCGAGCGACGCATCAATCTGCTGAGAATCGGCGGGGAGATTGATCTCGTCCAAACCACACCGGCTGAAATTCTGAATTCGAATCTGTACCTCGCCGCAACATCCGGAACGAACCTCGTGTCAGACACAGTCACGAACCCTGACACAGTCGTAAACCCAGACGGAACAGTGAGCCCGGCGACCACTCCCCCGGATGGAACTGTAAATCCAGATACAACTGCAATCAACTCTGGACGACTACCGGCACCACTCGTCGTCACCGGCGGTGGCAATGTCTCAGCCGTCACCGAACCAGTAAAAGTCTTCGGCAAGGTTTCACCGAAAGTCGTAAAAATCAAAGTCACATTCGACGGCACTGACGCTTTTGAGCTTTCGAAATTCGTCCCGGGCAGCGGCGAGTGGAGCTACAACGCCGCGCGCAGTTTTGAAAATTTAAAAGTCGGCGTGAATAATTACTCGGTCGTGGGCTACGATGAAGCCGGCAACGCCACTCCGACCGCGAGCTTCCAAATTCGCTTCAATCCCGAGGGTGCGACGAGTACGACCACCGAAGCGACGACTGCCACTACGACGACAACCAAAACGACCGATGGAGTCCCCTCGGTCGGCAGCGCGACTTTCACCGCGCCCACAGTCAGCGAACCGACTGACGGTGCGACTTTCGAGACTGCACCTGTGCATTTCGCAGGCACAGTCCCAGTCGGCACGACCGCAGTTTTCGTCAACGGCTACAAGCTGACTGGTTTTGTCATCGGCGGTACGACCTGGCAGTACAACGCCGCTCCAAGCTACAGCAATCTCAAAGCCGGTGAAAATGAATTTGAAATCGTCGCGACGAATGAAGCCGGTGAACGCAGCTCAACCACGATCAAAATCACCTATTCACCCGCAGCGACGACGGCTCCAGCGACAGTACCAGCCGGCGAATAATCCTGGATTTTCGCGAAGCTAAGCCCAAATTGAGTTGATATTTTGGCGTTTTTTTGGTAAAATGGCAAGATTTAAAAACAAAAATTTGGAAATCCGACAAAATTATTTTGCCGAAAAATCTCCTTTCCGAGAGAAGCGGGTTTTGTTTTTTGCGAGAACTGAAGCCGTAAGGCTCGCAGAAGAGACCACGAAACAAGCTCGTGAAGTCACAAAACAAGAAAAAATTAGAAATAAGGCTCGACTTAGGTTAGCAAAACTCGGAATCAATACACCTGATAATGGAGCAACCCCAACGGCTCCAGTACCCCGACAAACACCAGGTCAAGCTCCCGCAGAAAATCCCACACCACAAGCTCAGCCTCAACCTCAAATCGAAGGTTTGACGACAAACTTGAGAGTGCTGCATAAAATTTCACACAAAGAACATGAAAAACAAGCTAATTTAGCAAAGCGCATCAATAATCTTTTGGCAGGCACGGGAGCGAAAAACGCAAAGAAGAAACTTCAATTACAAGAAGTCGGCGAGAAGATTTTGCGTGAAATTGATCCGACCTATGTACGACCAAACTCAGGTGATTGCTCGCTTGAAACTCAAAAAATAGTCGCAAAAGCAATCAAAGGTATTTTGCCAAAAGATACTCTCGATAAAGCGGAAAAAGGAGACGCTGCTGCAGAGCAAGCTGCCGCCCGCAAAATCGAGGAAATCTACGGACTTTTGGAGCACGCGCGAAATAATCTACATGCGAAAGATATTCGCAGAGGAACCCGTGGCAAGCTTGATTGGGTTTTGCTTGGACCGATTTCTCGAGGAGTAGAAAATCGTAAACACCGTAAAGGCTTGAGTTTAAGCCGACTTGAACGTGCCGAAAAATTCGAAGAAAAACGGAAGCGAGCTTTCGAAATCGAAGAAGAGCCCGCACAAAAAGAGGCAGCTGAAACTGCCGCAGAAGAAAAAGGGGCAGCGTTCAAACCAAAAAGTAAACTCGGAAAATTAGCCTATTACGGTCCAGCTGGAATTCCATTTTTGGCTCATCGCGGAATTTTTCGGCCAATAAAACTCGGCGCCCAGTTTGTTGGCGAAAAAATTATTAAACCGCCTCTAAAATTCTTGTGGGAAAAAACTTTTGGCAAAGGTCCTGTGATTGGAACAGCGCGCATAGTTTTGTGGGGCGTCGGCAGTGGCATGATGGGTGGATTACCAGTCATTCCAGTCGTAGTCGAAGCAGCAATTTGGGCAGCGCAGCAAATTAAGCCCGGCAAGAAAGCAGAGGCCGTAAAAGATGAGGCTGTGTATGCCGCAAAAAACGTTGCGAATATCGGCACTCTCATGATTCCTTATTACTTGGTCGGATTTATTAAGGAGAAACTTTGGCCTATCTTCAGATTGCCACGCAAATCAAAACCAACCAAACCAGTTAAATGATTTCTGATTTTATTAAATCGCGTTTCGCAAATAGTAATCAGCCGCTCACGGCACGACTTGTTTTTGAAAATGGAAGCCCTGAAAAAAGTCCTGCTAGTTCTGCTGACCATAAAGAAAAAAGTGCTGCCGAAAAACATGCAGAAGCAGCAGCTACCATTAAGGCGAAAAAACAAGAACTCCAGGAGCTACAAGATACAGTTACAAAAAAAACTGAATCTGTTGAGACAGAGACTAAAAATGATAGTGTCCCTGAATTACCAGGAAGAGCGACTGAGAAGCCGGAACGTACGACTGATGAAATTATCAAACATAACTTTAGCGAGGATATCCAAAAACACCTCGACACGCTCGACAAGTATACTCAGCTCGGTGAAAAACTTCCTTCGGATTGGTTTACTGTAGAGCCTACAAAAGGTGAAACTCTTGATCAAAAAGTTAATGAAATTTATGAAAAACTTTTTGGCAAAAATAGTAAGCCGCTCCAGGAACAATTTGAAGCTTACAAAGCCAAATATAGCGTAGGCGAAATAGGCGAAGACGAAGATAGACATCCCATTGATCGGGATGGAAAACCAATCACCATCGAGACAATGGTTTTCGGCAGGAACGCTGCTGAGGATGCCGCAATAGCATTTCACAAGGCAAACCCAAATGAAAATCCGAAACAAACTCCGGAACAAAAAGCAGCTGTCATAAAACAACTCGAAATATCTGAAAAATCTAAACGTCTCGAAGCCATCCGGAACCAGCTCGAAGATTTAGGCAAATTGCGCGAAAATGATAAATCAAAAATAAGCGCGAAAAATATGGTTAAAAATGTCAGCGAAGGGTGGTCTAATACATTCGAGTCATTTCAGGAAAATTTAACTGACCATAAATGGGTCGAGGCTGGAATCCAAGCTGCCGGCATGTATTTACTTTTGAAATCCGCTTGGATACTCTTCAAAAAAAAGCCGGACGATCAAGACTATGTTTCTTATCTCACATCAATTGTTTGGAGGGCCGCAGCCGGTGTCGCGATACTCATGCCAGATGCGACGCGCAGCAAGCACAACCTTGCAAACATGCTGAAATTGACGAGCGCTGCGGACGATATGGACGACAGCGGCTTAGCAAAATTGATGAAAGAGCAAGGTTGGCGCAATCGTACGGAAGCGGAAGCGCTAAACGCGCTCGCCAAAGTCGACATCGAGAAAATTCACACTGCATACAAAGAAGCGCGTTCGGAGAATAAAAGCGAAATTGATCCACGCCAACTACTTGGTAAAAACGCGCCAAAGAAATCCATCCTAAACAGCAAAGAGCTTTTTAATGTTGTGGAAAAAACCTTAGAACGTTACGGCGCAAAATATTTCGAATCCGTGATGGGACGACCGCCAAAGACTTCACAGGAAGTTCAAGACGGCATCACACTCTGTGTACGTTCTCACAAAGTGGTTGAAAACCAGTCGAAAACTCTCCTAAGCGTCATCGCGGATGAGGAACGGAGTTTCGATGATTGGAAATATCCTGAAAGAGTCGAGGGCAAATTATTGATCATAAAAGATATCGCTGTAAATATAGGCATGAGCATCCTGCATCCGACTCAAAGTCTGGAACACCTCGGCGAAGTATTCTACAAGTGGCTCGACATCTTCGAAATCGACCGCACCTGGTTCGATACTCACATTACAGATAAAGCGAAAAAACAAATTAAAAAGATTTCCGAAGCAGGCGGAAAGAAGGCGGATAAGATTGGTGCAACAGTTAAAGATTTTGCGGTCAGTCAGTGGGCATTGATTGACGCCATAGGCGCCAAAACATATATTTCCGCTATCACTGAGAAAGGTGTGGAGACCACAGTCGAACTCGCCGGTGCAACAATCAGTGGAATCTACGAGATTGGCAAAGGGCTAGTGGATGTCGCATTTGAAGTCGGCGGACACCTTTACACCAATGCGAAAGTTTATGTCGAAAAAGACGGAACTCTTGGTCATACAATTGTTCTAACTCAGTGGATTCCTTACAGGTTCAATACACAAACTAAAAAGTGGGATCGCGCGAGCATCGCCGATGAGCTCAAGGGTGGCAAAGAAATTATTGTCGATGGCACCAAATACATAGCACATCAGGCTTCTGACAAAATTGATTTTGCCGCTGGCTGGTGGGGTGAATACCTCACAGATACGCTACCACAGCAGTGGAAAAACGACATCAAACCAATGCTCGAAAAAGCTGGTCTTATCGTCGGTGGAACCGTTGGGGCAATCGTCGTAGGCAGTTACGAATTCTTCGTTGCGTTCACGATAGCAGCGATTCGAGAGAACATCATCCCGGCCGCTAAAGCTACTGGCAAAGGTCTAGCCGAATTTTTCACAGACGATAACAACTTAATTCGATCTTTTTATAAGGCAGCGAAAGCAGCAAGCGCGGAGAAACTTAAACAGTTTATGCAGGGTAGTATAAGTCTCGCCGATTTCTTGAAAGAATACGCAGACGAAGTCAAAAACCGCGAGAAAAATATCAAGCAATTTAACGACATCGTCTCGCAGCCTGCCGAAGAACAAAAATATTTTGGTGGCGCGATTGATGATCCCAAACTTAAAAATCTCGAACCGTGCGTGCGTGCCTGGATGTTTGAGCATCTTAGCTGGTGGAGTCTCGACATGTCTGCGAGCGCGGCAAAATTCGATGCTACTAGTGGATTCATCGAATACGATGACATCACACTAGAGTCAATAGGAACATTCGGAGCACTACCTTTCTTCGGGAATCAAAAATGCAAATTGCGCATTAATTTCGCAGCAGACGGCAATCTCAACGGAAAGACGAGATTCGAACTTACACCTGAAGGTGGGAAAACTTTAAATTTCAACACTGCTGATTTCGAGCAACTCCAACAAAAAGTCGAAGCTGAGGTCGAAATTAATGAGCGCAAGCAAAAATTGGATGCGGTGAAAAAAATCCTCGGCGATTCCGGCGACGGAAAAATAACGCTTGGAGGACGAATATTTGAGCGAGTCGAGCCAGGCGGCGGACTCCCACAAAATTTTGATTGGCTGACAACAGGTCAGTTTTATAAATATCATTATACTGACGCAACTGGTGCGATTGCTGAAATTGGCATTCCGACTAGTCAGTCAGAAAAGTACTACCTAAATATCAACGGAGAAAATAGTTATTTCGGCAATGTCGAGGAATTACAAAAAAAGGCAGCTGGAACTTTTGACTCGGTCGGAGTAGAAACAAATAAAGCATTCTTGGAGCGAAAAAATAAAGTTGATGGTGTTAGAAATATGTTTGGAGACAATGGTCAGGGTTATTTTGAAATCAATGGACATCAATTCCAACCAATCACGCTGAACGGTGGACTTGACAAAGAAGAAGACTGGCTAAAACCAAATGCCTACTTTACTTATAAATACACCGACAAAGACGGCGAATATTTTGTAAAAATTCTCTCCCACACCGAAAAAACCGAGATTATCGTGGAAGCTCCATCAAAAGACAAACCACTAAAAACGGACTCAACTACCGAGGCAAGGAATTTCTTAGAAAGTTTATTAGATAAAGAACTCGACAAAAAAATCAGCCTGGTCGAATTATTTAATCCACCAGCAAAAATTCATCAAGGCGAAAGAGGAATTTTACAAATTACAGAAGCTCCACTTAATACCAATTTAATTTTTGCAAACGGCGCAACCCTCGAAAAAGTAACTACTACCTACTTAGAAAATGGGAAGCAATTTACGCTTTCGGAGGTCGATGATGAGCAAATCATAGTCTACAATTTCAAGGATGGTAAGTTGAGATATGTGGCAGGTCACGAAGTCGAGCCAAGAAAATATTCGGTCCAGATTGATCTAGAAATGGAAGACCAAAAGAAATCTCTAGTCTGGGATGTCGAGGTAATCAAATAAAGGGAAGAAGCCGGCGATAAAAATCAACCGGCTTCTGTTTTCCTGAACTCGCAAACCTGTCTCGCCCCGAAAGGTCTGACGAATTAAAACGAGCTCAAGAGCTCCAGCCAACTCAATGCAAACTGATGTCTCGCCGAGCTGTGGTCACCATAACCACGGTTCCGACTACTACATCAACCAACTGAAATGAGGTGATGATGAGAAACAATTCAGTTTGAAAAAACGGAATCTTCAAAATTAAGAAGACGCCGCAGAGCATGCCGCCGATAGACATCACCAACTCGAAAAGTGCCCACTGGTCAAATACGGTGGCTTTCATCACCTCGAAGGACAACATAACTGCCCCAGCCAAAATGAGAACCCCTCCCCAGGTTAGAGGAATCTCAATAACGGTAAGAGCATAACCATTAGCGTGGTCTGGTCCAACGATCAAATACGCCAGAAAAACCCAAAACAAGTTTGGGATCACCTGAGACCCATTGAATAAAATTTTAAAAAATAGTCTTACGCGCTTCATAAGTTCCTCCTTCTTGACGGACTGTTTATTGGTTTTTTAAAAAAAGTTAGCTGGGAGCTCCCCACCGATTTTTGCGAATCGACAGAAAGCTCCCAACACAGCGTGATTTCAAAGAACGAAAATGCTGATTTGTAAGTCTTGATTTTTATATATTTTTAATTTTTTGTCAAGCAAAATCATCTTCGATTTAAATAGAAGGTTAACTCGAAAAAATTGACGAGTTCTGCTAAACTAACCTTCGTCCTTTAACCTTTTTAAAATGACTAAATCTTTTGGTCCTGGCTGCGGATGCGGTGGTTGCTCGTTCGGTCCTGGCTGCGGTGGAAACTGCGGTAGCTGCGGCAAATAATCACTCGCGAATTTTCGCGACGAAAACCGTTCCGAATTGGCTGAGCTCTTGAATAATTTCTCGACTCGGTCTCTTTCGGAATAAACCGAAAACCGCCGAGCCACTCCCCGACAGGCTCGCGATCGCTGCGCCCGATTTTTCGAGCTGTTTTTTGATTTGCCGAATTTCAGGAAACTCCTGAAAGACAACCCTTTCGAAATCATTTAGAAAATCGTCACTGCGATCCCGCCTCGACGGGATAAGCAGCCCCGCCGCCCTGACGGATTGCTTCGCCCCTCTTAGCGGGGCTCGCAATGACAGAGTATTAAACGCCCATGCGGTCGAAATCTGAATCGGCGGAACCACGACCAAAACTTCGCGTGGAAATTTCTTCGGCAGCGTAATCGGCTCGAGAATCTCTCCCCGACCGCGACCGCGACAAACTTTCTTCGCGAGGAAAAATGGCACGTCTGAACCGAGACTCGCCGCGATTTTGTGCAATTTTTCAGGAGCAATTTTAAGCCCCCAAATTTTTGGCAAAGTTCTCAAAACAGCCGCCGCATCCGCACTCCCACCGCCAAGTCCGGCTCCAAGCGGAATGCGTTTCTTGAGAAAAATATCGATTCCGAGTGAACGCGGCGAGAACTTCTGCAACAGCCACGCCGCGCGAAAAACTAGATTTTCCTTGGTCGGAATTTGCGCACCCTCAACCGTGACATGAATCTGACCGTCTTCGCGCAGGCGAATTTCCAGCTCATCAAAAATTCCGATCCGCGCAAAAATCGTGTCGAGCTCGTGAAAACCATCCGCGCGCTTGCCGAGAATTTTGAGTCCGAGATTGATTTTGGCGAAGGCGCGAACTTTCATAATTTCAAATTTTATAAGTTAACCTACCACTTAAGTGGTAGGTTAACGGCGTAGCAGCACGACAGCAAAAACCTGCAAGCCTTCTCCCCGTCCGAAGCTCGTCAATTCCTCGCCCGTCGTCGCGACCAGTCCGATTTTGGCAGAATCAGTTTTCAAAAGTCCCGCTAATTTTTTCCGAATTTTGGGAAAGTGCTTTTCCAGTTTCGGCTTCTTGCCTTCGATCGAGATTGCCAGATTCTCGATTACGAAATCCTCCACACACATTTTGGCGAGCACGACCTGCAAATATTTTTGCGAATTCTTCTCGCCGCGTGCACACATCGCGTCAGAAAAAGTCGAGAGTGAGCCACCGCCGAGCGCGGAGGAAATCGCATTCGTCAGCGCGTGCAAAATCACATCGCCGTCGGAATTGCCTTCCAGTCCGCCAGTGGCAGAAATCTTCACACCACCTAAAAATAAAGCTTTCCGTACTTCAGAGAAACGGTGCGAATCATGACCGAGTCCGATGCGCGACTCGCGTGGCAAATCTGCCGGCCGGGTAATTTTGCGATTCTGCGGGTCAGCAGCGATGATTTTAATCTTCGCACCAGCGAGCTGCGCCAGCTGAATCTCGTCCGTCGTTTCGATTTTTTGCGAACGCGCAACCCGTAAGCCCTTTGCCAAAAATTCTTTTTTCACTAACTGCGGTGTTTCCATTAGCCAAATTTTTTGACGATCAAGCGTGGTCAAATTTTGACGCACGGTCGAAGTCGCGCGGTGCGCGACCGCCGCAGCATCGTATTTTTTCAGCGTTTTCGCGAGACGCGTAATTTCATGCGGCGTAGCGAAAGGATTCGCCGCGTTATGAACCAACACGGTTTTTTCAGAACAAAATCGCAAACCTTTTTCCAGACTTTTTTGACGCGTCGCTCCTCCCGACACTGTACGCACAGTTAACCCACCAGTTAACTGCTGGGTTAACGACTTAGCAGCACGAACTTTATTTTTCGGAACCACTAAAATAATTTCCGAAACCTCTTTTGATTTTTCAAAAAGCTCGATCGAATTTAGAAAAATTTCTTTACCTCCAATTTGCACGAACGCTTTGGGGACGCCTTTTTTCAAGCGTTTACCGCTACCGGCTGCGAGTAAAATTGCCGAAATTTTCATTGAAAAGAATTTACGACTGCCAAAATATTTTTCAAACTAGCTGGTTTAGGCGAGACCTTGCGCAAACTTTTTTCCGTCAGTTTAGCGATTTCAGGAAAAGCAATTTCGCCCGCAAGAAATTTTTGACCCCAGAATTCTGAGCTTGCCGCGGCTGCCGCTGGAAAAATTCCACCCTTTTGCGCTGCCGCAAGAATCGTGAAAAAAAGCGGATAGCGCGCCTTTTCGATTTTGCGAAATTCGAGATTTCGACCGACGAGGTCAAGCGGCGCGACGGAATCGTCCTGGCGCACACCGTCAAAAAGCGCGAGTGAAATCGGCAATTTCATCGACGGTTGCGACATTTGTGCGAACAAATTGCCGTCGACCGTCTCAATCATCGCATGAACGAAACTTTGGGGGTGAATCACCGCTTCAATCTTGTCGAGCGGAAAATCAAACAAATGCGCCGCCTCGATAATTTCAAAAGCTTTGTTGGCCAGTGTCGCGCAATCCAAAGTAATTTTCGCACCCATCGCCCAAGTCGGATGCCGCAAAACTTTTTGCGGTGAAATCTTGGAAAATTCAGCGAGCGGCGTGTCGCGCAACGCTCCACCGGAAGCCGTGAGAATGATGCGCCGCACCTTGTCACGCGGGACTTTTTGCAAAAGCTGCCAGACCGCGGAATGCTCCGAATCAACTGGCAGAATTTTGACGCCAAATTTTTTTGCCTGCGCAATCACAATTTTCCCCGCCAAAACGAGACTTTCCTTATTCGCCAGCGCGACGGAATTACGCGCACGAATCGCCGCTAGCGTCGGCGGCAGACCCGCCACGCCAGAAATTGCCGACACGACGAGATCGCATTTTTGCGCGGCTAATTTTTCAAGTGGAAGAATCTTCACTTTGCTGTACCCAGCAGTTAACCCCCGAGTTAACTCGGAGGTTAACGGTAACCCAATGGAGATAAATTTCGGCTGAAATTCGCGGACTTGCTTGGCAAGCAACTCGAAATTTCGCCCACCCGCCAGACCGATAATTTTGAATTCGCGCGGAAATTCACGGACAATTTCGAGCGTCTGTCGTCCGATTGAACCAGTCGATCCGAGAATGATTAGATTTTTGCGCACCAGTGGATTTTAACTGAAAAGCTTGTCTTTCGGTGCAAAATTGTTAAAATCTCGCCAATGAACGACGAAAATTCACAGAATTCGAATCCACCCGCCGATGCAGGCGCGACACCGCCACAGGATGACGCTGCTGCGCAAGTGAAATCGGCCTCACCACTCCAATCCGAGGACGAACTCTCGGAGGATCAATTCATCACGGGCGGTGACGACCACAGCTTCATCACAGGCGTACCGGTGCCCGCGCACCCGAACACGCAATTCGACGAAAAGAAATTTCTCGAGCTTTTGGCGAAATCAATTTCCCTCACCAAAACTGAGAAGCAGCGGATTATCGCGAGCATTCCGAAGCTCAGCCAATATCAGATTGACGAGTTGATGCGCATTTTCGAGGAAGAACAGCGCAAATTTTCCGAGCTGAATAAGAAACACGAAGACCAACTCAAGGCGATCGAGGAAAAGCACAAAAACGATTGGAACGACATCGAGCTGCAAGCTAAACAAGACGAAAAGAAGAAAAAGGACGAAGAAGAAGCCGCTGCGCTGCGCAAGAAAATGGGCCTGAATTAACTAGGCTTTAGCTGAAACAGTCTCAACTTTCTTTTGGGTCGATTTTTTCGCGCCGCAGTAAGGACAGACTGACCAGCTTTTGGAAACAAGTTTGTGGCATTTCTTACAAGGACGGCGCGCCTCTTCGCCGCAGCTCGGACAAAATTGGAAATTGAGCGGGAGCAGTCGGTCACACTTCGGGCAAGTCTCTTCGCTTTCCGCGAGCACACGCTGCTCGAGCGTCTCGTGGTATTTATCGACAAGTGTTTTTTGCGGACGCACGATTAAGTAAATCAGCAATCCGGGCAGATTGAGTGTGATTACAAGTAAGATTGAAAACACTTGAAATAACAGACTTTTGCTGCGAGCAACCGCATCGCGTGCGACCCAAATCACAATCGCGACAAGCACGACAAAAAGATACGCGAAGATGCCACGCAGGCTGACTTCGAGCCAATTCGATGGATCAAAATTAGTGAGATAGTCGAGTGCGGCGTTCATAAATCAGGAGTTTTAATGTGTAATTCGCCGCGCCGTTCTTCGCGCGCCGCGATTTTCATCCGCAGCGTGATACCGGCGGCGATAAGCGCCAGCACGAGCGTGAAGTACTGACTCGCCCGCAGCACACCAAAGGTCGGCGCCGAATCACCGCGCAGGAAATCCAAACAGAAGTACATGATTGAAAGTGTGAGCAGCAGGAATGTTCCAGCTTTACCGGCGCGGGCTGTTGTTTTGAAAATAAATGACGCCGCGGCAAAAAGTCCGAGCGTGATGACTGCCGCGTAAAGCTGGACTGGATGAAGCGGAATCGTGGAATAACCCACCGCATCTGGATTGGTGAAAGTGACACCCCACGGCAATGCCGTCGGAATACCGTATTCACTCCCTACGAAGAATGTACCGATATGATGGAAAAAAAGCACCGGTGCGACAGCCAACATGATGAGATCAAGCCAAGTGAAAAAGTTTTCGTTGTAACGGCGCGCCAGCAAAGCCAGCATGCCAATCAATCCCAGTGCCGCACCGAAGAAACTCAGACCAGCAGTATTACCCCAGGCAAACGGAAAATCGAGTAAGGAAAAATTGCGGAGCAGAACCTCGGCAAGTCGGGAAAAAAACAGTGTCACGACCAGTAGCCAGAGAAAATTATCCGCAAGAAATTGGAGCATCACACGCTTGCGTCGAGCTGCCAAAAAAAGCTCGCCCGCACCCAGTAAAATCCCAATCACAAGCGCAATGTTGTAAACCGGAAAGTAGATTCCCGCTAATTCAAAAAATGGCCACATCGGCACGAATTTTACGCCGAAGACCGCAAATTTTAAAGTAGGTTCAGACCGACAAAAACAATCACAAAGCCGCCAACTGAAAAAAGTAGTGCCGTACGCCAAAAGCTCCAACTAGTAAATCTTTCACGAAGCAAAATCAAAATCCGGAGAAAAATAAATGCACCCACCAAAAAGTGGATAGTGAAATTATTACGCAGCGTCAGCTCCGCCAGCTCAGAGATGCGTGGAATTTCGACGTAAAATGAAGTAATGCCCAAAACAAGATAACCCAAGAAAACTGCTGCAAGCAAGTCAACAATCTCTGCGAAGGCAATCCAAAACCGATTGAATCTAGCCTGGCGTTTCAGGGCTTTAATGCGCTCAAGCCGTAATTTCTCATCCGATTGTTTCGGCGGAAATAAGAATTGAAGCATCTCGCGCCAACCATCCATGCGCGTCTTATCTTTCGATGGAACAACAATTTCGGTAATGTAAAAATAAAATCGACCGAATTTTTTGGAAAAAGCTGGAAAAAAACGCCCAAAAACATGCTGCAACTTTTTCAGTTGCTCGCCCACGTCGATGTCTTCGGCAAGTACGATATCATCATCACCTTTAAGCAGGGCGTAAATTTCGTCTCCGGACGGCGGCACCTCCGCGCCAATTGGATTCGGCACAGCAGGTATCTGAGACTGGTCGGGAAAATCTGCCTCTGTTTTTTTGGTGAGATCTTCTTCTCCTTCGTTAGAATATTTAGCTGCATTCCCAATCTCGCTGGCAGGCTTTTTTTTGTCGCCGAAATTTAAAGTGACTAGACTTTTAAAGCTACCAGTAATTGTCCGTTTTTCAAGATCGCTTTTGCGTTCTTCCTCTTTTCTCTTTTGCTCGATAAGCTCTGGAATGCTATTTTGACATGCATAAATTTTTTCTTCTTCAGGAATATCAGCAGCAAAAATATAGTTAATTTTCTGAAAAGTGAATTCATCTTCCAGTCGACTAAAAACTACCTGGGCACTTTCTTCAAATAATTCGCCGACAAATTCGCGACCATTAGTCTCCGTCACTGAAAATACGAAAGGCTTCAGGCAGTCGGTCGGCGGTTCGTTCCCAAGCGATAGAATTGCCATTCCGAGCTTGTTGATGCGATCGCGCGCATCTTTTTCGGTTTCCGCTTCGAAACTACCGACCAGTTTTTTCTTGGCGGAATTCGAAACGGCTGTGAAATAAAATTTGGCCACTGTTTTTGGTTTTTGGTTTTGATTAGCTTAATTTTAACACATCAGAGCTTGATTCTCAAGTCGAGGAGCGCCCGCCGGAAGCTTTCGAGCGCCTTGCGAAACTCAAATTCGGACGGCGTGAAATTAATCTCGTGGGCAAATTTATTGCGCATCTTGTGTGCGAACCACACGCCATTTTTGTCAGCGAAAAGCCGCTCCGCCTGTTTGAGTTTTTCACCGAGCGAACCACGAAAACCGTATTTTCCAAGCACGAAGTCGAGCAATTTATCCGCTTCGAGAATGTCGTTCTTGGGATTTTTGCCGAGACCAATCATCCGCCACTGATTGCGGACGAAAGCCATCTCACCTTCACTCAGTTTTTTGGGGCGGCGGTAAATGATGAGCGCAAAAAAAGCCGCGAACACGGCGACGGCGATGCCGAGCAGAAAAATTGGATTCATGCGCCGCGAATTTCCTGCAAATGACGAACCCGTTTGGTAATGAGTGCGGGCGTGCCGATATCCCGGCGATGGAAAAGTTTGCCTTCGATTTTGGAAATTCCCTCTTCCGCAATCCGCTCAGCTTTGGTCAAATCATCGGCGATGCCGACGACCGCAATCGCGCGCGACGTGCCAGTCAAAATCCGACCGGCGGCATCGACATCGACTGCCGCGTAAAAAATTTCACAATTTTCCGGCAAACCCAAAACGCGGATTTCTTCTCCGGCAAGCGGAATATTCGGATAACCCTCTGGTACAAGGTATTTCACGACCGTTGCTTTTTTTTCAAATTCGAGCGGCAGTGCATCTAAACGACCAGTAACAACCGCGCGACAAACCTCAATGAAGTCAGTTTTGAGAATCGGAAAAACATTCATCGCCTCGGGATCACCGAAGCGCGCGTTGTACTCAATCAGCTTCACGCCATTTTTGGTCGCGATAAAACCGCCGTACATCACCCCGCGAAAAGTCTCGCCTGTCTCGGTCGTGAGTGCCGCCAAAACTTGCTCGGTAATCGCGCGCGCCTCCGCCAAATCTGAGGGTTTCAAAAATGGCAGCGAACCGGTCTCATCAGAGTAAGTCCCCATGCCGCCGGTATTCGGACCGAGATCGTTTTCGAAAGCGCGCTTGTGGTCTTGGGAAACCGGCAGCGCCGCCAGCGTTTTGCCGTCGGTCAAAAACATGGCCGAGAATTCCTCGCCGATTAATTTTTCTTCAATCACGACGCGACCATCCGCGTTCAAACATTCGAGCGCGTAATGCAAACCATCGTCGATGCCATTTAAATGATCACCGACGACTTTCACACCTTTGCCGCTTTTCAGCCCATCTGCTTTGACGACGAATTGACCACCAAGTGCTTGCATGAAGCTGCGCAGCGCGAGTCGCGCCTCGTCTTCGTTGTCGAATTTGGAGAAAACCAAAAATTCCGGGTTGCCGGGAATGTCGTATTTTTGCAGCAAATCGCGCGTGAAACTTTTGGAGGATTCCAAACGCGCCGAAGATTGGCGCGGTGCCACCACGCCGACACCGAGCTCTTCGAGTAAATTCGCCGCACCTGCCGCAATCGGAGCTTCCGGTCCGACAACCGCGAGCTCCGGTTTTTCTTTTTCGACTAATTTGCGGAGTGCGACTAAATCGGTCAGCGAAGCGGCTTTTTCGTAAACTGTCGCGAGCTTCTGTAGACCCGGATTGATTTTGTCAGCGAAAACGATGAGCTCAGGTTTTTGCGGTGAACGCAGGACCGCCGCGCCGATTGCGTGTTCGCGCGCGCCGTTGCCAACCAGGAGAAATTTCATTTGGGAAAATTAAAGTAAAGTCATTTGTTTGTCGTCGCTCTCTTGGTGTCGCGAACATTCGCGGCATTTTTCCACCGAGGCGAGGTATTTCGCAGTCACTTCTTTGGTCGGATATTTGCCGTCAAAACAAGCCGTGCAAAAATGTGGAATTTTGGTCTTTTCAAATTCGCAGGCGCGAATGAGATCCGGCAGCGGCAGGTAGAAAACTGCATCCGCTTTTAATTTTTTGGCAATCTGCGCAGTCGAAAGTTTGTTGGCGATAAATTCTTTTTTGGACGGCATGTCCACGCCATACACGCAGGGAAATTTGAGGGCGGGCGCAGCCGCCGCGAAATAAACTTTTTTGGCTCCCGCCGACCGCACCATCTCGACGATCTGGCGCGAGGTGTTGCCGCGCACAATCGAGTCGTCGACAATCAAAACATTTTTTTTGCGCAGCTCGAGCGGCAAAGGAACTAATTTGTGCCGAATGGATTTTTGGCGTTTCGCCTGCGTCGGCATGATGAAAGTCCTGCCAATATAGCGATTTTTAATTAAACCTTCGCGGTAACGCACACCGAGCTCATTCGCGAGCGCGAGCGCCGAACTGCGCGAAGTGTCGGGTACCGGCACGACCACATCGATTTGGATTTTCGCTTTGCGAATTTCCTGCGCGAGATATTCACCCGCACGCAGACGCGAACGGTAGACAGAAATATTGTCGAGCGTCGCATCCGGTCGTGCGAGGTAAACGTATTCGAAAATGCAGGGTGCCCAATTTTTGGGAGCGAGCTGCTGCCGTGCAATTTTGCCATCAGCCGAAAGCCAGACTGCCTCGCCCGGCTGCACGTCGCCAATTTTTTCGAAACCGAGTGTCGCGAAAGTCGGATCCTCACTCGCGACTGCGAGCTCATCGTGTTTGGAATTTTTGCGAATGCCAATCGTCAGCGGTCGCAAACCCTGCGGATCGCGCAGCGCGAGAATACCGTGACCCGCCACGAGAATCACGGCGGCAAAACTACCATTCACTCGTTCGACCGTTTTTTTAGCCGCAGCGAAAAGTTTCTTGAGCGAGAATGTCGCCATTTTTTGCTTACGCAATTCCCGGGAAAAGACATTCAGCAAGACTTCTGAATCGCTCGACGTATTGAGATATCTCCCTTCTTTTTTGAGCTCCCGGCGCAGTTTCTCCGTATTCGTGAGATTGCCATTATGGACCAATCCCAGACCGAGCGGCGAATTGACGAAAAACGGCTGTGCCTCCTCCGGTGAATAACTGCCCGCCGTCGGATAACGCACGTGCCCGATGCCGATCTTGCCAGTGAGCTCGAGAATGTCGGCAGCACCGATCACATCGCGCACCAGCCCCGCGCCGCGTTTCGTGTGAAATTGCGCGCCGTCGAAAGTCATCACGCCCGCCGCATCCTGACCGCGGTGTTGCAGCGTCGCGAGTCCGTCGTAGATTTCGCCGACGACTTCAGAATTTGCCGTGATGCCGATTACTCCACACATGAATTGAATTTTAAATTTCGAATTTTAAACTCCTAAACAATTTTGGCTTTTTTGAGATTCTAATTTTAATCTTGTTTTAAGACTTAGAATTAAAAATTCTCCGCGGCGCGGAGCGTGTTTTCAATCAAAGTCGCGACCGTCATCGGTCCGACTCCGCCTGGGACAGGCGTGATAGCACGCGCAATTTTCTCGACATTTTCGAAGTCGACGTCACCGACTAATTTATCGCCAAGCTGCGCGCAACCCGCATCGACGACCACGCAATTTTTCTTCAACATTTCCGCGCGAATCAAATGTGGCACACCGGTCGCCGAAATTACAATGTCGGCATTTTGCGTAAATTCAGCTAAATTTTTGGTGAAAACGTGACAAACGGAAACAGTCGCGTCGCGATTGAGGAGCAGCATCGCGAGCGGCTTGCCGACGATATTGGAATGTCCGACCACGACGACATTTTGACCCTTCAAAGTAATTTTGTACTCATCAAGCAAGTGCAGAATCCCCGCCGGCGTCGCGGGCAGCAGCGTCGGCAATTTCAAAAATCCGCGCCCGAGATTGAGCGGGTGAAAGCCGTCGACGTCTTTGGCGGGAGAAATTTTCTCTAGGATTTTTTGCGTGTTAATTTTTTGCGGCAGCGGCAACTGCACGATAAAGCCCTGAATTTCAGGATCAAGATTTAATTCATCAATCGTCGCAATTAATTTTTGCTCAGAAACAGAGCTTGGCAAATTCACCTCGCGAAAAGTGAAACCGACCTTTTCGGCGGCGCGGCGCTTCTGGCGCACATACGAAACACTCGCAGGATGTTCACCGACCAAAATCACTGCCAACCCAATTTTGAGTTTTTTCGCAACAACTTTCCGTTTGACCGAATCCAAAATTTTCGCGGAAAGTTTTTTACCGTCGAGCAGCATCAAGAGAAAAGAAAAGCCCCGCAAACGAGGCAGGAGCATTTTAGAAAAAATGCGTTGAAAACTCAAATGCAGAGCAAAGATTGATCACCGAAAAAAACAGTCAATTTTGTTGACTTAGCCAAAATATTATTTTAATATCAAGCCTTGCTTTCAAGATTTTTCGATTCAAGAAGATTGTTTTTATACTGAAAATGTGATAAAATGGCGAGAATCTTTTACTAAAAATTAATCTTATTCTCATGTCCACCCCTCAGAAAGACCCGAACGAAAAGGCTAAAAAGCCTTCTTTTTGGGAAAAATTGAGCGAACGCAGTGCAGCAAGCGGAGGCAGCTCGCTCGTCGACGCGATTGTGCGCCAAGCCGAAAAAGAAGCCGGCGGCAGCATGGAAAAATCGCGGGAGGATAGTGATGAAAAAAGAAAAGCGCTTTCACGACTGGCGAATGCGCGGACACTACTCACCGTCACGATAATCGTGGCTGCTGGTGTCTGGGTCTATTTTTGGGCAACGTTGGATGTCAATAATTATTTGTACGGAAAATTTGGACGTGAAAACCTCACCACTGAGTTGAATCGCAAAACAACACTAATGCAGCAAACTCAGACTGACATTCGGGACATCAAGAAATTCAACAAACTTTTGCAGGTCGAAGATCTCGCCAATAGCGTTCTCGCACTCGATCTCGAAAGTCCAATCTTGAACTACGAACGACCGACGGGCGAACGTGTCATCCCGCGCGAAGACTCGACCAATGTTTTGATCAAGACGACTAATGACGCCGGCGAAGTGGTCTATCTGTCTGAGGCGGAAGTTTTGAATTTGGAAAAAGAGAGATCTCTCCGCATCGAGACAACCCGTACGCTTTTGGAAAAAATCATAGCTGAAGCGAAAAAACTAGAAGAATCAATTAACGCCGACGCCAAAATAGACGATCTGGTCAAAGTTTTGGTTACAGAAATCACCGCGATTGATTCAAGCGAAAGTAATTTCCCGTCAGCTATTTCGAAATCACATTTCGCAGCTGCACAATCTTCCGCTACTGCAATTTTGAAAGATGTAAAAAGCATAAACCTAGAGAATCTAGTGACCGACATTAAAAAACAAATGGATTTGATCGATGTGTCTAGCTTCGATGAGCCAACCAGTCAGACTATCGCTGATATCAAGGCTATCCTTGCCAAAATTTCACCGCGACAAGCCAGCACTTTCGCAACTGCCCTCAATGAAATTCGTGCACTTAATCTCACCAAAATATCAGACACTGATATTTACCAAAAAATAATTCAAATTATTGGCGATCCGCGTACGAACAATAATGATTCTGATCTCGCGACTGCATCTGTCATCACGAACAACATGGGTCGTGTCAACGCAATTGGCACACTGCGAGCTAGCCGCATCGCTTGGTCTAATGTAATTGAGCATGCTGAAAAAATCGTGCGCCTTGGCTCCGATTTGACGCGCGACACGAACGGCACACCGCTGGACGCAACTCGTGACATTGATCCTAATAATACACTGGTCTCAATAACTGGCTACACTGGTAAATCAAGCAAAGACACGATTGAGATTAGTGGTAATGCTTACGGTAAGGACACATACACTGCTCGAACATTCTCACTGGTTGCCGATCTTATTGATGCACTTGAAGGTAGTAAGTATTTCAAAGACGTTAAAGGTTTTTCCTTTTCGCGTGAAGAAGATCGTGATGGCAACGTTTCTTCACCGATCAATTTCCAATTCTCGCTACAAGATTTAGCTACTCCAGATGAACGCGACACACAGGTCAACGCTCTGCCTGTCGAGAAAAATGAAACCACTAAGACAATCCCAACAAATGACTCCAATGAAGCGATCAACCAAAAGGAATTGCAAAATTTGGAATTTAACCTTCCTCAACAATCCCAGGTGAAAGAAACAGTTGATTCGGCCGCTGCTGCAACAACGGAGACTGAACCAGTCGAAGTTTTTCAAGCACTCGACACAACTCTCAATAACTAAAATTTAATCTTTTACAATGACAACTTACACTGCTCGCTTACGACAAGGCGCCAACATTCGCTTCGTCCTCGCTGTCACAATTTTGATTCTGGCTGGGATCTTTTCGTTCTGGCCGAGCTACCAGCAACTTAAAACGGCGCGCACCGATATCGCCAGTCTCGACGATCAGGCCAAAACTATCGCGCTCGATCTCGAGAGCCAACGCGATCAATATCGCCTTTTGAAAAATGATTACGCACTCACCGCCATCAAAGACGAAAGCGCTATCGCTACAATTTTACCAACAGCTGCTAATGAGACCAAAATAGTGCGCGCACTGGAGCAACAAGCCCGAGACATCTCTGGTGATGATAATAATTCACTCGTTCTGGTCTCAGTCAATATCGGCTCAGCTAACAATCAGGACAAGACGGATTATCTATCCCTGCCGATAAAAATCAGTCTCACTGGTACGAAAGAAAAATTGATGTCATTTCTGCACGCACTCGAAAAAACTGGTGGTGCCGTCGATACCAGTGAGGCAGCGACACGCCTCATTGATGTGCGAGATATCAGCCTGCAAACCAAAAACCGGGGAGAAAAAATTGCGTCATCTGGCGCAGAAGTCAGCATGGAAATCTCTGCCAATGCCTATTTCATGCCCATCGCACAAGAACAAAAACCAGCAGCAAAAAAAGCAGCGGCAACTAAATCTGCGGCAGCTAAATAATTTTTAACAGCACGTAGCACAAAAAACAAAAATAAAATGGAAGACAAAATTGTCATACTCCAGAACGCCATCATTGCTAGCGACGTACCGCAGATTGCGGCCACTGTCGTCGATGCTGCAATTGATATCGGCAGCTCCGATATCCACATTGAACCTAGTGAATATACTGTACGCATCCGCTTCCGCGTCGATGGAATTCTCCGCTCAATCATCGAATATCCACCCTCGCTGCATGCTGCCGTCGTCAGTCGCTTCAAAATCATGGCAAATCTAAAGATTGACGAAAGCCGTATTCCGCAAGATGGACGAGTACAAATCACCACCCCAGACGGTCGCGAACTTGATCTCCGTCTCTCGACACTGCCGACTGTCCACGGCGAAAAAATCGTCACTCGTATCCAGGATCGCTCGCGCAAAATTCCGAAACTTGAAGATCTTGGTATCGAGCCGCACAACCTTAAAATTCTGAAACGCGCAATTGCCGCACCAAATGGCATTCTGCTCACAACTGGTCCGACTGGCTCCGGCAAAACAACCACGCTCTACGCCTGCCTCGCAATCCTGAATACTCCCGAGGTCAACATCATGACCATCGAGGATCCGGTCGAGATTCAAATGGACGGCCTAAACCAAAGCCAAGTCTACCCAGCCATTGATTACACCTTTGCCTTCGGACTCCGCACCGGTCTCCGCCAAGATCCAGACATCATGATGGTCGGTGAGATTCGCGACCGTGAGACAATCGAAGTCGCGATTGAGGCCGCTCTGACCGGACACCTCGTCCTGTCTACAATACATACGAATTCAGCCATCTCGACCATCACGCGTCTGCTCGACATGGGTGCTGCCGCCTTCCTCATCACAGCGACAGTCAATGCCATCATCGCCCAACGTCTCGTCCGCAAAATCTGTGAACACTGTAAAGCCGAAACAATCATCGAACCAGCTATCGAGCAAAGGTTGCGAAGAGCAATCGCCTCGATGAATCCCACTCAGCGCACAAAATTGGGATTAACTGACAACACACCACTTAAAATTTACCACGGTGCAGGCTGTGAACTGTGTGGACACACTGGCTATAAAGGACGAATCGGTATGTACGAAATTCTCGAGATGAGTAACGCCATCAAAGAATTGATTCTCAAAAATGGCTCTCCGCTCGAAATGGAAAAAGTGGCAATCGCTGATGGCATGAAGACGCTCGAGCACGATGGTGTCGAAAAAATTCTCGCTGGCATCACTACCCCCGAAGAAGTCTACTCAGTCGCTCGCACTACCGAGGAGGAAGATAAAGATGACATTATGGATCAAATTGACAGCGAAAAAATTTCAATTCCAAAAAAATAATTCTTTCAAATGCAATTCCAATATGTCGCTCGCGACAAAAAATCCGCGGAAGTCACCGGGGTCATCACCGCCGCAAGCAAACTCGAAGCTGCTGATCAGCTCTTCAATGAAAAGCAGCTGAATGTCATCAGTCTGGACCAGATTGATGATACTAAAGAAAAAACCGCAGCGAAAAAATCCGAACCCGAATTTTCGGCGGTTGAATCGTCGCATGGTCTCATTGATCAAATCAACAACTTCTTTGCGCTACACACAAAAGTCACAGCAAAAGACAAGGCTGTCATGTTTCGTCTGTTGGCAGTGATGATTAACGCCGGACTTTCAATTATCAAAGCGCTCAAAATTTTGTCAAAGCAAAGTGAAAATCCCAAACTCCGACTTGTCCTCGGCGATGTCGCCACGCGAGTCGAAGCTGGTATCAGGTTTTCTGATGCACTAGATGAACACGGAGATATTTTTATCGAATCAGAAATCGGTATGATCGCGGCCGGCGAAGCTTCCGGTCAGCTCAATAAGACTTTAGTCAATCTTGCAACCGAGACAGAAAAATCAGCCAGCTTGCGGAAAAAAATTAAGTCTGCCATGATTTATCCAGTGTCTGTTTTGACAGTCTTGGTCGGCGCAATCATCTTGGTTATGACAATGGTAATTCCGAAACTCGCCGAACTTTTTGCGACTGCTAAAACGGAACTACCATTAGCAACAAGAATTCTAGTGGCAATTTCGAGATGGTTTACCGGCAAAACCTTCATCTTGCCAAATTGGGCACTCCTCATCGCTTTAATTGTTGGAGGAGTACTTTTTATAGGCGCTTGGAAAAAAACCCCACTTGGAAAACTCCACTGGGATCGCCTCATGATTAAGCTCCCAATTTTTGGACCAATGATCCAAAAAGCCGCGCTTGCCTCTTTCGCGCGCCAACTCTCATTACTCTCAGATTCTGGAGTACCGATTGTTCGCGCACTCGAAATCACAGCCAATGCCGTCGGCAACGAGGTTTATCGCATTCGCCTGCTCGACACGAAAGAAGATGTCGAACGCGGTATCACGATTCACAAAAATATCGAGAACGATCCGCTCTTTCCTGAGCTCGTCGTGAGCATGATTGCAGTCGGCGAACAAACGGCACAACTCGGCGCCATCGCGCATAAGATCGCGGAATTCTACGATGAAGAAGTCGACACTTTCGCCAAGAATCTCTCGACCATTATGGAACCACTCATCATCGTCGTGATTGGTACACTCGTCGCCGGACTCGTCGCCGCCATCATGCAGCCAATCATGGATATGACTGACATCGCCGCCAAAGCTTAAGATGAACAAAGTAATTCGACTCAGATTAGAAAAAAATCAGACAAGCCCTGCGTCGCAACGAACCCAAATCGCGAAGCTTGTTCGGCTTGAACCAAAACAGTCAAGAAAAATATCTGAAGAAATGATTAGCAAAGCAATTGCATCACCAAGCGGTCAGCAAACAGAAACGACTTTTTATGAAATTGATTCAGCCATTTTGGACCGTCTTGAAGAATATTTTGATGACGACAAAATCACAAGCATAGAGGCAAGGGCTTTTACAAGAACTCTTGAATACCAAAAGCTAAGAGAATTTCTCAAAAGCTTAAATGCCCAAATGTTCTTCACTTATTTGTTTCAGTCTAAAATCGAAAAACTCACACCCCCACAGATTCAAGCGATTTTGGATGAAATTAATGAGCGAGCGATTTAGTCTTCAATCTTTTTCTCTTTGCTGCATTTGAGACAAACCAGCTTTTGCTGTTTGCCGAGTTTTTTGACGACGATTCCCCCACATTCACACGGAGTTTTTTGCGGCTCGTCCCACGAGGCGAATTTGCAGTCGGGGTAATTGGTACAGCCCCAAAATTTCTTGCGCGTTTTCTTGGCGAACTTTTCGGTGATTTCACCTTTACCACAATCAGGACATTTGATCCCGAGTGAATTAGATTTCTTCTCGATGAATTTGCAATCGGGATAGCCCGAGCAACCGACGAACATACCGAAGCGTCCGCGCTTGACCGAAAGCGGCTTGCCGCACTGCGGACAAGTCTGACCGGCGATTTTCGCATTCATTTCGACTTCCGCCGCTTCCTGTTTTTTGTCGAGCGGCTTGGCGTTTTTGCAGTCCGGATAACCGGAGCAAGAGAGGAATTTGCCGAAACGTCCCAATTTAATCACCATCGGCTTGCCGCATTTGTCGCAAATCTCATCAGTCGTCTCATTCACGACATCCTCTTTTTTAATTGTCTCGGTTTTCTTTTCGACTTCGGAATGGAAAGGTTTGTAAAACTCGCCAATCATCGCATTCCATTTCGAATTACCCTCCGCAATCTCATCGAACTCCGCTTCCATCTTGGCGGTGAATTGGAGATCGACGATTTTCGGAAAATGCTGCACGAGAAAATCATTCACGACCTTCCCGGTATCTGTCGGGGCGAGCGCACGGTCGAGCTTCTCGACGTAGCCACGCGTCTGAATCGTAGAAATCGTCGGCGCATAAGTCGACGGTCGCCCGATACCCTCCGCCTCCAATTTTTTGACCAGCGTCGCCTCAGTGTAGCGCGCCGGTGGCTTCGTGAAATGTTGTTCCGATTTCAGCGCGAGCAACTTTTGAATTTCGTTTTCGAGAATCTCCGGCAATAATTTTTCGGAATCCTCCGCCGCTTCCTCATCTGAATCATAACCGACGGAATAAGCCGCAAGCCAGCCCGCGAATTTCACGATCTGCCCCGTCGCGCGAAAAGTGTAATTCTTGGCGGCGATATCGACACCCGTCTGGTCGAGCAGTGCGTCCGCCATTTGGCAAGCGAGGAAGCGCTGCCAGATTAATTCGTACAAACGCCAGGCGTCATTTTCCAATTGAGCTTTCAGCGCTTCTGGGAAACGCGCGGGATCGGTCGGGCGAATCGCTTCGTGCGCTTCCTGTGCGCCTTTCGCTTTTTTCGTGAATTTGCGCACCTCGCTCGGCACGAAATTTTTGCCAAATTTTTCGGAGATAACCGAACGCGCTTTTTTCACCGCCGACTCAGCGAGATTCGTGGAGTCGGTACGCATGTAGGTAATCAAACCTTCGCCGAGATCCTCACCTTCGTAAAGTTTCTGCGCGAGCATCATCGTCTTCTTCACACTAAATCCGAGCTTGCGTGCGGCTTCGGCTTGCAGAGTCGAAGTGATAAAAGGCGGTGCCGGATGGCGCACACGCTCCTTGCGGTCGATTTTCGCGACGCGGAATTCCGCGCCCCGGAGATCGAGCTCAACTTTTTCTGCCTCATTTTTCTTTTTGATTTCGGCTTTCTTGGCATCAATCTTCGCCAGTTCCGCGAAAAATTTATCACCACGCGGTGTCTCGAAATGCGCACCGACCGTCCAGTATTCGACTGGATTGAAAGCCTCGATTTCGCGCTCACGCTCGACAATCAAGCGCACCGCGACTGATTGCACGCGACCAGCGGAAAGACCGTAACGAATTTTTTTCCAAATCAGCGGCGACAATTCATAACCCACCAAGCGGTCGAGCACGCGCCGCGCCTGCTGCGCGTCGATCAAATTGCGGTCGAGCTCGCGCGGAGACTTAATCGCATTTTGAATCGCCTCTTTGGTGATTTCGTGGAAAACGATTCGCGGAGTTTTTTTGGTCTTAGGAATTTTGAGCGCAGCCAGCAAATGCCACGCAATCGCCTCACCTTCGCGATCCTCATCAGTTGCCAGAATGATTTCGTCCGCTTTGTCCGCCAGCTTTTTGAGCTCAGCAATCACTTTCGTTTTGTCAGCCGAGACGATGTACTCCGGCAGGAAGCTGCCCGTCTCAATGTCGATGCCCATTTTGGATTTCGGCAAATCACGCACGTGTCCCATCGACGCACGCACTGTGAAGTCTTTGCTGAGAAATTTGGTGATCGTCCGCGCCTTCGCAGGAGACTCGACAATGACAAGTTTTTTCATTTGGAATTCAAACGCGGAAAAGCCTAACGAAAATTCGCTCGGTTAGCAAAATTCCGCTGAAAGTTTTTACAGCCAATAACCAATGTAAGAGAGATAACCACCCGCCGCGAGTAAAACAATCATCGCGATTTTCATCACAATCCCATTTTTAATAATCGGATTGGAGATTTTGAAAAGCAGATTTGGGACAATGAGAAAAGTCGCACCCTTGAGAACAGCCGACCAACCGACGAGAGTAATCACACCCGCCGCGGACCATTCCCAGATATTGTGATTGTTGACGATGAGCAAACCGATGACCATGACGAGAATCCCCGTGAAGTAAATCAGCCCTTGATTCGCCTCGAAGTCTTTCAGGATTTTTTTGTAGAACTTCGGATGCGCGATGAAACCAATCGCCGCCGCGATCATGACTGGCCCGATGATTTGAGCGAGTGCGATGGTGGTCATTTTTAAGGGGGTTAAAGGCTTGTCCTCACGACCTGTTCTCCGAAGTTCGCTTAGCGAACGAAGGGTGGAAGACGAGAGAACACAAAAATTGTACAACAAATTTGTTTAGGTTGGCAAATGATTTTGAGGTGGGATGACTTGCACGAAAAGCGAGAAACAAAAAAATCGAGAAGAAAGTTAATCCTTTAACTCAAGCGCTCTCTTTATGTCTTTCAAATAGACCGACGATTTGTTTTTAAGCATACTCATATTGTCGTCAGCTAATTTTTCGAATTGCTCAAAATCATGTAAAGCGTTTCCCAAATTTTTTTCCTTAAAAAAAGCTAGATATCCAATCCAAAAATATAATTGGGCTTTGTCCTCTTTCTCTAAAATTTTCAAATTAAATTGTCTTACCTCAGCTAACGAAAATGCTTCATCACGAAATGATTGATTTTTTATTTTTTGGCAAATTTCTAAAGCTATTTGATAGTTCTCTTCCCAAAACTGCAGAAAAGCCTCACTATATCTCCACTCAAAAGTATTATTTGCATATTCTCGTGCTTTGTTCACGCTTTTTAACGCTTCATTTGAATCCCGATCAAGAGAAAAATCAATAATTGCCTTAAAAAGCCATGCCCCATAATGATTAGGACTCTCAGTCATGGCGATACTTAAAAATTCTCTCGTCTTATCATAGTTCTGATTATCAAAATACCACCTTGCTATCCAAAAAGCTTCATCCGCAACCAATAATGGTAAACGATTACCAATGTCTTTAAGGTGCGGCACCGAATTAAACTTTTCTTTTAATCCCCTATGAAGCTTATAGGCTAAATTCGGATCATGCGACACAAATGCCGCAACGCCTATTATATATTGTGCGGCTAGGTGGACCATAGCAGCGGAGACCTGAAAACCTCTAAAGCTAGTATTTTCAAGAAAATCAACCTGCACAGGCAAAACTTTCGAAAATTCCATCGATATCTGTTGTCTAAGCTGTTGAGCAACAGGCTTATGAACTACATACCCATGAAAATTTATGAAATATCTTTCAGCAGACTCACCATCTGGTCTTTTTCTCACATTACCCCAAACATAAAAATGAGCCCTCACTTTTTTGTTCATTTTTTCAATTTCCCTCCTTGAATCATCTGAATCATGAATTCTGTGTGCAAAATGATTTTTCAGGAAAACGATGCTGGTAACATCCAGAACACCCTCCTTCCTAAAACTATTTTTTAATTCTGAAACAAAATCTGCTTTTAATTTTTCCCTTTCTGTTTTGTTTTCGGAATAAATAGCAATTACTATCCCGACTTTATTCTTTTTATTCCTAGGTAAACGAAATCTATTGTATGCCCAATAAACAACCCACCCAAACAGAGCCAAAAGATATACACACAAACAAAACCATATAGATATAAATTCTTTTAATGTTGGATGAATCGCAGCAAAAAATAGTGAAAAAACAATTAATCCGCTAATTAATGCCCACCAAGTATTGAGTCTGTCTTCAACGATTTGTATGAACTCATTCCAATTCATAATTAAAATTTTCTATTCCAACGGCAACTTCTCCTCGCTATTCTCCCATTTCTCGGGATTTTGCCAAATGTATTCGCGAATGCGATTCAACTCGTCTTCATCGCGAATCACACGATCGAAAAAAGATTTTTGCCAGACAGGATAAATCGACGAGTTTTGACGCGCCCATTTCGTCACGCCAATTTTGAAACCACGAACAATCGATGACAATGATCGCGATTTCGCACCACAATTTGGTGTTTGTAGGGAATGAAAATTTTCATTCCCTACGCGTGCGCCAATCGTACCTGCTAAATTCTCAATCCAAACAATGCCATGAATGTGGTTTGGCATCACGACAAATTCATCCAATTTCACATCAGTAAAATGATTGGGAATTTCTCGCCAATATTTTTCAACAATTTTCCCAAGATGATTCAAAATCATTTTGTCATTTCGAATTTCACCAAAAATATTTTCACGATTGGCAGTACAGATTGTCGCGAAATACGCACCATTAGTCGTGTAATCAAAACCTTTTAGCCGCGGCAATTTACGATTGCGCTCTGACATTTCAATAACTTATTCCAGCGGCAACTCCACCTCAATCTCCTCTTCCGCCACCTCCGCCAGCGGCACCGCGTCCGAGTATTCCCCGACGCGCTCGATTTTGCTTTCCAGGCGCTGGTAACTCGAAACTGTGTCGTCCATATTTTTCTTGGCATTATTCAGATGCTTGGCGGTGAGCTCGAGATTCGCGCCAAATTTCCCCGCCTCAGTCTTGACCCCCGCGATTAGCGCCAAAACTTTCTTGGCGTTCTCTTCAAATTTCTCGGACTGAAAAGCGATCAGGACAACGCGCAAGAAATAGAAAAATGAATTCGGCGAAACGAGCTGAATATTTTTGGCGCGGGCGTAACGCGAGATTTCAGAATTTTCGCTCGCCTCGTTGTAAATCGACTCCGCCGGCAAATAAAGCACCGCGAAGTCCGTCGTGCCTTCCTCCGGTCGAATGTATTTCTTCGCAATCGCGTCGATGTGTTTTTTGCAGTCTTTCGCGAATTCCCGGCGAAAAGTCTCGGCGATTTTTTCGTCCGCCGCCGTGCGCATTTTCTCGAAATTCTCGAGCGGAAATTTGGAGTCGACTGGAATGTTGCCGTTCTTGGTCTCGATAATCGCGTCGACTGCTTCCCCGCCCGCGAACGCGAATTGGAGCTTCCACTTCTCGCGCGGCAGTGCCTCCGCCAGCATTTCTTTCAGTCCTTCCTCACCGAGATTGCCACGGCGTTTGGAATGCTTGAGGAAGTTCGTCAGGGATTCGACCGAGCCGCGAATCTCCGCCATCTTGCCGAGCTCACCCGAGACTTTGGCGATTTCGCGCGCCGCACCGTCGAGCCGCGCGTCGAGCTTCTTCGTGTTGTCGGTTAATTTTTGATCGACCGAGTCATTTAGATTCGCGAATTTCTTTTCGAGCAAATCGAGCGTTTGCAAAGTCGTCTTCTGCGTCTCGCCCGTCTGGTGATGAATTTCTTTGCGCAAATTTTCAATCACGTCGAGCATCAATTTTTGCGCATTGTCCTCGCTCGGCTTCGCGAGCTCCGCAAATTTTTTGGAGACGAAAAAAGCCAAAGCAGCGAAAGCCAGCAAAATCGCACCGGCAAGAAGATAGATTTCCATTCTTGGATTTTAACACGCTAAAAAGACTTGCAAGATTTGTAAAACTTGTTAAGATTAAATTCAGATTAAAGGGTTAATCATTTTTTAACCATCTAAAGATGGGGAGCGAAATAATCGATTTCTCGGAATATGAGCACGTAGAGGTTAGTGCGCAGGCTAAAAGACTAGTGAAGTCTGTGGAAAATGGAGAAAAACGTTTGGGCATAAAATTCGATGTTTTTCCGTTTAACATTATTTGTGATAAAGGCAAATTACCAAAAGGAGAGCTAATAGGTGCAATTGGCTCTTTGGTATTAATCGAAGACCTTTTTCCTGAGACTTGTCATTTAGTAGATGATTTACGCAATCGAATTGGACGGGCATATCAGTCAGATTTTCGCAGTTTTGTCTCCCGAAATTATCCTCAACACTTGGACGTAGTTGAAGATAATTGGAGAGCACTTGGATGTAGTTGAAGTTTGATTGAAGGTTGGACAACTCACCGGCCCAAGAAATTCCAACTTGCATTTAACTAGAGAGAATCTATAATTCCCTCGATGAAAAACTCCTACTGCGCAGCCGAAATGATGCAACTCTCTAACTGAGAGGTTGCTTTTTGCGCGCGGAAAACTGGCAACCTCTCCCGGAGAGGTTTTTTTAAAAAATTTTAAAAGCTCTAAACTACTAACCACCAACTACAAAATGCCAATCAAAATTCCCAACCAACTCCCCGCCAAGAAATTACTCGAGCGCGAGAATATTTTCGTCATGCCAGAAAAACGCGCGGCGAAGCAGGACATTCGTCCGCTCGAGATTGCCGTACTAAATCTCATGCCGACCAAAATCGAGACCGAGACCCAGCTCGCGCGCCTGCTCGGCAATTCGCCACTGCAGGTCAATCTCACTTTTCTCACGACGGAAAGCTATCGTCCGAAAAATATTTCTGAAAAACACCTCGTCAATTTTTACCAGACTTTCGAAGGCGTAAAGACGCGCAAATTCGATGGACTAATCGTGACGGGTGCACCAGTCGAGCAGCTCGATTGGAAGGAGGTGAAATACTGGGACGAGTTGAAGCGGATTTTGGACTGGAGCCTGACGAATGTTTATTCGAGCCTTTTCATTTGCTGGGGTGCACAGGCGGCGTTGCAGCATTTTTATAAAATCCCGAAACACAAACTGCCACGCAAAAAATTTGGCGTCTTCTTGCACAAAGCGCGCAAAAAAAATGCGATTCTCTTGCGCGGTTTTGATGAGAATTTTTGGGTGCCGGTCTCGCGCCATACGGAAACGCGCGAAGTCGATCTACGCAAAGTGAAGGATCTCGAAATTCTCGCTGACGCGAAAGACGCTGGCATTTACCTCGTGCGCAACAAAAAGCTGCGCCAGATTTTCGCGTTTAATCACGCCGAATACGACCGCGAAACTTTGCAGGCGGAATTCGAGCGCGACCGCGCCAAAGATCCGAATTTCCCCGAGCCGGAGAATTACTTCGACGAAAAAGGTCAGCCGCAAATGCGCTGGCGCGCGCATGCCACGCTGCTTTTCTCGAACTGGCTGAATTATTATGTTTATCAGGAAACACCATTCGATCTCGAAAAACTTTAATTTAACTCCCCGCTCATGACTTCAAAAAAATTACATCCCGAGACGCTCGCGATTCACGCTGGCCGCGCCAAAAATGCGGCGAATGCTTGCGCGACGCCGATTTACCAAACTGCGAGTTTCGACTTCGGCTCGACCAAAGAAGCCGCCGATCTTTTCGCGCTGAAAAAAGCCGGCAATATCTACACACGCATGGGCAACCCGACGACTGCCGTGCTCGAGGAACGCATCGCCGCGCTCGAAGGCGGATCAGCCGCAGTCGCGACCGCGAGTGGCATGGCAGCAATTTCTTTGGCAATTTTAACTTTGACGCAAAAAGGCGACCACATTATTTCCTCGACCGCACTCTACGGCGGCACGGAAACTTTGTTCCGCCACACTTTGCCGCGCTTCGGCATCGAGGTCGAATTCGTCGAGAAGCTCTCTGCAGCAAAATTGGAAAAATTAATTCGGCGGAATACGCGCGCAGTTTATTTCGAGACAATCGGCAACCCTGCCGGCGAAGTTCTCGACTTCGCGGAGATCGCCAAAGTCGCGAAGAAATTCAAAGTGCCGGTCATCGTCGACAATACTTTCGCACCGGTGCTGTGCCGACCGATTGAATTCGGTGCAAACATCGTCATTCACTCACTCACGAAATGGATCGGCGGACACGGCACTTCGATCGGGGGCATCGTCGTCGACGGTGGTAATTTCGATTGGAGAGTTAATCCGCTCTTCGCACAAAAAGACCCGAGCTACCATGATCTGCAATTCGCCAGTCTCGGCAAAGTGGCTTTCACGACGAAAGCGCGCGTCGACGGTCTGCGCAATCTCGGCGCTTGCCTCTCGCCTTTCAACTCTTGGCAATTTTTGCTCGGACTCGAAACGCTCGGACTGCGTATTCGCAAGCATTCGGAGAATGCCAACGCACTCGCGCGATTCCTGGTCGACCATCCCAAAGTCGCCTGGGTTAATTTCGTCGGACTACCGACTCATCCTTTCAATGAAAACGCGCTGAAATATTTCGAAGGCGGTTTCGGTTCAGTCTTCACTTTTGGTTTGAAAAAAGGGCGCACAGCCGGCAAAAAATTCATTGAGTCGGTCAAGCTCGCGAGTCACCTCGCGAATGTCGGCGACGCGAAGACACTCGTCCTACATCCCGCCTCGACTTCACACTCGCAGCTTTCGAAAGCAGCACTCGCCGCCGCTGGCGTGAGTGAAGAAACGATTCGCGTCTCTGTCGGACTCGAGCACATCGAAGACATCAGAGATGATTTCGAGCAGGCTCTGAAGAAGTGCTGAAAATATAGAAACCGAAAAACGTAGAAACGTTGCATGCAACGTTTCTACTGAGTCAGAAATTATTCCTCCGCGCATCCTTCGCTTTCCGCCGCCAAAGCCTCTTCTTCGATGTCCATAATTTTACGCGTCGCCCCGATTTTTTGGAGGAAGGAAATCACAGGCTGCGGCAGATATTTTTGCAGGTCTGAACCTTTTTTGATTTCCTCGCGAACAATCGTCGCCGAAATGGCGTACTTCTTTTTCGGTTTGATAATTTTCTTTTTGCCGTCTTTGCGGAAAAGCTTCTCGACACGTGGATTGTCGGTAATCGCGACCGCCTCGAAATCAGGGCAAGTTTTGATAACGTGCTTCACCCATTTTTCATCGTCGTCGATATCTGGCAGCGGCACGACTTTGAATTGTTCCGACTTCACGCCGAGCGACTCCAGCGTCTCCTTGACCATCGCGTGACGCTCGCCGACTGTGAAAGGATTGTCGAGCGTGCGGAATTTGTCACTCGATCCGACCACGACCAGAACCTGGTCGAATTTCGGCAGCAGGTCCTGAATCACGGAAAGATGACCGCGATGAAAAGGCTGAAAGCGACCGATGAAAGCGACGCGTTTAACTTTTTTTGGTGGCATAAAAATAGTTTTCTGGAGTCCGATTTTAGCAGAAATTCTCGGAAAATGATTTATTTTATCTCGACAGTGTTGCGACCGGAAATAATCGATTTGCCGCTCGCGTCACGCGCTTTGAAATAAATTTCATACTTGCCCACCGCCAAATCCGACCACGTCGCTGTGAGGGTCGGCGTGCTCGGGCTGGTGACCGTCGCGAAGGTCGTACGCTCGCCGCTCGCGAGATTGCGCGCGATGAAGTCAACCTCAGCCGGCGTGAAATTCGCGCTGTTGATCTGGGCAATCACGTCAATGGAGTTTTTTTGCACGGAAATCGTCGCACCATTGACCGGGGAAATAATGGTGGAGCCCTCAGCATCAGCTCCGCCTTCTGTGACCGTGAAATTGACTGACTCACTCACAGAGCGTCCGGTCGTGTCGGTCGTGTCGACAAGCAAAGTGTGACTACCAAGTCGCGTGTTCGAATCCAGCACAATCGGCACTTCAAAGGGCGGATATTCGATTTCGGAAATTTTCGAACCGTCGAGATAAAAATCAACTTTCGCGATATCGCCACCAGCATCGAAAGCCTCCGCACTCGCGAGCAAGGTCGTGCCGCGTGCAACCTCAGAATTCGCAGTCGGCGCTGTGATGTGGACAGTCGGCATTTGCGTATCTTCACCGACAATAACATCGACAGTCGAAGTGCTGGAATAATAGAGCTTGTCAAAAACCTTGGCAGTAATCTTCACATGATCTCCGTCGTTTAATTTTTTAGGAATTGGAATCACACCTTTCCATGGTGCCGTCGTCGCTGTCACGACCAATTCGTCGTCGCGGTAGTACTCGACTTTTTCGACATCATTGGGCGCAGTGACATCGACCCAGATGCCAATCGTCGATTTTTGGACGGTCGAGCCGGACACCGGCGAGACAATCGTGACTGTCGGCGCAAGCTTCGCAGTCGCAGCCGTATGGACGTCGTCAGTTTCGGTCGGCGGCAGCGCAATCGCGGAATCTGCGCCATAAACTGCTTTTACCCAAGCCTGCACTGGATTTTCCCAATCCGGATCGTAGGGTCGCTCCGAGTGTAGATTTTCGAATTTGCGCATTTCAATCGCCGACTCCGGTGTCAGCGCGCTCGGCAATTTGCCACTCACACGATCAACGGCAATTTCCATGAAAGAATCATCGACCTCGAGCGGCGTGGCTGTATCGATGAAAATATCCGTCGTAATCTGATCAATCGGCGTCGAAGACGAAGCTAATTTGCCAGTCAGTCGCGAGACGCTACGCTGCACGATGCCCTCTGGAATTGGGAAATTTTTGACTGGTAGACCTTCATGCGCCGCTTTCATGAAGCCCATCCAAATCGGACCGGCCGAGGCGAATCCGCCGCCACTCATATTCATCGGCGTGCCGTCGTTATTACCCATCCAAGTCGCGACGGTCATCTGGGGCGTGTAGCCAATCGTCCACACATCACCCGGCAGAATCGATTTTTCGGAAATCTTTTTGTTTGCCGTACCCGTCTTGGCAGCGACCGGTCGACCAGGCAGGGTGAGGTAGGAATTCCAAGTGCTCGGTCGCGAGCTCGGATCGGAAAGCATATTGGTCATCAGATAGGCGATGCCCGGATCAAGCACGAGTTCTTTTTTCGGGTCAGCGAATTCGTCAATCAGATTGCCGCGCGCGTCGGTAATTTTGAGAATCGGCGTCGGCGGAACGGCATAGCCGCCATTCGCAAAAACGGAATAACCCTGGACCATCTCGAGCATCGGAACTTCCGGCGCACCAAGTCCGATGGTCGGACCGTAGCGTTCGTCGGATTTCACGCTCGTCAGACCCAGATCGTGAGCTGTCTGAACGATTGGCAATTCGCCTGCCAAGATCGCCATTTTCACCGCCGGAATGTTACGCGAACCACCCAGTGCACGCCGCATGGAAATCGGACCGAGGAAAGTTCCGTCGTAATTTTTGGGCGTGTATTCATCCGTCCCCCGACCGAAATTGGTTTCGACATCCCAAAAAACCGAAGCCGGAGCGTAGCCCTGCTTGAGTCCCGTCGCATAGACGAATGGTTTGAAACTTGATCCGGGCTGGCGCGGACGCGTCGTCAGATTGGTCGCGCCGTCATTGCCTTTGCCGTCTTCCCCGACCGTCTCGAAATAATCGCGACTGCCGACCATGGCGAGAATCTGTCCGGTCGGATTGTCGACCGCGAGCAGCGAAGCATTCGTCGCATCGAAGCGATTCACACCCCAAGTTGCGGTGCCATCTTCATTTTGCTTCTGCGGAAATTGGGCCGCGACTAGCTCCTCGGCCTTGCTTTGGAGCTTCGGGTCGAGTGTCGTGAAAACTCGCAATCCACCACGCTCGACCACATCCCGACCGTATTTTTCCTCAAGCAAATCACGCACGTAAAAAACGAAGTGCGGCGCGCGAATCGACTCGTGGTAAGACTGAAATTTCAAATTGTTGGATTCCCGCCAGGCCTGCGCGAATTCATCTTTGGAAATATAATTGAGACTGAGCAGACGATTCAAAACGTAATCTTTGCGACCGGGCGTGTAGGCCGGATCGTCAATCGAAGTGCAGGCCGAAACGAGCTGCGACTCAGCCGACGTGCTTTCTGTCGCGTCCTTCGAGTCGGTACTTTTTGAGTTTTTAGTTTTGGAATCGGCAGTTTTGGGATCTTCGACCGCGACCAAATCTTCCGGACCAGCCGGAACTGGCGGCTTGGCGCAACTGCCCATCAAAAGCTCGCGATCTTGTCCGTACGGTGAATAGCGACTCGGTGCCTGTGGCAAGCCAGCGAGCACCGCCGCCTCGGCTAAAGTCAGTTCCTCCGCGTTTTTATTGAAAAAAGTTTGCGCTGCCGCCTGAATGCCGTAGGCATTATTACCATACGGAATGCGATTCAGATACATCGCGAGGATTTCTTCTTTCGAAAATTTATTTTCCAATTTGAGCGCAAGCATCAATTCCTGGAGTTTGCGCCAGTAAGTTTTTTCGGGAGAAAGATAGGCGTTTTTGACGAATTGCTGTGTAATCGTCGAACCGCCGCCTATGAAGTGACCGACACCCAACTCACTCAGCACTGCGCGAATGATGCCGTCGACGTCGAAACCGGGATGCGAAAAAAACTTGTCGTCCTCTGCGACGACCGTCGCAACCTTCACTGTGTCCGGAATTTTTTCGTAAGGAATCTCGAAGCGATTTTCGTCGCCATGAATCGTGTAAAGCTCACCGCCTTCGCGGTCGTAAATGATTGTGGACTGACTCGCGAAAAGTGCGTTGACGTCATCGATGCTCGGCAAAATCGGCGAAAGCACAAACTGTGCGACCTGCAAAATGAAAAGGACAATCCACACGCGCAGGAACCACACGACGACGAGCAAACCGGCGGAAAGTCCGAGCCAAGTTTTCCATCTGCCGTTACCGTGATTTTGGATTCGCATCCGAATCCGCCTCAAAATTGAGGCTTTTTGAGAATTTTCCATCGCGCGCTATTTTATCATTTTTTGGAAAAATCTTCGGCTTGCGCAAAACCCGATCTCAATTTTCGACCCAGCCCTGAGGTGGCTCCAAGCTCCAAACATAACCCTGTTGTCGGTGCGATTTTTCCAGGATTCCGAGAGAAATAAGATCTTCTATCTCCCCTCTTGATCTTTCGATTTTGAAAGGATTGGCTGAAGGATATTCTTGCCGCCGAGCTGGGTCTGGCAAAAAATAAATCGTGACTGGCGTTTCGGAACCAACTTTTTCCATAGAGCAAAAAACAGAGACGCTACTCTAAACCTCAATTTTGATTTCGCCAAATCTTATTCAATCTTTGCCAAGAAATCTTCGGCGAAATTATCCGTCATTCCGGCGACGAAATCCGCGACGACGATTTCGGGTGGGTCGATTTTGAGACGACGCGCAAATTCCGGCGGGAGCAAATTTTGCTGCGCGAGAATCGCGGTAAAAAGCTTTTCGATAATGTCCGCTCCACGATTTGACAGCTTGGCAACCGCCGGCGCGAGGTAAAAATTTTGGCGCAAAAACTGGCGCAGCTCGATCAAATCAGCCTGCGTTTTGGGAGAAAATCCGACGAGCGGCTCAGCGAAATTCCGAACTTTCGGCAGCGAATCAATCGCGTGTTTCTTTAAATTTTGGGCGGAATTTTCGAGCAAATCGCGATTGAGCAAATCGATGATTGCCGAAACGGCGCGGTGATTAAAAGCCTCAGTCGGTAATTTCGCATCAACTTTTGCGAGTGCTTTTTGCCACAGATTTAGGTTTTTCAAATCTTCCCGCGAAAAAATCCTCGCGCGCAAACCGTCCTCGAGATCGTGATTCGTATAGGCGATTTCGTCCGCCAAATTCACGATTTGCGCTTCGAGTGAAGGCTGCGAGTCTGTTTTTTCAGGCGCATCGTAAATCGTCGCGTGTTTCGCCAAACCGTCAAGCAAGTCGAACGTCAGATTCAAACCGTCAGAATCGGGATATTTTTTTTCGAGTATCTGAAGAATACGCCGCGACTGCCGATTGTGTTCGAAACTTTTACCGAATTTTTTGAGCAAGGAATTGAGCCGCTCCTCGCCCGCGTGACCAAAAGGTGTGTGACCGAGATCGTGCGCGAGCGCAATCGCTCCAGCGAGATCCTCATTTACTGCGAGATTGCGCGCGAGACTGCGCGAAATTTGGGAAACTTCGAGCGAATGCGTGAGTCGATTGCGGAAGTGGTCACCGTGGCTCGCGACGAAAACCTGCGTCTTACCTTTCAGCCGACGAAACGCCTTGGAATGGATGATGCGCGCGTGGTCACGCTGAAACTCCGTGCGAAATTCATCGCGCTCGTCGGAAAATTCACGCCGCGCCGCATCGGCGAATGTCGCATATGGCGCGAACCAAACGCGTTCACGCTTTTCGAGATCACCGCGTTTCAGAAGCACGCGGAAATTTTAGCAAGAATCATCTAGCTATTCCTTCAAAGAAAGCAATCCTAATTTAGAAAAATCTTCTTTAATCCCTGTATAAATAGGGACTAAATCCTCCAAACCAAAATTTAAATCAAGAGAAAAACTTTCTGCAATCGCAGAACGGTTTCTAGGACTCAATCTATCGCCCTTCGATAAAACCACGATAGCTGCTTCCAGAGTCTCCAAATCGTACTTCGCCTCGACAAATTTAAGTCTAAGTAGCTCATCTTGTAATCTTTTAATCTCCTGATTAATGATGTCTCTTCTGGCTTTTACCTCATTAGACTGAAATAAGGCATCTCCCACCACCATACTTGCCCCAGCTTCATCGTCTCTTTTACCCAGCTTCGTCAAAAATCCAAATTTAGACATTGCCGCATGAACGGCCAATCGAGACTTCATTTTTTCCCTTTCCTCAGCAAAAGCTTTGTCATCCGCTTCGATTCGCGCGCGCTCTTGCTCTTTCGAAATCTTCCCGGGAGGAGTGAGTCCGCTATCATCGAATTGGAGTGGGGTGAACTTTGGTAGACCAGTTCTAAGCTCAATAATTTGCGCCTTTTGAGCTGACCCCGCCCCTTCTTCTCCACCTTTCTGTTTTTCAGGCTCAGGGAAGCCAACAAGCTTATGCGCGAACGATTCCGATTTAGGACTCATAATTTTCTTGGTTAAAGTTTAGATTTAATTATAACAAATAAATTTTAAAAGTCAAGATGATGTTTCAAAAAGCTAGTCGTAGATTTCGCCTGCTACCACTACGAAATCGCCGACAAAAAAACTTCAATCCGAATAGCCTTGCTCAAAAACCTGTTTCTGCCTTCGCCTCGCATCCATACGATAACCTGGGCTAACTTTTTCCATGTGCGCCACGTACGCCTGATAGTCAGCTTCATTGTAATCAATCACCCGCTCGCCTCTTGGGTTCTTACTAAATTTAATCATGTTTAAATGGAAAATTAAAAAATCTTCAGAATTTTATCTGACCAGTCAAGAGCCATTCGCAGTTTTTATCGAATAACACCATCACTACTATCGGTGCGATTCCCATGTCTCTCGCTGTCTTGTGTTTGTTCGCTGCGCTGGCAAAGAATACACCCTCCATGGCTCTGCTACTTGTATTTTTGGTGCCAATTTTGAGTTACCGTAAATTCCACCGATAACACCACGCTCCTTACTAATTGGAGCTAGATAATTACTCTCGGAATAAATTTCTGTAAGCATAATTTTGGATTAACAAGTTAGTATTTTGACATAATTTTTTTGAAAAGCAAGTACCACTTTAAAATTTTTTACTCAAGCAAACTTCCCACAAACTTCACATTCCCTCGCGCAAAATCCACTGCCTCAAGAACTTTTTTACCGGCGAGCTGAACTTTTCGTAATTCGAGCGAAGCATCGCGCGTCGCGACGAAAATATGTTTTTCCGATGCGAAAACTTCGCCCGGTTTTTTGCCCGGAAATTTCTGAGCCGCGGTGAATTCGACAAGCTTCAGATTTTGCTTGGCGAAAATCGTCCACACGCCCGGCCAGTCGAAGAATGCGCGCGCTTTGCGCAGCAAAAGATCCGTCGAATCTTTTTGCCAATCGACCTGACCGTCCGCTTTTTGAATCTTGCTGCAATGCGTCGCCGCTGTCTCATCTTGCGGAATCGCGATAATTTCTCCGGCGGCGATTTTTTTCAACACCTCGGGAAATTTTGCTCCGCCAAGTACTGCCAATTTGACGGCAAGCTCGGACGAAGTTTCATTTTTAAGCGGAATGGTGAAACTCGCAAAAAGATCGCCCACATCTAGCTTCACCGAAATTTTTTGGAAACTCACGCCAGTTTTTTGCTCGCCCGCGAGAATCGCCGACTGAATCGGCGACGCGCCGCGAAATTTGGGCAGGAGCGAAGCGTGCAGATTGACGCAACCAAAGCGCGGCAGTGCCAAAATCTCGCTCGGCAAAATCTGTCCGAAAGCGACAACCGCGAGAAAATCTAAATCTTCAGGTAAATTCGCAGCAGTCAATTTATTTTGCTCGACTGGCAAGTGAAATTTTTCCGCCAAAATTTTAACCGGTGGCGACGCGATTTTTTGCCCCCGACCGACCGGTCGATCCGGCTGTGTGAAAACTTTTTCGATTGTAATCTCCGAATCAGCGAAAAGATTTTCGAGTGACGGCAGCGCGAAATCCGGAGTCCCCGCGAAAGCGATTTTGAGTTTTTTACTCATTGTTAAAATTTTAGCTTAAACTGAAACCCAGCCAATCACTTTCAAATTTTCAATTTTAAATCTTAAATTTTCAATGACCTTCACCCGCCGCGAACAGCTCGAAAAACACCTGGAGAAAATGATCGGCGCAATCGTGCCGCGCTTTTTCCCGCTGAAAAAATTTGGCTTCGTGAGTGTCGCCTATGTGAAAATCGCGAGCGGACTAGATTCCGCGAAAGTCGGCGTCGCAATCGAACGCAATTCACACCAATTCGATGAGTTCGCGAAAAAGGTGATTGGCGAAATTCAGCGCGAAGTGAACGCCAATTTGCCGCGCAAAAAAATCCCCAAGATTATTTTGGAAATCGATAGCACGAATGCGCTCCTCACAAAAATCGCCTCACTCGGAGTTTAAAATCCAAGCCAATCAATAGCGGTGAAAACTCCGGCTGACTTTTTCGCAAGCAACCACGCCGCAGCTGCGACTGCGCCCGCCGCGTAGCCATCGCGATTTTTACCAGAATGAATCAACTGAATCGTCTCGCTCGGACCGTCAAAAATAATTTCGTGGACACCGACGACTTTGCCAACGCGACTCGCAGAAATTTGGAGCTTGTCAGCTGGAATCGGCTGCTCGGCATTATCGAGCATAACTGCTTTCTTGGCAGGGAAATTGGCGAGAATTTTCGCAGCGATTTCTTTCGCCGTGCCACTCGGCGCGTCGGCCTTGCCAGTGTGATGCGTCTCGTGAATCGCGACGTCGAAACCTTGACCACTCAAAAGATGCGCCGCATTCTCGACGATTTTGTAAAAAGCCTGCACCCCGACGGAAAAATTGCCGGCGTAAAGAATCCCAACCTGATTGGCTCGCGCCAGCTGCTCCACTTCGGGTAATTTTTCGTACCAGCCTGTCGTGCCTACGACCGTCGGAATTTTGAGCGCAGTGAGTTTTTGTAAATTCGCAATCACAACCTCAGGATGCGTGAAATCAATCGCGACTTCCGCGCCGTTCAGATTGGCAGCGGAAATCTCGCTCGCTGTCGCCTCTGGTGCCTTGGGATCGATCTTCGCGACAACCGTGTGATGCGCTGAATTAGCCGCAATTTCAATCGCACGCCCCATCTTGCCGAAACCAATAATCGCAATTTTCATGCCGAAATTTTACTTCTTTTTCCTGCGAAGTTAAACTCTCACCTGCTTCCTAAAATTCTTTTGATGAAAACTCCCTCGCGCCGAAACGGACTTTCGACGCTGCTCGTCCTCGCGCTAATTGCCGCGAGCGTTTACGTTATTTTTGGTGAAAACGGAACATCGATAACCGAAGTACCGATCACGACCGTACAGCAACAATTCGCCGCAGGTGCAATCACCAAAATCACCGTCAACGGCACGGCACTCACGATTGAGCTGAAAGACAAGACCACGGAAAAATCAGTTCGCCCAGCCGGCGAGACGCTGAAAGATCTCGGGCTGAGTGATCCGAAATCGGCAGTCGTCATCGAGGCAATCGATTCGACCGGCTCGGATTTTTGGCTGAATGTGATTGCAGGAATTATTCCTTTTGTTTTAATCGCCGCATTTTTGGTTTACATGATGCGCCAAGCGCAGAGCAATAATCAGGGCGCGATGAATTTCGGTCAATCGCGCGCGCAAGTTTCCGACAAGACGAAAAATAAAACGACCTTCGCGGATGTCGCCGGCGCGCACGAAGCGAAAGAAGAATTAGTTGAAATTGTCGACTTTTTGAAAAATCCGAAAAAATACACCGCGATGGGAGCGAAAATTCCGAAAGGCGTGATGCTCGTCGGTCCTCCCGGCACTGGTAAAACCTTGCTCGCACGCGCAGTCGCGGGTGAAGCGAACGTGCCGTTCTTTTCAATCTCCGGCTCGGAATTCGTCGAAATGTTCGTCGGCGTCGGTGCGAGTCGCGTCCGTGATTTATTTAAGAAAGCGAAACGCAATGCGCCCGCAATTGTTTTTGTCGATGAAATTGATGCGGTCGGACGCGCGCGCGGGACTGGTATGGGCGGCGGACACGACGAGCGCGAACAAACTTTGAATCAAATTTTGACCGAGATGGACGGCTTCGAGACCGGCACGAATGTCATCGTGATCGCTGCGACCAATCGCCCTGATGTCCTCGATCCAGCACTACTGCGCCCGGGACGCTTCGATCGCCGCGTCGTGATCGACATGCCAGACATCGGCGAACGGCTGGAAATTTTGGGCGTACATTCGCGCAACAAACCGCTCGCGAAAAATGCCGACCTAGAGAAAGTAGCGCGCCAAACGCCTGGTTTCACCGGTGCCGACCTCGAGAATCTTTTGAATGAAGCGGCGATTCTCGCGACGAAACGCGGACTGAAAAACATTTCCCAATCCGAGCTCGAACATGCCATCGAAAAAGTCGCGCTCGGTCCAGAGAAAAAATCGCGCGTCCTGACCGACGACGAGAAAAAAATCACCGCTTTCCATGAAGCCGGTCACGCCATCGTCTCGCATGTCCTGCCGCACACCGATCCAGTGCACAAAGTCTCGATCGTCTCGCGCGGCATGGCGCTCGGTGTCACTTGGTATCTGCCGACGGAAGATCGCCGCCTCGAAAGCGAGTCCCGCTTCCACGATGAACTCGCGAGCCTACTCGGTGGACACGTCGCCGAGGAAATGGTTTTTGGCGAAGTGACGACTGGTAGCTCAAGCGACCTCGAACGCGCGAGTAAAATCGCACGCGCGATGGTGACGAAATTCGGGATGAGCGATCGGCTCGGTCCGGTCATTTTCGGCAGCAGCCACGGCAATGTTTTTCTCGGCAAAGACTTGATGCACGAACGCGATTATTCGGAAGAAATGGCGAGCAAGATCGACGACGAAGTACGCAAGATTATTGAAACTGCTTATCTGACCGCCAAAAATGTTTTGCTGAAAAACAAAGCGAAGCTGAAAAAAGTCGCCGAGAGATTACTCGAAATCGAGACGCTCGACTCAGCTGAATTTGAAAAACTTTTCGGCGCGAAAAAAGTGACCGTCGAAATGCAAATTAAAATCTAAAAATGCTTTTCCTCTCTTCCGATCACGCCGGGTTTGAATTAAAAAATTCGCTGAAAAAATTTTTGACCGAACAAAAAATCGCTTTCGATGATCTCGGTTGCGACTCACCCGCACCCTGTGATTATCCTGATTACGGCCACAAATTAGCCGTGAAGGTTTTGGAGAATCCGGACAATCGCGGCGTCGGAATCTGCGGCACTGGTCTCGGCATCTCGATGGCACTGAATCGTCACGCTGGAATTCGCGCGGCGCGAGCCGTCTCAGTCGAAGACGCCGAACTCTCACGCCGGCACAATAATGCGAATGTCCTCGTCCTCGCCGGTCGTCAGCTCGATGCGCAACTGGCGACTGCAATGCTTGAGAAATTTTTGACGACGGAATTCGAAGGCGGTCGCCACGAGACACGCGTGCGGAAAATTGAAATTTCGTAGAAACGCGATTAATCGCGTTTCTACCACTAACCCTTAAACCTGACCCCAACTCTCAAAATCGCGCCGTCCATTCTCTCCGCCGACTTCGGTAAGTTGAATGAAGAAATCGCTTCGGTTGAGCGGTTTTGTGAATGGCTGCACATCGACGTGATGGACGGACACTTCGTGCCCAATCTGACTTTCGGTGCGCCCGTCGTACGCTGTCTGCAGACGAAACTTTTCCGCGATTGCCATCTCATGGTCGGCCAACCAGAAATTTTGTTGGCAGATTTCGCGCAAGCCGGGGCAGACGCCATCACGATTCATGCGGAAATCGAAGGCGACGTCGCGGCACTTTTGCGCAAAATCAAAAGTCTCGGCTGCCGCGCCGGAATCTCAATCAAGCCAAATACTCCAGTCGCAGCGATTGCGGAATTTTTGCCGCTCGTTGATTTGGTACTCGTGATGTCAGTCGAGCCGGGATTCGGCGGACAGGCATTTATGGAAAATAGTTTGGAGAAAGTTCGCGCGCTGCGCGCCGGAAATCCCGAACTCGACATCTCAATCGACGGCGGGATCAATGCTGAAACCGCGAAAAAAGCCATCGCCGCTGGCGCGAATGTTTTGGTCGCGGGCAACTACATTTTCAAATCCGACAACCGCGAAAAAGCGATTGCCAGCCTGCGCGGCTGACAATATGTGTGGTAGACAAAAACTGACCAAATTTAAGAAATGATAAACAGAGGTATTCTAAATTTTGGATTATGCCTAAACTCAAAACATCGAAAGAGCTGATGAAATTTCTTGGAGGCTTAAAGGGTCAACTCAAAAAAAACGCTAAAGATATTATCTTGGTGGATGGCGGTAACATATTTTCAGTAGACTTATTTGCAATAAGTGTAATACATCGTTCGCTATTGCTGATTGCAGGATTTTGTTTATTGATTAAGAAGAGTAATTTTTTGAGCGCCGCTCCGATTATTCGCTTATACTTAGATACATTATTGCAATTTTATGCACTTTCTATTGTTAAAGATCCCAATGAATTTGCCATGAAAAAGTTAAACGGTAAGCAAACAAATAATTTAAAAGATAGAGATGGAAACAAAATGACGGATGGATATTTATTGTCGCAGATAGCGAAAGAAAAAGAATTTGAGTGGGTGGAAAATGTTTATAAAGAAACCTCAAAATTTATTCACTTTATTGATAAGCATATTCTTAGCGCGTGCACAAAAATTAAGGCTAACGGAGTAGTTACTTTTTGTCTGTCCGATAAAATTGATACCCCAAAATCAGCTGAGCGAGAAGCTATCATTACAATGATTGCGATAACGAACGGACTCCTTACGTATCTGTTTTGTAATGGCTGGGTTTTTACAAAAAATAACCCCTATTCGATTAAGAAAAACAAATAACAACAATTTATCTGTCTATGCGAAGAGACCAAAATCTAAATCAACTTTCTTTCTCTAATTTCGCGTGCCGCAATTTCCAGCCGACCGCGAGCATGACGAAGAAGAGTATCGCGAGCGCGATTAATTTGCCGAACGCGTTGTCGATGAAAAGCGCAATCGCGCCGAAAGCAGCTGACGCCGCGTAAATCGCGATCACGGTTTGCTTCTGGGAAAATCCCGCGGCAAGCAAACGATGATGGAGATGACCATAATCCCCGTGAAATGGTGAGTGCCCCGCGAGTAAGCGACGCAGCACGACCCAAATCGCGTCGAGCAGTGGGAAGCCGAGTACGAGCGCAGCAGTCGCGATTTTGCCGCCGGAGAAAACGGCGAGTGCGGCGAGCACGAAGCCGAGCAACATCGAGCCGGAGTCGCCGAGCAAAATTTTGGGCGGCGGAAAATTGAAAATCGTGAAAGCGAGCGCCCCGCCGGCGAGAATCGCGGCAAGCGCGACGACCGCTGATTGGTCGAAGTAATGGTAACCCGTCCGCGCCGCGAGGAAGAAGATGACAAGCGCAGCCAGTCCAGCAATACCGGAAGAAAGTCCCGCGACGCCGTCGAGCCAATTGAGAGAATTGGTGAGCAGCACGACCCACGCGACTGTAAAAAGATCAGCGAATAAAGTGAGATGATATTCCCCGCCCCAAAACTGACCGACATTCCAGTCAAGCGCCGCGAGATCAATCGCCCCGCCGAAAGGATTAGTTAGGTGCGAAATTCCAAGTCCGGAAATGACGAGCATCCCCGCCGCGATGATTTGGACAGCGAGTCGCGCGAGCGGCGGCAAACGAAATGCGTCGTCGAGGAAAGCTGTCGCCGTCAGCAGAGTCGCGCCCGCGAGCAAGCCGAGCACTTCTTTTGACAGCGGCACGAAGATAAGCACGGTAATCACGAAGCTGACGAAAATCGCCAGTCCACCGAAATAAGGAATCGGCGCGCGTTTCAAGCCGTATCTTTTCGGATCATCGAGCAAACCCCATTGGGGGAAAAAACGCAGCGCGAAAAGTGTGAGAAAAATGGTGAGAACGAAAGCAAAAATGAGAGGAAGAAAATTCACACGAAAATTTTAACGAATTTTGCGGGTCGCGAATTCGATTAATTTTTCAGTCGGCAAATTCCGCACAAAAACTTTTTCGGGACGCAGCAAATGCTTCGCCTCCTCACGCGCCAGAATCGCCAGAAAGTGATTTTCGAAAAAAGCGGCGACCAACTCATCACTCGTGCGCGACGGAATTTTTTGACCATTTTGAATTTTGTCCGCTTCGAGCCGCGTGAGGCTGATCTGCGGCAAAGTCACACCAGCTTCAATCGGCAGAATTTTTTCCGCGCGAATCGAACGCAGCGGCAACGCACGATTGAGCGTGAAATCGCCAATGCGCGTACGTGTCAATTTCGAAAGGTGCGCGCCGGATTCGAGCCGTGCGCCGAGATCGCGCGCGATTGAGCGAATGTAAGTCCCCTTGCCGCAGCGCACAGAAATTTCCGCTTTTGGGTATTCGAAATTGCGGATTTGAATTTCATAAATTGTGACTTCGCGCGATTTCAGCTTCACCTCTGCACCGCTCCGCGCGAGACGGTGCGCCGACTGACCGGCAATTTTAATGGCGGAAAATTGCGGCGGAATCTGGTGAATCGTGCCAATGAATTCTGGTAAAACTTTCTCGAGGTCGGCACGCGTGAATTTTTTGGCGTCCGGAAAATTCGTCAGCTCACCCTCGGCGTCGTCCGTCGTCGAAGTCACGCCAAAAGTAATTTCCGCCTCATACTCTTTTTCGGTATTTTGCACATATTCCAGCAGTCGCGTCGCTGCGCCGATACCGAGGATGAGGACTCCCGTCGCCATCGGATCGAGCGTCCCCGCGTGTCCGATTTTCTGAATTTTGAGACGCCGCCGCGCGAACGCAACCGCATCGTGCGAGGTGATTCCCTTCGGTTTGTTGATTGCGATGAAGCCGTCCATTAGGAGGATTTTAACTGAATCTAGTCGAAATGCGGACAAGAAATTATTTAGTGGATAGTGTTAGTGGATAGTGTTAGTTTATTTTTTGTGAAACTCCCAAATTTCCAATTTTTACAATTTTTAAAAATTTAGATTTTGGATTTATTTACAAAATTAAAAATTACAAAATTCTTTCCGCTTTCAACTTTGCTGTGAAAAACCTAAAATTCGTTTCGTGCTTTACCAAGAATTGAATTCGGTCGCGCTCGTCGGTGGACAAAATTCCGTCGCGCGCAAAAGCTATTTCGCGAAGCTCGTGAAATTTTTGGAACGTCAGAAAAAGACCATCCTCCTCGAGAAACCGATTGCCAAAATTTTGGGTGAGAAAGCGGCAACAACTCTGCAGATCAAAAACGCCGATTTGATTTTGGTCTTCGGTGGTGACGGCGCGTTGCTCGGCGCCGCGCGCGAGTTCTTCGGCGCGAGCGGCAAATTCGCCGGGATTCGGCTCGACGGCACACTCGGCTTTTTAACGGAATTCGCGCCGGAAAATTTGGAAAAATTGTTGGCTGAATTTTTTGCCGGCGACTTCGAGACCAGCGTGCGCGTCCTGCTCACTGCGAAAATTTCGCGCGGCAAGCAAGTCGTGAAAACACTGCACGCGCTGAATGAAATGGTTTTGAATCAAAACTGCGTCGCAAAATTAATCGCGCTCGATTTCGATTTCGACGGCAAGCGCATCGCGACTTTCCACGCCGACGGCGCGATCGTCGCGACACCGACCGGCTCGACTGCTTATTCGCTCTCTGCCGGTGGTCCGATCCTCGACCCGAATTTAGCGGCGGTAATTTTGACGCCGATCAATCCGCACCTCCTCGCGGCGCGCCCGCTCGTCCTGCCAGCCGACGGCAAAATCCGCAGTCGAATTACAGGAAAAAATCTGGTACTCACAGCCGATGGACAACAAAGTTTTGAATTAAAAATCGGCGACGAGATTCTTTTCGAAAAAGCCGACTGGCAGCTCGAGGTCATCCATCCCAAGAAACGGAATCATTTCGAAATTCTCCGGCGCAAACTGAATTGGAGCGAACGCAGGGTCTAGGTGTTCTAAATGTTCTAATTGTTCGATCGTCCGCTGCGGCGGACTTGTTCTAATTGTTCTAATGAATTTTTTTATCTGCTCGTGGTTTTTAACATCTCGAACAACTCGAACAACTAGAACATCTAGAACACTTCCAACACTCCTCAGACGCTTTTTCTGACCCACTTGAGATAAAGCCCAGTCAGGAATTCCTTCGTCGCGTCGACGAGATTCGAAAGCAAATCACGCAGGCTGCGAATTTTAGCGATTTTTTCCGCGAGATAATGTGGCGGATATTTTTTGAGACCGACGTAAGCGAGCAAGACTTTTTGCTCTTCGCGACGAATTTCCTTGCGAATCGCCGCTGCCACTTCACGCTGCATTTGCTTCTGTGGCACTGTCTTCTGGACGTACGCGAATAAATTTTGCGCGTCTTCGTCACTCACCGTGCCGCCGGTCGCGCCAGTGTAATCTTTTTTGTCACCTTTGTGTTCGGAAAAACTCTCACCACCGCCTTCAGCCGATTCAGCCGACTCGATTGTCTTCATGGCTTCAGCCGAAACTCCCGAAGCCATCGAATCAACTGCCGCCTCAGCTTCGATTTTGCCAACATCGACTTTTTCTGGGTTCGCAGAAAGCGCCTTTTCGTGGGATTTTTCGAAATTTTCTTTTCCACTCACGACAGTCATTTTATCATAATTATCTTGCAATTTTAACATTTTTTGGCTTAAAATTCAATGATTTGCTTCCAGGCATAATTACGAGTAAAATCCGCCGGTTTTCCAAGCAAATTGGAGACAAATCGAGGGAGCACGAAGATTTTGGCTTCGCGCGTTCGCACCTCATAATTTCATCATCATGACTCCCAAGAAAGACTCCACAAAAGTGGAAAAAGAAAACGCGACTCCGGAACTTTCCGAAGCCGAGCTTTTGAAAGTAAAAAAGGCGGAAGCCAAGGAAAAGAAGGCCGCCGAAAAAGAGGAGAAAAAAGCAGCAAAAGAGGAACGCAAGCATGCGCCGCAAAAAACAGCCAAAGAGCGCAAGGCTCAGAAGCGCAATCCGCTCAAAGTGCATTCGAAAAAATGGCGTGCGGCTGCGGCGAAAATTGAAAAAGAAAAACTTTATCCGATTGCCGAAGCGGTGAAATTAGCCAAAGAAAGTTCGACGACGAAGTTCGACGGCAGTTTGGAAATTCATGTGCGCCTCGGAATCAATCCGAAAAAATCCGACCAAAGCGTCCGCGCGAGCGTCTCACTGCCACACGGCACGGGCAAGAAATTGCGCGTCGTCGCCTTCGTCACAGAAGGCAAAGCGGCTGCCGCGAAGAAAGCGGGCGCGGTCGAAGCCGGCGAGGAAAGCTTGATTGAGAAAATCGGCAAAGGCTGGCTCGAATTCGATGTCGCCGTCGCCACGCCGGAGATGATGAAGAAGCTCGGCAAAATCGCCAAGACGCTCGGTCAAAAAGGTTTGATGCCAAATCCGAAAGCCGGAACCGTGACCGAAGATTTCGAGACGGCGATTGCTGAAATTCAAAAAGGCAAAGTTGAATTCCGCGGTGATTCCTTCGGAATTTTGCACAACACAGTCGGCAAAGTTTCTTTCGATGATGCGAAATTGATTGAAAATATCAAAGCGTATGTGAAAGCTGTCCTCGACGTGAAACCGAAAGCTGTGAAGGCGAATTATGTGCGCGGCATCGCGCTCGCGAGCACGATGGGTCCTGGCGTACGCGTCGATGCGAATCAACTTTTGAAAAATTTATAAAAATGCTTTTCAAAATCTTGCCGAAAAAAGAGCTCGTGGAAATTCGCGAAAAATCTTCGAGTCGATTTTCGGAAAAGGATTTAGAGGATTTATTCGCGCCAAATTTGGAGAAAATTTTTTCGAATTTGATTTTTGTCTCGCGACAATTTTCGATTGACGGCTTATTTTTCGATATTTTGGCGTTTGATCGCGAACAAAATTCCCCAGTTATTTTCGAGCTCAAAAAAGATCGCGCACGCGAAATCGTCGCACAGGGTTTTCAATATTTTCGGCTACTCTCGACCAAAAAAGAGAAATTCATTTTTGAGTTTTTGGATAAAAAAATTATCAAAAATCATCACGACGAAATTGACTGGCAGTCGTCGAAATTAATTTTCATAGCAGCTGATTTTTCAGAACGCGAGATTGACTCCGCAAGCCTCGATTTACCAATCGAACTTTTCAAATTCAAATTTTTTGAAAACGACAATTTCTTTTTGGAAAAAGTTGAGCGTCGAAAAGAAAAACCGAAAATCGGTGAAGTTTTGAAAAATCCCGAAGTCGAAAAAATCACGCGGGAATTCAAAGAATATGATCGCGATTTTCATAAGAAAAGGGCATCGGAAAAAACTTGGGAGCTTTTTGAAAAAATTGAGAGCGAGCTTCCAAGTTGGAACGGAATATCTGCACATTTTCATAAATTCTTTATGGATTTTAAATTAAATGGTCGGAGCTTTTTGGGTGTAAATTTTTACAAAAAACATTTGATTTTGCATTTTGGCAAAGAAGAATTCCATCAAAAATTTCCTAAAAAAATGAATATTACTAATATAAGGCATCGCAAATGGGCACTTCATTTTGAATATAAAATGTCTGATGATAAAAATCTTGACGAACTATTTTTTATTTTGAAACAAAATTACAAATTTATTGTCAGTCTATGAAAGTAAAAATCTTTCGCGTCGACAAGACTCTGCCACTGCCAATTTATGAGACTGCCGGCGCAGTCGGTTTCGATTTGCTCGCGCGTGAGACGACGGAGATTGCACCGGAAGAAATCAAGTTGATTCCGGCGAATGTGATCGTCGCAACTCCCCCGGGCTTCGCGCTGCTCGTCACTTCACGCTCTTCGACACCGCGCAAAAAAGGTCTCACGCAACCGCATGGTTTGGGAATTATTGACCAAGATTTTTGCGGTGAAAAAGATGAGCTGCAAATTCAGGTACATAATTTCTCGAAGGTGAAAGTCGTCGTCGAGCGCGGTGAAAAAATCGCGCAGGGACTTTTCGTGAAATGCGAGCGCGCCGAATTTGAGGAGATTGAAAAGGTCGAGAACAAGACGCGCGGCGGCTTCGGCTCAACCGACCAAATTCAATGAGAAAATGAGTAAATAATTGAATAATTGGATTATTGGATTATTGGATTATTTCCTCGCCAAGACCAAACCCCACACCTCGCGTGCGCCGTTTTGTTTGAGAATTTTGGCAGCCTCGATCAAAGTCGTCCCCGTCGAAGCGACATCATCGACCAAGAGAATAGTTTTGCCTTGCGGCGAAAAATCCGGAGCAAGCTCGAATGCAGCGGCGAGATTGCGAATGCGCTCAGCGCGCGAGAGCTTCGCCTGCTGTGCTGTATTTTTGGTACGCACGAGTCCATGAGCGAACGGCAAATTTAATTTACTGGAAACGAAGCGCGCCAATAATTCCGCCTGATTGAAGCCGCGCCAGCGTAGTCTTTTTTTGTGCAGCGGAATGGGAACGACGATTCGCTCAGCTTGGTAATTTTTCGAGCTAATCGAACGCGCGAGAATCGCCGCCAAGTTCGCAGCGAGCGGCTCAGAAAATTTGTATTTCAAAGTTTGGATTGCGTGCGCGAGTTCAGGATTTTTTTGGTAACTCGCTGCCACACGCAAACCATCGAGCGGCGAAGAGCAGCGTGCGCAAATACGACCACCGAGATTCGCCTGCCAGCAGACCGGACAGAATTGCTGCGAATTGAGCTGAATCTTGTGCGCACAATTTTCACAAAGCCACTCCCCCTCGCCGCCACAGCCGACGCAGTGAATCGGAAAAATTATTTCGAGGAGGAAATTTTTCGCGCGACTAAGCACGACCAGATTTTAGCCGAAAAACCCAAGCAAAAAGTGTTAAAGTATTCTCGCAATATGAACCCAATCGATTTTCTGCGACAGTACCGAATCTTCGGTTACGCCATCTTCGACTTCACAGTCGCATTTTTGGGAATTTATTTGCTCTCGCCCTTACTCTCAAAAATTTTTCGCAAAATCCGCATCAGTATCCCCAAAATAAACTGGCTGTTCCTGACTTTGCCGATCGGCATCGCGACACATCTGCTCGTCGGTAGGATGACCCCGCTGACGAAAAACTTTCTCGACCTGCACGACCATTATTTTTTAAAAGTTGTTGTCATCGGACTTTTCGCTTGTGGGATGAAAGGAATCCGAATTCTGCCAAAAAAGAAAAAGTAGTAGTTGAGCCAGGCAAATTTATAAAATAAAATCTACCCGAGAAGTCCGCGACTCATCATGGGAAATAATTTCTCTTTATGTACACGCTCAGCTCGGTCTGCAAGGCACTTGAAAAACAACGCAACAAGAAAATCGTCCTACATGGTGGAAGTTTTGATTTGATTCATGTCGGCCACATCCGACTGCTGGCAAAAGCCAAAGCTGCTGGCGATATTTTGGTCGTCGGACTAAATAGCGACGACCTCATTCGGAGAATAAAAATTCCGCGCCGACCAATCATCCCAGAGAAACAACGCGCGGAAGTTTTGCTCGGACTCAAGTCGGTCGATTATGTTTTTATCTCAGACAGGAAGGTCCACAACAACAAACATCTCACCAAACTGAAGCCTGACATTCTAGTTTTTAGTAAAGAGAAAAAGAAACTCGCGCGTCACAAAAAAGCGGCACTCGACATCGCGAAAAAATTTCCAGAAATCAAAACAATTTTCTTATCCGCCGGCACAGCAGACAAAATCAGCACCTCGACAATCGAAGCCAGCATTGTCGAAAAATTCATGACCGAGGTCGAAGACGCAAGACGAAAGGAAATTCGCACACGCAAAAAGACCAGATAAAAATGGTGGGTCCGAGAGGAGTCGAACCTCTGACCTTTCGCACGTCAAGCGAACGCTCTAACCAACTGAGCTACGAACCCGTGATGTCAAACCTTGTTTTACTGATTCAGAACTTCTGATTTTACCGGTACTTATCGAGGTACCCATCTGACAATCTCAACTCGTGGTGGCAATTTTAATTTAAAAATTTTAAATTTTAAATTCTTTTGGTAGGGCCAAGGGGAATCGAACCCCTGTTACCAGGATGAGAACCTGGCGTCCTAGCCACTAGACGATGGCCCCATGCAGTTTGTAGTTTTTAGTCAGTAGTTCGTAGAATTTTTCCCAAAGTAAGCTGCCGACCATCAAACCTCAAAGAGCCGCGAGATTTTAACTAAAACATTTTTTTCTAACAACTTCTTAATCCTTAAAAAAATTAATACTTATGACTTATGACTTATGACTTATGACTTAAATACGTTGCCTGCGAATTTTGCAGTCGCGCCCAAGTTTTCCTCAATGCGTAAAAGCTGATTGTATTTCGCGACACGATCCGAGCGCGAAAGCGAGCCGGTCTTGATTTGCCCGGCGGCGACACCGACCGCGAAATCCGCAATCGTCGTGTCTTCCGTCTCACCGCTGCGATGCGAAATCACCGCGGTGTAACCGGAATTTTGCGCGAGACGCACAGCCTCGATCGTCTCGCTGACTGTCCCGATTTGATTGAGTTTGATGAGGATCGAGTTCGCAACGCCCTTTTCAATCCCCTCGCGCAGCCGCTCCGGATTAGTGACGAAAAGGTCATCGCCGACGAGCTGAATTTTAGAGCTAAATTTTTTAGTCAATGCACTCCAGCCCGCCCAGTCGTCCTCATCCAAACCATCTTCAATCGAGACGATCGGATATTTTTGAATTAACTCGCCGTAAAAAGCGAGCATGCCCGCAGCGTCTTTTTCGGCGCCTTCAATTTTGTAAACGCCATTTTCGTAGAATTCCGAACTTGCCGCATCAAGCGCGATTTTGACTTTGCCGGTGTAACCAACCGCCGCAATCGCCGCGACAATCGCATCAAGTGCTTCTTCGCTTTTAGCGAAATTGGGTGCGAATCCACCTTCGTCACCGACATTTGTCGCGTGTCCGCCTTTTTTGAGAATCTTTTTTAATTCGTGAAAAATCTCCGCTCCGGCGCGCAGCGCCTCGGAAAATTTGGTGAAACCGAGCGGTACAATCATGAATTCCTGAATGTCAATGCCATTATCCGCGTGCTGACCGCCGTTTAAAATATTCATCATTGGCGTCGGCAGCAACCAATTTGAATTTTCCGCCAAGAAACCAAAGTGCTGAAATAAAGGAATTTTTTTGTGAGCGGCTGCGGCGCGCGCCACCGCGAGCGAGACGCCGAGAATCGCATTCGCTCCGAGTCGTGACTTATTCGCACTACCGTCAAGCGCAATCATCTTTGCGTCCAAACCTTTTTGGTCGAGCGCGTCGAAGTTTTGCAATTCTTTCGCCAAAATTTCATTCACATTTTTGACAGCTTTCTGGACACCTTTGCCACCGAAACGCGCATCGCCGTCGCGCAGCTCGACCGCCTCGTGTGCACCCGTCGAAGCTCCGCTCGGCACCGCCGCAATCTCGCGCTCACCGGATTTGAGCTCGACCTCGACTTCGACTGTCGGATTGCCGCGCGAGTCGAGAATTTCGCGAGCATGGACTGTAGAGATTTGAGACATGTTGATTAAGTATTAAATATTAAGTATTAAGGAGTAAGGAGTAAGGAGTAAGAACTAAATTATAAGAATTAAGGATTAACCAAAGATAATTGTGGTGAACCAATGACTCAATGACTTAACAACTCAACGACTCAACAGTTAGGTTTCAAGAATGAGAATTAAAAAACAAAAAGTAATAAAATACTCCTCGCGGATTTTAGCAAATTGTAAAAACTGGAATTAAAAACTTATTCCTTTCAAACTTAATCCTTATTTCTTGAATAGAGTCGTCATCAAAATCGGCACGAATCTCCTCACGCGCGCGGACGGTAGCCTCAATCTTGAATTTCTCGAAAAGATTTCAAGCGAAGTAAAGCGGCTGCATATGAATGATGTCGAGACGGTCATCGTGACGAGCGGTGCGGTCGCTGCCGGTCGCGGTGAGCTGAAGCTCAATCGCGCCGACCCGGAAACGCTGCACGAAAAACAAGCGCTCGCGGCAGTCGGTCAGAGCAATCTGATGCAGAAGTATTACAAATATTTTTCACTGGAAAATAAAGTCGTCATCGCTCAGGTGCTGCTCACACCGCACGATTTCGAAAATCTGGATACACTGCAAAACACGCACAATGTTTTGAAACTTTTGCTCGCCAAGAAAGTCGTACCCATCGTGAATGAAAATGACGTGACAGCGACGGATGAACTGAAATACATGGCGAATGACCGACTTGCGGCGCGCGTCGCGAATCTCGTCGGCGCGGACAGCTTGATTTTACTCACTGACGTCGACGGACTTTTCGAGGAAGAACCGCACAAAAATCCGAAAGCCAAAATCGTGAAAACCGTCGACAAGCGCAATTTGAAAAAATATTTCGAAATGGCAGGCGCAGCCAGTGACGGCGGACACGGCGGCATGCGGACGAAACTCGAAGCGGCGAAAATTTCGGAGTGCGAAGTCTTCATCGCCAATGGTCTCGGCAAAAATGTCCTCGCGAAAATCGTGCTGAAAGACGAAAACCCCGGGACAGTTTTGCGCTGATCGAATTGGATAACAAAAATCCGAGCGAAAAAATGCTCACTAATTTTTATCCTTTGTATTCAGGCGTACGGACTTCTTCTTCTTTGACTAAGGCATTGTAAAAAATCGGCACCATCACGAGCGTCAGCATCGTACAAAAAGTCAGACCGAAAGCGATTGTGAGTGCTAAATCCGTCCACATTTCACTACTGAAAGCGAGTGGAATCATACCCATGACAGTCGCCGCAGTCGTGAGAAAAACCGGCTCGAGACGCTCGCGACCGGAGAGCACGATTGCTTCCAGCTTTGGCATGCCAAGCTTGATGTGATGATTAAAACGATCAGTCAAAATAATCGTGTGGCTCACGACCACGCCGCAAAGCGCGACGATGCCGATGAATCCGGGGAAGGAAAAATTACGACCGAGCAAAGTGAGACTGGCAAAGACGCCAATCAAAGCAAGCGGAATCGTGAAAATAATGATGAAGGGTTGGCGGAAAGAATTGAATTGTAAAACAAGAATCAAAGCAATCAGGAAAAGTCCGATGCCCATCGCACCAAAAAGTGAATTGTAGCTTTCCGCGATGTCGGCGGTCTCGCCGCCAAAATCCGCGGTCACGCCCGCCGGCAAAATTTGATCGAGTTCGGCTGATAATTTTTGGACAACCTCGCTCGGCAAAGTTTGACTGTCAACATTGGCGTCCACGGTCACGACTGTGTCTGTGTCGCGGTGGCGAATCGTGGTAATCGCCGGATTCAAGGAAACATCGGCGAGCTCACTGACTGGCACGGTCCCGCGCGCTGTCACCACCAGAAGATTTTCGAGAGTCGAAATATCGGTCGGAGTATTGCGGCAAAGCGTGAGGTTGTCGCGCCGCTCCAGGAGCTGTGTCTGCTTATCCGCTTTGCAAGCTTCCTGACGAAAATCGAGCGCGACGACAATCGGCGTCTCTTCGCCAGCGCGAACAATCTTGACCGAGTCGTTGCCGAAAACAGCCGTGCGCAAAAAGGTCGCAAGCTGCACCGCGGTCAGCCCGTAATAATTCAAACGATCTCGGCGCGGACGGAAATAAAATTCACCCGTGCCCGTCTCAATATCAGTCTTGACATCGTAAGTGCCGGGAATTTTTTCGAGTGCCTGCTTCACTGCGACCGAAGCCTGCTCCAGCTGATTGGAGTCAGCGCCCTTCAAGCGCAACTCGACTGGCGCGCCCGACGGCGGACCGGATTCCAATTCGTCGACTGTGACTGTCGCATCAGTAATCGCGAGCGTTTCGCTGCGCAATTTCGCCGCCAGGTCGTAGCTTTTGAATTGCCGCTCACCTTTCTTAAATAAATTGACCGTAATCGCCGCCTGATTCGAGCCAGTCGCTCCTCCACCACCGCCGAGTCCGCCCGAGAGTCCGACCGCACCGCCACCGAGAATAGTCACGAAATTATCGACCTCGGGCAAAGCTTGAATCATTTTTTCCACACGCTGCACCACCGCGTCAGTCTGCGAAAGTTCGGCGCCGACTGGCAGCTTGATTGCGACATTGAAGTAATCCTGATTCACGGTCGGGAACATTTGAATTTTCATCAGCCCGATGAAAGGAAAAGAAATTGTCACGCAAAAAGCCAGCACCATCCCGATGACCCAAGTGCGCCGCAATCTCTTGGATTCCATAATCCGGCGAATACGTATGGCGTACCACGACTCGAGCGGTCTCAAAAAATAACGCACCAAAAGTGGTTGTCGCTCCGTGCGTTCGCTCACATGGTAATTGCGGAAAATCCGCGCGCAGAGTCCCGCCAGCAAAAAAATCGCAACCAGAAAGGAGGAAGCCAGGGTAATGTTGACCGTGTTGGGAATGTGCCGGATGTACTCACCCATGATTCCAGTCATCAAAGTCATCGGGAAAAAGGCCGCCATAATCGTGAGCGTGCCCGCCACAATCGGCGTCTTGAATTCGCTAATCGCCAGCATCGCCGCCGCATAACCGTTCATTTTTTTTATTTTCACGTTGCGATAAATCGCCTGCACAATCACGATTGAATTGTCGACCACGATGCCGAGTGAAAGTACGAGCGCGAACATGACGATGCTATTGAAAGTCTCACCAGCCAGACGCAAGCCGATGAAAGACACGAGCAAAATCAGCGGCACCGAGAAACTCACGAGCAAGGTTTCGATAGTACCAAGCGAAAGATAAAGCACGACGAAGATGATGAGAATCGTCTCAATCGCCGTCTCACCCAAGGTGTAAATATCCTCACGAATAAATTCGGAGTAGTCGTTCGTGAGCAAGACATTGACGCTCGGCGGCAAAGAATTTTTTTTGAAATCTGCCGCACGCTGCTTCACCGTATCCACGACTTTGACGATATTCGCACCTGTTTTCTTTTTGATCTGAAGTGTGACGGAGTTGCTGAGATCTTTTTCTGCGGCACGGTAAACGCGCGCACTACTTTGTGTTGCGCCAAAAACTTCACGCACGGTCGCGATGTCACGCAGATAAATATTTTGCCCACCGGCTGAACCGACTGGAAGCAAAAGCAAATCATCGGCTGAATCGAATTGAGCTTTGAATGAAGCGGTGTAATAAAAGCCATCCGTGAGAACATTGCCGATTGGAAAATCGATGTGATTCGCCGCGACCGCACCGACAATCTGCGCCAGACTCAAGCCGTAACCTTCCAATTTTTGAATGTCGACCAAGATCTGCATCTGCTTGTCAGCCAATCCGGAGAGAATCACCTCGCTCACACCAGAGACACCTTCAATCGAAGTTTTGAGATCGTCGGCATATTGTTTCATTTCTTCGGGCGGCAAATTCGCCAGCAAAGAAATTGTCAAAATCGAAACATCGTCGAGTCGAATTTCGGTCACGACCGAATCCAGTGCATCCGCTGGTAAATCCCCTTTCGCATTCAGCACTTCGTCACGCAACTTGCGAATCGAATCAGTCAGATCCGCCTGCGGATTGAATTCGACTGTAATCGCACTGACGCCTTCGCTCGAAGATGAAGTGAGTTGTTTGAGCTGATCCAGATTTTTGAGCCGAATTTCCAAAGGATCCGTGACGAGCTTTTCGATGTCGGTCGGCGAAGCGCCCGGATAAACTGTCGCCACTACGGCAATCGGAATTTTGATTTCCGGGCTCGACTCGAGCGGCATCTGCGAGAGCTCGAAAAGACCACCGAAAATTGCCAGTAAAATTAAAAGCAAAGTGACACGCCAATTCCGCACGCAAAAACCCCAAAACGATTTGCCGGTTTTCGCGATTGCTAGTTCTTCTGGCGTGTTCATTTTATTTGGTTACGGTAATAGCAATCCCATCTTTTGATTCATCGAGCACGCGACCGCCACCGACGATTACCTCTTCGTCTAATTTCAACCCACTCACGATTTCGACAAATTCACCTTCGAGCGCGCCGAGCTCGACCGGTCGCTTGAAAGCTTTGCCATCCTGCACCACCCAGACGGAATTTCCCGAAGCGAGAATATTGAGCGCGGTGAGTGGGAGAAAAATACGCATGTCCGTAGCATCAGACTCACCAATCTGGAAACGCAGCTGCACAAATTCACCCGGCTTCAGATAAGGATTTGCAGTGAAAATTTCGACGGCGAATTTTTGTGTGAAAGCTTCGGCCGACGGTGCAATCGTCGCAATTTTGGCTGAGCTTTGCTTGGCGATTTTCACCTCGTCACCAATCTTGACGCGGCGCACTTCCTCTGCCGAAAGATACGCGACAATCTTGAGCTGCGAAGAATCTTCGACTGAGATTAATTTCGTACCCGGCGCAACCTGATCGCCCTGCTCGATTCCAATCTCGGTAATCTTGCCGGAGAAAGGCGCACGGATTGCGAGCTTATCTTGCGAAATTTCAGTCTGGCTCAGATTACCAGCCGCCGAGCTGAGTGAAGCGCGTGCCGAAGTTTTGGAAAGTTCCGTCGAACGCTGAGCAGACTCGAGCGCAGCTTTCGCTGATTCGACCATCTGTCGCGCAGATTTTTCGGCTGCGGCAAGCTGCGTGAGCGTCGTCTGATAATTCGCCTCAGCGGAAAGTACTGTCTGTGAAGTGCCATTGGAATTTTGCTGTGCCAAGGCGAGTCCGGCTTGCGCAGAATCAAGCGCCGAAATCGTCGAGCGCACCGCCGAAAGCTTGGCATTAATCGCCCCAATATCAGCATTCAAAGTCGCCTGAGTGAAACTCGTACCGACAGTCGAATTATTCAAGACATCGAGTGTCTTCAAGATGGCGTCTTCTGTCGCCGCGAGGAGCGCACTCGCCGAGGCATAGTCGGAAACGGTGCCAGCCAATTTATCGAGCGCTAAAGTGATGGACGCTTCCGCCGCCGGCTTCGAGGCGAAGCTGAGCGAGCCCAGGAAATATTCGTAACTATCATTCGCGCTTTTGTAAATTTGCGAGACGCCGATGATGCCATCGCACGCAGCCACAGCGGAATCAGCCGTCGGATAGACGGAACGAATCACATTGTCGAGCGCGGTTTGCGCCGCATCAACTGACAGACCACTCGCCAATTTCGCGGAATTCAAAATTTGCTCAGCCTGCTGCCGCACCGCCTCGTTTTGCGCGAGCGTATTCGCAAGCGAAATTTGCGCCGTATTCAGTGCGACGCGCGCACCCGCCACACCCTGTTCGGCGGATAGACCAGTCTGGGTCAGAGAGTTTTGGGCATTGACGTAAGCCGCTCCCGCCGTCGAACGGCTGGAGCTGACACTCGCGGAAGCGAGCTGGACTAGTAATTGACCAGCTGTCACTGAGTCACCCACTTTCACATAAACTTTTTGTACATTCGCACTCAGCTCGCTCGTCAAAACGGCTGATTTCACAGCTTGAACCTCACCCGTCGTCGCGATTTCACGCGCCAGTCCGGGCGCGACACGCACGGTCTGCACTGACGGGACGTAGACTGTCGCGGCGGAATTGTCGGTCGCTGGCGTCGCCGCACAGCCTGTCGCGATGAGCACGATGAGACCGAGACTCACAGCAGAGCTCAGGCGGCGGTATTTGGAAGTGAACTGCATTTTTTAGGTTTTAACTTAAAAATAAAATTATTCGAAAAGCTTAATAATGGTTTGTTCATTGTCATCAAGCAACTGGTTCAGTTTTTTGAAAAACTCAAACTGCGCTGCGACCTCCTTTTGCGAGAATTGATTTTCAAGCGACTTCGCCGCCTTATGAAAACGCTGCATCAGTCCCTCGACCAACTTGCGCCCCGCCTCAGTAATCGCGATGTAGACGTTGCGACGATCTGTTCCGACTTGTGCCGAACGCACGACGAAGCCCTGCTTTTCCAGTGATTTGATGCGCTGACTTACGTTGGATTTCGTACCGCCCACCAACTTCAAAACCTCAGTCGGCTGCTGCTTATCCTTGAGCATGAGCAAACGCAAAATCCGAAATTGCGTGCCGGTGATTTTGCTCTCACGGAAAACGCAACGATTAGCGATGGCACGCAGGCGCGTGCTCGTCATGATGATAACTTCACTAAGAGCGAATTCGGTCTGACCAGTCTTGGTTGGCATTTTGGTGGACAGCTAAAAGATGAAGACCGAAGTTTATTGATAAACTTCTTTGCTGTCAAGCGCCAATCGTGGAACACATAGCACATAACATGGAGCATTGGGCGCATAACAAAAACAGCTTGCTCCATATTCCATGTTCCACGTTTCATGCTCAAATCTAAATCAGCTTTGAGATTTGAGTAGCAAATTTTGGTGCGCCCGGCAGGATTTGAACCTACGACCCCCAGCTCCGCAAGCTGATGCTCTATCCAGCTGAGCTACGGGCGCACATTATTTTTTGCTGCTAACCAGCCGCCCGTCCACCGAAGCCTTGGCGAAGGTGGAAGCTACGGGCGCACGAAAAGCTGACGGATTTTAGAGCAAAACTTCCGCGTCCGCCAACTTTTCGCTAAACTCGCAAGGTAGCCTTTTTAAATGAACGAGCCTAAAAATATTTCCGAAGAGAAAATGCGCCGCGAGCGCGCTGCCGCTTTGCGTGCGGCTGGCGTGAATCCTTTCGCTGACCACTTCGCCAAAACGCACGATCTCACCGCCGCCAAAGCTTTGAAAGATGGCACGCCCGCTGTCGCGGTCGCTGGGAGAATTTTGCAGCTGCGCCAGATGGGCAAGCTCGCCTTTTTGAAATTAGCGAGTCTGTCCGGCGAATATCAGATCGTAATTCAAGACGGTCAAACAAAGGACTTCGCACTGTGGGCGAAAAATCTCGACCTCGGTGACATCGTCGGCGCGACCGGGACGACTTTCACGACGAAGCACGGCGAGCCGAGTCTCCTCGTCGCGGAACTCACCATGCTGACGAAGAGCCTTTCCCCGCTGCCCGAGAAATTTCACGGACTCGCTGACATCGAGAAAAAATACCGCGAACGCCACCTCGACCTCGCAACGAATCGCGAGACGCGCGAGCGCTTTTTGTTTCGCTCGCAATTAATCAAATCCCTGCGCAGCTTTTTTGAAAGTGAAGGCTTCGTCGAAGTCGAGACGCCCGTGCTCCAATCCAAACCGAGCGGCGCCGTCGCCAAACCTTTTCGCACGCATCACGAAGCGCTGGATTTCGATTGCGTCCTTCGCATCGCACCCGAGACTTATCTCAAGCGCTGCCTGATCGGCGGCTTCGAGCGCGTTTTCGAATTCGCGCGCTGCTTCCGCAACGAAGGCATCGACCCGACGCACCTCCAGGATTTCACGATGCTCGAGCTTTACGCTGGTTATGAGAATTATGAATTTTTGTTGAAGCTGGCAGAGCGGATGTTTGCCACGATTGTGAAAATTTTGGGCAAAGACGAGATTGAATTCGGCGGACAAAAGATTTCGCTCCGCGGACCTTTCCCGAGAGTCGACCTCGTCGAAGGAATTTCGCGAGAAGCCGGACTCGATCTGGCGAGCGCGAGCGACGAGGACATTCGCGCGAAAATCAAAGAGCTCAAAATCGAAGTCGCGAATTTGCCGAAGCTCGGTCGCGGCAATCTGATCGACGCGCTGTACAAAAAAGTCCTGCGCGAGAAAATCGTGAACCCGACTTTCATCGTCGGCCACCCCGTCGAGCTCTCCCCACTTTCGCGCCGCAATGACGCCAATCCGAAAAAAGTCGATCGCTTCCAACTCGTGATCAATGGCTGGGAGGTGATCAACGCTTTCAGCGAATTGACTGACGCCGACGATCAAGCCGAGCGTTTCGCCAAACAACAAAAAGCGCGTGATGGCGGTGATCCCGAAGCGATGGAAAATGACGAAGAATTTGTCCGCGCATTGGCGCACGGCATGCCACCCGCGGCTGGTTGGGGAATTGGAATCGATCGACTCACTGCGCTCCTGACGAATTCGGACAATCTAAAAGACGTGGTCCTCTTTCCGCTGCTGAAGCCGGAGAAATAGGGCACCTAGTCTTATTAAAAACCTGCGAATGAAAAACAATATAGAGAATGAAAATTCATTTGGTTTTGGCGTAGGGAACGCAGATCTGCGTTCCCTACAAATACCGCAACGCGACCGCGCGTAGGGAACAAAAATTTTTGTTCCCTACAGACCGAACCTACCAACCGCCGCCCACAATACGTTTTCTCGCAAAACGATCGGTGAATTTTTCGATTAAAATAAAACCATGCGCGCCTCGTCCCACCCCGACCGCGACCGCAAATTGCCGCGACTGAAAGATTTCGATTACGCGAACGACGGCGCATATTTCATCACCATCTGCACCGCCAATCGCGAAAATATTTTTGGCGAAATTCAAAATAACAAAATGGTCTTGAATGAATTGGGTCGGGTCACCACAAAATGTTGGCGCGAAATCCCCGACCATTTTCCGAATGCAAAATTGGATGAATTCGTGGTGATGCCGAATCATGTGCACGGGTTGATTTGGATTGAAAATTCGAACAAAATTATAAAACGCGTAGGGAACGCAGATCTGCGTTCCCTACAAATACCGTGTTCTCCACAAACACAATCACAAAAAATTGATCGAACCAAAATGGCGATTCCAAAAATAATTCACGGATTCAAATCATCGGTCACCCGAATCATCCGCCAACAAAATTCTCAAATTTATTCCGTCTGGCAAAAATCATTTCACGACCATGTCATTCGCGACGACGATGAATTAAATAACATTCGTGATTACATTTGGCAGAACCCTGAAAATTGGGAAAAAGACGAGGAACGACTGAGAAAATAATTTCATTTTTCAGGGTGTTAAAATCCTGAAGATGGATCGTCTCTCTCTTCTCGGCCGCCGATGGATCTTCCCGCGCGAGCAAGCGAGCGGTGATTTTTTGGCGCAGCTGAAAAAAGTGCGCGGCATCGACGCGAGTGAAATTCACGCCAGCGCAAAAATGCGCGACCTCACCAAAGCCGCGGCGCGCATCAATCTGGCAATTGAAAAAGGCGAGCGCATCTTAATCGTCGGCGATTACGACGCGGACGGCGTGACAGCGTCGGTGATTCTTTTCAAAGCAATCACGCAGCTCGGCGGACAGGTCAGCGTGCGCCTGCCCCACCGCATGCGCGACGGCTATGGCTTGAATGTGCAATTTATCGAGGAAGCGAAAACTCTCGGCGTGAAGCTCATCGTGACGGTGGATAATGGTATCTCGGCGGTCGCGGAAATCGCGCTCGCGCAAAATCTGGGAATCGACGTCATCATCACCGACCATCACACGCCGCCGCAGGTTTTGCCGCCGGCTTTTGCGATTTTGAATCCGAAGCAAAAGAATTGCGCTTATCCTGACAAAAATCTGAGCGGCGCGGCGGTCGCGCTGAAGCTCGCAGAAAATCTTGGTGAGCTGCCGACTGAGCTCAGAAATGAAATGCTCGCGCTCGCAGCAATCGGCACACTCGCCGATGTCTGCCCGCTCACGGGTGAAAATCGCGCGCTCGTCGCGGCTGGTCTCGCTGTCTTGCCACAAATCAAAAATCCCGGTTTACAAAAAATTCTGGCGAACGCTGGTATCAAAGGCAAAGTCTCGGCGGATGACATCGGCTTCCGCGTCGCGCCGCGACTGAATGCCGCCGGTCGCCTCGCCGACCCACTGGTCGCGTTTCAGGCTTTGGCAAATGGCGCAGGTGAAAAATTCGCGGACGAACTCGAACGACTGAATCGCGAACGACAGGGTTTCACCGCGAAAATTTTGGCTGAGGTCGAGGAGCAGCTCGGGAAATTCGGCGCCGAAAAAATTCTCGTCGCGAGTGGCGACTTCCACCCCGGTATCATCGGACTCGCCGCCGCGAATCTCTCCGAAAAATATTACCGTCCAGCCATCGTGATGAGCGCGCAAGCGGACAATCTCGTCGGCAGCTGCCGCTCCCCGCTCGCCGAATTCAACATCACGGCCGCGCTCGACGCTTGCAGCGACTTACTTGTGAAATTCGGCGGACACCACGGCGCGGCGGGTTTCACGCTCGAGGAGAAAAATCGCGCGGAATTCGAAAAGCAAATTGCTGATTTTGCGGAGCAAAACATCGCAGCCATCGCACTCACGCCGACGCTCGACCTCGATCTGGAAGTCGCGGAAAATATTTTGACTGAAAACTTCTTGGGCGAACTCAGCTCGCTCGCGCCTTTTGGCAACGGTAATCCCGAGCCGAGTCTGCTTTGGCGCGCTGCTCCGCTCGCAGACATTCGCGCCATCGGCGACGAAGGCAAGCATCTGAAAATGCGCGTTGGCGGAAAGAAGATCACGGCGATTGCTTTTCGCTTCGGCGAATTCGCAGCCGCGCTCGAAAAACAAAAAACCGCCGACTTGGTTTTCAACTTCGGCGAAAATGTGTGGAATGGCAATCGCGAACTCCAGCTCCGCATCGTCGACGCACGCTGAAAAAACGACAACGAAAAATCTGCGAAAATCCCAACCTGTATGATTAAACCGCATTGCTTTACTGAAAAAATAATTCCTTATTTTCTCGGTAAAAAAATGAATGGGGAGAAGGAACTGAATCCTCCTCCCCAAACCGTTAAATTGTTTGTAAAAAGTCTACCGCGTAGCGCCTCCGCTAATGACAGCGGCTCGCCACCGGAAAACAACTTAGTCAAAACGAAACTCTGCCCGCAGACAATCCGAAGATATCTGAAGGCAAGAGTTGGTTTAAGAAAGCGGCTGCAATGTAATTATCAGCTCACCGTCCTCCACCACAGAACCAACCGAGTCAATATTAAATAGTTCCTTTCTGTGAATTGTTTTTACCCTACCGGGCACTGTAGTCGTAACAGAAAACTCGCCCTTCATCACGGTATAAACGAAAAGCTCGTCCCCGGGTTTAACCACATCGCCAACCTCACATGACAGTTTGAGTAAATTGCCTTTTTTAGAGGCAATTTGAAACGGGTCGTCAACGTTGGCATTGACAAACGCCCTTTCTTTCAGGGAAACCGTAGCTTCAAACTGTACCCCATCGACGAGATATACGATATGATCACCGCCATCACGACGACCCCTACTGATGAGAGTAAACCTGTGCTCTAGTTTATCGTCATGGACCCGGAATGTGAAACTATCACCTTCCTCTCGGAGTCCCTGAAAATAAACATCAAGCGGCAACAAGTTTATGTCCCCGAACTGATCAACAAACTTAATCGTATGGCTCGCATCAGCCGGGTGATAAAGCCATGTTACCAGTTCTTCCCATGTCGGCGTCCTGTTAATTATCGAGGTCAACTCAGCCTTTTTATTTTCCAGGTTAACCGAACGAACTGGGGTCAACTCCATTTTCCGGTTTTGCCAAGCGTGCTCAGATCCATCTTTGAATATTGCATCATAAATCTGGCGAGGTGGTAGCCCCATTGCAGTCTTACCGTTTTTACCCATCAGCCATTCTCTAAGAGATTTCGGGGTGGCCTCCGGATCAAATGCGAATCTGAGCTCATCGGTCGTCACTTTTTCACCAGCGTTGTATCTAGCCAGTGACCTAATGATCCTCTCGATTTCTTCGTAGCCGCCCCTTTTGAAAGCGGCCTTCACATTCCCGATAGCAGTAGTGTTTGTAATCTGCTGACCGGGCGTTACGTTGTTATAAACATAAATTTTAACATACTCAGAAATATAACGCTCTACATAAGGCAGTAAGTGCATCAGTCCATCATCCATTAGGGACTTGTAAAAACTGGATGACGCACCTCCAGCTTGCAAGCTCCTTTTAACATCGTAGTTGGGACCTTTAATCGCGGTCCCACACCAACGATCCCAAAAGGGCATCACTTGAGTAAAAACTGCTTTTGCTGCCCGCACTGCCTCCAGGTTTAGTGGGGTTTTAAGCCCTTCGTCTTGTAGCGCTGCAACTACCGCCAAAACTGGCGGCTGACCATAGAATCTAGCCATGCCGTCATTGACGGTGTCGATGATTTCAACCCCTGCCCTGGCCGCAGCGACTGCCATTTCGATTCCGCGACCTGTTGTGTTATGACAATGATATCGTAAAACAAGCTCGGGCCACGTTTTTTTGATGGCAGAAAATAAATCGAAAACTTGCTTCGGGTCAAATAGTCCAGCCATGTCCTTACCGCGAGTAATGAACCTCTTAATCGCCTCCTCTTCATTTACACCGTTGACCTTTTTAATAATTTCGATTCCAGCTGCCACTTGTTGCATCTGGTAATCAACGGAAAAACCCTGTCCTGTTGATGGCGGAGTCAGAGACAAGTTCAGCTCATAAATCCGACTAGGGTTTTTAGCATATAGCGCTGCCGTCAGCGCTAAATTTTCGACGGAGTTGAAATCGAAATCTTGCATCCAGTCAATACTTTCATGATTCAGCCTCGAACCTTCAACCAACACATTTTCCGGTAACGGCGCATAGCCATTGCCGACTACACACCGTACCAAACTTGCGCTTGGCGTTTTTGGAGCTAATTTTTTCCAGTGCCGGGACACACTCCAAGGCATTTGCTTAAGTGCAATTAGGGAGACGTGATAATGCGCGCCCCCAAAATTCTCTATCCCGACGTAGCCGCATTCGTCCATAATCGGAGCAACCTGAGAATCAAGCCAGCCGGATTGCATATTATTAAAATCCGACTGAAAACCATCACGGATTGTGTCCATGATACTTACAATCCCCTGTTTCCTGAGCTGACGAATCGTATCGATGTATTCAACCGCGCCAACCTTGTCAATGTCAGGGTAAGATCTTTCAACCACCTCAAATTTCGGAACCGCAATAGTCGGAGCCTGAAAATAGGGCATTGTCACATTAGTGTACATTCCGAGCTTCAGCTCAGGATTGTAGCCAAGAGCCGATAACTTCGCGACAAATGATCCTAGTCTCCAAGCCTCAGGATGCTGCACCAAAGGATAGTCGGCTAAACGACCAACGTTGGCCCCTATAAAAGAAAGGTCAAAATTACCATCAGCAATGGTTGGATCGTTAAGCAGTCTCCTGTGGAACGGAATCGTTGTCGCAACCCCGAAAATGTTGTACTGGTTGAGAACTCCAGCCATCTTTTCGTGGGCACCTGCCCAACCACCGAGAGCTCCAACCATCAGAAGACCAATTGATGAATCATAATTCGGGCTTAATCGATCGCCTGATTCCATCGAAGTCAGAAGTCGAACATGGCGTGAATCCTGAGCACCATAGCCGTGGTATTGGATTTGCCCAAAATCCGCGTGAAAATCACATCGTGGATCCTCTGCATTAATTCTGCATTGGATCGCAGTGTAATTTTTTCGTTGTTTACAGTTTTTTTCGTCTAGCTCCAGCTTCCCGCCAAATGAAACCAAAATCATGTGCTCTACAAGATCAAGGGTGATTTTTTCCCCGCCCCTGTAAAATTCCATGATCATTTCACTGATGCCAGCCTCAACCTGCAGACGAGCGTTCAGCTCGCCAGCATTGTCTTGATTATTGCACCAGTACTCCTTTGTGCCAGCCCCATGATAACCAATTGCACTGAAGAATTTTATGGCGGATTGCTGCAATTTTTCTCGGCGCTCTTGTGTCATTTCTTTCCACGGTGACGGCGAAACTTCAGCGATTTTTTGATTTTTGCGCTGGAGAGAACAATCTCGCTCCGGAAACGCAAAATAATTTCCATAACGATCTCCGATTACCTGGATTTCAATGTGACGAGCGTTCATAACTAGTTTTTCAATAAAAAGCTCGTCATTCCCACAATTTTGCCGCGCCTCAGAACTCGCTTGAGAAAACATCGCTTCCAGTTGTCCAATTTCAAATATTTTGCGGATGCCCTTCCCGCCTCCTGTGTATTTACCCTTCAGGATAGCAGGAACACCATTTTCGCCAAGCCATTTTTTTGCGGCATCCATGGTTGGAGCATCGGCAAAGATAGATGTTTCGATTCCCAGCTCAAGACACTTTTGCTTATAGGCAAGTTTATCGCCCGACAAGCTCATTGCCTTGGCGGAAGGACCAACAAAAATAACTCCCTCCTGCTCGCAAAAAGCTGGCAATGCAGGGTTTTCCGAAACAAAACCCCACATGGGGATAAGCGCATCAGCTCGACTTTCCAAAATAGCTTTACGTAAAACATCTAAGTTGCTGTAGTAAGCCGGATGCTGACCAATTTTTACCACCTCATCTGCCATGCGAACAGGCATGGCATTACGAGCGATGTCACCATCGTTAGCGATGATGATCGCTTTTGCCCCCATCTTTTTGATTGTAGGGATCGCCCGAACTGCAGCAATCCCGCGGTTTAAAACCAAAATGCGAGCTCCACGAATAAGATCGCGGACATCTCGCCCCTCGCCGCCATTTTTAACTAAACTTTCAACCTCCCTGAAGCGCTTCATGATTTTCCCCTTTCTCTAGATCTAGAAAAATTTTTACCAAACCACAAGTGTGCGCACACCTGTGGAAAACCATCAGCGAATCGGACCACCCGACTCGCCGAAACCTAAACTGTAGCAAGACACCAAAACAAAGTGCCTCTCTCCATCTCACGACATTTCGAGAAACGAAGAGAGACACTTCGCAGAAGCGTCTCTTTCACTGAACTATCTCCAAACGGCCACTAAAAAATTCTTCCAAGCCTTTTCTTGTACCGATTCGAGCATAACCGTAATCATTTACTCCGAAAAATTTGCCACTCGCTTCGACTGTGCCATTTGAATCATCATGCAAACGAGCTGGCTGAAATCTACCGACCAACTGATCATTGTACGCATGAATGATTTCTTGTCGATTACCAAGTCGCACTTGCAAAAATTGCTTAGCCAAGTGCTGCAATAAAACATCAGTCACTTCGGCCAAAGAAAATTCTTGTTGGGTTTCTTTTCGCAGAGTAGTGACTCCGGTCACGAATTGGTCCAAGTTGGCAGCTTCTGGGAAAGTATTGAGATTGAGCCCGATGCCGATATTCGCTAGCCTAGACGAAATATTTACCGGAATTACACGCGTCAGAATTCCAGCAATTTTATCGTAGCCTTTCCCGTTTTTCACCAAAATATCATTCACCCATTTGATGCCGCTTTGCCCTACTCCGAAACTGCCAACCGTCGCATTGCTTGCCAAGGCAGCGATCACCGTGCTGAGACGCAATTCTTCTTCGGTTCCAGCGACCAAAACATTGGCGTGCAAATTACCTCGCTTGGAAACCCAGCTTCTGCCATTTTGTCCCAAGCCTTTAGTTTGTTCCAAGGCGATTAAGACATCACCGGCATTCATCTGTCCCGCCTGCGCCAAATCATCGACCAAATCCATGGTCGTCGGAACAGTATCTAGAACTATAATTTTTCTGCCAAATTCTCGTCCATTGGCATCGAGATCATAGCCTAGCAATTTTCGGTTAGTTCGAATCAAAGCTGCGAGCTGAGGATCAACCGCTCTGCTCGCACAAATTTGGAAGCCTAATTTATCTAATTCTCGTGGTGGCACATCAGAAATAAGTTCAGCCTGTTTAGGCTTTTTTTCCATATCAAAAATTAAATTAAAAAATTTGTTTTCTTGGCTTTTATTTCCCGAAATGTCAAAGGACGACATTACAAATCGGAAGTTGCAGATTTTAACAAATATTTTATATTATTAGCAAATCTTCATGATTCAAACTCATTGAGGCAAAACTGATCAAAAGCAGTCTGCAAACTAGCCTCTTCCGTCGTACAAAGTTTTATAAATCCAATCGAACTCGGTTAAGCGCATTGAGCAAATATCTCTAACCTCAAACACACCTCAATTGCCCTTCGGACTAATTTAATTTCAAATTCACTGAACTGTATTCCAGTTATTTTTTGGATGTGCCGAAGAAGTTCAGAGACGTCGCAACTTTCAAAAGCCATTAGGCGATAATTACAATTTGTGTGTTCCGCTACTGGAAACAATTCACCAACCAAAAAACGAGCCACACTCAAAGCTGTATCGCCCCCGCAGTGTTTCAGACTATCAAAAGTTTCTTTTTTTAAAACTTGCCCCCTGCCAACCTGCATGTTTTGTAAAATTTGCACAAAGACCGAATCATCGCGCACAAGCTCAGCAGGAGAAGGTTCTCCAGGTAATTTTCCGTTGGCGCTATCACGAAGCATCAACAAAAATTAAGATTGGAAGGCTTAATTATAGCTAGATTAATGCTATCTTTTCAAATTCACGCTCCGAGCATTTTGACGAGATCGACGACGCGCGCGGAATAGCCCCATTCGTTGTCGTACCAAGACAAAATTTTGAGTAATTTTCCGTCAACAATTTTCGTGTTTTCAGCATCGACAATCGACGAGCGCGTATCGCCGCGGAAATCAATCGAGACGAGCGGCTCGCGCGAAATCCCAAGAATTCCCGCCATTTTTCCTTTGGCGTTTTTTTCAATCGCCGCATTCACCGCTTCCGCCGTCGTCGCTTTTTCGAGCTCGACCGTGAGATCGACGAGCGAGACGATCGCCGTCGGCACACGCAGACTCACGCCGGAAAATTTATTCGCCAGCTCCGGAATCACACGACCGAGCGCGGAAGAAACTCCGGTCTTCGTCGGCACGATTGACGGGATGAAGCTGCGTGCGCGACGAAAATCACCGCCCGAATTATCAAGAATGTTTTGGTTACCCGTGACGGAATGCACGGTCGAAAGCTGCGCGCGGCGAATGCCGAAATTTTCGTGAATGACTTTCGCCAGTGGCGCGAGACAATTCGTCGTGCAGCTCGCATTCGAGACGATCTTCGAGCTCGGGTCGAATTCGGAATCATTTACTCCGACGACGAAAGTCGGAATGCGAATGTCGTTGCAAGGCGCCGTCACTAGCACTTTGCGTGCGCCGGCTTCGAGATGGAGCGCCGCGCCGGAATAATCGGTGAGTCGTCCGGTCGCCTCGATCACGACATCGACGTCGAAATCGCGCCAAGAAAAATCCTTGCCCGGATCACCAGCGAGTACGGCAATCTCAGCGCTATTAACTTTGAGAATATTTTTCTCAGCCGAAATCTCCGCCGCACATTTGCCGTAAATCGAATCGTATTTCAGCAGGTGCGCGTGCATCGCCGCATCGGCGCGCGAATTGACCGCGACAATTTCGATTGCGGCGTCACCCAGCGCTTGGCGGTGAAAACAACGGCCAATCCGACCGTAGCCATTGATTGCGACGCGAATCGGTTTGGAATTCATCGTGCGAAGATTTTAGCAGAGCCGCAAATAGATTTGTTAAAATAGGCCAAGATACAGACAAGTCTATAAACTACGAACTATTAACTACCAACTATTTGAAGGATTGTCCTGCCTGCGGCGAAAAAATCAAAGACGATGCACTGAAGTGCAAATTTTGCAGCGTCGATTTAAATTTGCGGAAATGTCCCTGGTGCGCGGAAATCATCGAGAAGAATGCGAAAAAATGTAAGCACTGCAAAAGCTTCGTCGCCAAATTGAATTGCACGAGCTGCGGTGATGCTGTCGAGATTGCCGAAATGCGCTGCCCCAATTGCGTTGCCAAAATGGTCGTGGCAGAAGTCGAACAGCGCGTGGCTGCCGAACGGCGCAAACTCGATTTGAAAAATTGGCTGATTTTGGCAGTGCTCGTCGCGCTCGGCGCCTTCGCACTCTCGCAAATTTTTTAGAAAAAATTCTGCCAACGCTAACACTAGACACTAACACTAAACACTACCCGCTATTTGTGATATTTTTTTCCGGCGAGAATGGTGAACGCGCGGTAAATCTGCTCAAGTAAAATCACACGAAAAAGCTCGTGTGGGAAAGTCATTGGCGAAAAAGAGATTTTCAAATCCGCCCGCGCCAAGACTTTGGCATCAAGACCAGACGAACCGCCAATCACACAAACAACTTTTTTTGCAGTGTCGCGCGCCTCGCGGAAAATTTCCGCGAAGTCTTCCGAACTCAAACTGCGACCACCCGGATCGCAGGCCAACACGAAATCGTCAGGTGAAATTTTGGTGAGCAGTTTGTCCGCTTCAATTTTTTTCGCCTTTTCCGCAAGCGAATTTTCATCGGCCGGAGCAAGCAAGATAATCTCGATTTCGGCGAAATTCTGCAGACGCTTGAAAAAATCAGCCTCTGCTGCCGCAGCCCAATTTTGGGGCTTTTTCGCGATTGCCAAAATACGAATTTTCACGGGAAGATTTTAATTGAATTCAAAAAAAGTTTTGCTAAAATTCTCGGCACGCGGATGTAGCTCAGTTGGCTAGAGCGCCACCTTGCCAAGGTGGAGGTCGCCGGTTCGAACCCGGTCATCCGCTCCAACTTCACAGAGCGCAGGTCGTCCCGCTTAGCGGGATCATCCGCTCCAACTTCACAGAGCGCAGGTCGTCCCGCCTAGCGGGATCATCCGCTCCAATTTAAAAAGCGCAGGTCGTCCCGCCTAGCGGGATCATCCGCTCCATTTCTCGCAATCTTTGATGCTCACTTCCACCACCCGCAAAATCTCAAATTTCGTGAGTAAGGCTGAGTTTGAGGAAATCAAAAAGTTTGCTGCGGATAAGGCAACGCCTTTTTTGATTATCAATCTGGAAAAAATCGCACAGAACTACGACGAGCTCCACGAGAACTTCCCCACAGCTGCGATTTATTACGCGATCAAGGCCAATCCCAATCCGCGCGTGATTAAATTGCTCCACAAAAAGGGCTCGAATTTTGACGCGGCGACGATTTTTGAAATTGATAAATTACTCGACCTCGGCGTGTCAGCCGAACGAATCAGCTTCGGCAACACAATCAAAAAAGAAGCCGACATCGAATCAGCTTACAAAAAGGGCGTGCGGATTTTCGTGACGGATTCATTCTCAGATTTGCGGAAAATTGCCCGCCGCGCGCCCGGATCAAAAATCTTTTTCCGACTCATCACGGAAGGCAGCGGCGCAGACTGGCCACTCTCGCGAAAATTCGGCGCGCACCCCGACATGATTTATGACCTGATTATCGAAGCGAAAAAACGCAAACTCGATCCTTACGGTATTTCCTTCCATGTCGGCTCGCAGCAGCGCCACATCGGTCAGTGGGACAACGCCATCGGTCAGGTCAAGCAGATTTTCGGTTTGGCAAAACACGAGGGCGTGAATTTGCGCGCGATTAATTTGGGCGGCGGTTTCCCGTCGAAATATCTGCAGCCGGCACAAAACCTCAAAATTTACGCTCGAGAAATCAAGCGTTTTTTGAAGAAAAATTTTGGCGCGAACATGCCGGAAATTTTTGTCGAGCCGGGCCGCTCGATTGTCGGCGATGCTGGCGTGATAGTGAGCGAGATTATTACAATCGCCAAAAAATCAGCGACCAGCGAAACCGAGTGGGTTTTTCTCGACATCGGGAAATTCGGTGGTCTGATTGAGACGACCGACGAGGCGATTAAATATCCGATTTTTACCGAAAGACACTCGCGCGACTTGCGCGAAGTGATTCTCGCCGGTCCGACCTGCGACAGTGTCGATGTCCTGTACGAGAATTTCAAATACACACTCCCGAAAAAAAGCCGCGAAGGCGACCGCATTTATGTTTTCTCGACTGGTGCCTACACGACCTCATACAGTTCGATTGAATTCAACGGCATCCCGCCGCTGCGCGAGTACATTCTGAAGCATGAAGCATGAAGGAAATTTTCCAATTTACAGAATTTACAAATTTTCAAATAACACTCAAGGCTCAGTTCAAGTTAACCCACCACTTAAGTGGTGGGTTAACGACAGGCGTGCATCAAGACTCAAGGCTCAAAAAATCCAAACGCTAAAATTCCAGGACTTGCTATAGAAAATTACTGTAGAAACGCCCCGATGGGCGTTTCGAATGGAAATTATTTCGTGAATTACGAGACTGGAAAATTCGAAAATTCATCGCCGCCCAAATCTAAATTAGTTTTGGGATTCAGTTTTTGCGTCATTGAAAAGAATAAAAAAACGTGTTAAAATACCGAGAAACTAATATAAAAATGACCATCCCAAAAACAGAAATTGCTGCGTTGCAAAAATATGTGCGCGCGACTAATTATCTCGCCGTCGCTCAGATTTATTTGCGTGATAATTTTTTGCTGGAGCGCGAGCTGCGACCAAGCGATATCAAGGCGCGCCTACTCGGTCACTGGGGCACCTGCCCGGGGATTAATTTTGTTTATGCGAATGTTAATCGCTTGATCCAAAAAACGAACGCCGATTTTCTTTTCATCGCCGGTCCCGGTCACGGCTTCCCTGCAGTCCAAGCGAATCTTTTTTTGGAAAAATCGCTCGCGCATTTTTATCCGGAGAAAATTCCGTTTACGCACAAAGGTCTTGCCGAAATTTGCGGAAAATTCTCTGCACCCTACGGCTACCCGAGCCATTCGAATCCCGCCGCTCCCGGCACGATCCTCGAGGGCGGCGAACTCGGCTACTCACTCTCGGTCGCTTTCGGCAGCGTACTGGATAATCCGAATTTGGTGACGGTCTGTCTCGTCGGTGACGGCGAAGCGGAAACCGGACCACTCGCGGCGGCGTGGAATTGCAACAAACTTTTGTCGCCACGCGAAAATGGCGCCGTCTTGCCAATCGTCCACGTGAACGGTTACAAAATTTCCGGACCGACAGTTCTCGGAAGAATGAGCGACTCGGAAATTCGAAAATTTTTCGCAGGACTCGGCTACGCACCGCACTTCGTCACTGGTCACGCTGAAAAAGTTTACGAGAAAATGGCAAGCACGATGGATGCCGCCCTGACGGAAATTCGCGCGATTCAAAAGTCAGCGCGCAGTGGCAAAGCAGTCGTAAAGCCGAAGTGGCCAGTCGTGATTTTGCGCACGCCGAAAGGTTGGACTGGAGTGAAATCCGACGGCGCGAAGAAATTGGAAAGCAACTGCCTCTCGCACCAAGTCGTGCTTGAAGATGTACGCGAGAATCCGAAAAATCTACGCGCATTAGAAAACTGGCTACACTCCTATCATTTCGCAGAACTCGTCCAAGTCCTGCCGAGCGGAAAATTAAAGCTTGATTCCGCCATCGCGAAATTGATTCCCCGCATCGGCAAAAGTTGCGGAACGCAGAAATTCGCGCGCGGTGGCGAGGTCGTCAAAAATTTGAAATTACCACGACTTGAAAAATTCGCGGCAGCAATCAAAGCGCGCGGCATAGCGCAAAAAAGTGCAATGGCTGTCGGCGGTGAATTTTTGGCGAAGGTCTTCGCGACAAACAAAAAAAATATCCGCCTCTTTTCGCCGGACGAAACTTATTCGAATCGACTCGAAGCGATTTTTCGCGTGACGAAAAGAAGCTGGCAATGGCCGCTCGAGAAATGGGATCGCGACTTCGCGCGCGAGGGTCGCGTGATGGAACTGCTTTCTGAGCACACGCTTTTCGGCATGTTGCACGGCTATGTCGCAACCGGTCGCCACGGTTTTTTCGCGAGCTACGAAGCTTTTACACAAATCGTCGCGAGTATGGCGGACCAATTTTGTAAATTCGTGAAAGCCTCGCACGGCGTGAAATTTCGCCCGCCGCTTCCAAGTTTAAATTTAATTCTGACTTCGCTCTTGGAACGCCAAGACCACAACGGTTTCTCGCACCAGAATCCTTCGCTGCTCTCAAGCATGCTCGAGAAAGACGGCAATCTGATTTCCGCCTTTCTGCCGCCCGATGCGAATTCGATGCTCGCCACGCTGGAGGAAACTTTACGTTCGCGCAACAAATTGAACTTGATCGTCGTCGGCAAAAAAGATTTACCGCAGTGGCTCACGCTACCCGAAGCGCGGAAGCAAATGCGCGACGGAATCATGGAATGGAAATTCTTGAGCGACCGCCATCCGCAAATTGTGTTGGCAGCGAGTGGTGACTACGCGACGAATGAGTCGCTCGCCGCGCTCAAGATTTTGCGCGAGCTATTGCCGCAAATTCGGCTGCGCTTCGTGAATGTCAGCGAGCTGACCGCGCTCGGCGTCGGCGATCCGACGACCGCGACAAATTCGAAATTCTTGGACCGATTTTTCACGACTGACAAAAATGTAATTTTCAATTTTCACGGATATCCGCACACAGTCAAAAAACTGTTGTTCGATTATTCCGGCAGCCACCGTATCAAAGTGAATGGCTACGAAGAAGAAGGCTCGACCACCACGCCACTCGATCTCGAAGTCCGCAACCGCACTTCGCGCTTCCATGTCGCGCTCGACGCGGCAGAAAAATTGTGTGCGCAAAAAAATATTTCCCGCGCGAAATTTGATGCAATTCGCAAAATCATCGCTGGGAAAATCCGTACGCATCACGAATTTATAATGAAAAATGGAGTCGATCCGAGTGAAGTCGAAAACTGGAATACGCCTTCAAAATGAAAATCCTCGCACTCAATCCCGGATCCGCGACGCTGAAATGCGCTTTTTTCGAGAACGAAAAAAAGTTGGCGGAATTCACCGCGCCAAATCGCGACCATGCACTCGCGGAAATTTTGCGGAAATTGAAAATCAAAAATACTGACGAAATCGATCTTTTCGGAATTCGCATCGTGCACGGCGGCGAAATTTTCAGCGCGCCAAAATTGCTCGGCGCAGGCGAACTGCGCCAGTTAGAAAAACTGATTGCGCTCGCACCACTGCACAATCGCCCCGCCGTGCAGCTCGTCAAAACGATTCGCGCCGAATTGCCGCGCGCGAAAATCGTCGGCGTCTTCGACACGAATTTTCACCACACGCTGCCACTCACCGCGCGCACACTGCCAATCGCGAAAAAAATCGCCGCGCAGTTTGGCATCCGCAAATTCGGCTTCCACGGCATCGCCTGCGAAAACATTCTGCGCCAATTGCGTGAGCGTGGGAAATTACCGGAGCGCATTTTGATTTGCCACCTCGGTGGTGGCGCGTCGGTAACCGCCGTGCGCAATGGAAAATCCGTCGAGACTTCGATGGCGTTCACGCCCGCTGCCGGACTCCCGATGCTCACCCGCGCAGGCGATCTCGACCCAGGCGTGTTTGAATTTTTGGTCGAGCAAATGAAAGTTTCACCCAAAAAAGTTTTACAAATTCTGAATGAAGAGTCGGGAATTTTCGGACTCACCGGCGAAAAAGATTTTGCGAAAGTCGTGCGCGAAGCGCGGAAAAATCCCGATTATGAATTGGCAGTCGAGATTTTCGTGCAGCGCGTCGTCGAGCAAATTTTCGCTTTTACGGGAATTTTAGGCGGCGTCGATCTGCTCATTTTCTCTGGTGGCATCGGCAGTGGCAGCGCGATGATTCGTCGAAAAATCGGAGTGAAATTAAAACTTTTGAAAATTAAAAAAACCGCCGTTATCCGCGCGGACGAACTCGCAGAAATCGCCCTGCAAATTTTGGAGGCACAAAAAAGAGGGCGCTAGACCCTCTTTTCTTTTGAAACGAAAAAATTATCTTTTGTTCGCTTCGAAACACTCGCGGCAGTAAACCGGTCGGTCTCCGCTCGGAACGAACGGGACTTCGGTTTCCTTGCCACAACCAGCGCAGGTCACTTTCGTGAACTGGCGACCAGCTGCTTTTTTGGCAGCGCGGCACTCTGGGCAGCGTTTCGGCGGAGTGAAGCCTTTTTCCTCGTAGAACTCCTGCTCGCCTGCGGTAAAGATGAAATCTTTGCCACATTCCTCACAATGGAGGGTTTTGTCGCCGCCAGCGGCGGATGTTGTCTGATCGTCAGACATTGTAAAGGGGGTTAAAACTTTCCGTTGAAATGGCGAATGGAAAGTTAGAACCCTCCGTCGAACCGATTTTCCGGAAATTACTGGTATTCTAAACTTTTATTTAGGAAAAGCAAATTTTTTTCGTGTAAAATCCGCCCGATGAAATCAACTCGTGAGGGCTTCGGCGACGGCTTGCTCGATATTGCGGAAAAAATTCCGGAAGTCGTAGTCGTGGATGCCGATTTACGCCACTCCGTCCAGACGCTGAAATTCGCGGAAAAGTACCCCACACGCGCCTGGAACGTCGGCATCGCCGAGCAAAATCTGGTCGGCGTCGCAGCTGGTCTCGCGCACGGCGGCAAGATTCCATTTGCCGCGACTTTCGCAGTTTTCCTTACCGGACTCGGCTACAACCAGATTCGTCAGTCGGTCTGTTATTCCGGGAACAATGTGAAACTCGTCGGCAGCCACGCCGGAATTTTGACTGGCGAAGACGGCGCGACCCACCAGGCACTCGAAGATTTGAGTCTCATGCGCGGACTGCCTGGTTTACGAGTTTATTGCCCAGCGGATTATTTCGAAGCGCGTGCGATGACGCGCGCCATCGCCGCAGAGCAATCTCCCTGCTACCTCCGACTCGGACGACAAAAAGTTCCCTTCGTCTATGATGAGAAATTTGAAGCTAATTTAGGCAAGGCCGATATTTTGCGCGAAGGTAGTGACGGCGTGATTTTCGCCATCGGCACGGAGGTACCCTTCGCACTCGCCGCGGCGGCAAGCTTGGAGTCGCAGGGCAAAAATCTGACTGTCGTGAATGTCTCGACACTAGCGCCACTCGACACAGCGACAATTCTCCCGCTGGTCCAAAAATTTCAAAAAGTTTTTACCGCGGAAGATCACTCAATTATCGGCGGACTCGGCAGCGCGATTGCCGAACTCATCGCGGAGAATAATTGTGACTGTAAACTTACCCGCATCGGCATGACTGGCTTTGGTGAGAGTGGCACCAGTGAAGATTTGCTGAGAAAATACGGACTGGACGCCGACGGTCTCGCGCAAAAAATTTCTGCTAACATTTGAAACATGTTCTATCGCAAAAAGAAATCCAAACTACCGGCAGCTTTAATCATCTCCGGCTCGGCACTTTTCATCACGGCAGGCGCATACGCCATAGTCAAGCTCGACGCTGTGCGACACCGTCCGCAGGAAGTACCACTCACAGCAGTCAGCGATGTCACGGCAGACGCGAACGAACCGCTCGTTTATTTTCCGAAGGACGCCAACAGCACGGTCTCAAGCGACCAACAAAATTGGCGCGACGCTGAGACGGTGCTTGTGAAGTATTTCGAAGAAATTAATGCTGGCAATTACGCAGCCGCCGTCGCACTGCGCACCACTGAATTTTTGGCGAGTAGTCCCGAGGCCTACGCCACGCAGCTTGAGAATTCGATGAAGAATGATATTTCTGGAAAATTAAAAATAACCGCCATCGAGCGACTCCCTGCCGAAAGCAAACTCACGACTAAGTATTTCCGTTTCCGCAAAGACGCAGTGTGGAGCTTCGACGGTACGACCCATTCCGAGATTCGCAAGGCAGCGGTCGTCCTGCGCGACGGCAAATGGACGATTGATCTTTTTGAAATCGAACGAAAGTTCTAATTTTCAGACAACTTCTCTTCGACAAATTGGAGAATGTTTTTTTTGAAATTGACGACATCGAATCGTTCCGCGTTTTTGACGATTGATTTCTTGACCCAGCGCTTCGCGCTCGCCCGCTGCAGCGCGTCCGCCAAGCTCGAGACGGTTTGCTCGGCGAAAAAAATTCCGGAATGATTCGGACGCACAGTCTCGCACGCGCCACCACCGCGAAAGGCGACGACCGGTCGTCCGGAAGCTTGCACTTCAACCGCAGTCAGTCCGAAATCCTCGACCTGGGGAAAAATGAGCGCGCGACATTCCCGGTACATGCGCCGCAAAATTTCTTCTGAGACTTTGCCGAAAAATTGCACCGTCGGACCAGCCATCGCCCGCAGCTTCTTTTCTTCCGGGCCAACTCCGACGACGCGTAATTTCACGCCCAAAACATTCGCCGCCTGAATCGCGAGGTCGAAACGTTTGTAGGGAATCAGCCGCCCCACCGCGAGAAAATAATTCTTGGCTTTCTCCTCGCTCGGCGAAAAACTTTTGGTCTCGACTGGCGGATAAATCACGACAGAATCACGCTGGTAATATTTTTGAATGCGCTTGCTTACGAATTCGGAATTCGCCAAAAAATAATCGACCCGATCCGCCGCGACGCGATCCCAAATGCGCATTTTCATCAGCTGGCGCGGAATCATTTTGCGCGCAAGCCAGTTGAAATTATTCTCGTGCAAACGCAGATATTCGTGCGAACCGTCCCAGAGCGCGCGATTCGGATTGTGACAATAGCAAATATGCAGCGTCTCCGGCTTCGTAATCACACCCTTGGCACAACCCGACGACGAGTCAGAAATCACGAGATCGAATTCGGACAAATCGAATGACTCGACCGCCGCCGGCATGAAAGGAAAAAACAGGCGGTGGTGTTTTTTGGCAAAAGGAATTTTTTGCAGATAACTCGTGCGCACATCCGCCTCGGCAAACATCGGTAAATTCTCCGGACGAAAAAAACTCGTGAAAATCGGCGCATCAGGAAAAATCTCATGCAGTGCGAGCAACACCCGCTCGGCACCGCCGAAGTCGGTGAGCCAGTCGTGAATGAGCGCGACACGAATTTTTTGAGAGTGCATTTTGAGGAATTTTAACATCCCTCAAAAAATTTATTCCTTGGCTCTTTCGGTTGCAATATCGACAGTATCAACTTTGCCAGTAATACCATTGATATCGTTTTTATCTTTTGATCCTGGAGTTGTTCGTGCGCATACCTGTGAGAAACATAATGAAAACACTGTTCTGTCTTCAGGATTTCGATTGAGCTGAAAAATAAAATATGCGTCCGAACAATCTTCTGGTAGCTCACCCGGCGGAAATTTTTCTACGCTACCCATTTCAAAATCTTAAAACAGCATTCTACAACCAAAATATCAATCTGTCTCAACAACCTGAAGCAAATTATTCTTCAACGCGCAGCACGACCGTTTTGCCGTTCACACACTTCAGCTGATTGATTTCTTCGACCGCTTTGCGCACGAGCAATTCAGAATTTTTGTGCAACAAAATCACGAGTGGCACCTCGCGCTTAAATTCATTCAGATCAAGCTGCAAAATGTCGCGAATGCTGAGCTCGTATTTCGCCAAGACATTTGAGATATCGCGAATCACGCCCGCCACATCCTTCACTGCGAAGCGCAGATAAAATTCGCTCTCGATTGCGTCGATTTTTTTGATTGGAAATTTTTGGAGCAATCGCTCCGGCACGCCGCGACTCGGAATCTCAGAACCGCGCGCTGCCTCGATGATATCGCCGACCACCGCCGTCGCCGTCGGCAGCGAGCCCGCACCCGGACCCGAGAGAATGATTTGACCGAGATTTTGACCGTGCACCGCAATCGCATTCGTCACGCCGTCAATCTTCGCGAGCGGCGATTCAATCGGCAAGAGCGTCGGGTTCACGCGGATCTCAATCTCACCATTTTCTTTTTTCGCGATTGCGATGAGTTTGATTTTGCGATTCAGACGACGCGCGAATTCAAAGTCGGCGGCAGATAATTTCGTAATGCCTTCGATGTGAATTTTGGAAAAATCAATCTTCGCACCAAAAGCAATCGAAGCCAGCAGTGCGATTTTGTGCGCCGTGTCCCCGCCCTCGATGTCGAGCGTCGGGTCAGCTTCAGCGAAGCCGCGCTTCTGCGCGTCCGCGAGAACTTCGGCAAACTCGCCACCTTCATTCGCCAATTTCGTGAGAATGAAATTACAAGTCCCATTCAAAATGCCAAAAATCTTTTCAATCTTCTCGCTGGCGAGATCAGTCTTGAGCGTGCGCACGATTGGAATCGCGCCGCCGACCGCCGCCTCGAAAAGCAAAAGTTTGCCCTGCTTCTCCGCCAGTGCGAAAAGCGGCTCGCCTTTTTCGGAGAGCAGCGCTTTGTTCGCTGTCACGACGTGTTTACCGTGACTCAGCGCCGTCTCGATAAATTTCGCGGCGATGCCTGTGCCGCCGACCGTCTCGACGATGATGTCGATCTGCGGATCAGCGCAGACAGCGAATCCGTCAGTCGTGAGAATTTTCTTGTCCACTTTGACTCCTCGGTCAGTTTTCAGATCGAGGTCCGCAATCGCCGCCAGCTCAATCTTGCGACCAACACGTTTTTCAATTTCGGCGGAATTTTTTTGCAAAACTTTGACGACACCTGAGCCGACGACACCGAAACCGAGCAGACCGACTTTGATTGAATCCATTTTGCAATTTTTAAAAAAGCGGAGTAATTTTACCCCTCATTTAACTTAATCCCAAGGACATGGATAAGCTTATAATCAGGGCGGAAACTCAAGATCAACTCGGGATTGAAAAACTTAAAAACCCTGAGTCAAAAGCTTTGGAAGCGCAGGTAGAGAGGAGACTTGCTTTGGTTTTTTCACAAGAAAATCGGTCTGAAGTACATTTAGAAGCACTCATGAAAATCTGGTATAAGAGGTTTGAAAATACCTTAAAGGCATTCGAAAGAGATGCTCTGCGTCTGAAAATGAAAGCTGACTGGGAGAGAGAATACCCTGTTAGAAAAATGATTCGAAAATTTTTCAACTGCGGCTGGGAACCGCTTACTGAAGAATCCGCAAATCAGATGCTCACGCTTTCTCTTAAGCAAATTGATAATGCTCTCAACGAAATAAAAAACAAGCTCTGGCAGTCGATACAAATCGAAGAATCTAAGTGGTGAACCTCACTATGAAAAAGCCCGGATTCAAATTCCCGGCACAGGAAATTTAACCGCAAGCTGCGAAACTTCTTTCTTGATTTTGGCGAGCTCATCTTCGTTAGCGAAATTCTGCGCGACACGATCAATCCACTCGGCAATTTTGACCATCTCCGCCTCCCCCATTCCGCGCGTCGTGATTGCGGCTGTCCCGAGCCGCACACCGCTCGGCTTCATCGGTGGATTCGGATCATTCGGGATCGTCGAAGCGCTGGCGGAAATTCCGGCGCGGTCGAGCGCATCGGTGAATTCTTTGCCGCCGACATTTTTATTCTGCAAATCGACGACCATGAGGTGATTGTCCGTCCCGTCGGAAATAATCTTGAAACCTTTGGCAATCAACTGAGTCGCCAGAGTTTGCGCGTTTTGAATGACTTTTTTCGCGTACTCGGAAAACTCTGGCTGCAAAGCTTCTCCGAGCGCAACTGCAATCGCTGCGATGACATGCTCGTGCGGTCCGCCCTGCAATCCCGGGAAAACCGAGCGATTGATTTTCTTCGCCACTTCTTCATCTTTTGAAAAAATGAGTGCGCCGCGCGGTCCGCGCAAGGTTTTGTGAGTCGTCGTCGTGACGACATCGAAACCCGCTTCGATCGGACCAGCAATCGCCTTACCGGCAATCAGTCCGGCGACGTGCGCGATGTCCGCGAAAGTGAGCGCACCGATTTCGTCCGCGATTTGCTTGAAACGCACCCAGTCGAAATCACGCGAGTAAGCTGAAAATCCAGCCACAATCATTTTCGGTTTGTGCTCTTTCGCCAATCTTTCCACCTCGTCCATCTCGACGCGACCAGTCACCGGATTCACACCATACTGCACGAAATTATAAGTCTTGCCCGTGAAATTAATCGGATGACCATGTGATAGATGTCCGCCATGATCGAGCTTCAATCCGAGAATCGTATCGCCCGGCTGAACCAGCGCGAAGTAAACCGCGAGATTCGCGGGCGAACCTGACAAAGCTTGAACATTCACGAAGTTAGCCCCGAAGAGTTTTTTCGCACGCTCGATGGCGAGACTCTCGACCGAATCGACGACTTCATTGCCAGCGTAATATCTTTTACCCGGATAGCCTTCGGAATATTTGTTATTCAAAACCGAAGCCATCGTCTCAAGTACTGCCGCCGAAGCGTAGTTTTCTGAGGCGATTAACTCAAGCCCGGATTTTTGGCGAGCTTCCTCAGCGCGCAACAATTCCAAAACTTGCGGGTCAGTGGTTGGCAAAAATTTGTAATCCATCTTTGGGGAATTAAAAAAGCTTGGCAAGTGTAATGAAAACCTGTAAAATTTTCCACCTTAATTTTCTACCTTTTTTATTAATGCTTAAAGATAATTACATTCCCGGCGTAGAGACCGCAACCGCTGATTACGAAATCCTGGCAACACAAGTGCGCTTTTTGATTGATTTAATTAAAAACTGGAAGGTCAATCATACTGAATCCAGAAACGCGATAACTGAGATTTTGAAAAATAGTTTAAATAAAAAACAAAGTGCTTCTATCCCACGAGAATTAGTTGAGAGATTTATTGACGACCGAGTTTCCATGCTGAGGAAAATGAACCCAGATAATATAGCCGACGATGCACGTCAGACTATGCGCAGGATGTTTTCAGAATCGGGCAAGCGCATGACTTATAAAAAACCAAGGGACGAGCCGAGATCCAATCTTCTGAAGGCAATCGAAGATAATCTGCCTGATAATCTTCTTAAAAAACACAGAGAGCTTTTAATCTAAGCGTAAAAGCTACCAAGCTACGCTGCGAGGTCAAATTCAGAAATCGAAATACTCAGCTCAAGAATATGCACAATCTCACTGCGGCGATTTTTTTCAGTAACCTGAATGCCTAATAATTTCAGCTTTTTTTTATAAATTTAATTTTGCTAAAATTCCGGTGATGAAGAATCGAGGAATATTTTGGGGCGCGCTCACAGGAATCGTTTTTCTCGACATCCTGACGAAGTTTGGCGCACAAAAATATCTATTCGTACCGTACAAAATTCTGCCGTTTTTGAAATTGGAGTTTGTCGAAAATTCCAATCTCGCTTTCGGCATCGAATTTCCGCGGATTTGGATTATCCTGCTCTCGCTCGTCGCACTCGGCGTACTCGGAAATATTTTCGTGAAAAACGTCCGCAAAACCTCTAAAATTGGTGCATTCGCGTTTGGCATAATTTTCGGCGGGGCCATCGCGAATCTCGGCGAGAGAATTATTTTCGCCCACGTCACCGACTTCGTCGCTCTCAGTATCATTCCAAATTTCAATCTCGCCGACACGGCGCTCACGCTCGGTGTCGCCACTCTCATCATCTTTCACACTAAAATTTTCAAGAAAAACTAACCCACCTGCGATGCCATTTATTCCGCCGCGCGAAGTTCATTTCCCACTTTTCTTTTTCAAATCGCTCGCAGGCATCGGGATTGGTTTGATTGGAACAAGCATTCTGGTGGCTTTTGTCCTAACACTCGGTGGGCAAGGAATTTCTGGACCGTTTTTGACTTTTTCTGCCGTCGTCATGGGACTCATCACGGCACTCATCACGAATTGCCTCGGCACGTTTATTTTTGCCACGATTGATCGCGAAAAATACGCTGATACCCGCAAGATCTTGAAAAATGTAATCTCCTCGAATGTTCTGATTTTTATTTTTCTTTTACCAGTCAATTTTCTTACAATCGCAATTTTGAGCTCAGATAAAGTTTTAGAGCCAGTGGCTCTAATCGCAACACTCCAGCTCGTCGTTTCAGCTTTCGCTAGTATGTTTATCCTCGAACTTTCAAATTCTCAAGGGAGCCGCCAAAATCTCATCACAATTTATGGAATCGTATTCACGATTTTGGCGACCATCGTCATCAATGCTTTGATTTATCAGTTGGGACAGACAGCCTCGACTTCCGCCGAGCTCGCGACAAATAGCAGTGACGCGGTGCTATGGTCAATTCTCCCAGTAATGTGGTTTTTCTTCGGCCTCTTCACAACCGCCCTAGAAATGATTTACCATTGGATTTACCAAACCTGGGGACAAGACCCTTTGAATGACTGACTCGAACGAAAATCCCGAAAAAAAATCCACTGGCAAATTGCTCGCCGGTCTTGTGATTGGCGGCGCCATCGCGTCAGTGCTCGGACTCAGCCTCACACCGAAAAAGACGCAGAAGCTTTTGAAGAAAAAAGCGCGCCGAATTTGGGGCAAAATTGAGGACAAAATTCACGAGCTCGAAGAAAACGAAGAATGAGTCTCGAAAGCCTGAATCCGATTGACGATGAAAGCGGCGGCGGCAAAGCCGCTGAAATTTCCGACGAAGTTTTTCGCGAGCAAATTCGCAAAGCCCAAAAAGCGCAAAAGGCGCTAAAAAAAGCGGAAGGCAAAGCCCGCGCCAAAGACGACCGCCTGGCGAAAGTGATTGGCAAATTTCTACAAACGCGCTCGAATACCGCCGCGATGATTTTGATTTCGCGCTGCCTCGATCACAACATCCCCGCCGGACTGATTCTCGGAATTCTCGCGCTCGTCGAGGTTGAGGCGCAGAAAGAATTCGAGGTCGTGCTGGGCGAAAACGCGCAAATTTTGATTGCACCCAAAGTCGGCGAACGCACGCTTGTCGCCCACACCGATTTCCCGCCCGAAGTAAAAAATGCACTCGATGTGTGGAGCTTCGGCTTACTCGAATTCGGGCTGACTCAGCCGGCGCGCTTACTCGCGACTGCCGTCTCACCGGAAGGTGAGCTTTTCCCGAGCCTCGTGAAACTGACCACTTTCGTGACACGCGACTTTTTGGTGGAACGGAAAATTGAACTGGAATTCACGCGCATCGAGCAATTCGCGGACTTCATTTTGAAATCGGTGCTGCTCAAGATCAAAAACCAAATCGAAGCGACCAAGAGCCTCGGCGGCGGTGAATTCTAATCTCGAAACTTATTTAGACTTGAGCTGGAAAAAATTTTCGAATTTTCAAGTCTCGTAACTGCTAAATCTTCCCGACAACCTCTTTACAAAAGAGGGTCTTTTCAAACCTCTTCCATGTTCCATGTTATGTGCTACATGCTCCATGTTTCTGAGTTTTGACGAATGAAATTTTTAGCCGTAGAATCCACCGGCTTTTTCCCGATTCGCGGAAATCGTGAGAAAGCTTTTATTTTTTAACCCCCCGCACAATGAGTAAAAAAGATAATCGCGCGATGGCTGCGCTTTTGGCCGAGGATGAAATTCCCGCGCCACCACAACCCGGACAGCCGGTCACCGGCAAGGTTGTAAATATTTCGAACAACCGAATCTTGGTCGAAATCAACGGCACTTACACCGGTATCATCGCCGGTCGCGAGGCAATCGACGGATTCGACACAGCGAAAAAATTAGTCGAGGGTGACGACGTCACAGCTTATGTCGTCGAGGAGGAAAATGCTGACGGCTACTATGTCCTAAGTCTGCGCAAAGCGAGCCGTGAAAAAGCCTGGGTCAAATTACAGGAAATGCGCGACACGGACGAAACAATCGATGTCACGATTCGCGAAGCAAACAAGGGCGGACTCATGACTGAGTTCAACGGCATCCGCGCTTTCATCCCTGTGAGCCAGCTCGCACCTGAGCACTACCCGCGCGTGAATGGCGCCAACGCGAGCGAGATTTTGTCGAAGCTGGCGAAATTCGTCGGCGAAAAATTCACCGTCCAGGTCCTCACCGCCGAACCGGATGAGAACAAATTAATTCTGTCGGAAAAAGCCGGACTTGCGAAGAAACGCACCGCTGCCATTTCGAAGCTTTCGGTTGGTCAGAAAATTTCCGGCAAAGTCACCGGCATCGTCAACTTCGGCATTTTCATCATGTTCGGTGACGGACTCGAAGGTCTCGTCCATCTCTCCGAAGTCGCGTGGGGCAAAGTGACGGACGCAGCGAATTACGCACGCGTCGGTGAAGAAAAGGAAGCGGTGGTCATCGGCATCAGCCCAGACAAAATTTCGCTTTCGATGAAACGGCTCACGACTGATCCGTGGCTCAAAAATATTGAGCAGTTTTCAGTCGGCGACACTGTCAATGGCACAGTCGAAAAAATCACACCTTTCGGCACGCTCGTACAATTAACCGAGGACGTGAGCGGACTGTTGCACACCTCGGAAAACGAGGAAAAAATCGAATTCGCAGTCGGCGACGCAGTGACGGCGAAAATTATTGAAATCAATCCAGACGACCACCGTATCGCGCTTTCAGTGAAAGATCTCGCCAACGCCGCTAAACCGAAAAAACTTTCCGCAAAAAAGACCGAGAAGAAAGCTGACACAGAAGAAGCTGGTGAGGAAAAACCGAAAAAGAAAAAGTCCGCAAAAGATGAATAAGCGGTGAACTAAATCCTGAAATCAATACGATTTAAAAGGCTTTCTCTGACTTGACAGAAAGCCTTTTTTTTCGTAAATTGAGTCCCTTTTTGTGCTGAAATGCCCACTCTGAAATTTTCAAAAATCGCGTTTGTTCTGCTCGTCTGTGCAGCCGTCGCCATCGGCACGCATACTGCGCTCGGATTTTTCGCGGAGGAAAAACTGTACCCGGTCGAAAATGTGCCCACACTTGAGCTGCCGATAATTTTTGCCAGCGAACCACCGCAAGCCGCCAATCGCTTCATCCCGGATTTGCCGAAAGTTCCGACCGTCGAACGCCCGCTCACCGATGTCGAAAATCTCGCCGCCAAATTTGATGCGCGCAATCTGAAAATCGACTTGCTCGCAAACACACCTGAACTCTCCGCTGCTGAAGTCGAAACTTGCAAATCGCTAGTCGAGAGCACCCTCACAGCGCTGCCGCAAAATCTCACAAGCTCGCTTGATTCGATGAAATTATTTTTCGCGAAACACAATCCGCGCGGACTCGCGAATTCACACCTCATCGAATTGCGCTGCGGCGAGCTCAGTGACGATGAAATCGTAGCCGTGCTCGTCCACGAGCTCGGTCACATCGTCGACCTTGGAAAATTGAAAGGCGACTCACTCGCGCCGAGCGAATTCGTCGACGGCAAAATTCCTGTACCCGCCGATGATCCGAGCGTCGCATTTTATCAGCTGAGCTGGCGCAACGAGAGCCAAAAAAATTATCTCGCCGACCGCAAGGATTTCGTCAGCGGCTATGCCATGACTGATCCGTTTGAAGATTTCTCGGAAAGCTTTAATTTCTATGTGCTCCACGGATCCGATTTTCGCGCCATCAAAAGCGAGAGTCCGACACTCGCTGCCAAATATGATTTTCTCAAAAGAAAAGTTTTCGCCGGAGTCGAATTCGAAAGCAAGCGCGCGACGGAAACTGGCAAGCGCGTGTGGGACGCGACACTCGTCGAATTCGACCGGGCGGAGTTTTTCGCGCGCGGCTGAATTATTGTCCGTAGCTCGGCGCGACCGCTCGCACTGCCGTCCGTAGATTTGGCGTGAATTCGATTTCGTAGGCGAAAGGCTCATTGCTCGCTGACAATTTTTTGTCCATCGGCTGAGTGTTCACGCGCCGCGGCGCCACCCAAGTATCAGCTGAAACGACTAAATTGCTGCCATTCATCTTGAGCCCGGTGACCGTCAGCGCATTGGTCATGCCATTTGGTTCACGCGCCGAGAGAAAAGTCGCGGCCTGTACGCTACCGTCAGCCGGATTAATTTTCGTGACGACCGCAATCTGACGCCCACTGCCAAGGCCATAATCCGGCAGCCAACCCAGACGGGCGAAACGACGGAAATCGGAATTAATATTTTCCTCGATGCCGCGCGAGGTAAAGACAATGAAAGCTGAGTTCGCATCCGTCCACAAAATTCCGTAAGCCAAACTTTCGTCAGACGAGGTTTCATAATCGCGGCGCACCCAATTTTGCCTGCCATTGGTGAAGCTCACGACGACCGGATTGTAATTGAGCGGAGCGAGCACTTCGTAGCCGATGTAGATTTTGCTGTTATTGAGTGTCGCGAATGCGCCACCACTACCCGCCACTGCCGACTCATTCGCGAGATCGACACCAGTGAAGTTCGCCGCGATGCCAACCGCAGTATTCGGTTTGGCTGGAATAATCGTCGGCGTAATCACGGCAGAAGACTGCCCCAAAACTTTTTGAAATTCGGAGATGAGCTGCGCGAGACTGGCGTCAAGAGTGTGGACACCAAGAATCGTAAAGTGTTTTTGGATTGTCTTAAGTGCCGCAACATAATCTTGCGGCGTCGCGAAATAATAAGTGCCACCGTTGAATTCGAGCGCTGGTTTAATGGTCCACTTATAGTTTGCAAAAAACCATTTCGTAATCCGAACACCACTATTCTGCGCATTCGCAAAATCAAGCGTTGAGCTGATAATCGCCGCCGGTTTGGTTTGCGTGTCGAATCCGGCGATTAACCCAAAAGTGAATTTGGTTGCGCCAGATTTTTTGACGACAAGTGTGCGGTAAATAATTTGAGCGACTTCACCGCGTGTGATTTTTGTGCTGGCTGCGAAAGTCGTATCATCCAGTAAATTCCGCGCGCGCACCGTGTTCGCATAAGGCGCGTACCAAGTCCTGACATCAACGTCAGAGAAGGTCGCGGAATCATCGAGCGCGAGCCCGAGCGCATTCACGATGATCTTTGCCGCTTCAGCACGATTGACTTCCGCGCCCGGTCGAAATTTGCCGTCAGCATAGCCGCTGAGCCAATTCGCATTTTTGGCGAAACAAACGAAACGTGCGTACCACTCGTTCGCAACATCATCGAAACAAGATCTAAATTCACGCACACTCGGACTCTCACCACGCGCACCGACGACAATTTTTGCCAACTCGGCACGGGTGATCCGCTGCTGCGGCTTGAATTCTCCGTCGAAGAATCCGCTCACGACTCTCTGCTTCGCGAGATAATCAATCGCTGTTTTATATCCATTATCTGAGCTGACATCAGAAAAAGCGAGCACGCTCGAGCACGCAAACAGCGTTGCCGCGAGTGTCACAAAAATTTTTCGCATGGGATTGAATTAAGGCTAACTATTTTGACATAATTATTGTGAATTGCAAGACCTCCGCAAAACTAAACGTGACCAACTTGGTCGCCTCGATTAAATCAAAAATTTTCGCACTTGATCTGAAAATACTCCGGCGGATGACCGCAGCTCGGACAGTGCTCTGGTGGCGTCAAGCCACGATGCGTGTGACCGCACTTGCGACAAACCCACTCGACTTCTTCAGTCTTTTTGAAAATAGAATTATTTTCGAGCACCGTCAGTAATTTCTTGTAACGCTCCTCGTGGTGCATCTCCGCCTTGGCAATCGCCCGCAGCCGTGCCGCGATTTCTGGAAAACCTTCTTTTTCGGCTGTTGCCGCAAATTCAGGATACATCGCAGTGTGTTCGTGATTTTCACCCGCAATCGCCGCCCGCAAATTCTCTACGGTCGTTGCAAAAATTGTTGGCGCACCCACCTCGACTTTGAGCTCAGCTAAATCTTCGGTCATAGTTTTTTTCAAATCCTGAATCATCCGCATGAGCCACTTCGCGTGCTCAGACTCCTGCGTCGCAGTCTCTTCGAAAATTGCGGCGATTTGTTCGAAACCTTCTTTTTGCGCTGTCTTCGCGTAAAAGGTGTAGCGGTTGCGTGCCTGGCTTTCGCCGATGAAAGCTTTCGCGAGATTTTGGATTGTTTCGTTCATATGTGAAATTAAGAGGAAGTTGATTTTAACCTCCCGATTTTGATTTGGGAAACGCTAAAAATTCACTTGCGATCCACTTGCAATTCCTATCTGGTACCTATACCATAGGTACTGGTATTAATAAATTTAACTAAAATTATCATGGCTCACAACACCGCCAAAACAACAATCGCTTTGAAAAAAGCCAAATCCTCACTCGACAAAGTTTTCCGCATGATTGAGGAGGACAAATACTGTATCGACATCATTCAACAAAATCTGGCGATTATCGGTTTACTTCGCAGCGCGAACCAGAGCTTGCTTGACGGCCATGTGAATGGCTGCATCAAAGATGCCATCAAAAAAAACAATACTAAGCGGACGGATGAAATGATGGTCGAACTGCTCAAAGTAATCAAGATTGCGCAAAGCAAATAATTTTTTAATTTTAAAAAATGCCTAAAGAAATTTTCCACATCGCTGGTATGCACTGCAAAAGCTGCGAGGTTTTGCTGGAAAACGAATTGAGCAAATTGGATGATGTCCAGAAGTGTGAAGTTTCACACCGTCACGGCTCAGCCGAAGTTCGCTGCTCCGACGCAGTTCCGCGACAAAAGATCATCGAAGTGATTGAACGTTGCGGCTATCAGGTCGTTACGGCGGGAGAGAAAAATCCTGCGCCGCAGACAAAAAAAACTTGGCGCGACTATCTCCAAATTATTTTAATAATCATCGGTGTAACTATCGGTGCGTTCTTGATCAAGAAAATCGAGATTGCGAAATTTTTTCCTGACCTCGGCAGCCAAGTGAATGTCATGATTGCGCTGCTACTCGGAGTAGTTGCTTCGCTTTCGACCTGCCTAGTTTTGGTCGGCGGGATCGTGCTGAGCTTCGGCAATATGTATCCCGTGCATGAAAGCACGCGGCACCCTTTTTGGAGTCGCACGCTTCCTCATATTTATTTTCATGTCGGGCGCATCGGCGGATTCATCTTGCTCGGCGGTATTCTGGGACTAGTTGGCAGCAAGCTCGATTACTCAGTTGCCTTCACTGGCTACTTCACAATCCTAATCGCGCTCGTAATGCTCTATATAGGTCTGCAAATTTTAGGAATCCTGCCAAATATCACTAAGCTCGGTTTTCATCTACCCAAAATATTCTCGCATAAAATCAGTCAACTCCAAGCCGGTAATCACCACCTGGCGCCAATCCTCATCGGCGCACTGACTTTTTTTCTACCCTGCGGCTTCACACAATCAATGCAGCTAGCAGCAGTCGCTTCGGGCAATTTTCTTACTGGCGCAGCAATCATGGGCGCTTTCGCGCTCGGAACTTTGCCAGCTCTCCTGGCAGTCGGCATCGGCTCCAGCTATGCCAAGAAACAGAAATTTAATTTACTCAATCGAGTAATCGGCATCATTATAATTTTCTTCGCTCTCTATTCACTCAACTCCGGTTTGGTTTTGACTGGCTCGAACTTCACTCTGGATTTTTGGAAAAATAGCGGTGAGGCGACAGTATCTACAAATACTACCGGCGACAACGCTAATACCAGCGAACTACAAATAGTCAAAATGGACGTGGATTGGGATTTCAGTCCCACGGAATTTCAAGTAAAAAAAGGCGTGCCTGTGCGTTGGGAAATCACGGGCATCAATATCACCGGCTGCTCAAATGAAGTCGTGATTCCTAAGCTTGGTCTCAGCAAAAAATTAAAGGAAGGTTTGAACGTCTTGGAATTCACGCCAACTGAGTCGGGCAATCTGCCATTCTCCTGTGGAATGGGAATGCTAAATGGTCACTTCAGCGTGACTGATTAATTTAATTTTAAAAATGCCAAAAGTAATTCTCAAAATCACGGGCATGACTTGCGCCAGCTGCGCGAAATTAAATGAAAATGCCTTACTGGCGGTTTCAGGCGTGAGTGCGGCGAACGTAAATATTGCCACGAATAAAGCCACCGTTGAATTCGATGAGAAAATTACGAGTCTCGCGAAAATTATCGAGGCGATCGAAAAGGCTGGTTACGGCGCACACGAACTGAATGAGCACGATCATAATCACGCCGCCATGGAAGATGCGCAAGCGGATAAAAAAGCACGTAACCGTTTCCTCGGCTCAGCGCTGCTCACCCTACCGGTTTTTTCGACGATGCTCTTCGGTGAATTAAAACTCGGCAGCGAAATTCTCGGCGTAGATTTATTGATGTGGACTCATGCGATTCTGACCGCCATCGTTGTCTTTGTGTTTGGCTGGCACTTCCACCATAGCGCCGGGAAGAAACTCTTGAGACTAAGCTTCAACATGGACAGTCTGGTTTCGCTCGGAACTTTGACGGCCTTGATTTATAGTCTTTGGGCGATGTTCGTCGGACAAGCCGTTTACTTCGAAGCGGCCGCCGCAATCATCACGCTCATAAATCTCGGCAAATGGTTGGAAGCGCGCAGCAAGGGTCGCGCCGGTCAAGCACTGCAAAAATTGCTCGAGCTCGGGGTGAAAAAAGCGCGCGTGATTCGCGCTGGCAGAGAATTCGAAATACCGATCGAAGAAATCCAAGTCGGCGACATCCTGCACGTGAAGGCGGGCGAAAAAATTCCGCTCGATGGCATGATCATCGCCGGCGCAGCGGCACTCGATGAAAGTATGCTGACGGGCGAAAGCATGCCGGTGACAAAAAAAATCGGCGACGAAGTTTTTGGCGCGACGCTGAATCAAAATGGCAGTCTCCAAATTCGCGTGCTCAAAGTCGGCAATGACACCGTGCTCGCCCAAATTATCAAAATGGTGGAAGAGGCGCAGGGCTCGAAAGCACCGATTCAAAAGCTCGCCGATAAAATCGCCGGAATTTTCGTACCAGTCGTCATGGTGATTGCGCTGCTGACTTTTTTGGTTTGGTATTTCCTGACTGGTAATCTCGAAATGAGCATCATCCCGGCTGTCGCCGTGCTCGTGATTGCGTGTCCCTGCGCGCTCGGACTCGCCACGCCGACTGCCATCATGGTCGGCACCGGCACGGGCGCGAAGAATGGCATCTTAATCAAAAACGGTGAAACGCTGGAAAAATCGAATCAAATCGATGTCGTGATTTTCGACAAGACTGGCACACTCACTGAAGGCAAACCGAAAATTACAGACATCGTGCCATTTAATTTTCCGGAAGAAAAACTTTTGAAGGTCGCCTACAGTCTCGCGAAACTTTCGCACCATCCGCTTTCACAGACGATTGCGCGTTTTAGCGAAGAACGCAAAATTGAGCCGACCGAACTGATTAATTTCAAAGAAATCAGCGGACAAGGAATCATCGCCGAGTGCCGCGAACACCAAACCACCGTGCGCCTGGGCAATGAAAAAATGCTGCGCACTGGCAAAATCGAAATCGAGGCACAGGCTGAAGCCGTGATTCACAAGCTTGCGACTGAAGGCAAAACTCCCCTGCTGGTCGCTCACGGCAATCAACTAATCGGCGTGCTCGGTCTGATGGACACGATCAAAGCCGATTCCGCCGAGGCGATTCGGAAGCTAAATCAATCGGGCATCGAAACCGTGATGCTGACTGGCGACCATCGCCGTACAGCCGAAGCCATCGCTGCACAGCTTGGAATCAAAAAAGTCATTGCAGAAATCTTGCCGCAAGCGAAATCTGCTGAAGTGCAAAAATTGCAAGAAGCCGGACACAAAGTCGCCTTCGTCGGCGACGGCATCAATGACGCACCGGCTCTGGCGCAGGCTGATCTCGGAATCGCGATGGGAACTGGCTCGGATATCGCGATTGAGACTGGGAATATTGTCTTGATGCAAGGTTCCCCTGCTAAAGTTTTTTCTGCACTGATGTTGTCGCAAAAAACTTTCCGCATCATCAAGCAAAATTTATTTTGGGCTTTTGTTTACAATGTGATTGGCATTCCTATCGCCGCGCTGGGCTTACTGAATCCAATCTTCGCGAGTCTCGCCATGTCACTGAGCTCAGTCTCGGTCATTTCGAATAGCCTCCGAATCAAGAGGTTTAAGCTTTGATTTTCCATCTGGGGTGGCTGATGGGTTTTGAACCCACGACCTTCGGGACCACAACCCGACGCTCTAACCAACTGAGCTACAGCCACCATACCGGAACCACGAACTCGCCGATTTTAGCGAAGATTCGCTCACAACTCCAAACCAAAATCGCACCACGATTTTAGGCAGAAATAATTCTGGACTCTAAATTTTAATAATTGCATCGCCCGAAATTTTGAGACCCTCGCTTTTGAGTTTCCGAATTTTTTGGAGCTGACCGCGATTGAATCCGCCAATTTTGCCATCCGACCGCACAACGCGATGGCAAGGAATTTCGGGGTCGAAATTTTTGTGCAAAATATTGCCAACCGCTCGAGCCGCTCTGGCATTGCCAGCGAGCTTGGCGATTTCGGAATAAGTCCACGCCTCACCACGCGGAATCCGCGCGACAACGGCACGAACTTTTTCGGTGAAAGTTATTTTTAGCATTCCAAATCCAAAACCGCACCGCGATCCGCCGAACTCGCGAATTTTTGGTAACGCGCCAGCCAGCCTGTTTTAATTTTCGGGATGAATGGTTTAAGTTTCTTGAGGCGCGCGGAAATTTCCACCGCCGGAACTCGAAGCTCGAGCTTGCCGGCTGGAATGTCGATTGCAATTTCATCACCATTTTTGACGACCGCAATCACGCCACCCGACGCCGCCTCTGGCGAAATGTGCCCGATGCACGCGCCGCGCGTCCCACCCGAGAAACGACCGTCGGTCAAAAGCGCGACTTTGTCGCCGAGCCCCATCCCGACAATCGCCGCCGTCGGCGAAAGCATCTCGACCATACCCGGACCACCACGCGGACCTTCGAAGCGGATCACAACGACATCACCCGCCTTGATTTTGCCAGCCAAAATTGCGGCGAGCGAAGCTTCTTGTGAATCGAAAACTTTTGCTTTACCTTTGAATTTCAACATTTTCGGATCGACGCCGCCCGACTTCACGACTGAACCCTTTGGCGCGAGATTACCGAAGAGAACTTTGAGCGCACCTTCGGGTGAAATCGGACTCGTGAGTGGATGAATAATTTTCGGGTCACGAATTTTGGCGCCCGCGATTTGCGATTTCAGACTGCCGGAAATGGTCTTGGCGGTCAGATCGACTACTCCAGATTTCTTGGCAAGCTCGGCGATAACGGCCGACACGCCACCAGCGCGATCAAGATCTTCGATGTGCACGGTCGGATCGCTCGGCGAAATTTTCGCGAGGTAAGGCGTCTTTTTCGCAATCTCGTTAATTCTTTTCAAGGGATAATCGATCCCACCCTCGGCAGCAATCGCCGGTAAATGCAGCGTCGTGTTCGTCGAACCGCCGAGCGCGACATCGACAGCGAAGGCGTTGTCGAAAGATTTTTTCGTCACCAAATCACGCGGGCAAATATTTTTTTTCACCAGCTCGACAATCTTCGGACCGGTCGCGCGATACAATTTTTCGCGGCGCGGATCGACAGCGAGAATCGTGCCATTGCCTGGAAAAGCCAGTCCGAGTACTTCGGCGAGACAATTCATCGTGTTCGCGGTGAACATTCCCGCGCAGCTCCCCTCAGTCGGACAAGCTTTGTCCTCCAATTCGTCTAAATCTTTTTGCGAAATCTTTTTTTGCTCGAAGGCCCCGACGCCCTCGAAAACCGAAATCAGGTCGCAGCTTTTACCACCACAGCGACCAGCCGCCATCGGACCGCCGGAAACATAGACCGCCGGAATATTGAGCCGCATCGCCGCCATCAGCATTCCCGGGACAGTCTTGTCGCAATTACCAATCAGAACCAAACCATCGAGCAAGTGTGCTTCCGCCATGGTCTCAACCGAATCAGCAATCAACTCACGCGACGGCAGCGAGAAATGCATGCCGCGGTGACCCATCGCGATGCCGTCGCAGACCGCAATCGTATTGAATTCGAAAGCAACGCCGCCGGCTTTTTCGATTGAGTCTTTGACTATGCGCCCGACCTTTTGGAGGTGGACGTGCCCCGGCACCGTCTCGGTGAATGAATTGGCGATGCCGATGAAAGGCTTCTTCAAATCAGCCTTGTCGACGCCGCAACGGCGCAAAAGGGAACGATTGCCCGCCGTCTCGACGGCGGTTTTGAGATAATCAGAGCGCATAATTTAAGGATTAAATTTGACTTTTGAAATAGCTTGAGACTAAAATAGCGGCGTTTCTCCACGAGGCGGACTAGTCTGCAAGTCAGTTTGCAGGAAGATCCGTCTCTTTTTTTGTCATACCGATTTTAGATTTTTTGTCGTGCAGTGTCGCAATTTTCTCGATTGGAATAACTTTCCTGAACAGTGAAGAAAAGTTCGCGTAATTCGGTACAAGCAACTTCCTAAGTTTATCTTTTTGCTGCAAATATTCCACCAAACAAGCGAAATCACCATCGCCACTCACAATCACCGCCTGCTTGTAATTCGGAAATTCAATCATCGCGTGCAGCACGAGCTCAGCATCGCAATTACCTTTCACCTCTTTCGTGCCGAAACTGACTGTCGGCTTGAAAATAAGTCGGTAGCCGATACGCTCCAAAAAATCATAAAAGTTTTTATTCTCTTCAATGAAGCCAACAAAAATAAAAGCCTCTTTGACGAAATACTTGTCGCTTAAAAATGTTTGGAATTTTTTCCAATCAATCACAAAACCGACACGCTGCAGCTCTCGATAAACATTCTGACAGTCAATGAAAGCGAAATTCTCGAGCGACTTTTTCACTCGTGAATTTTACTCCAAAAATTTCAGTCCCGAATCAAAAGCTCTTCCTCTGGTCGCACGGTCGTGTCTTTTTTCAATTCGCCAGACGGATCGTAACGGTCGAGATTTTTTTCGCCGATTTTCTTAATGACTTTTTCAACCGCTTTACCGATTGGGATGACCTCCTGCACGCCGGACGCCATATCGCGCAAAATAATTTTGCCCTCACGCACCTCGACTTCACCCAAAATCAGCGCGTATTTCACGCCAAATTTGTCGGCTTTGCCGAGCTGATCTTTCATCGAAGCTTTGCCGAGCGCGCCGAGCGCATGCACTCCGCGTCCACGCAATTCGGTCAAAATTTGGAGCGCAACTTTTTTCGCGCCGAAACCGAGCTGCGCCACGAAAATATCAATCTGATCTTTGTCAGGCGCCAACATTCGGGAATCTTGCATCAATTCAATGATTCGCTCCACTCCGCCAGCGTAGCCACACGCCGCAGTGGCAGTACCGCCAAGCTGCTCGACTAGTCCGTCGTAACGTCCGCCACCACCGACGGAATTTTGCGCGCCGTCCGATTCGTTCCAAAATTCGAAAACCGTGCGTGCATAGTAATCGAGTCCACGCACCAGCTGTGGATTTTCCGTGTATTTAATATCAACCGCATCGAGTAATTCCAGCACTTTTTGGTGATGATCTTTGCAGTCTTCACAAATCACATTTTCAAATTTCGGCGCATTTTCAGCGAGAATGCGACAATCTTCGTTTTTGCAGTCCAAAATACGCAACGGATTTTCCGCCAAGCGGCGCACACAATTCGCGCAAAGACTGCGCTCTTTGCCAATGAAATAGTCGCGCAGCTGATTGGAGAATTTTTCGCGGCACTTCGGGCAGCCGATCGTATTGATCTGAAGCTTCAATTTATCCGCGATGCCCAGATCTTCGTGAATCGTCGCAGCGAGCTGGATGATTTGGGCGTCGATACCCGGATCCGGCTCACCGATGACTTCGAAACCGAATTGGTGAAATTGGCGGTAGCGACCTTTTTGGGGGCGATCGTGACGAAAAAACGGCTCAATGTAATAAAGTTCGACTGGCTGCGGCAATTGATTCATGCCGTGTTGGATATAAGCGCGGACAATTCCCGCCGTCCCCTCTGGTCGCAACGCATACTCATCGCCGTCTTTTTTGGTCGCGAATGTGTAAAGCTCTTTCTCGACGATGTCGGTCTGCTCGCCAACACCGCGCGTAAAAAGATTTTTTAATTCAAAAACTGGCGTGGAAATACGGCGAAAGCCCGCCTGACGCGCGCGATGTCGCACGACTTTCTTGATTACGGTGAAGTACGCATGCTCCTCGGGCAAAATGTCGTGCACGCCGCGCGGCGCCTGAAACTTTTCCGGTTTGGAGACCTTTTTCTCTTTGGACATTAAAAAAAGATTAATACGAGCTTTAGGGATTTTACCACCTAAAGCTTGAAAAGAAAGCGCACTTGTGATAAAATGACCAGAAATCAAAACTAAAAAAATGCGTCCAAACAAAATTTTCCCGTTTATCGCGTCGGTTTTCCTTTTTGCGGCACTCAGTCAAACCGCAGTTCTTGCTGTAGATTCTGAGGCAAATACGACAGATAATCTGAACAATCTGCCTGCTGCCACTTTCGTAGCAGACAATTCTTCTTCAAATGAAGCTGAGGTCACCGAGCTCAAAAAAACGCTCGCTGATTTGCAAATTCAGCTGAGCAGCATGCGTAACGGCATGCAGGATTTGCAAGCGAAATGGGTCGAATCCGAAATGAAAAATCTGCAGGCCCAGCTCGCGGCACTCCGCGGCAGCACCACTACCGCCATGCCGACAACACTCAGCACGCCGGAAGCGACGACCACCGTACCCGCGCCAGACGAGACGACTGTCAAAGTGACGAGCCTCGAAGATTTTGTCGGCTTCCCGATCGACCAATCCGACGAAAAAGATACAGTCACGGCATCAGAAACAACGACACAAGACGGTACCGAAGTTAATTCGATCTTAAAAACCGCCGATGCCGAAATCGCTAAATTGGAAGCGATTCTCGCAGCCAAAAAGGCTCTCAATGAAGACGAATCGGCGCACGCAGAAATTACGAAAAAAATCGCGGAACTGAAAGCTGCGCGCAGCAAGCTCGCGGAAATTTCTATCAAAGACACAGTGGGTAAATTGGCGGACGCAGAGCCGGACGCCAAAGTCGTGCCTGCGACTTCTTCGAACATTATCGCGCAAGCCGATGGTGCCGTGCTGTTTCAATTCCCGCGCGCAATATCTCGCACGGCAAACACGACCGCAAAGTCAGCCGATCTCGATGCCGGTAATCTAACTGCCGATGTACTCGCCGCTGCCGCAGAAAATGATACTCCTCGCAACTCTGCACCACACGCGAAATGGAGCATGTTTTCCGAAACAAGTCTCGCGATTTTCGCGACTGCACTTCTAATCGGAATCGTGATCTTCGTGACTTGGCTGCTCCGCAACGAGCGCCGCTTGCTCGCCGCGACGAGTCGAAGATTCCAGCAGCTTGATCAGAGACCAAATTTCGACCTAGGAATACACACAAAAAAATCGGCACAAATTAAAAATAACCCCCGTGGCAAAAACATCATCCAATGAGCGAAGTCAATTTAACACCCGACCTGATCGACCGAACGGGCGATGCGCTACACCGCGTCGCGAGCGTATTTAATGGTGAACATCTTCCTTTCTTAGCTCTCGCAGCCGTACCGGTTGCGATTTGGTTGTGGCTATTTTTGAGCCATAAGCGTGAGAATCGCTTTTTGACCTTCGCGATTTTCTTGGCAGGTATGCTCGCTGTCATTCCGATTTTTGTTTTTCAATACGAAATCGCCCGCATCGAAGAAAGCCTCAAAGGCTTGCTGGAAAATCTCGTACTCACGACCGCGCTCACGGGTCTGTGGGTCGGATTTTACGAAGAGACTGCCAAAATGTGGATCGTCAAATTGACCGGCAGGAGTTTTTTCCAGGATATCGACGACGCGATCATTCTCTCAATCACGGTCGCACTCGGTTTTTCTTTCGTCGAGAATGTTTTGTATTTTTATTCCATCTGGAACAACGCCGGCATCGAGGAATCCATGCGCTGGTTCTATGTGACTTTTCGCTCGCTCGGCTCGATGCTCCTCCACATCATCGCGAGCGGAATTTTCGGGTACTACTTCGGAATCGCCTGCTTCGCCAAGCCAGTCTTGATCGACAAACTTTCACAGGGCAAACGTTTCATTTTCACAAAACGGATTCACCAGATTTTGCATCTCAAGAGTGAAACAGTTTTTCGTGACGAGAAAATTTTCGAAGGCTTGATCATCGCCGCCTCAATCCACGCCGTGTTCGACTTTTTGATGGGTATGAGCCAGTACTTCACAGACGCTGGCAGCTCGGTAATCGCACGCATTTGGTTACTACTCGCAATCCCATTCCTCGTCGGCGGATTCTTTTGGCTCACCTATTTACTCGACAAGAAAGAAGATCACAAAACCTACTGCGAGGTCGGCGAGCCTGATCCGCTTGACCAAAAATCTTGTGAAATACACGAGCCTAAAGCTCGACAAAACTAATTCTCCAAACTTCGAAAAGCTGTTAAAATTCCGCAGCTTTAATTTTTTGAAATGGAAAAGAAAACTGCTACCCCACGCCTGAAAAAAGGCCTCGCAGAAATGCTCAAGGGCGGCGTCATCATGGATGTCGTGAATCCGGCGCAAGCTGTGATTGCGGAGAAAGCCGGTGCGGTCGCAGTGATGGCGCTCGAGCGCGTGCCCAGCGATATTCGCAAAGACGGTGGCGTGGCGAGAATGTCCGACCCGAAGATGATTCGCGGCATTCAAAAGGCAGTGACGATCCCCGTCATGGCAAAAGTCCGCATCGGGCATTTTGTCGAGGCACAGATTTTGGAAGCGCTCGCGGTCGACTATATCGATGAGTCAGAAGTACTCACGCCAGCCGATGAGCAATTTCATGTCGATAAATCGAAGTTCCAAGTTCCCTTCGTCTGCGGCGCAACAAACCTTGGTGAAGCCGCTAGGAGAATCGCAGAAGGCGCAGCGATGATTCGGACGAAAGGCGAAGCCGGCACAGGCAACGTCGTCGAGGCCGTGCGCCACATCAGGACAATCAATGCGGAAATCGCGGCGCTGCAAAAAATGTCGCCGGCAGCTGTGAAAAAATACGCAACCGAAATTCGCACTCCGCTCGCGCTCGTCGAGGAGATCCGAAAACTCGGTCGCCTGCCCGTCGTGAATTTCGCCGCAGGCGGAGTCGCGACACCCGCGGACGCCGCACTTCTGATGCAGCTTGGCTGCGACGGTGTCTTCGTCGGCAGTGGAATTTTCAAGTCGAAAAATCCCGCCAAAATGGCGCGCGCCATCGTCCTCGCGACAATGAATTTCCGCGATGCGAAAATCCTGGCGCAAGTTTCCGAGGGACTCGGCGAGGCGATGAAAGGTTTGGAAATCTCAACGCTGACCACGAAGCTGGCGGGACGCGGCTGGTGAGTTTTTAAATTAGATTTTTGCCAACTAAAAATACCAAACTGCGCATCGGAATTTTGGCTATCCACGGCGATGTCGCGGAGCACGCCGCGATTTTGCGGAAATTAAAATTCGAACCAGTCGAAGTACGCACCGCACAAGATTTTGAAAATCTGGACGGACTGATTTTGCCAGGCGGCGAATCGACGACTATCGGAAAATTGATGGAAATTTACGGACTGAAAAACGAACTGATTCGCTTCGCCACCACTCCGCGGAAAAATCCGATAACTGGGAATTACCAACTGCCGACTATCTTCGGAACCTGCGCCGGACTCATCCTGCTCGCGAAATTCGGACTGCTCGATGCAAAAATCGAGCGCAACGCCTACGGTCGTCAACTCGATTCCTTCGAGACGCAGTTAAAAATACCGACAGTCTCGTCGAAAGAAATTTCGGTGGCTTTCATTCGCGCGCCGAAAATTTTGTCCGTCGGCAAGTCAGTCGAGGTGCTGGCAAAATTTGAAGGTGTCCCGATTTTCGTCCGTGAGAAAAATATCTTTGCAGCGAGTTTCCACCCCGAGACTCTCGGCGAGACCAAGATTCACGAATTTATTTTTACGCGTAAAATCACAGCGTGAATTTATTTTTATTCCTCGCTGGCGCACTCACGTTTACACTTATCTTTGGCAAGCTAATTGAACGCCTGCGCGTGCCCTGGGTTTTTGCTTCGCTTTTTCTTGGTCTGCTGCTTTCGATTTGGAATCCTTTCGCTGCGATCACGACCTCGGAAACTTTCAATTTTCTGTCAGAGCTCGGCATGTATTTTTTGCTTTTCATGATCGGGCTCGAGCTCGACATCCGCGCGATGTTTCGACAAGGTCGGCTGATCTTCGGTCTCGCCGCCGGGCTCGCTCTCGCCGAAAGTTTTTTTGGCACACTTTTCACTCACGCCTTTTTCGATATTTCTTGGGGTGTCGCCATCTTGGCAGCCGCTAGTTTCGCGACCGTCGGCGAAGCGATTTTGGTGCCGATTTTGGATGAATTCAAAATTGTTAAAACCAAGTTCGGTCAAATGATGCTCGGCATCGGCACGCTCGACGACATCGTCGAGCTGACGACCATCATCGCCGCTGCGGTTTTTTTGGGCACCGCGACCGGTCACTCCGATTTTTCGATTTTGACCAATGCCCTCATCCTCGGCGGGCTCTTCATCGCGCCGCTTTTCTTGGAGCTTTTCAGAACTCAGGTCAAGCATTTACAATTCAAACAAATTCCACCGCTATTTCTCTTCGGACTGATTTCGCTGTTCGCTTTCGTCGGAGTCGGCAGCTTCGTCGAATCCGCCGCACTCGGCGCAATTTTCGCGGGCGTCGCGCTCAAGAATTTACTTTCTACGGAACGACTCGAGCGCTTCGAATCAATCGTGCGCACCGTCGCCTATGGTCTGTTTGTGCCGATTTTCTTTTTACAAGTCGGCAGCGAAGTGAATTTGGAATACCTCGTTTCTGCTCCACTTCTAATCCTGGCTGTTTTCACGATTACGATTCTGACCAAGATTGGCATTTGCTATTTCGGCGCACGAAAAGAATTGGGCGGCAAGCAAGCCATCCTGCTCGGCGTCGGTCTCTCCGCGAAATTCAGCACGAGCATCGTAATTTTGACGATGCTCTTCAATCGACATTTTATCGATAGTGAAATGTTCTCAATCTTAATCGGCGCGATGATCGCCTCACAATTCATGATTCCAGTGACATTCTCGCTACTGCTGCAAAAGTGGAAATTGAAATTTCAACGACAGTAAAAATTTTGCGGTAAAATCGGCGCGATGAAAAACTCGGAACTGCAAACTCTCGCCAACCAGCTGCGCATCACCGCGCTCGAAATGATTTGTGGTGCGAAGTCCGGACACCCCGGCGGAAGTCTCTCCGCGATGGATCTCTTGGTCGCGCTGTATTTCGGCGAGATTTTGAAACACGATCCGCGAAATCCGAACGATCCTGAGCGCGATTTTTTCGTGCTGTCGAAAGGTCACGCCTCGGCCGCGCTGTACGCTGTGCTCGCCGAACGCGGATTCTTTGACAAAGCCGAGCTCGCAAAATTTCGCCAGATTAATTCGAACTTACAAGGACATCCAACTCCGCACACACCTGGCGTCGAAGTCGCAAGCGGCAGCCTCGGCCAAGGCCTGAGCTTCTCGGTCGGACTCGCGCTCGCGAAGCCAACGCAGCATGTTTTCACTTTGCTCGGTGACGGCGAATTGCAGGAAGGTCAAAATTGGGAAGCCATAATGTCAGCGGCGCATTTTAAATTGAAAAATCTAACCGCAATCGTCGACCACAATCGCCTGCAAATCGACGGTTCGACGGACGAAGTGATGCGCGTCGATCCAATCGGCGCGAAGTTCGCGAGCTTCGGTTGGGAAGTCGTCGAAATCGACGGTCACAATTTCGCGGAAATTTTGCACGCGCTGGCACAAGCGAAAACTGCCAAAAAACCGACTGCAATTATTGCGCACACGACGAAAGGCAAAGGCGCACCGGTGGCAGAAAATAATTTCGCGTTTCACGGCACACCACTTTCTTGCGATGAGCTGGTCGAGGCGAAAAAGAATCTCTCGAACTAATTGAGAATCTCGAAGCGCGAGAACTTGATTGCACTTGGTCGACCGTTTTTGTAAGTGAATTCTCCGAAGACTGCGATCTTTTTCGCTTTGTCGGCTGACTTCGTGAAGTTGTCGATGTCACGCCATTTGTCCTTATTGAAAAGAACGTAATATTTACCATCGGAAGTTTTAAGTAAGTAAGTCAAAACGCCATTCAGCATTTGGCGCGTGACTGTACCGGTCGCAATCGCACCGGCGACCGGCGCAGGCGCAGAATTTTGTACGGTTGGCGTCGCCGCTTTTTGCACCGCTACCGGAGTGGTGACTGGTGAGCTCGTGGGCGCGGCAGCATTGCCACCAGACACACTCAAGGTAACTTTCGTACCAAGCGTGTAGGGAAATGGTTTGCCGGATAAATCGATTCGCGGCAGGGCGGGATTCGTCGTCGTCGGATTCGTCATCATCACAAAAAACAAAGTCTTCTCGCCGAGCGCCGGAATGCCGGTCGGCGACCACACGAGCTGATTATTTTTGAAAGTAAGCGAACTCGCCAGTGTCGTCGAGCAGGCTGTCGCGAGCGTATAACCAAAATCAGCACTCGCGGGCTGTGCGCTGCAGAGCAACAGACCTTGATCGGACGGGACGGAAATCGCAATCTGCGCATCCCGCGCGCTCGTCGTTTTGTTTTCGAGCGTGAGGGAATATTGCAAAAGCGCACCAGGTAAATTTTCTTTGCCGCTAGTCGCTGTCCGCGAAACCTTCGCCGTGAAAAAGTTGTCGGTCAGATTGTTTTCAGAAAGATAGTCACGATAAATTCGCGCCGCCTCGGATGAGCCGTCAATCGCGAAAGCGAGATCCGTAGCAGAAAATTTGGATGCGTCGTAATCACTCGAGACGAAAAATTGTCCGGCAGTCTTTTGCGATCCGGTGTCGATGCCGAACCAGTTACCTGTCGCCGGATAAATCTGCCCAACGTAATTATTGATGTCAGATTTAATCGCAAAATTTGTATTCTTCAAGAAATTGTTTGAGTTAATCTTGAGTCCGTCGCACGAACGCTGGAAATAGACGCCGCCGGAGTTCTCCCGAAAAAAATTATTTTCAATCGTCACCGGCTGGGAATAAATACTGTCACTTCGAATCGCATAGCCGCCATTTTTGAAAATTAGATTGCCGCTGATTTTGGTCGGCACTTTGAGGTCGACCGCGACCGCATCTCCGGCATTGCCTTCGATGACATTGCTGAGCAGCTGGCAGCTGTGGTCGCAAAAAATACCAGCAGCTGCGCCATCACGAATCACACTGCCTTCAATCGTCTGACTGCTGGCGTAAACCGCGTATTGTGCGAGACCGGAGTTCGTAATTAAATTATTTTGGAAAAGTGAATTGTTGATTTCGACCGCCGCACGTTTGCCTTTCGCACCGGCGTAACGCACTTCGACCCACTCCAGCTCAGAATTCGGCGCATCAGCAATCAGCGCACCCCAATCACCCGCCTGCGGATTCGGTTCTTTCGAGGTGAAAATAATCGGCTCGGTCGCAGTCCCATGTGCGACTAGCTTCGGCATTTTGATTTTGCCTTCCCCGTCACGGTAGCAAGTGTCTGAATTAAAACCACGCAAACACGAGCTCATGATTTGGAAGCTCATACCCTTCTCAACTTGGACGACTACGCCCGGCTCAATCGTGAGCGTCGCACCATTAATCAAACGGCGAATGGTGTCACCGCGTTCGTTCGACTGGATCAAAATCGGACTCATCGCTTTCGTCCAAGTCGTGTCGGCGTAAATATCGATGTCGACGACAGTCTGAGCAAAAACCGGCGCGCTAGCCAAGACGAGGAAAACAATCGCAAGGAAAATTTTACGGAGCTGCATTTTTGTGGATTTAGGTTGCAACCATTTAAGCAATTTCGGGTGATTTTTTCAATCGAGAGCCACACAGCACATAGCATGGAACACACAACATGGAACACACAACAAAAATAGCTTGTCTCAAGCTCCATGTTCTATGCTCCATGTTCCATGGTTTTGAATTCCTCTAAAATGAGCGCGTGCACCCAGTCCACCGACTTTCCGCCAACGAACAAAAATTACTAATTACCACTCTCGGGAAATTAGTCGCCATTGATTCTTCGCGTACTGAAACGAAAGTCGTGAATTTCTGCGAAAAATTTTTAGGCACAATCGGAGTAGCTGCCGAAAAATTCGCGCTGACGAAAACTCGACCGAATTTGATCTGGAGTCTCGGTCGCGGACCAGCGATCCTCGTCGCGGCTCACACCGACACCGTCCCCGCCGGAGAAAATTGGAAGAGCAATCCATTTGAAATGTCACAAAAAAAGGGAGTGCTCCTGGGGCGCGGTGTCGTGGATAATAAATCGCCGCTCGCTGGTATGCTAGTCGCGACCAAAATTCTGCAAAAATTTGAGAGCGAGTTGAAAAACAAAATCATCTTCGCGGCAGTCGCTGACGAAGAGCGCGGCAATAAATTTGGGATGGATTTTCTGCTCGCGCAAAAAGTTTTCCCGAAGCTCGCCGCCGCAATCGTGCCTGATTCTTGCGGTCAAAATCGCGCCATCGAAATCGCGGAGAAGGGCGTGCTGCAAATCAAGGTGACCGCCTTCGGCGAGCAGGGTCACGGTTCGCTGCCCGAGAAATCGAAGAACGCGATTTTTATTTTGAAAGATTTCTTGCGCCAAGTGCGGCGGCTCAAATTCGCACGCCGAACCAAACTGCTCACGCCGACGACCATCGCTGTGACGAGCTTCCACGCCGGAGCCGCGACGAATGTGATTCCCGGCGAAGCCAGCGCGACGCTCGACATTCGCCTGCCACCGAGCGATTCGAAAAAGAAAGTGCTCGCCAAAATCAAAACTCTCGCGACGAAGGAAGCGCGCCGCTGGCGCGTGCCGAAATTTCGTTTTGAGATTCTCTCCGACTTGCCAAGCTCGGCGACTACGGAAAATTGCGAAATCATGAAATCAACCGCGGCAGCAGTGCAAAAAATTACGCGGCGCAAACCGCAAGCCATCGGCATGGCGGGCTTCACCTTTGGCGGAATTTTGCGTGCGCGCGAAATTCCGACCGTCGCCTTCGGCCCTGGCAAGCTAGAGGAATGCCACCACGCGAATGAAAAAGTCCGCAGCACCGAAGTCACCGAATTCGCCGAGATCTTGATCGAGCTTTTGCGCGGGATTGAGCTAAAATAATTTGCATGAAAAAAAATCTGACAGTCGCGGTGCTCGCTGGCGGTACTTCGGCCGAGCGCGGCGTGTCACGCATCTCGGGTGCCGCCGTCGCGCAAGCTCTGCAGAAAAAGGGTTTCCGGGTTCTTACTTTCGACCCGAAAAATCAACTGCCGAAATTTATCGCGGCGCGAAATGAAATCGACGTCGTCTTTCCGGCGCTGCACGGACGCGGCGGCGAAGACGGCGAGATTCAGAAATTGCTCACAAAATTAAAAATACCTTTCGTCGGATCAGGCGTACGCGGCATGCAAAATTCTTTCGACAAAGTCCGCGCCAAGAAAATTTACCGCGCCGGAAAATTACCCATAGCCCGCCAGCAAGTCTTCGCACCCAATTCGCAGGTGCGCTTGAAATTAAAATTTCCGGTTTTCGTGAAACCCGCGCGTGAAGGCAGCAGCTTCGGCGCATCACTCGTGCGCGAAGATAGACAATTCGCGGCAGCACTCAAAAAAGCTTGGACATTCGGCGCGGCACTCGTCGAGGAATTTTTGGATGGAACTGAGATTTCGGTCGGCGTACTGGAAAATCCAAACGGCAAATTGACCGCACTGCCTCCGATTGAGATTTGTTCGAAAAATAGCTTCTTCGATTTCAAGGCGAAATACGATTCCAAATTCTCCGAGGAAATCGTACCCGCCCGCATCTCGCGAACCCTCGAAAAGAGAGCGCAACTGCTCGCGAAAAAAGCACACCAACTTTTGAAATTGCGCCACCTCTCGCGTTCGGATTTTATAATTGTCGGCGCGCAGATTTACATCCTCGAGACGAACACGCTCCCCGGCTTCACGCCGAATTCGCTTTTCCCAAAAGAAGCGGCGGCGGCGGGCATCGAATTCGCCGAGCTCATCGAACGGCTTATTTGCTTAGCGATACCGGTTCCGGTTTCGGCGTGTCGCAAAAACTAAACACTGTCCCGCCGTCAGCGGCTTGCTGCGTGCAGAGATCCGGTGTGCTTTTGAGGTCGTGCCAGTAATCCAAAAATGTAGTCTGGGTGACCACATAAAAAAATCCCAGAAAAATCAGATTCAGGATGATGACGGTGGCGACAACTTGCTTCGGGGTCATTGGAACGAATCAAACACTACTGTCCTGAGTTTAAAGGAAGCGGGAGAATTTTCAATTTTTCAGTTTTGCTAATTTTGGGAAATCGTCGTGTCAGAAATTTGATCGACAATCTTGGGAAGAGGACGCGACCGCAAAGCCGGAATCTTCAGCAAACGGTAAATGAAAGCGAGCGCTACGCTAATGCCAGTACTCCAGTAAACGATTTGCATCACGAGCGTGCTGCTGTCCGTCCCGATGAAAACTCCGTGGATGAAGAGAGCGACGAAAGTCGGAAAAGTCAGGTAATGCAGCAGACGCCAAAATTTATACTTGGACACAATCAAAATAAGTGAGGTTAGCGTAATCACTATAAATAAGTAGAGACCGATTATGCCCAGACTGAGATAAATGGTTTTGTAGCCAGAGTGAAATGGAATCAGTAAATCAGCGAACGAAAAATTGATGAATTTATCCAAGTAGAGCGCAAGCAAGTGAATCACGATGGAAACAATCAGCGTAATCCCGATAGTGCGATGAATACGCCAGCCGATAATCGGTCCGAATAAATTAAAAAGATAGCCCGTCGTGATACCGACGCCGCTCAGGGTCAGAAGAAAAAGTAAGAGGTAACCGATAATCCCGGACGCCCGCGCGAAATACCACGGCCAGGGCGTGCTGCTTGTCAAAACAGTCGGCGCGGTAATCTGAGGATCTTTGGCGTCACGAGGATTCGTACTGACCAAGACTTCAGTCCCGTCGAGAAAACTATCCCGATCCGAATCGCGATTATTGGGGTCAGTGAGAAAGATCTGAGTTTCGCCCTGATCCGTCAGTCCGTCCATATCGCTATCTCTCGGCGCACCATCACGGTAGAGATCAGCCGCACGCGTCGGTGCGACGACCAGCAAGCAAAGCAAACCGATGGTAATAAGTTGGGAGAATTTCATAAGAATTTTTTTAGACCTTTGGAAATATGCATCCGCAATTTCCGATCAATAATTACGCATGCACAGTTTCTCATGCTGTTAATCTTCGCAAGCCCTCTACGAATACCGAGAATCAGAATTGTCTTCGCCATGATGTCTGCCGCTACGGTAGATGAGGCTATGACCGTCACAGTCAGGATGGAATTCTCGACAGACAGACCGCTGCGCGGATCGATGATGTGATGCCAAAAAATTTCTCCACTGACGCCACGCCTTTTGACGATTCCCGAAGTCGCGATACCTAGTCCCCGCGTTGGTAAATTTAATTTGAGGATATTGACTCCGGGCTTTAGAGGATTCTCAATGCCGACTTCGAAATTAACACCGCCCTCTCCATGTCCTCGGAGATACATATCCCCACCGGCTGAAATCCAGAAATTCCGGGAAACTTGATTTAAGAATTGAGCAGCTTGATCAACCCAATAACCTTTGGCGATTCCGCCGAGATCAAGTTCTAAACCGAGTGGCGCCGTGACAGTGCAATCAGTCGCATTAATTTTGAGCGCGGTGAACGGGATTCTTTTTTTGAAATTAGCTTTGATTCGAGCACGAGAAGCTGGCTGGTTTTGGAGTTCGCGAAAAGTTTTATTGTAACCAAGCTCAGTGAGCGCGACTACGATTGTCGGGTCAAACAAGCCCTCCGTTTGGCGGAAGAATTTTTTGGCACTGCGGAGAAGCGCCAGCGTCTCCGGGCCGACTTTCATCCGTAAATTTTTCTTTTGGTTGATTTGATTGAGTTCGCTGGTCGGAACAAATCTACTAAATTTTTGCTCGAATCTTTTTGCATCATTCTCAATCTGTCGAAAAATTTTTTGACCACTACTCCGGGCATCCAAAATCCCGATAGTTACGTCCGTGTCGAATACCTTGGATTGGTGACTCGTAAACATGCTACTTGGTATAAAGCCGCTCGATACTATCGACGATACCATTTTGGTTATCGTCTCGGACGATGATCGGCGGCACGACTGTTTTCGTGACGAGCTTATTGACGATTTGAACTTGCTCGACTGTCGTCGGGACTTCAAGAATCGGAGCGGGGGTCACGGGGACTTCCTCCACCTGAGCCTGCTCGATAGGCTGAGTCACCGACTGCTCGACTGGAATCTCTACTGGCGTCACGACTGGCTCGGGAACTTGGTAATGGTCGTCGTCATAGCTGTCTTCAGATTTCGTGTCGCGCGAATCTTCGTCATCTTCCGCGTGAACCAGCACGGGCGCCAAAACCAAAAAAAATGCGGCGATTGGAATCAGCAGGTAGCTCAGGAAATTTTTGCGCATATTGATGAATTAAGAGACTTTGGTGCTCGGCGGAGTTGGTGTGACGACTGGTGTTGGAGTTGGCGTGACGACTGGCGTAGTGGTTGGTTTCGGAGTTGTGGTCGTGGTGCTTGTCATCGTTGGCTTAGTCGTAGTCGTCGTTTTTGGCGAAGTGCTGGTCGGCGTACTTGGCTGCGTACCTGGAACTTGAACGGTTTTTTCAATCACCTGCGGCACGACAGTTTGCTCGGTGACCGTATTCGCTTTTTGCACGACTAATAAATTATTCTCAAAATCCGTAATCTTTTGATTAAGCACTTGCAGCTGCGTCATTTTGGCGGAGAAATCCACCTGAGTGTTGGCATTCTTGAGTGCTGTTTTTGCCACTTCAAATTGGTAGACCGAGTAAAGCGTGACGAACATCGCCAGCGCCGAAGCACCGACGACACCGGGAAAAGCCCATGTCCCCGCCTCGAAGAAAGAGGAAGGCGCCAGTGAAAAACCTTCGATTTTAATGTTTTTGGTTTTCGCACCGGAGCTTTTCAAAATGCGAATCATCGCCTCGCTGAAAGGTTGCGGACCGCAAATGAAAAAAGTCTTGACGCGAAAATCACCGCCGATAGATTGCTGAATCAAAGCTTGATCAATCTGACCGGTGACGAAAGGTGCGGGCGGTTCAAGCGTTTTCGTAAGTGCGAGAACCGCTTTGAAATTCGGATTAAGCGTTTGCAAATTTTCAAGCTCTGCGAGAAACGGAGTTTGCTCAAGCGTCTTGTTGCTGAAAATTAAGGTCAATTTATTAGCAAGGTGTTTGTCGGCGGCGTAGTAAAAAATACTCATGAAGGGCGTGATACCAATCCCGCCGGCGAGGAAGACCGCGTCCGGATATTTGCGCTCATCGAAAGTGAAAGATCCGTAAGGTCCACGAACGAAAACACTGTCACCAACTTTCAGCCGAGACAATTCGTCCGTGAAACGCCCGAAAATTTTGAAACCAAAACCCAATTTGCTCGCCTGCTGCGTGGGCGAACTCGAGAAAGAAAATGGTCTCTCTTGAGAGAGCACGTGACCGCGCAAAAAAGAAATCTGACCGTACTGTCCCGGACGAAATTCAAGGGCTTTCGCCGCGTCACGCGGAACCAAATCCAAATCAATCACACCATCACAAACAAACCTTAGCGCGCGAATTTTATATTCGACTCGTTTCATGATGACAAGACTAAACTACCTTAAGTCGATATTCTATTACTTTTCGTAGAATTTTCAATCACGTCGAAAAATATCTAGAGCGACAGTACTATCGCAATCTTGCGCGAAAATTATTCCGCAGTTTCGACTGCATGTGTCTTTCATTGACAACCAATGACCCAACTACCCACTGACCAATTGACCCCCGAGCCCATGACTTAGCGACTCAATGACTCAACGGGGGCTTGCTCACCCACCGCTAAGATTCTGCGACCAAGTGAATATCTGCTCACAATCGGCTCGGAGTTTTGGAGTAAAAAATTATTCACATCCACAAAACTCATCGGCCCGGTAGCTGTGCTTAGCAAGTCGGCAATCTTGGCAGAGACGACCGGGGCGGCTTCGGAAGTCCCAGTGCGATAAGCGTACTTCCCGCCCGGTGCTGGCGCGTAGACGTCCTGCGCCATGACGGAGCAATCCACCCACTCACCGAAATTACTGAGAAAAAGTTTGCTGCCGTTTTTGCCGAGTGCAGCCACGCCGAAAACTTCCGGCCAAGCTGCCGGGAAAAATTCCGCGCCGGTATTGTAATTACCAGCCGCCGCGACAATCAGGACATTTTTGGCGCGCGCATAGTCAATCGCTTCGTGCAAAATTGCGGATTCATGCGGCAAGCCCAGACTGAGATTGATTACTTGGACATCGTGGTCGGCAGCGAATTTGATTGCCGCGACCAGCTCACTCATTTTGCCAGTCGCTCCGTCGGAGATTTTGAGCGGCAGGATTTTCGCAGCCAAGGAATTTCTCAGAATGATGCCAGCCGTATGCGTACCGTGTCCATCACTGTCAGTGACATCACTGCTCTGATTGAGGAAATTCCAACCTGGCTCAGTGCGACCGACTAGATCAGGATGCGTGATATCCACACCTGAGTCGACGACGGCGACGAGCACGGGCTGCGGCTCCTGGACAGCAGTCTCAGCGGGAACACTCGCAGGCGCTTCGAGCTCGGTCGAGACCTCAGCAGTCGGCTCCGCTGCCGGATCAATTTTCAAATCAAAATTTGGCTCGGCAGTCTGCACGATCGGAGAATTTTGGTACGCCTCAGCCACTTGTTTGATGTCCTCTCCTGTACGTAATTTCAGCAGCAAGATGTGCTGCAAAAGATCGTCGGAATTGTCCGCCTTCAGACTCACGATCAAATCCTGCTGCGGCTTCACCGAGCCGACTAAGTCCGCTTGTAAAAAAGCCGGCTTAAATAGACTCACCTCCTGCGCATCAGCCAAATGGTCGAGCGGCTGAGCCGCGACCAAGCCGTATTTGAAATTCAGCTCCGCGAGCTGGTCGACGGAACTCCGCGCGGTAAAGCAGCTGACAGTGATGCCAGCTGCTACCGCAAGGATGAAAATTCCAAGCAACAGAATTTTTGTTTTGGGGGAGATTTTTTTAAACATTTTTTTGTTTTTAAATCCCCCCATTTTAACACTTTTTCACAAGTAATACAATGAGCAACTAAGCTCCTGCTCCTGTCAAATACTCTTGAAGCAAGACCGCAATCTTGGCGAATTCCGCGCGCGTAATCGGCGTATTCGGACGGAACTTGCCATCCGGGTAACCGCCAACCAGACCAATCTTCACCGCGAAGGCTACGTATTTCGCAAACCAATCGCTCGCGGCAGTGTCAGGGAAATTCAGCGTCCCGCCCGTGATGTCGACACCACTCGCCAGCAAGATAATCTTCAGCGCCTCGGCGCGAGTGACCGGACGGTTCGGTCGGAAATTGCCATCGCCGTAGCCGTCGAGAATTCCGGCAATTTTACCAGCGGAAATGTAAGGAGCGTACCAAGCGTCTAATTTCACATCCGGGAAAGGTTTGGTCGTGACCGTCGCCGGCACAGGTATCGCGAAAAGCAAATCGGCAATCTTGGTCAATTCAGCGCGAGTCAGAGGACCATTCGGATTGAAGAGACCGTTGTCGCCACTCACGATTCCTTGCAAGCGCAAAGTGTCGATGTAGCTCTCCGCCCAGTGTCCACTCGTATCAGTGAATGGATCCGCGACATTGGCTGATTGTAGCGCGAACGTGTCTCCACCTCCTCCGCCGCCACCACCATGTCCTCCGCCACCACCATGTCCTCCGCCACCACCGGTATTGCGCGGAGTGTAGGTCACGAAGCTACCGTCAGTCGTCGCGGTCACTTGCGTGCCGGGATTTCCGGCGAAGTCAGCGAAATTGATTGTGAAAGTTACCAGCGCGGGCGATCCGACTGCGTCCGCAGTCGTCGTCAGGTAATGTGCCGAGAAATTATTGCTACCGAGATCCGTGACCGCAGTCGCCGCTCGACCGAGGATGACCACAGTCGGCAATCCGTGCAGCACTTCGGAAGCTGTGAAGTGCAGCGTGATGTCAGAGCCCGGATAAGCAATCGTCGGATCCGCTTCATTGGAAGCGATCGAGACCGCTGTCAGAGTCGGAGCTGTATGGTCTGGATTCTCAGCATAAAGCGTCACAGAGCTTTCGTCGGTCGTAGTAGTCACCTGAGTGCCAGCATTGCCAGCCGGGTCAGCGAAATCAATCGTGAATGGAACCAGCTTCGGTGTTCCAGCTATATCCGCTGGCTGTACGACATAAGTTGCGGTGTAGTTGTTGCCAGTGAGATGCGCGACTGTCGCCGTCTGACCGAGAATCGTCGCGACTGGCAGCGTGCTCAGATTTTCTGAGCTAGAGAAACCAAGCGTAATCGTCGAACCTAGATAAGCGATGGCGTGGTCGAGCTCACTGGATGAGATTGAGACAGGTGAGAGTGTCGGAGCGGTTTTGTCGAAAGTGACTGAGCTAGCATCAGTCGTCGCGCTGACTGTGAGCCCAGGACTGCCAGCCGTGCTATCGAAGTCGATTGTGAATGGAACCAATCCAGCCGGATCACCAGCCTGCATCACGCGCGTCGCGGTGAAATGCATTTGATCAGCAAGCGTATTTGTGACTGTAGCAGCGCCACCATCGATCGTAGCTGTGACATTTTGGACAGTCTCAGCAAAAGCAAAAGTCACGGTGACCGTATCCCCAACCTTGGCCTTTGTGGTGTCAGTATTGTCAGAAGCGATCGAGACAGAGCTCGGAATCGGCGCTGTGGAATAAAGCGTGACCGTGCTCTCATCGGTCGTCCCAGTCACCTGTGCGCCAGTATTGCCAGCTGGGTCAGCGAAATCAATCGTGAATGTAACCACACCAAGCGGATCGGAAGCCTGAGCTACGTAAGTGGCAGAGTAATTGTTGCTGCCGAGATCCGCAATCGTCGCCGTCTGACCGAGGATCGTCGCGACCGTCGCCGAGCCATTCAGGGCTTCAGAAGCTGTGAAATTCACAGTGATTGTCGAGCCCGGATAAGCGACAGTGTGATCGAGCTCATCTGAAGCGATCGAGACTACTGGGAGTATCGGCTTCGCGCCATCATCAGGCACCAATGACACCGATTCGAGCTGATTGCCGGCTTCGTCGTGCGTACTAGTCGGACTAAATATCTGCTTGGTGTAAGTGACTTCTGGCGTATTGCCCGAATCATAAACCGGACCCTCATTGAAAGTCAGAACCAAAATATTGTCGTGGCTTCCACTGCCAGTCGTGATGGATTCTCCGCTATAACCGACGACATCCCACCCGTCAGCGAATCCGATGTTGAGCATCGAGTCATTGATTGCTTCACTGAAAGTCAGCTGGATCGCATCGATTTTGCCATTGCCGTCGAGATCCTGAGTCAGCGCAGCGGTCAGAGTCGGCGCAGTCGTATCGTCACTGCTGCAATTCTCGTCAGTTTGACCATCACAGTCATTGTCGATTTGGTCGCTGCAAACTTCCGCACCAGTCGCTATGCAATTGTAATTGTCGCAAGCATTGCCAAGACCATCCTTGTCATCGTCTTGTTGATTGCTGTTAGCGACCTGAATACAGTTGTCGCAAGCATCGCCTACACCATCACCATCCGCGTCCGTTTGCTCTGGATTGGCGACAAAAACACAGTTGTCGCTTGAGTCAGTAATCTCATCGTGATCAGTATCAACATTGTCACCAAGTTGGACATTCCAAGCCACACAATGATAAGTCTGTCCTAATTGTGGGTTATTTATCCATTCCCAGTTGTCATAATTAGCCGCATCTCCAGTGCAATAAATCTCGGAGCTAACATCGTTATTATTATCATTGCTGAAGCCAAGCCACTGTCCGGAATCAGCTGGAACGACTTCCCGCACTTCAATTCTTCCGCCCAAGCCAGATATGTCACTTATCGCTACCGGGCTAGCCGCAGTGAAGGTAGTCCACGGACTGCCAAGCGAATCAGTAGCTGTTTGAAAGGATCCGAAACTTCCACCTCCAGCGGGTGCCCACTGAAAATCCCATTGATTTTCTAAACGACAATTCGGATGTGAAGATACATAATCCTGCGCTGTACTCGCACCGATTACATGTCCACCACCACCCCAGTTCGGTAAATCCGATTCATTGGCACAAACAATTTTTTTCGCGTCAATCACCACCGACGGTGTCACGCACTCATAAATATCTAGATTCAAACTGCCAGTATTGTCATCTACGCCAGCCTGATTTTGGTAAGGAGTATTAAACCAATCACTATAGCGGTCTCCGACCACAAATTGGACCGGATCTGTCGAGGTTGTGTAATCAAAATTATAAGTATGCTCAGTGGAAACTGGACCCCAGTTGATTATGCCGACACCATCACCCAAATTTCCTAGAAGCGCGTGCGCTCCCAAATCTGAGCCAGTTCCGGCAATTCCATACTGGGCAGCAAGATCGCCATTGAGCCAAGTGTATCCGGCATCAGAAACATAGCCAGGAGCTGCGGTCGGACTGAAGGTTCCACTCACTTCGAAAAGATATTCTTTGCCTGAGTCCAAACCAATAATTTGTCCCTCTGCGTCATTGGAATCAACTTGTCCCGAATATACCTTCTCACCCAAGACTTTCCCCTCGCTGCAAGAATTTCCGCCCTGATAGATTGGGACTAGCTGGCATGATTGCGAACAAAAATTTTCTCCACTTGTGACGCCATCCGTTCCATCACACTCTTCGTCGCCATTCTTTGCCCCATCACCACAAACCGGCAGTTCTGTCTGACAAGTTGAGCTGCAACCATCACCACTCTGGATGTTGCCATCATCGCATTGCTCACCAGCATCGACATTGCCATCACCGCATACAGGGCAGACATTTTTAACCTCGACTCTGGCGAAATAAATACTATGACCTGGGGGATCGAAGTTCGTCAGCGGACCAGTAGAATACAAATGATAACCGCCATATCCATCGTCATCAATATTAAGCCAGACCTTAGTGACCTGATAACCAGTTCCCGCTGAAACACTAATTAGGTATTTGTCGTCACTGAAATTTATATTCACTTTGGAATCAGAAAAATCCGACTGTTCCTGATAAAGGTACGTTGACACAACACAAGTCGGAGACACTTCTGTCTGGCAAATCGAGCTGCAACCATCACCATTCGTGATGTTGCCATCATCGCATTGCTCGCCAGTTTCTGTAATTTCGTTGCCGCAAGTCTGTGCATCACAAGCATCGCCGATACCATCGGCGTCAGTATCTATCTGATTTGCATTGGCAACCGCCGCACAGTTGTCACAAGCATCTCCGATACCATCAGCGTCAGTATCTGTTTGACCTGCGTTGGCATTGTTCTTGCAATTGTCGCAAGCATCGCCTACATGATCACCATCTGCGTCCGCTTGGTTTGAGTTGGAAACATTCACACAGTTGTCACTGGAATCCGCAACGTGATCGCCATCCGTATCGGTAAATCTGCTCTGATCGACGACGACAGGCAACGATGAGCTATCCGTAGTATTGTTAGCATTGTCACTCACGCGCACCTTGATGTCAGTAGCCCCGGTAGTGTTCACACCTGTGAACTCACACTGACCTGAGATGCTGTTGTAAGCCGACAGATCACTGTAAAAATTAGTTCCGCCATCTTTCGAATAGGCGCAAGAAGTTATGAAGATGCCTGATCCTGCGTCCGAAACTGGCGCGGAAATATTAGAAAGATTGCTGATGTAGAGATTGCCTCCGTCACTCAATGATGGCGTGACTGTGATTGTTCCGATGGTCGGCGCGATGGTATCGACGACGAAAGTATGACTGTTGTCTAAAACCATCGTATTGCTAGCCGCATCTTGCGCGCCAGAAATATAAATCGTGTGCGTCACTTCCTCCGGAGTGACAATCGTGTAGTCAAAGCAGAAAGTTTTCGCATCTGCATCGCCGCAATTATTTACGACTTGAGGATTGACAGCGACTGAATGTACGTCGATTGATGGTGTATTGGCGATATCCTCGCTGAAAGTGACTTTGATCGTGTGTGGTGAAGTCGTTGCTTTATTGTAAATATCTCCGTCTGAATCGACCGACGTGATAGTCGGCTTAATCGTATCCGCAACTGTGTAATAAACCTTAACCTGTGTCGCATCCAGAGACGCAGTCGCGTCACCAGTATTATTCGCATCAATTTTTATTTTGAAATTAGTGTCTGAGAAATCATCCAATGTCCATAACTTACCCCATAGATCAGTTGGACTGCCAAGCGTTTGAACGCTATCAGCTGCCAAAAAACTAGCTGTTTTAGCAGGAGACGTATATTGACCATGAGTACCATTTGATTCGCTCCAAAGAGAAACATCTAAGGCTCTATTTCCGCCTGATGTGTTCCCCTCAAGCAAAACCTCAATACCTACAACAGTGGCTCCTGCTGGAATGCCCATGCTTGGAAAACCATATACTACTGAATCATTGTCATTGTTAAAAACAGCATACGAGTTATTGGAAACCCAACCCCTGTCAGGATTCGTCATATCGTGCTCTGAAACAGTTTCATTTGCCGACACTACGCTTGGAGAAACCACTACCGCCAACGCAGTCGGAGTCAGCCCCACGAAAAGCTGCGAAAGCAGCAAGCACGCAAGCGCCAGGGCTGTGGACTTGCGGGCGAAGGTTAGGAGGTGGGACATTTTAGGGAGGGTTAAATTTAGAAAGTAATTAATTCCATTTCGGAAAACTCCAGACTTGAGCCTGAGTGGCTTCTTCAGCACCCTTCCTCGCGACACCGCTGCGGATAATGAGGACTGGTGATGTCTCATGGTAGAGGGGTTAAGGGGTGGAAAAAGGAAGGAAGATTTAGCCGCCGCGTACCAAGATAACTGGATGATTATTAATGTTTGATTACAATACTTTAATTGCAATCTAAAAATAGACCACGATTATGGAGTTCGCGAAAATCACTGTCAATGTTTAAAGTGTACAAAAAAAGTACTCTCCATGTTTTACGCCGTGGCATAAAGGTCAGATTTAAGCGCAAAATTCGTTAGAATCGCTTTTTTTGAATACAAATATTATTCTTAGGGGAAATTGAAAAATTTTGAGTCAAAAAACGTACATGCGTATAAAAAGAGTCGCCAAGCGTTTTTGTCCTACAATCCTGCTTGAAAATTATCTCGAAGCAAAAGCTTCTTTCGCGTGTCTTTCATTGTCAACCGAGACACGTTTCATTGACAACCTATCACCAACCGAACCACTGACCTAATGACCCAACGACCCTCCGAACCAATGACCCGCTGACCCTCCGAACCAATGATTCAATGACTCTACACCGCTTCCCCGTGCTGACTGAGGTCGAGACCGAGCTCTTCCTGTTCCTCGCTGACACGAAGCGGCTTGATCAGATTCGTAATTTTGAAAAGCAAGTAAGAAGCGACGAAAGCAAAAGCGGCAACGCCAATCAACGCAATGATGTGAATTTCGAAAGTCGCGGTCTTGCCGTAAATCAAACCCACGTCTTTGGCGAAAATTCCCGTCGCGATCATGCCGACGACACCACCGAGACCATGACAAGGAAAGACATCGAGTGTGTCGTCCAAATTGGTTTTCGAGCGCCAAGCCACAGCGAAATTGCTAACCATGCTCGCGATAAAGCCAATGAAAATACTTTGACCGACGGTGACGAATCCCGCCGCTGGCGTGATTGCCACGAGACCGACGACGGCACCGATACAGGCACCGAGTGCCGAGGGTTTGCGCCCGAGTGCCGCATCCCAAAAAACCCAAGTGATTGCCGCCGCTGCGGAAGCTGTATTCGTCGTCGCGAAAGCCAGGACGGCCGTGGCTGAGGCACCGAGCGCCGAGCCAGCATTGAAGCCGAACCAACCGAACCAAAGCAGTCCCGTACCGAGCAAGACATAAGGAATGTAAGCCGGTCCGGCTTTTTCTCGGCGCAAATGTGATTTGCGTCTGCCGAGCACCATCGCACCCGCGAGCGCTGCGAAACCCGCCGACATGTGCACCACTGTCCCACCCGCGAAATCGAGCACTCCCAGCTGGCGCAGCAAGCCGTCGGGATGCCAGGTCATGTGTGCGAGCGGCGTGTAGACGAATAAGGTGAACAAAACCATGAAGAGAATGTACGAGGAAAATCTCATGCGTTCAGCAAAAGCACCGGTGATAAGTGCCGGTGTGATGATGGCAAATTTGAGCTGAAAAAAAGCAAACAGCATTAGCGGAATCGTCGGCGCAAGCGCGGGATGCGTCTCCAAGCCCACGCCATTGAACATGAAGAAAGTCAGCGGATTGCCAATGATTCCGCCGATACTGTCGCCGAAAGCCAGCGAAAATCCGACGACCACCCACAGGACACTGATGACACCCATCGCGATGAAGCTCTGCAGCATCGTCGAAATCACATTCTTCTTGCTGACCATGCCGCCGTAGAAATAAGAAAGTCCCGGCGTCATGAGTAGAACCAAAGCCGTGGCAGTGAGCATCCACGCGACATCGGCAGGATTGCTCGCTCCGCCGATCACGCTCTGCGGCGCGGGTATGTAAAAAACTCCCAGCAAGGCAACCAGGAAGACCAAACCGAAGGCAGTTTTCCAAAAGAGTTTCATAGTAATTTTTATTAAAGAATAAAATTCTAATTAAAGGAATGGATTTACGCGAATTTTTAAAAAACGAGACAATCTTATCCCAATTTTTTAAAAAAATTAAGAGAATTATCTTGACTTAATCTTTATTCTATTACTTTCTATGCATAATTTATTCAGATTTGGCAAGTTTTTTACGACAAAAATCACTGATTTAGAGTTTTAGACACCGGAAAAAACTCCCCTATTCTTCCGTGGGGAAATCCAAAGAGGATGATTGGCTCGGGAGGCGGGGATCGAACCCGCGACATTTCGGTTAACAGCCGAACGCTCTACCACTGAGCTACTCCCGAATGTGAGATGTTAAGAATTTTCTTGATTCTTTGACCAGCTTTTAAACTTTTTAAGTATTTCTCTCTTACCAGAGCAACTCTTTTGTCATCATATTTTTCACTGTAGATAATAATCCAGGGACCTTTATTTTTTGTCCAATTTTGATAATTATTAGAGTTATGTTTTTCTAGACGTTGGGGCAAGTCTCGAGTGCTACCAATGTAGATTTTTCCTTCTTTGTTTTCAAGTAGATAAACATAATATACAGGCATAAATCTCGTTAACAGCCGTCCCGACTTGTCGGGACTACCACTGAGCTACTCCCGAATAAAAATGTGAATTGAATTTGAGAACCGAACGTCCGCCGTGGCGGACTACCCCCGAATATAAACAATTATTTTGAGAAACGCTTCTCAAATGAGCCGCGCAATTTTACGAGCGAATCGCCTTTCGAGCAAATTCTCTAATTGCCTGAAACCCAGCTTGAACCGAGCGCAGCGCTGCAGGCTGCCGCGGCATACTGCACACTCTCGGGTTCAAGTGCTTCAGGACCAGAATTGTAGAACCGAGTAATCATTTCCGTCGCTGCACCCGCACCGACACGGCAGCCGCCGACGCTGCCCGTCGGGCAAGCTTCTTTGGAGGCGACCATCCCCTCATCCTTGCAGCTAAGCTCAATCGTCTGCCAAGTCCAAACCGAGCCGATGTAATCAATGCAAGCGCTGTGTGTTTTCATTGAATTACATGAACCGATGACTTTAATATCTTTCGCCGCACTGGCATTTGTCTCATTTGGAATATTCTCCGAATTTGAATTCGCCTCGCCCGTTATTTCTGGAGTTTTTATCGTACCAGCAATTGGAGTTTCTTCACGAGCTCCACAACCGACGAGCAAAAACGCGAGCGCCGCGATGGCAAAAATTTTTTTGGTCATTTGGGTGGGATTAATTAAAAAACTCTGTCCTATTTTTACAGACAAATTAATTTAAGGGCAAATCACCAGCCTGCGCCGGACACGAACCCGAAGATCCGGTCCCATCACACGAAGCTGCTGCACCACCATTTTGCGCGCCCCGACCACCGGCGGTTTGATTCGCCGCGCAGCCGACGAGCAGGAAAGTTGTCGCCGCGATTACCAAGATTTTTTTGAGCATTGGAAAAAATTAATTACGAAGATTTTAGCGGAGTTTCGCTAACTATAAAAAGGCTTTTAATTGTGCGTGAAGATTTGCATTCGTCGCCAAGACGGAAATGTCGGGAAATTTCAAATACGCCAACGTCATATCGGAAATTTTGCCACCGGCTTCGCGCACGATTAATTCCCCGGCTGCGACATCCCAGATCTTGGTATTGCGCGAAAAGTCGAGGTAGCCGTCCGCTGCACCGCGCGCGACGAGACAGAGATCGTAGGCCGCCGAAGCGAAGGCGCGCACGCGCCGAATTTTTTCGAGTGATTTTGTAAATGCGGCTACATCTTGTTTGAAGCGTTTGCCGGAAGTGTGCCGACGCGGAATCTCGACGACGATCAGCGCATCGGAAATTTTCTGCGTCGCAGAGACAGTAATTTTTTGACCATTCACTTTCGCGCCACCACCCAGACGTGCGGAAAAAAGTTGCCGCGTAATCGGCGCATAGACGACGCCGATTACTGACTTGCCTTTTTCCTGCAGCGCGATCGAGACGCACCAATTCGGCAAACCGAAGTGAAAATTTTTCGTGCCGTCGAGTGGATCGATGACCCAACAGTTTTTAGTTGATGGTTGGTAGTTTTTAGAACTTTCCTCGGCAAGAATGTCATGCTCAGGAAATTTTTTCCGAATCGCAGCGATAATCATTTTTTCGCTCGCGATGTCCGCATCCGTCGCGAAATCGTGCGCGCCTTTTTGCACAGCGATTTTGGTTTTGCCAAATTTCTGCAGCAAAATTTCGCCAGCTGCCACTGCCAACTTTTCCGCGAACTTTTGCGTTTCGATTAAATTCACCCGAAGAGAATAAAGGATTAGGGCAAAAGAATAAAGAACCCGGGCGTAAGTATTAAGTATTAAAAATTTTATGACTTATGATTTAATACTTATGACTTACACTGTCCCAATTCGTCAGCACTTCCGGCTCGCCTGCGGTAATCAAAATTTGATGCTCGAAGTGCGCGGACAATTTGCCGTCCTTCGTGCGCGTCGTCCAACCATCTTTCTCCGTCAAAATTTCAGATGTCCCGCGATTGATAATCGGCTCAATACAAATCGTCATCCCCGGACGCAGCGCGATACCTGTCCCCGGTCGTCCCCAATTCGGCACTTCGGGATCTTCATGCAAGTGGTGACCGATACCGTGTCCGACCGTCTCGCGTACCGGTGAGTAACCGAATTGGCGCACGTAGCCCTCGACCGCATAACCGATGTGTCCGGTCGTGTTGCCGGCGCGCGCCGCGGCAATCCCGCGGTACAAACTTTCACGTGTGCGTTCGATTAATTTTTCCGCTTCGCCGGAGACCTGCCCAATCGGGATCGTCCGACAAGCGTCGGCGTAAAACTTTTCGAGAATCACGCCGAAGTCGATGGCGATGATGTCACCGTCTTGGAGAATTTCCTCCGCGCTCGGGATCCCATGCACGACGTGATCATTCACGCTGGCGCAAATCGCCGCCGGAAAGCCGTGGTAGTTCTTGAACGCGGGAATAACTTTGCGCTCGCGGCAAAGATTCTCGGCGAGCGCATTCAGCTCAGCCGTCGAAATCCCCGCCTTCGCCGCCGCACAAACTTGGTTCAAAATTTCGGATTGAATGTGGCACGCGCGGCGCATCACTTCGATCTCGGCCGGACTTTTAATTGAAATACTCAAATTTAAAATTAGATTTTAAAAAAGGAATTCTTCTCCATTTTTATCTTTCCATTTTTTATTGCAAATTTTTGTGATTTCTTATCTCCTAAAATATTTTCATATTCAACAACTAAATCTATATCAACAGCAGTTAACGCAATATTTTTATCCGCTAAAACTTCAAGTGGTGGAGGGGGAAATAAAACATTGTTATTACTTAAACCATTGCCGCCGCTACCATCGCTTGTTTTCCAAAAATCAAATTCGACCAACTTGGATTCATCCTTGTTAATCAAGTCAAATTTTGACTCACTTATAAATATTTCTTTTTTGTCACTTCTTCTCAATCCGTTCTCGAACCCGACTACTGAATGTAAGGCTACTCCGTTCCCTATATTTTTTAAAAATAACCTATGAACACCTCTATCGAATTCATGAAAAAATAAAAAAAATGGTTGTAGGCTCAAATATCGTTGAAAAACCATTTCTTTTTTCATTCCCTCAGTTTCTTTTGTATATTTTACGACCCAAATCAAAGTTATAAGTAAAACTAAAAAGGTCGCAAAACTAATCGCGATTTCTATCGCTTCTTTGTTCGTCACAATAAGATCGAAAACAGAGGTATTTTCAGCCATATTTTGGTTTTCATTTTACTATTTTTTCGGTAAAATGCTCGCGACTCCGAAGTCGAAATTCGAGCCGCGATTCATTCGCCACTCGCTTTCGGTTCCGGAGGAGATCCCCGCTTTCGCGGGGACAAGCTTAACCCCCTCCACAATGGAACCCCAGAAAGTCGCGGGAGCAGTCGCTTCCCGCCCGCTCGTCATCGAGACGGGCAAACTCGCGAAACAAGCCACCGGTTCGGCAGTCGTTTCGCTCGGTGACACAGTCGTCCTCGCGACAGTCGTCGTCGCCGCCGGTCGCCCCGGCGCAGATTTTTTTCCGTTGTCCTGTGACTACGAAGAAAAGTATTACGCCTCGGGCAAAATCAAAGGCTCGCGTTTCATCAAGCGCGAAGGTCGTCCAAGCGACGCCGCTGTTTTGCGCAGCCGCATGATTGATCGCCCGATTCGTCCGCTTTTTCCGAAAGGCACGACAAATGAAGTTCAAATCATCGCGACCGTACTCTCGATCGATCTCGAAGTCGACCCAGCCGTCACCGCGATGAATGCCGCGAGTGCAGCCCTGATGGTCTCAGGCGCACCATTCGCCGGACCAATCGGCGCAGTCCGCATCGGTTTGAAAGATGACAAATTGATCGTGAATCCGACTTATGCGGAAGAAGAAACTGGCGACCTCATCCTGACCGTCGCTGGCACGCTCGACGCGATCACGATGGTCGAAGCCGGCTCGAAAGAAATCTCGGATGAAAAAATGCTTGCGGCGCTCGAACTTGCCCACAGCGAAATCAAAAAAATCTGTGAGCTGCAAATCGAACTGAAAAAGAAAGTGAATCCGGCGCTGATTGAATTGTCCGTCGCAGCGAAAAATACGGAGGCAGAAAAAGCCGTCGCGGAAACGATTACTGCCGCCGACCTCGACACGATCGCCGGCACGAAAAAAGCGGAAATCAAAAGCGCGATTCACGCGCTCGAAGACAAATTACTCACGAAGTACGCCGCAGAAATCACCGAGGCGAAATTCTCGGAAAGCGAACTGAAGGAAATTTTGAATTCGCACTTCGAGAAAAATATGCGCAAAAATATTCTCGAAAAAGATCTGCGCATCGACTCACGCAAATTGGACGAGGTGCGACCGCTCAGCGCGGAGGTCGGCGTACTGCCACGCACTCACGGCACCGGACTTTTCAATCGCGGTGAAACGCAAATCCTCACCATCGCGACACTCGGTGGACCAGGCAAGGCGATGATCGTCGACACGATGGACAAGGACTACCATCGTTTTTACATGCACGAATACAATTTCCCGTCGTTCTCCGTCGGCGAGACGAGTCGTCGTTTCGGTCCGGGTCGCCGCGAAATTGGTCACGGTGATCTCGCCGAACGCGCGCTCCTGCCAGTGCTCCCCGCCCGCGAAGTTTTCCCTTACACACTCCGCGTCGTTTCCGAGACTCTGAGCTGCAATGGCTCGAGCTCGATGGGCTCGGTCTGTGGCTCGACACTCGCGCTCATGGATGCCGGTGTGCCAATCACAAGACCAGTCGCCGCCATCGCGATGGGCATGGTGACGGACAAAAATGCCGAGGGTAAATTCACGACGCACAAAATTTTGACCGACATTCAGGGTTACGAAGATTTCGCTGGAGACATGGATTTCAAAGTCGCACGCACGGAGAAAGGCATCACGGCTTTGCAAATGGATATCAAAGTGAAAGGTGTCTCGACTGAAATTTTGAAAGAAGCGTTGACGCGCTCGACTGTCGCTTGCGACACGATTCGCGCCGCAATCGTCGCCGCTATCGCCGAACCGAGGAAAGAGCTGAATAAATACGCGCCGCTCATCGAGTCAATCAAAATTGATCCGGAAAAAATTCGCACAGTCATCGGCAAAGGCGGCGAAACGATTCAAAAAATTACGAAAGAGTGCGGCGTCGAAATCGACGTCGACGATGACGGCATCGTCACGATCACCGCGCCAAATGGTGAGGCTGGCGAGAAGGCGAAAAAATGGATTGAGCAAATTGTTTACGAACCGAAAGTTGGTGACGAATTCGATGGCAAAGTCGTCCGCATCATGGACTTCGGCGCCTTCGTCGAATTCCTCCCAGGCAAAGACGGCATGGTGCACATCTCCGCCCTCGCGCCGAATCGTATCGACAAAGTCGAAGACGCGGTCAAAGTCGGCGATGCTATTCGTGTGAAAGTCGTCGAGGTCGATGCGATGGGTCGCATCAATCTGACGAGAATTATTGACGGCGTCGAAATGCAACGCGCACCACGACCGCCGCGACCAACCGGGAATGGTGGACGACCACCTCGTAGATTTTAATTTTCAAAATACGCGGGGCGGGTTAAAATCCGCCTCGCTTTTGTGGCCGGGTAGCTCAGGGGTAGAGCGAAGGATTGAAAATCCTTGCGTCGGTGGTTCAAATCCGCCCCCGGCCACCACTAGAAAATATGTTCGGGTAGTCCGCCGAGGCGGACGAAGGATTGAAAATCCTTGCGTCGGTGGTTCAAACCTGCCTGCCGGCAGGCAGGTCCGCCCCCGGCCACCACGAAAATTATCGGCGCGTTTTTCGCCGAACGAAAGATTAGCTGTCAAAATTGGCAAGATCATCCTTCTGAGTTAACCCCCGAGATATCTCGGGGGTTAACGCTGTGTTTTATTCTTCTACAACAGCGGCACTGTAACTTCACCGACGAAGCGAATTCCAAGCCCGAAAAATAATCCAAAGAAATTTAATCATTGGATTATTTCCCCATTGAACTATTCAACAATTGAAAACTAATTCTTCCGGCTTTCCCAATAGACGAGCAACGGTGTCGCGTTGAAAATCGAAGAGTAAGTCCCGACGAAGATGCCACAGATTAGCGTGAAGACAAACCACTTGATCGAGTCCGCGCCCATGAAGAAAAGAATCGTAAGTACGATGAGCGTCGAGAGCGAAGTATTGATCGAGCGCGCGAGCGTTTGATTTAGGGATTTGTCAGCGACAGTGGCAAGTGTTTCGTGCGCCGTTTGAAATTTGCGATTTTCGCGCAAGCGATCGAAAACCACGATCGTGTCATGGACAGAGAAGCCGAGGATCGTGAGCAGCGCCGTGATGATGAGTGAATTGATTTCGACGCCCATGAAATGGCCGAGCACCGAGAGTACGCCGAGCGTAATCACGATATCGTGAATGAGCGCGATGACTGCGCACACGCCGTATTTCAAACTCAGAGATTTCTTGCGAATTTCCAAAACTAGAAAAATGGCGAAAATCGCTAGAATCCCGAGAAAGACAATCCAGCGCGTCAAATCATCCTCGACCATCGTCTCGGCGACAATCGTCGCAAGCGCAATCGTCGAGCCGACTGTAATGTATTTCGTAAGTGAATCCCGGCGCGTATTGCGGAAAACAGCTGCGAGATAAAGCACAATCGCAATCGAAGCGTAGACAATCGCGCGCACCGCCCGTTCGCGCATGCTCTGACCGAGGGTCGCACCCGTCGTCGTGAAGCTCAGTGTCTCGAAACTACCCAAGCTTTTGCCGAGCTCGCTTTCCAACTGAGTGCGCTCATTTTCCTCGAGGTAACGCACGCGCACTAGAAAGGAACCGGAATCGGCTGGTGTGACCACTGATTCGCCGAGCTTGAGTTGCGAAGCATTTAGCGCTGCGGTGACTTGCTGAACGTCGACGGTTTGTTCGAATTTTAATTCGAGCGAGCTGCCGCCCGTGAAATCGATGCCGAAGTTGAAACCAAAAATGATAAACGCGACGATTGAAAGCACGAACGCAACGCCGGAGATCGTAAACCAAATTTTGGAACGACGAATGAAAGCAATCATTTTAGTGAAATTAAATTATTTTTTAGCGCCGTAAATCCTTGGATTTTTGATGAAGCTGACGAGTACGCGCAGGAAATTACGCGAAACGGTAATCGCGGAGAACATCGAAATAAGAATGCCGATACCGAGCGTGAGTCCGAAGCCTTTGATCACAGAATCACCGAAGCCCCACAGAATCACGCAAGTAATGAGACTCGAGACATTCGAGTCGCGAATCGAAGTCCACGCACGATCGAAACCATCCTCGAGCGCCCGCGCGAGACTTTTACCGAGCGCCATTTCCTCCTTCATACGTTCGAAGATGAGGATGTTGGCGTCGACTGCCATACCGATTGAGAGAATCACGCCCGCTACACCGGCCAGTGTGAGTACAATACCGAGCATTTGAAAAACGAAAATGAGGATGACAGCATAAATCACGAGCGCAAGCGAAGCGACGACACCGGGCAAGCGGTAAAAAAGAATGACGAAAAGCGAAACAGCGATAAGCCCAATCACACCCGCCATGAGCGACTTTTGCAACGCCTCGATACCCAGCGAGGCGCCGACGGTATATTCACCGGACAACTTCACAGGAGCTGGAATTGCACCGGTGTTGAGATTTTGCGCGAGCTGATTCGCTTCTTCATAGCTCGTAAGTCCTGAAATCACCGCCTGACCATTTAAAATTTCGGACTGGACGGTCGGCGCGTACGCCGGATCTGCGGAGTTAATCACGCCATCGCCATTGGTGTCGATGATTGGCAGACCGTCGAGGAAAATCGCAATCGGCTTGCCGAGGTTACGTTTCGTGATCGCCGCGAAAAGATCGACACCCGCCGAATCAGTTTCGGAGACAGCCGCATCTTTGTCTGCCGGAGCAGCGACCTCTTTGGTCGCGGAATTTTGGACGATGCCGTAAATCGCCGCCGCGAGTAAAAGTGCTGCCGCGACGCCGATAATTTTATCGCGCCGTAAATTTTGAGTACGTCCCGCCGACATGAAAATTCCGATGAGTGAAGAGAAAAGTGTGATGCCGCCAACAATCGCGAGCAGATACCACACGAGTACCCACCAGTTCACGCTCTTCGAGGCGACTGCGGATTGAGTGAAGTAAATGTTTACGATTGGGCGGAAACTCGTCGGATCGCTGCCGACATCCGCGCGACGGAAATGCTGACCTGTGAGTCCGGTCGGCTTCCAACTATCTGGTTTCGTCGAGAAAAAAGCACGTGCTAATTTCACACGCGTTTCCTGCGTCGTCGTCGAAGTCGCATCTTTCTTGTCCTCATATTTGATGATGTGGAAACCGAATGGTGATTCGACCACTTGCGGCAACACGCCAAATTGCGTCGCGGCAAAAACTGGCTTGGCAAATTCCGGTACCATTTTGTCCGGAGTGAAAAATCCCAACTCGCCGGAATTCTTGGCAGCGGACGGATCGTCGGAATATTTTTTCGCCAACGCTGCGAAATCAGCGTCTTTCGCTGTCGCCTGAGCGAGCACTTGCTGCGCGAGCTCCTCAGCCTCAGCTTTTGTGCGCGTAGTCGTTTGTGCTGCGGATTGCGCGCCCACGTATGAAATCAAGACGTGACTTGCCGAACGCTCTTCCGCTGTCTTCTCGACGCGCTCCACATTGTCTTCTTTGGCGAGTAGCTGAGCGACATAAAAACCCTGGCTTTGTTTCAGTGAACCATCGGCATCCATGTAATACTCACCATTCGGCTCAATTAGCTGGGGATAAACTGCCCCGGGCGTCAGCGCCGCAACCGGCTTGAATGAATCCGTCAAATCTTTCGCCCATTCCCAACCCTCGGTAGTAGTTCCATCAGCAGCCTTTGTGGGTTCGTCTTTGGTAAGAGTGATTGTCGAGTTGTTTTTGAAATCGTCGAAAATTTTGTCGAAATTAGCTGGATCAGCGAGCGCACGCGCGAGGAAATCCTCAGCCTTGGTTTTCATCTCAGTCGCAACGTTCGGATCGACAGTGGTGTTTTGCTCTTTGAATTCTAGCTGAATGGTCTTGCCGACAATGGCTTTCGCCGCCTCGATGTCGCGGATACCAGCGAGCTCGACGACGATGTGCTCCTCATCACCCACGCGCGAAGTGAAGATATTGGGTTCGGAAACTCCGAGTCCGTTCACGCGACGCTCAATCACCGACTTCACGCCCGCGACAATTTTCGGCACATCGGCAATCGGAATACCCGTCGTGACGACGCGGTAATCCAAGTGCGCACCGCCCTGGAGATCGAGTCCGAGATTGACTTTCGAATCAGCGAGCTCCGCACCGACAAACGGCACTTTGGTGAAAAAGGTTTTTTGCGCCGGCGGCAAATCGATCAATGCGAGCAGCCCAACCACGGTGAGAATCAGAATCATTCTCAGCCAATTGTTTTTAAACATTGCGAAAGATTTTAAATTTAGAGGAGTTTAGCGAGACCTGCGATTTTTGTGAAGCCTAGACGCCAATACTTACTCACGCTCGCGGCTTTACTTGAAAAAGAAGCCATCTTCTGGTAAAATCAACAGATAATAAAACAAAAATAAAATGAATATCTTTCTCTTTGTTTCGGCGCTCCTGATTGGCAGCACCGCGCTAATCGCGGGCACAGCAGTCTACTGGCGCAAGAGACAGGATTTAATTCACCAAACTTTTGCGGTTTTTTGCTCTGCGCTCGCCTTTTGGGCATTTGGCAGCTTTTGGCCAATCGTCGAAAACAATTCCGAACTTACCCTACTCTCTTTCCGAATCTTGCACGTCGGCGCTTTCTTCCTCGCGATTGCCAATTTCCATTTTGTAAACGCTATTCTCGGTATTACTGAAAAGGAAAAGCTTTGGATTCGCGCGGGTTATGCCATTTCGATCCTATTACTTCCGCTCATCGGCACGGAGTTTTTTATCTCCGGGGTCGCAAAAAATACAGATTTCGCGCTTTGGCTCGTACCAGGATTTTTGTATCACGTTTGGATTGCAATTTGGCTCGCCTATTTTGCGGGTGCTTTTCTCCTGCTAAATATTTTTTACAAAAAGAGCACAGGCCTAAAAAAACAACAAATCAAATATATCTACCTTGGTGAAGTCGTAATCTTCGCCGCGCTCGTAATGAATTTTTTGCCAGCCTACGGTCTCGCCGTACCGATTTATTTTAATGTTTTGATTGCCGGTCAGATTGGCGCCTTTGCCTATACGATTTTGCGTTTTCGTCATCTTGATTTGCAATTAAGTATCTTTGGTATCGCCCAAAAGGTCTTCGCTCTCGTCGTCTCAACCAGTCTTGGTTTTGGAATTTCTTATGTCGTTTTTTTCCGCAAAGAGGAATTGCCCGTTCTGGCGCTCTTTCCAATTATTTCACTAACAACTTATCTTGCTCTTTCGAAATTTTTTAGCTCGCAAACTTTTTACCACTTAATCGGTATCCCCCACATCAATGACTTTAATAGAGCCGTAAATAATTTTTATGAGCGCAAGCTTTTTTATTCCAATCTCGCTGAGCTCAAAAATTCAGTGCGCAAAATTTTTATCAAAAGATTAAAAATGGAATCAGCCACAATTGTGCTTTTAGAAAAAAATAACAAGTCGGTACTCGCACCGCTCACCGAATACTTCCAAGAGACCAAGGCTGAACAACTTTTACTCGCTGAATTTTTTCCAGAAAAAGAAGGCGACTTCGACAAAATCCTAGCAATGGGCACGCTTTGTTTACCGCTTCATGGCGAGCAAGGTCAGGTCGTCGGCTTTTTCTTTCTGGGCGAAAAACCACGCCACAGCCAATACACTCAGGGCGAATTGCGAATTCTACGCGCTGCCGCAACCTATATTTCGCTTTCACTCAAAATTTTGAATTACAATTCCGACCTCCGCACGAAAGTCGAAGAGAAAACTGAGCAACTACAAGGCTCCTATCAAAGACTGCAAAAAGCTGATATTGAAAAAGACCGCTTTTTTTCGATGACTTCACACGATCTGCGTACCCCGCTCACCATCATCAAAGGTTATGACGATTTTTTACTCTCCGAATCATTCGGAAAATTAAACGATAAACAGAAAGAATTTTTAGGAAGAATCGACAGCGCAACTGGCAACATGCTGGAGCTGGTAAATTCGATTCTTGATTTCAGCAAACTCGAGGCTGGCCTAATGGAGTTTAAACTTGAGCCAACTGACTGGCAGAAGATTGCCCGCGAAACCGTAGAAGATTTCGAAATAAAATGCGCTGAAAAATCAATCGAGATTAAATTGGTCTGCGCCAAAAATCTACCACAAAAAATAATCACCGATGGCGAAAAGCTAAAACGCGTTTTTATGAATTTACTAATGAACGCATTTAAATTTACAGATGAAAAGGGGCACATTACGCTCACTGTCAGCCTCGACAAAACGCCGGAATTTTTGCGCTTCGTGGTCTCAGACACTGGCATCGGCATAGCCAAGCGAGATTTTGGCATGATTTTTCAAGAGTTCAGACAATCTCGCAATCCAAAGCAAAAAGGCGGAACCGGTCTCGGCCTGCCAATCGTAAAGAAAATTGTTGAGCAGCTCGGCGGAAAAATTTGGGTCGAGAGCGAACTCGAACACGGCTCACAATTCACCTTCACTCTACCTTTCGAATCAAAAAAATAAATGCACGCATTTGAAATTCTTAACGTTGCCAATGGAGCACTCGCCGCCGCGCTTGGAAGTTTTTCGATTTGGAAATTTCCGTTCAATCGCGTCAACCGCACGTTTACCTTCGCGGCATTCGCATTAGCACTTTGGACGGGAACACAATTCTTACCACTCACAAGAGAATTAGTTGAGCTCGCGGCGCTCAGCGCTGCTACACTGTTTGCCGCAACCAACTTGCACTTCACGCTTAATTTGATTGGCGGGCGCAGCCACAAAATAATTTTAGTAGTAACTTACGTGGCAAATTTAATTTTATTGTCACTCCTTGCGACTAACGAGCTTGGCTTTTCCCCAATTCCCGCTATCAACGAAATTTGGTTTGCAGGATTTTTGACAACACTCGCGCTCCCAATTTTTCTACTAGCGAAATTGACGAGCCTCTTCACAGGCGCGAAAAAATACCAGCTTAAGTTCGCTTTGCTTGAGTTCATAGCTGCACTCGTAATTGCAGCCAGCGGCCTAGCCTACTTTTGGAATCCCACAGATTCGCTCACTGAAAATATCGCGTTCTCGCCGCATGTCTTGATCGGTCTGCACCTCTTTGTTGTTTTCTATTTTTTTGTTCAGTGGAAATTTTTGAAGCTGAAAATCATCGCACCGAAAATTTTGAAACGTGCGATTGCGCTCCTAATCACGCTAATCGCCACGCTAACCATTTCAATCGGCACGACCATTTTTGACATAGGTCACAGCGCGACCACCACCCACATCGCCACGGTTATTTCGGCAATTTTGATTTACACCCTTGCGATTAAGCTTTTTGAAAAACAAAATTGGTTCACGACGCTGAGCCTGAATAACTTTCAGCGCGTCGTTGAAGATTTCAAAAATCAAAACATTTTTTACGGCTCGGTTCAAGATCTCGAAAGAAATATTCGCCAAAATTTTTCCGAACGAATTGGCGTCAAAGAGGCACGTGTAGTCGTCCTGGATTTAGAAGGTGGCAAATCGCAATACCCTGAGCTTGAAAAATATTTCGCAAAAACAACGCACTACCTCGTAACCAGTGAAGAAGAATATCTAGCCCACAACAAGCACGTCATTTGCTCATATCTCGCAGAGCTGCAAGGTTTGGGAGACGTTTGCTTCCCGCTTTTCCAGAATACGAATGAGTTAATCGGGTTTTTCGTGATTCGCCACGCCGACGACGATATCTACATCGCAGAGGAATTGAAATTCCTTGAAGGCGGCGTGCATTACATCGCACTCTCACTCGTCGCGATTTTATACACTGAAAAATTGCGACAACAGGCCAAGAAGCTACAGGATGATTATGAAAAATTAAAAACACTCGACGATGCCAAAGATGCTTTCATCGCCAATGTTTCGCACGAATTGCGTACTCCCGCCACCGCAATCCGCGGCTACGCCGAGATGTTGATCGCGCCGAACTTCGGCGAACTGAGCGCACAACAAAAAGACTTCACGCAGCGCATCGCTAGAAACACCGACTGGTTACTTCGAATCCTGACCGACATTCTGGAAATTACGAAAATCGAAAGCGGTCAAATCAAATTTAAATTTGCACCAATTAATGCGCGTGACCTGCTGACAAAATTGGCGGAGAAATGGCAAAAAACCTGCGAGCAGAAAGGTCTAACTTTCGAATTCGATTTCGCACCTGACGCGGAAACTAAACTCGACACCGACGCGGAAAAATTGACCGAGGTGATCGAACGTCTGCTCGGCAACGCCCACAAATTTACGGACACGGGCAGTGTCAAACTAAGCGCACACGATCGCGGCGAGTTTTTGGAAGTTGAAATCACGGACACAGGCATCGGCATCGCCCCGGAGAAAATCGACCAAATTTGGGATAAATTTTCACAATCAGTTAATATCCTCGAAAAGGGTGATGAGAGCAGTGGTCTCGGGCTTGCAATCGTTAAAAAACTCGTAGAGAATTTAAGCGGAGAAATCACTGTAAAAAGCGCACTTAAGCGCGGTTCTACATTTAAACTTTTAATCCCCCGACAAAATGGACAGCAAAATTAAGGTTTTAATCATTGAAGACAATGCTGATTTGAGCGAGATGTTCAAGACAGCCTTCGATGCAAAAGGTTACGAAGCCGAAATCAGCCCGAATGGCATGGACGGCATCACACGCGCCGCGCAGTGGCGTCCGGATGTGATTTTGCTCGACATCATGATGCCGCAAATGAACGGCTACGAAGTTTTGAGCGCACTCAAAAACAACACTTCACTCCCGACCAAGGTCGTCATCAGCTCGAATCTCGAACAAGAACAAGATGCCAAAAAAGCGCTCGATATGGGCGCTGACATGTATTTGAAGAAGTCCGAGCACACGCCTTTCGAGACGGTCGAGAAAGTCGCCGAATTGATGAGTAGAGGAAAATAGCACAGCAACGCGAATCTCAAAGCCGATTTTTTGTTTGAAATTGTATTTCTTTTATCAGTTTTGGTTTTTTAGAATTTGGAAATTTACGAGATTCTGGTAGATAACCAATGACCCGCCGAACCAAATAACCCCAAACCAATAACTCAACGACTCAACGGATTATTTCCGTGCCAATTTACGATCAAGTTTTTCGTCGTTGCCTGCACCCGAACGACCGTAATCGTCGGCTAGTTTGACGACATCGTCGAGCTGCGGCGTCGAGACTTCGAAAATTTTGGAAAGTGGCGCAACACCTTCGATGCGATGAATCGTCTTGGGCGGAATATGGAAGACGTCACCGGGATTCAAAATCTTGGTGCGCAATTTTTTCGGATTCAGTCCGAAAGTGAGGCGGACTTTGCCGGAAAAAAGGAACTGCGTCTCTTCTTTCTGCTCGTGAAATTGTAGCGAAAGTCGCGCGCCTTTTTTGACTTCGAGAATCTTGCCGGCATAATGCGCTGTCGCAGCAAACCAGATTTCCCGCCCCCAGGGCTTCGGTTTAATTTTTGGCTTCATGGTGAAATTTTAGCTAAAATCGCCTGGTAATTTAACCCATTTTTTCGTGAAAGACGAAAATCAAAATCCGCCCGCCGACGATGGCGCAACTCCCCCGACCGACGAGCCTCAAGTTCGAAATGATTTCGAGGAAAAATATTTGCGCGCCTACGCTGACCTCGAGAATTTTCGTAAGCAGGTTGAGCGTGACAAAATCGAGCGCGCGAAATTTGCGAATGAAAGCTGCCTCGTCGCGCTACTGCCCGTGTTTGAAAATTTCAAACGCGCTAGCGCGCACCTGCCTGAAAATTTGAAAGCGAATGAATGGGCGAATGGCATCGCTGCCATCGAAAAACAATTCGAGGCGACACTCGCGAGTCTCGGTCTGCGCAAAGTCGAAGCGAAAGTCGGCGACGAATTTGACGCACACCGTCACGAAGTCATCGCAACTGGCACAGGCGAGTCGGGGAAAATTTTGGATTTGGTCGAAGATGGATTTGAGCTGAATGGCAAAATTTTGCGCGCCGCCAAAGTCCGCGTTGGCAAATAATTTTTTGGAATGCTGCAATTCTCCTGGCCGACGACGGGCAATGAAAATCGGCTCGCCGAGCTAGAAAACGATCTCGCGAGCGGAAAAATTTCACACGCCTATCTTTTTGCCGGACCAGCCGAAGTCGGGAAATTCACCGCTGCTAAATTTTTCGCGCAACTTTTAATTTGTGAAAATCACGCCTGCGGCGAATGCTCCGATTGTAAATTGATCCGCGCAAATGTCCATCCAAATCTCACGCTCGTCGGCGATTTGTGGATCGAGGGCGCGAATGAAGATCTCGACTTGCTCGCACGCAAATCGAATTTTAATCAAACACAGCGGATGAAAAATCCGAAAGCCAAAACGAATACGATTCGCATCGACGACTTGAGAGAAATTTTGAGCCGCGTGAATCACGCGACTGCCAGCTGGAATGTTTTTGTGATTCATGAAATCGAACGGATGAATCGCGAAGCAACGAATTTTTTTCTGAAAACTTTGGAGGAGCCGCCGCCGCGCACCGTTTTTATTTTGACGACGAATAATCTGCCGCTGTTGCTCCCGACCATCGTTTCACGCTGCCGTGTTTTGAATTTTGGGAATGTGAGCCCGACTACGATTGACGCTCAGATTCGCACAAAATTCCCCGGTCTGAGCGAAGCCGAACGCAGTCGCGTCGTGAATTTCGCGATGGGCAAACCGATTCGCGCCGAAAAATTAGCGGCGGATCCAACCGTCTTCCGAGAATTCAAGGAATATTTCGAGCAGCTGAAAAATCTAGTAGAAAAACCCAGCGTCAGCGAAAAATTGGCGTTCGCTGAAAGAGTGAGCTCGAACAACGCTGAGACGCAGAAATTTTTGGAAGCCTTCGCGTATTTTTTGCGCGGCTTCCTGCTCACTCGCGCGAAAAATCCCGTCGTCAATTCGCGCTATTCGACTAAAAAACTTGTAGAATTAATCCGCGAACTCGACTCAACCCGCGAACTGATCGGACACAATGTGAACTCGCGTTTGGCGGTCGAAAATCTTTTACTTCAAATCTGATGAATCTCGGTCTCAAAAGTTTTTACGACGACACAATTTTCGTTTCGAGTGCTGATAACGAATTCGATTTGAAAGTCGGCGACAAAATTATCTTCGAGCAAAAGGAGCACGGGCAAAATTTCGGTGAAATTATTTTTGTCGATCGCCAGAAATTAGCGGCGGACGAAATCTTGCTCGACGGCAAAATTTTGCGCCAAGCAACCGCGAAAGATTTGGAGAAAATCGAAGCGAACGCACAGATTGCCGCGGACGCGCTCGAAAAAACTCGCGCTAAAATCGCGGAAATTAATGTACCGATGCAAATCGTCGAAGCGCGCGTCAATTTCGAAGGCGGCGAAGTGAATTTATTTTTCACTGCCAATGAACGCATCGATTTCAAAGAAGTCGTACCGCGGCTCGCCGGTATGCTGCAAAAAAGAATTCATCTGAGTCAGCTCGGTCAGCGCGATCGCGCCAAAGCCTGCGGTGGATTCGGAATTTGCGGACGGGCTCTGTGCTGCTCGAGCGGAGTAATCTCGCGTTTCTCCAGCATCACAATGGAAATGGTCAAAACGCAGGAGCTCGCGATGAAAGGCTCGGACAAACTTTCCGGACCCTGCGGTAAGCTGCTCTGCTGTCTGAATTATGAGCTCGAAGAATACACCGAGCTGCGCAAAAAAATGCCGCACTGGGGCGCTCGCGTCCTGACAGAAAAAGGCGAAGGCAAAGTCATCTCGCTCGATATCCTAAATCAAAGCGTCAAGGTTTATCTCGAAAAGGGCGGTGCGCAAATTTTCCCCGCCGCGGACGTGAAAATTGTAAAATCTAGCAAATGATTCAACCCTATCTCATTCTCGTCAGTGGCAGCGGAATAGCCGGCGTACTCTTGCGTCGCAAAAAAATGAATGTCTCCGCGAAGCAAATGCAGCGCAAATTTGAGCGCGAACAGCAGAAGCTCAACACTGAGTCTCGCTCGGAAAATTTGCTACGCACGCGCCTTTCGCTTGAAGAAAAATCGCACAAAATCCAAGAGAGTCTCGGTCAAATCGCCGTGCTCTTGCGTAAAGCTGAGACGCATTTCGCACGCGCCGAATGGCGCGAAGCGGAGAAAACCTTGATTCAAATCATCGCGCTCGACGAACACAATCCGAAAGCCAATCTTTTCCTGGGCCTGACTTACCTGCACCGTGAAGAGTGGAAAAAAGCTGAACTGATTTTTCAAAAACTGATTGAGCTTGAACCGAAAGACGCGCGCCATTTCGGCAATCTCGGTCTCGCGTTTTACCGCCAAAAAAAATATCCCCTCGCACGCGAAGCTTACGAAAATGCGATTCGCATCGACGCAACCAAGGCTGAGCGCTGGCTTTCACTCGGCCAAATTTATTTGAAGCTGAAGGATTTTCCCGCAGCCGAACAAGCTTTCAAAAATGCCGTGAAGCGCGACCACCGCAATCTGGAATATCTTTTCGCGCTCGCCGAAGCTTACGAATTAGCGGGCAATTTCAAAGCCGCCGTCAAAACCTGTGAGCGTATTTTAGAATTGTCGCCGTACAACGAAGCCGTGAAGGAGAAATTGCGAGAATTCGAACCGAAAGTTTAACGCTGCAACAACGGCATGACTTAAGCCTAGCGAAATTAATCAAAGCCTAATTTCAGAATTCGCTATTTTTCGGACGATACTGCAGAGCCTCAGCGACGAAATTGGTTTTAATCTTTTCCGAATTCTCGAGATCGGCAATCGTGCGTGCTAATTTGAGAATCCGATAATACGCACGCGCCGACAACTGAAAATGCGTCACAGCCTGTTCGAGCAATTTTTTGGTCGGCTCATCAAGCGCGCAGAACTTCTTGGTCTGTTCGCTCGACATCTCGGAGTTCGCGTGAATTTTTAATTTCGCGAAGCGGTCGAGTTGGATGTCGCGCGCCGCCTGAACTTTGCGCCGAACCGATTCGCTAGACTCGGCGGAAATTGGCGCGTCGAGTTTTTCGAATTTGACGCGCGGCACATCGACATGCAGATCGATGCGATCAAGCAGTGGTCCGGATAATTTTTTTTGGTAACGCTCAATCTCGCGCGGCGAACATTTACAAGTTCGCTCGGTATCGGTCGCGAAACCGCAGGGGCAGGGATTCATCGCCGCGATTAGCGTGAAGCGCGCTGGAAAATTCACGGTCCCCGCGGCCCGCGAAATTGCAATCACGCCGTCTTCGAGCGGCTGCCGCAAAACTTCGAGCACTTGAGTTGGAAATTCCGCAATCTCGTCGAGAAAAAGTACGCCTTTGTGCGCGAGTGAAATTTCGCCCGGTCCGACTTTGCGCCCGCCACCGACGATTGAAACACCGCTCGCTGTGTGGTGCACCGCGCGAAATGGTCGTTTCGCGATCAGCGGACTTTTGGCGGGAATCAAACCGGCGACCGAATAAATCTTGGAGACTTCGAGAATTTCAGCAACCGACATTTTGGGCAGAATCGTACGAAAGGCTCGCGCGAGCATCGTCTTGCCGCTCCCAGGCGGACCGGAAAAAAGCAGATTGTGACTGCCGGCAGCCGCGACGGTGAGCGCGCGTTTCGCGTGTTCTTGTCCGCGAACATGCGCGAGATCAATGCTATCGTTTTCTTCGACGATTAATTCGGAGATATCTAATTTCGGCAGCGGCTGAATTTTTTGGGTACCCGAAGCGTGTCGCGCAAATTCGAGTAAGTTTGTCACTGGGAAAATTTTGACGCCATCAATAATTGCCGCCTCGCGCGCATTCTCTGCTGGCACGAAAAAATTACGGAAGCCTTTTTTCTTCGCCTCCGCGACAATCGGGAGAATCCCCGCCACGCCGCGCGTCGCGCCATCGAGTGCGAGCTCGCCAATCAGGATTGTGGTTTCGATTTCCGGAATGTGAATCTGACGACTCGCCAGCAGAATCCCCGCCGCCAGTGGAAAGTCGAAGCTCGGACCAGACTTCGGCAAATCCGCCGGCGCGAGATTAACGGTGATGCGCTGCGTGTGAAAAAAGAAGCCGGAGTTTTTGACGGCTGAACGGACACGCTCGCGCGACTCCTGGACAGCCGTGTCGCCGAGTCCGACGACGAGAAATTTCGAAAGGCCTGAAAGTAAATCAACCTCCACTTCAATAATCTCGCAATTCAATCCAACCGTCGTCGCCGAAAAAATTTTGGCGGGCATTGCGGAAATTCTACTTGATTGGAGATAAAACCGCAGCCGCGAAAATTAAATGTCCGGACTGTTCGAAACGAACTACTATTGATTAGCCCGAATCAGAAATAGCTTTCGGTTTTTAAATTAGAAACTTTTCGAATTTTCAAGCCTCGTAATTTACGCAATAACTTTAAGACTCCAATTTTCCGCACTGGAACTTGCGAGTGCGCGAATCTATTTTCGCGATGGTTTGACTCGGCGACGCGCCTTACTGCGCACGACTTGAATTTTTTCTCCGAAAATCTCAATGAATGGCCGCATCCACTCGCGTAATTTCACGTGGCGTTGACGCGCGACGTATTTCATTCCGAGCAACGCGACCAAAATCGAAGCGGCGGCGTCGAATTGCAAATCAGAAAAAGTATCAAGCAGCCCAACTCGAAAATCCGGCGGCGTACCCATCGCAAGCGCGTCCGTTCCGGTAATTTTCCAAGCGTAAAATTCAGCGATTTCCCACAACGCACCAAAAGCCACGCCGAAGAGAAAAGTAAAAAAACCGATGAGTGGAATCGAGAGACGAATTTTTTTAGTGAAATTGAGCGCGTAGACCAGCACGAAAGCGAGATAGACGAGTACCGCCGTTCCTGCGAAATGCAAGAAATCATCCCACCACCAAATCTCAGCGTAAAAACCCAATTCACCGAGCAAAGAAAATGCGAGCCAAATCGTCAGCAGAAAATCAAGATTCCAAGGTAAGTTCACATTGTAGCTACGATTGACGATTGGTGGAATCAGCGAAATCGCCAAAGTTAAAAATGCGAAGCCAGACAAAAGATAATTTCCTTCTGCAAAAAAATAAATCGTGACGGCAAACATGAAAATCTTGAGCAACCACGAAATCACGGAATTAATCGAAAGCGTGACACTCTTAATCATCGCGAGAATTTTAGCACTGGTAAAAAACTACAGCTGCCAGACCTCCAAAATTTAGAATTTTCTAAATCCGATCGAGCCGACTTGCGAGCAAATAATCCGCCAGCGTGAGTGCGACCATCGCCTCCGCGACCGGAATGATGCGCGGCACAAGACAGGGATCATGCCGACCGGCAACTTCAATTTTTTGAGCTTTGCCTTTGGAGTCAATTGTCTTTTGAGGCGATGAAATTGAGGCTGTCGGTCGCACGGCGATGCGCATCACGATTTCCGAACCGTCCGTGATTCCGCCAGCGATTCCTCCGCCACGATTCGTTTTCTTTTTTTTCAGGGAAATGAACTCATCATTCATTTCCGAACCGCGCAGTTTGGCGGCAGCGAAACCGACGCCGAATTCAATTCCCTTAACTCCGCCGATCGAAAGTAAGGCTGCGCCAAGTCGCGCCGAGATTTTGTCAAAAACTGGATTACCCAGTCCCGCCGGCACATTTTGAATGCGAATCTCAATCACACCGCCGACCGAATCGCCAATTTTTTGCGCCGCGAGGATCGCCGCCTCCATTTTCTGCGCCGCGGCTGAATCCGCTGCTCGGACTAAATTTTTTTCAATCACTTTCGCATCGAACTTTTGGGACACGATGCCAGCGATTTCTTGCGCGAAGGCGATGATTTTAATTTTCTTTGAGTCAAGAATTTTGCGTGCAATCGCGGCTGCCGCGACCCGCGCAACCGTCTCGCGACCCGATGAGCGACCGCCACCGCGGAAATCGCGCAGGCCAAATTTTTGCTGCCAAGTGAAATCCGCGTGTCCTGGTCGAAAAATGTTCTTGAGCTTGGCGTAATCAGCCGATTTTTGGTCCTGATTGCGAATCAGCAAAGCGATCGGTGTGCCGAGCGTCTTGCCTTCGAAAACCCCCGAAAGAATTTCAACCTGATCTTTTTCTTTACGCGCAGTTGTCACTTTCGACTGACCCGGTCGTCTCCGATCGAGTTCGAGCTGAATTTCCCGGGTAGAAATCGAAATTCCCGCAGGCACTCCGTCAATCACGCAACCGAGCGCAGCACCGTGCGACTCGCCGAAAGTCGTAATTTTGAGGACGTTTCCGAAAGTGTTGCCTGCCATCTCGAGTGTTATTTTACCATAAAAAATGTGTTCAATGTCTCGCTAAGCTTTAAGCACTTCTTTTAAACCACTTTCCAATCGTCTTGAATTTTTCTAACTTGTCCGAAGTTACTTGGAATTCTCGCGAATGGTTTTAAGTTTCGCCAAAAACGATAAAACTATTTCTTTCAAGCTGTTTTGTGCTACAATATCTTGGGCTTGAACAAATTTTGATTCCGTTGTCTCGGGCGAGACCAAAGCATCCCAACTTTAATTAAATTTAATAAGATTTAATTAAATTGGGTCTTTTTAAATTAACTTGACTAAAATGTTGATAATCGAGCCTAGACTGCCTATACTACATTTAGTTGCTCCCGGTTGAATTACCTTGACTCAAATCTTGCTAAATCGTCTCGGATTGAATAAAATTCGATCCCTTCAAACGACGAATTATGCAAGATCGCATCCTAACTCCCGATCAGGTCGGCGAAATGCTGCAATTGCACCCTTTTACCATCCTGAACTACATCAAAGACGGGAAACTGCGCGGTGCGAAAATTGGTCGGGTTTATCGGATCCGGGAGAGCGACATCGAGAAATTTCTCGACAGTCAAATGCTCACCACTCCATGATTACAAGCTGCCTAGAATGCGGAAAAGCGATTTCTACCAAACAAGATCGCTGTCCGTACTGCCAAGTTTTGAATGAACAAAACGAAATTTTGAACGTAAAAACCCGTAAAAAAAGCTGGCTCGTGAAAACTCTCGCGCCGCTTTTTGATTAATCTTGTCATTGCGAGTCCGCCACGGCAGACGAAGCAATCCCGACACTAGCCAGGAGACCACTTCGCTCCGCTCGTGGCGACAATGTAAATACAATGTTAAAAATCTTCAAAATCGCGCCACGCACTTGGATGGACGAACAACGCGTCGTCTACAAGCGCAAAGGCCACACGCGCATCGAGGCGAGTGATGGACGAATTCTCTGCGCTCCGCGTCCCGGCGAAAAGATTTTTGTTGATGGCTGCGGTAATGGCTTTCTATTCGCTTAATGCCCTTTGTCATTCCCGCCACAAAGTGACCCCCTTGGGGCGAAACTTGTCCTCGAGAAATCGGGGAGCGGGAATCCAGAATTAAAAAATGCTCTCTCATATTTTCCTAAATTTCGGCGCACTCCTCCTGACTTTCTTCGTACTGAATGAGGCCTTGAAGAGCTACGACGATTTGCGCTGAGACAAAATCGGATTAACCCTCAATCAAGAACTAAAAGAACCTTGGATTCTTCTTTTGCTGTGAAAAATTTGACAAAAAAAAGAGGGCACTCAGCCCTCTTTTTTAGCTAGATTGTAAAGCTCCACAAACTTTATAATGCTACACAAACACTATTGGTGTAATCGCCAGAATCAGCCGCAGCGACAGGTAAAACTGTATCGCTTGCTGCTGACACATCGATAATAGGCGCGTCACCTACTACTACATAACGACTCGCACCAGTAGCAGACTCCAAACGAGCGTAGACAGCATAGGCCATGTTCGGGACTCCATTGCGATCAGCGGAGCAGTAAGTGTAAATGTAACCATTAGCATTAACTTTATCCACTAAGTTGTTTTTCAGGTAACCTCCAGCTACTAAATCGGTTGCACCCAATCCAGCCACAGCCGCCGGGTACGCATCATTGTCAGCAAGATACATTTCGAGCGCTGTCGCAGCAGAATTGAGATCCGCTTGGCGACCAGCGTCACGCGCTTTCGCTGGAGCACCCATGACTTTTGGCAAGAGCGTGGCAGCCAAAATACCAATAATCATGATGACCACGATAAGTTCAACGAGCGTGAAACCCTTAGGGTTCCGCAGTTTTTGTGAGAGTTTCATTTTTGAGGGGGGTTAATTTGTTGTGAAAATTTTAGAATTTTTCAAAAACCAAAACAAATTTATTTTTGACCTTTTTCCCGAACTAATTTTGTCGCCGCGGCGAGACTCTCGAAAGTCCCCGCGTCGGTCCAAAAACCTTTAATCTTCGAGCAAATAAGTGATTTTTGTTGAAGATAAAAATTATTCACGTCAGTGATTTCGAGCTCACCTCTTTTACTCGGATTCATTTTGCGAATGATGTCAAACACGTTTTTATCGAAAAAATAGAGTCCTACGACTGCGAGGTCACTTTTGGGATTTTTTGGTTTCTCGATAATTTTACTGACTCGCGTCCCGCGAATTTCAGCGACGCCGAATCTTTCCGGATCAGCGACTTTTTTGAGAAAAACTTGCGCGCCAGATTGGAATTCGCAAACATCTTTTTTGAAATTGGCTTCGAAAATATTGTCGCCAAGAATCACCGCGATATTTTCGCCAGCGGCAAATTTTTCAGCCAAACGTAAAGCGCCCGCGATCCCATCCGGTTTTTTTTGCAGCGCGAAGGAAATTTTGAGACCAGGAAAATTTTTGAGAATTTTTTTGAAGTCAGCCAAATATTTGCCGTCAGTGACAATCAAGACTTCGCGAACGCCTGATTCGCGTAGTGTCGCGAGTGGAAAAAAAATCATCGGCCGATCATAAATCGGTAACAAATGCTTATTCGTAAATTTCGTCAGCGGTAGCAAGCGCGTTCCTTTCCCGCCGGCGAGTACAATTCCCTTCATGGTAGCTAGTGTTAGTGTTAGTGGTTAGTGATAACGGTTAGCAATCAGTAGCTAGTAGTTGGTAGAACTTATTCTTCGTCCTTCTTTGTCATTCCCGCCTCCTTTTGTCATTCCCGCGAAAGCGGGAATCCGGAATTAAGTTTTTTTCGGAAACAAAATTTCTGGCTTGGTCAATTTGAATTCTGAAACCGCAGCCCATTTTTTTAATTTTTCAAAATCACCTTCCAAGCTCACCCCTAAACTTTGCGCAATTTTTTGGGAAACCTTGGGAAGAAAAGGTTTAAGCGCGAGTGCGAGTTGCCGCAAAATTTCGAGCAAAATCGAAAGCGCTTCGACTTTTTCAGAATCTTTTAATTCCCAAACTTTTTTCTCGGTTACGAATTTATTCGCAAACTCAACCAGCTCGAAAATCGCCCGGGAGCTTTCGCGAAAATCGAATTCGCCGCTCATTGAACTTTCGATTTGCTGCCACATTCTTTCGGCACGTCGCGACGCATCGCTACTTTCTGTTCCATATTCCATGTTCCATGTTTCATGTTTCGCCATCGCAATCACGCGTGAGACAAGATTACCCAAACCGTTCGCGAGCCCAGAATTATAGATTTCCTCAAAACGCGTTTGCGAAAAATCACCGTCCTGTCCATTCGGAATTTCGGAGAGTAGATAAAAGCGCAGCGCGTCACTGCCCCACTCTTTGGAAATCTCGAATGGATCGATGACATTGCCGCGCGACTTCGACATCTTCTCGCCTTCAGACGTGATGAAACCGTGAATGTAAATTTTGTCCGGCAGTGGCACATTTGCCGCGAGCAACATCCCAAGCCAAATCCCAGCGTGAAAGCGGACAATGTCTTTGCCAATGATATGAATTTTTTCGGCGTCGAGCCACCACTTTTGGAAGTCCGCACCTTCATTCGCGAAATCAATCGCAGAGATATAATTCGTGAGCGCATCACACCAAACGTACATCGTCTGCGAAGCGTCGCCCGGCACCGGGATTCCCCATTTTAATTTTTCAGAAGAGCGCGAAAACGAAACATCATGCAAACCTTCTTTGACGACATTGAGAAATTCTTTGGCGCGGAAGTGCGGCAGAATTTCAACTTTTTTGCTTTCCAAAATTTCCAGAATCTGCGCGGAGAAATCCGAGAGCCGAAAAAAATAATTTTCTTCCTCAATCTCCTCAAGTTTAGAATTCGGGTGATTCGGACAACAACCTTCGACTAAATCTTTTTCATTTTTAAATTCCTCGCAACCTGCACAATACTTCGCGGCGTATTTGCGCTTTTCCAATTTGCCAGCCGCCGCAATTTTCTGCCAAAGTTTTTGCGCTGCAGCGGTGTGCTGCGGAGAGTCCGAGGTACGAATGAAATCATCGAAATCAAAATCGAGCGCGCTCTTGAGTCCGCGAAACTTTGCGGAATTCTCGGCAGTCAATTTTTCCGGCGTAGTCGAATTTTCGATTGCTGTTTTTTGAATCTTGAGACCGTGCTCATCTGTCCCAGTCTGGAGACGAACAGAAAAACCACGCTGTTTCTGAAAACGCGCGAGTGCATCCGCTTCGATCGCCTCCATCGCGAAACCGACATGCGGCGCAGCATTCACATAAGGCAGCGAAGTCGTGATGTAAAAATTCTTCATTTGCGAGATTTTAACAAAAAAGTAGAGACGCGATTAATCGCGTCTCTACAATGCCAATTTTCAAGTTGAATTATTTTTTGCGCTCGAACTTCCAGACTTTTTTACCTATTAACCAAAGCACTTTGAGGAAGGCGAATACAATCGCGAGATAGGCAATCGCCGCCGCAGCATACAAAGTGAAGCTCACGAGTCGGATTGAGACGAATTGAGTCAGGTCAGTCACATTCGAAACGAAATCGCGAATTGCCTGTTTCCAGCTATCGCCAATCTGTTTCCAGTCGATGAATTTTTGCTCGTAGACTGAGACGTTGAAAGTCGTGTTAGCGATTTGGCGCAGTAAGTCAGCGCGACTACGCTGCACTTGCTCAATTTCTTGGTTGATAGAAATTTTGGTTTGCGCGAGTTGCTCAATCGCCGAAATCTTGAGCGTGATTAATTGCGTCAAATTAGTGATGTCGCGTGAGCTTGTCGCAAGCTTCATCAGATCCGCATACGATGCCTGCGCTTCCGTGAGCGTCGCCTCAGTTTGCTCCAATTTTTGCGTGAGAATCGCAAGCTGATCGCTCGTGCCTTCGACCGCTTTTTGAATCGTGTAAATATTCGCACTCAGATTTTCCGGATTGAGATTTTTTAGCAAAGTGACAATCTCCTCGGCGCGCGCATTCGGAATCTCGAAGGTGAAAGAACAACTTTGATCGTCTTCGTTCGAATTCGAGAAGACAATTTCCGGATCAGATTTCAGACCGAGAATCGTGGCACAAATCTTGGTTTTATCATTCGGCTGATAATTCGCCGAATAAGTTTTGACTTCGTAATCTTCGGCAGTCGCATCGACGACTCCACCCTCCGGACTAGGAATCGGTGGCATAATATTCCTCGACGAGCTCAAACCCAAACCCTTGGAATAGCTCGCATCCATCATCGCCGTCTCAGCCCACCCGCCGTTGGAGCTGCCAGTAAATGGCGAGACAATCGTCCTGAAGGCAAACGAGATAATTCCGGCGACCAGCGCAAGCGCGACGACGCCAAGTAAAAACGCCGCAAAAACTTTGGCGATTGATTTGAGCGACCAATCGAAGTTTTGAAAAGGATGAGGAGAAGGCATTTTAAATGGGTTAAATCACTCGGGGGCAAGCCCCCGAGATTTTCAAGTTAGATTAACTGAAGCTGTGCTTCAGCACGATCGAGGGTTTTAAGTTGGTTCTGTACATATTTCTTTACCTCAGCTTCATTGTGAT
>JAJYAT010000008.1 GCA_021779375.1 bacterium | reverse complement strand
GCTAGAGCCAATCCTTTGCCAAAGAGCTCTGAATAGGTACTTGCCTTACTACAACACCGAGCGTCCCCATCTTGCTTTAGGGATGCTCTCACCCCTAAAGTGTTTCCAAGCTATTGGTTAGAAAACGGTCCATGCTGACGGAATACCCTCTAGTGGATGTTTTAAAAAACGATTGTACCATTTTGCAAAAATTTCAAATTCACTTTGCGACTCTATCTCAGTCATGATTTTGAAGGTTAAAAAAATTAAGGCTAAATTTTCTCTCAATATTTTCGGCTTGTCAAAAGTTTTCTGCTAAAATCTCCGCCGGTGCAAAAAACCGCGTTAATTTCCGTTTCCGACAAAACTGGTCTCGCCGAATTCGCGCGTGGACTGGTGAAATTAAATTTCACGATTCTCTCGACTGGCGGCACTTTCGATTTTCTGCGGAAAAATAAGGTCGCCGCGACACGCGTCGAAGATTTGACCGGCTTTCCAGAAATCCTCGGCGGACGCGTTAAAACTTTGCATCCCAAAGTTTTTGGCGGAATTTTGGCCCGCGCGACGAAAAGTGATGCCGCCGAACTCGCGAAATTCGGCATTCCGAAAATCGACTTGGTTTGCGTCAATCTTTATCCTTTCGCCAAAACAATTGCCCAGAAAAATGTGAAATTTGCCGATGCCATCGAGGAAATTGATATCGGCGGCGTGAGCTTATTGCGTGCTGCGGCGAAAAATTTCGAGTCGGTTATTGTCGTCACCGATCCTGAGCAATATTCTGAAATTCTTGAAAATTTGAAAAAGGGCATCTCGAAAGCTGAACGTCAAAAGTTGGCAGCCGAGACATTTGCCCTGACGCAAAAATACGACGCGCTGATTGCGAATTTCCTCGGCGCAGAAAATGAACTGCCTGTTTTCGAATTTCAAAAAACTCTGCGCTACGGCGAAAATCCCCACCAAACCGCCGTACTTTTTCACGAAGTCGGGAATTCGCAGAGCTGCCTCGCGAATGCGGAAGTACTCGGTGGCAAAGAGCTGAGCTTCAATAATTTGATGGACGCGGATTTCGCGATTCGCATTCCATTTGAATTCGCGAAACCAACCGCTGCCATCATCAAACATGCCAATCCTTGCGGCGTCGCGAGTGACGCGACGATTTCCGGCGCACTGGATAAAGCTTTGAACGCCGACAAAAAATCTCCTTTCGGCGGAATCATCGCGCTTAATCGTCCAGTTGATAAAAAATGCGCGGAAATCATTCAGCCGCTTTTCATGGAAGTCATCATCGCGCCGAGCTTCGAGAAAAGTGCGCTTGAGATTTTGCAGAAAAAGAAAAACTTGCGCTTGCTGGCAATCGGTAAATTCGAGAATGATCCAGACGAATTGGATTTCAAAAAAATCGGCGGGGGAGTCTTGGTCCAGAAACGCGACACGCGCGTCGTCACGGAACAAGATTTGAAAATCGTGACGAAAAAACCGCCAACGACGGCACAAATTCACGATCTTATCTTCGCCGCGAAAGTCTGCAAACACGCGAAATCCAACGCGATCGTCATCGCGAAGGATGAAGTCGCCGTCGGCATCGGCGCAGGACAGACCGCGCGTGTCGACGCCGTCGAAATCGCCCTCGCGAAAGCTGGCACACGCGCCAGCGGTGCCGTCCTCGCGAGCGACGCCTTTTTCCCGTTTGACGATTCGGTGACAGTCGCAGCACATGCCGGCATCGCCGCGATCATTCAGCCGGGCGGCTCGATTCGTGATGGAGACTCGATCATCGCCGCCGACCGTGCGAATGTCGCGATGGTGACTTCAGGCGTGCGCGGTTTCAAACACTGAAAGAAAAAATACCAAACTGCAAAAACCAAATTCCAAATAATTCCAAAATCTCAAATTCGAATGGAGAAAATTTTCGATCTCGAAAAAAGGACTTTTGAATTCACGAAAAACGTGGCTTTGTTTTGCAAAACTCTGCCTCCGAACACTTCGAATTTTGAGTATTCCAAGCAAGTGATTCGCTCAAGCGGATCTGTCGGCGCAAATTATATCGAGGCAAATGAAGCTTTGAGTAAAAAAGATTTTGCAATGCGCGTCAAAATTTCACGCAAAGAAGCTAAGGAATCAATTTATTGGTTGAGATTAGTCGCAGAAACAAATCTCGAAGATGTCGCAAAAAAAGCGAACCTCCTTGCAGCCGAAGCGATGGAGTTGAAGAAAATTTTAAGTGCGATTCTCCAAAAAAGTTAATCTGGAATTGGAATTTATGATTTGAAGCTTATTTGGTATTTGGAAATTGGTATTTGGAATTTTCTCTGATTTGCCTTATCGATTTTTTTCATTTACACTCGCTCCTCGGATGACGACTGCAAACTTACTTGCGGAGCTGAAAAAGACGCGCAAAGCGAAAAATCTTTCCAATTTAGACCTCATTTCAGTCGAAAATATCACGCTCGACGACCTCGAGCTGATTTTGGCTGTCGCGCGAGTTTTCAAGAAATTCATCACCGACGGCGCGAAAAAATGCGATCTCTTGAAAGGCAAAACCATTGTTAATTTTTTCAACGAGAATTCCACGCGCACGCGCAGCTCTTTCGAGCTCGCCGGCAAACACCTCGGCGCAGACGTGATCAATCTCGCTGGCTCAGCTTCGAGCGGCAAGAAAGGCGAAACACTGGGGGATTCTGCGCGCACGCTCGACGCGCTAAACGCCGATATTTTAATTATCCGCGATGCGAATTCCGGAGCCGCCTTTCAGCTCTCGAGTCTCGTCCGCGCTTCCGTCGTGAATGCTGGCGACGGCTGGCACGAGCATCCGACCCAGGCTTTGCTCGAGCTTCTGACTTTGCGCGAGAAATTTGGGAATAAAAAACTGACTTATCTTTTCGTTGGCGACGCTTTGCATTCGCGGGTTTTCGGCAGCCAGGTACGGCTTTATCAGAAACTCGGCTTCGAGCTGCGCCTCGCTGCGCCGCAAACTTTAATTCCGAAAGGTGTCGAAAATTGGGGCGTTAAAGTTTTTTACAAAATCGAAGACGCTCTGCCAGGCTGCGACGCGATTCACGCGATTCGCCTGCAGACAGAGCGAGCCGCAGGTAAATTCGTCGCCACCGGTCGCGAGTATTCGAAAAATTATTGCCTGAATCTTCCGCGTGTCGCGCTCGCGAAAAAAGACGCCGTGATTCTCCACGCCGGTCCGGTCATCCGTGAGTTCGATTTACGCACCGAAGTTTTAGAATCACCGAATTGTCTCGTCCAACAAATGGTCGAGAATGGTTTGCCGATTCGCATGGCAGTCGAGTGGCTGCTCGCGACGAACAAAACTAAGAAGAAACAACCATGGTAGAAATTTCTATAAATCACGATGATGAAGCAACCAAGGAGCGAGATAAATTGGGAGGAAAAATCAGTGAAGATGACTTGGAATTGCTTGATAAAAGCAAGCGCGAGCAAATAGTCAAAATAAGTAAAGAAATCGTAGCGATAGGAGAAAGCTTATTAGAACAAGCTGATTCAGCAACTAGAGACTGGCGAAAAGAAATACTGGAAAGAATAGATGCCGTTAATAATTCCATTAGAGACATGAGAATGCCTGACGGTTTAGAAAATAAAATGTCCACATTTTTTATTAACGCGCTGAAAAGATCTTGCTCTAACGATTTAGATACATTATCTGGGAAGCTCGAAACTATGATTATAGCTAAAAAACCAGCTAAGGATATCGAAAAAGCTCAGTCCTTAATAACTGAATGTAAAGCGGCTATTAAAAATGAAGTGCAGTTCGCAATAGATCAATCCAAATTCATCATTAATTTTTGCCAAAACTAATTCATGAAGACAATTCTCATCCAGAACGGCCAAGTCGTGAATCCGGCGAACAAGAGAAATTCTGTGCGCGTCGCTGATATTTTCATTCGCGACGGCAAGATTGCCAAAATCAAAGCGAATCTCGACCGACCTGGTGCGGATATCGTCCTGAATGCGAAAGGTAAATTAGTGACCGCCGGACTCGTCGACATGCACGTCCACCTGCGCGAACCCGGACGCGAAGACAAGGAAACCATCGCGACGGCGAGCCGCGCCGCGGCACTCGGCGGGATCACGACGATTCTCGGCATGCCGAATACGAATCCGACTATCGACAATCAGACGACAGTGAAATTCGTGCTCGAGAAAGGTCGCGAGGCGGGAATCGTGAATGTCCTCACCGCCGGATCTTTGACGAAAAAAATGGAAGGCCACGAACTCGCCGAGATTTGGGAAATGCGCGAAGCGGGCGCATCGATGATTATCGACGACTGCGCCGAGACGAGCGGCATGGGACTGAGAAAATTGGCGCTGGAATATTGCCAAACTTTCGGTATGCCGATTTTGACGCACCCCGAAGACGCTGATCTCAAAGACGGTGCTGTCATGAACGAAGGCTGGATGGCGACGCAGCTCGGTTTGCCGGGTTCGCCGACCACGACTGAGGCTTTGGTCGTCGCGCGCACCATCGAGCTTCTGCGCGAAACGCCAACACCTTATCATTTCACCCACGTCTCGACTGGTCGCTCAGTCGAATTGATTCGCGCTGCAAAAAAATCCGGTTTGCCAATCACCGCCGACACGACCGCGCATCATTTGCTTTTGACGGACGCAGCTTGCGCCAATTACTGTACCGCCGCGAAAGTTGATCCACCACTACGCAGCGAAGCCGACCGCCAGCAGTTAATCGCCGGCATCCTGGACAGCACGCTCGACGCGCTGATTTCCGATCACGCTCCGCATCTCTTGGTCGAGAAATTCGTGCCTTTCGCTGAAGCCGCTGTCGGCATCACTGGACTCGAAACACTTTTCGCGCTGACTTTTTCCGAGTTAGTGAAAAAACACAAAATGTCGCTCGAAGATTTTTTTGCAAAATTGACTATCAATCCAGCTAAAATTATCCGCTCAGACCGCGGACGAATCGAGGAAGGCGCGATTGCCGATCTCTCAATCTTCGATCCGAATATGGAATGGATCATCGACAAAAATAAGTTCGCCTCGAAAGGCAGAAACACGCCATTTCATGGCCGCAAAGTTTTTGGCAAAGCGACCGATGTCTTGGTCGGCGGCGCGCTGATGGTACGCAAAGGTGAGCTGCAAAAATGATTGAGTCGCTTGCGTTTTTCGCGATCGCTTTCTGCGGCGGTCTCGTCGCCGTCCCAGTCGGCGGAAGTTTTTTGTTCGTCGTGCCGAGCTTTTTATTCTTGGGATTGAATGGATTCGAGACGCTCCTGCTCTCGCGCATTTTCGCGCTCACAGCAGCCGCAAGCGGCAGCTCGTATTTTCTGAAAAATCACCGGACTGAATTTGATTGGCGCACTATCGCCAAATTTTTGGCGGGAAATATCCTCGGCTACGCGCTCGCTGCCAAAATCGCGACTTCGCTCGATGTCGGCTTTTTAACGAAAATCATACCCTTCGTCTTGCTCGGCGGTGCGGTTTTTTTACTGAAAGATTGGAAAATCGAAAAACTCCACCACCAAAAAATTTTCCAAAAAATCCTGCCTGCAATCGGATTTCTCTTCGGGCTTTACGGTGGACTCGGCGGCGCGACCAGCAATATGATTATTTTGGTTTTGACGCTCGCGCTCAATTTCAGCCTGCATTGCGCCATCGTGAATACGCGCCTGACTGAAGTCATCGGCAATAGTGTCGCCGTCGCGAGCTACTTGCTTTTCGGCGCGAAATTCACGGGCTTCGAACTTCCGGTAATTCTGGGCGCGATCCTCGGGGGACTGCTCGGCGCGCATTTAACTTTCAAAACAAAACCAACCTGGCTCAAAAAAGCTTTCTTGATTCTAGTTTTGCTTGCTGCGATTAAGACACTGTTTTTTTAGCGCAAATCTCGAAACTAATTCAAGTTTGAGCTGGGAAAAATTTTCGAATTTTCAAGTCTCGTAATTTAAGTTCTTGATTGTTAGCCCCAGCTTCGCTTTCGTTGTTCCGACATGCCTTTGTCCTTCCCGCGAAAGCGGGAATCCAAAAAAAGAAGGCTCGTGCAAAATTCTGGATTCCCGGTCAAGCCGGGAATGACAAAATCTCCCGCAAGTTCAAGTTCTTCCGCAAGTTCAATTTTATAAATGAACTGTCCATTTTTCTATTAGCCCAAATATGCAGGTTCGAATTACAAATTAAACCCAGCACAAAACTTAACGATTTAATGACTCAACGACCCTCCGAACCAATGACCAATGACCCTCCACGCTAGGCTTTCTGTTCAATCTCCTGCTCGAGACGACCTTTCTCTTTCTCGACTTTCTTCGCAGCTACTTTCAAATCGCTCGGTTCTTTTTTCGCATCGTCTTTACGCGGGGAGCGGCGGCGACCAACTTTTTCGGAACCTTTTTGCGCAGCCTGACGTTTCTTCTTCTCGTCGTCTTTTTGCCTTTTCAATTCAGCGGTGAATTTTTTGGCAGCCTCGGTCAATTTCAATTCGCTCAAAATACGCAGCATCGCCTGACCGAGTACGACGCGATTCGTCGTGCCAAAACTTTTGGAAAGCACATTTTTGACGCCGGCTAATTCGAGCATCTTGCGCACAGCAGAGCCAGCGATGAGACCGGTTCCCGGAGCCGCCGGGATGATAAGGACACGCGCAGCTTTGTATTTCAATTTGGCAGCGTGCGGAATCGTATCATTCACAATCGGCACTGTAATCAAATTTTTCTTCGCATCAGACGCTGCTTTGCGCGCCGCAATTTGAACATCGGCGCCTTTGCCAAGACCGATGCCGACGCGACCAGCGCGATCACCGATGATGACTGTCGCGCGAAAACGCATGCGGCGACCACCTTTCACGACACGCGTCACACGATCGAGCTGCAACATGTATTCCTCGAATTCTTTTTCTTCGCGCGGACCATGACTGCGGCGTTTACGTTTGTCATTAGGAGTGTTCATTGAGAGTTGATAGTTAGTAGTTGGTAATTCTTAGAATTGCTTTCTAATTAAAATTTCAGACCGGCAGCACGCGCAGCATCAGCGAGAATTTTGACACGACCGGAGTAGAGGAATCCGCCGCGGTCGAAAACGACCGCTTCGATTTTGGCAGCCTGCGCGGCCGTCGCAACCAATTTGCCGACTTCCGCTGCTTTCTCAGCTTTCGTACCTTTTTTAATTTTAAGCGAGCTTGCCGAAGCGAGTGTCTTACCTGCAGTGTCGTCGATGATTTGCGCGTAAATCGCAGTCGTCGATTTGAAAACGGCGAGACGCGGACGCAGCGCGTTGCCGTTTACACGCGCGCGGATGCGGCGTTTGCGAGCGGTACGGTCGAGTAATTTTTTAGCTGTTTTCATTGGAATTTTAGATTTAGATTCCCGCTTGCACGGGAATGAGTATGCGCATGCGCTTATTTAGCGGCCGATTTACCAGCCTTGCGTGGAATGTGTTCTCCAGCGTAAGCAATACCTTTGCCTTTGTAAGGTTCCGGTTTGCGCCACTTGCGAATGTTTGCGGCGACTTCACCGACGAGCTGCTTGTCGATTCCACGGGTGATAATCGTATTTTTCTTCACGTCGATTTCGAAATCGATTCCCGCCGGAGCTTTGATCGGAACCGGATGCGAGAAACCAAGCTGCAGCTCGAGATCTCTACCTTTCGCCGCGACTTTGTAGCCGACACCAGTGATAATCAATTTTTTCTCGAAGCCCTTGGTCACGCCCTCGACCATGTTCGCGAGTAAAGTGCGTGTCAATCCCCACAGAGCACGCGCTTCCTTCGAGTCATTTTTCGGAGTGACGACAATCGTCTCGCCGTCTTTTTTAATTTCGACGAGCGCATTGAAACTCTGCTTCAATTCACCTTTGGGTCCTTTGATTTTCGCGGAATTTCCGGAAATCTCAGCGGTGACACCGGCTGGAATGGGGACGGGATTTTTGCCAATTCGACTCATTTGAATTTTGGAATTAATAAATTTCGCAGATAACTTCACCACCGAGTTTCTTTTGGTGCGCCTCTTTATTCGTGAGAAATCCAGCCGAAGTCGAAATCACGGCAATGCCGAGACCATTTAAGACTGGTTTAATTTCGGTTGATTTGACATAGACGCGGCGACCCGGTTTCGAGACGCGGTTGAATTGAAATGCGCCGCCTTTCTTGAGGCTCACTTCGAGGATTGGAAATTTCTCAGAAGTGTTTTCTTCGATTTTCCCGACAAATTCACTCGCCTCGAGCACTTTTAAAATCGCGAGTTTTTGCTTCGAATGAGGAACGCGCACGACTTCCTTACGCGCGTTTTGCGCGTTGCGGATTCGCGTGAGCATGTCGGCAATTGGATCGGTTATCATAATTTTTTAAGTATTAATTCATAAGCCCTAAAATTTTTTATGATTTATGAATTGTGGGATAAATTTTTTAGTTAATTATTTATGACTTAATATTTAAGACTTAATCTACCAGCTCGCTTTTTTAACTCCGACGATTTCGCCGCGTGAAGCCAATTCGCGGAAACAGATTCGGCACATTTGGAAGCGGCGCATGTAGCTACGATTGCGTCCGCAAATGCGGCAGCGGTTCACGACGCGAGTCGCTTTTTTGGGTTTCACGCCGGCAGCCAGAGCATTGGCGACTTTGCGTTTGAAGCGGGCAGCTTTGACGATGGATGAAGTTTTAGCCATTTGGAATTAAAAAATTATTTTTTAGCTTTTTCGGCTGCAGGCGCGGGAGCTGCTGGAGCCGGTTCGATTTTCGGTTTCTCTTCTTTGAATAATCCGGCTGCTTTCGCCGCCTCCGCCGCCGCTTTTTGCGCGTCAGCTAAAGCTTTTTTGGCAGCATCTTCAGCCGCATCAGATTTGGAAGTATCTTTCTGAAAAGGAAAACCGAGCGCGGTGAGCAGCGCCTTGGCATCGGAATCGGAACGCGCCGTCGTGCAAACCGTGATTTCGAGACCGTGCACGAATTCGGCGTCCTCTGGTCGCACCTCAGGGAAAACAGTGAAATCCTTGAGTCCGAGCGAATAGTTGCCATTGCCGTCGAAACTTTTGAGCGGAATACCACGGAAATCGCGAACGCGGGGAAGCGCGATATTCACCAATTTGGAAATGAAGTCGAGCGCACGCGTGCCGCGCAGCGTGACCGAGAGACCGATTGGCATACCCTCGCGCAATTTGAAATTCGAAATCGCTTTCTTCGAAAGATGTGTGCGCGCTTTCTGATTCGTGATGGTCGCAAGATTCTTGGCGACTTTCGCGAGAATTGTCTCATCCATCGAATTCGACGAACCACCTTTGCGCGCGAGCTTGCCGACACCGACCGAGACTTTTACTTTGTCGACGTGGGGAATCGCATGAATATTTTTCGCGCCAATTTTCTTACCGACGGCGGGCAAAATTTCAGTTTTGACGATTGCGGCTAAATCAAATGCTTTCATTGTTTGGAGATTTTCGGGTTAATAATGCCTTCGTTGCATTTTTTGCAGAAGCGCGTTTTTTTGCCGTTAGCGAGAATGCGATAACCGACGCGCGCCGGTTTTTTACAGTGCGGGCAGATGATTTTGACATTCGAGACATCAATCGGTTTCTCGAATTTCACGATCTGACCAGGCGTACCGTCGGCGCGTTTCTTGATGTGCTTCGTCACGATGTTGACTTTTTCGACAATGACTTTGCCTTCTTTCGGAATTGCACGCATCACTTTGCCAGTTTTACCCTTGTATTTACCGGCGATGATTTGGACGAGATCGGAGGAGAGAATTTTCATTGCGAAATTATGATTTAAGATTTAGGATCTAGAGAACATCCGGAGCTTGAGAAATAATTTTCTGGTAGCCTTTTTCACGCAGTTCGCGCGCAATCGGTCCGAAGACGCGGGTGCCTTTCGGCTCGCCCTTCTCGTCGATAATCACGACCGCATTTTCATCGAAGCGCAGCGCGCTACCATCTTTGCGGCGAATAGTATTTTTGGTGCGCACGATCACGGCTTTTTGAATGCTTTTTCTTTTGGCAATCGCTTTGGGTGTAGCTTCTTTGACCGAGACGACAATCACATCACCGATGTGCGCGTAGCGTCTGTGGCTGCCGCCCAAGACTTTGAAGCATTGCACTAGTTTCGCACCAGTGTTGTCAGCAACTTCGAGAAAAGTTTCATTTTGGATCATTTGGCTGTGGCAGAATTATTTTCAGATTTGGCTTTTTCGATTTTCGGAGCAGTTTTTTCTTTGGCGACCGACTCTTTCAGCTCGCGCTCGGAAGCACTCTCGACGGCGGCGGGCTGGTCGACCACTTTCGCATTCTTGGAAATGATTTTCACGAGCTTCCAATTCTTCAGCTTCGAGAGGGGAATCGACTCGATGATTTCCACGACGTCGCCGACTTCGGCTTCGTTTTTCTCGTCGTGAGCGTGGAATTTTTTCGAGACGCGGTAATTCTTCTTGTAAATCGGATGGCTCACCTCACGATCGACACGGACGACGATCGTTTTCTGGTTGACGTTCGAGATGACGATGCCTGTTTTGCTGCGCATTTAAATAAGATTATTTTTCAGATTTTTTAAAAAGTCCTTTCGCTTCGACTTTTTTGACTTTCACATCTTTGCTGGATTTGGCTTCAATTTTTTCTGCTTCGACCACTTCAGGCTTTTCCGCTTTTTTCGGAGCAGCTTTTTCTTTCTTGGTCGTCTGCTTTTTCTCGATCTCAGCTGAAAATTCTTTGGCTTTCTTGCCGACCGCGTCGGAGGTCTTTTCGACTTTGTCGCCGAATTTGGTGCGGCGAGCTGCTTCCGTCAGAAGCTGGGCGAGATATTTTTTGAGGATTTTGATGAGATGTAAATCTTTCAAATGATTTGTTCTCACGCCCATTTTTTGGCGGAAAAGTGTGTCGCGCGTGCGCGTCACTTCCTCGTGGAGATCACGGTCGGAGAGTTGCGCGATTTCAGAAAATGTCAGCATTTTATTCGTGTTCTTTGGTTACAAATTTGGTCTTGACCGGAAACTTATGGGAGGCGAGCTCGAAGGCTTCACGGGCTTGCTCGACGGTCACGCCTTCGAGTTCGAAGACGACCGTGCCGGCTTTGAGCGCCGCGACATAGTACTCGACTGAACCTTTTCCCGAGCCCATCGGCACTTCCGCCGCTTTCTGTGTAATTGGTTTGTGAGGGAAGACGCGGATCCAGAGTTTGCCGCCACGTTTCAGATAGCGTTGAATCGCACGGCGTGCCGCTTCGATTTGGCGTGAGGTGAGCTCACTGCGCTCGACAATCTTCATGCCGAAGGATCCGAATGCGACGCGACTACCGCGCACGGCGACGCCTTTGAGCGAGCCGCGATTGCGGTGCCATTTTCGAAATTTAGTCTTTTTAGGAAATAACATTTTACAAATTATTTTTTAGCTTCAGTTGCGAGTTCTTCCTCTAGGCGACCTTTGGCTTCTTTCTTGGAAGTGTCTTTGCGTGATTCCGCGAGCCAATTTTGGTCGGCTTCTTTCTGGACAGCGGTCGCATCCTTCAGGAAGATTTCTCCACGGTAAGTCCAGACTTTCACACCAATCTGTCCGTAAGTCGTGCTCGCCGGGATTTCACCGTAGTCAACGTCCGCGCGAATCGTGTGCAGCGGAATATTGCCTTCTTTGAAAGTTTCTTCACGGGAGATGTCAGCACCATTCAGACGACCAGCGACACGAATCTTGATTCCGCGCAAACCAGCGTCCATGCCTTTTTTGACAGCCTGCTTCGCGACACGGCGGAAGGGCATACGGCGTTCGATTTGATTCGCGACCGACTCGGCGATTAATTGAGCGACTGTATCCGGCTTCGCGACTTCGATGATGTTAATCTCAATCTTATCGCCGAATTGTTGTGCGATGTCGTTCTTCAGTTCTTCCAGTGCCGCACCGGCGCGACCGATGACCATGCCCGGCTTCGAACTGTGGACGTTGACTTTCACATGTCCGGAGCTACGCTCGATCTCGATATCACCGACACCAGACTCTTTCAAACGTTCTTTGATCGCCTTACGGAGCGTGATGTCGCGGTGAAGCAAGTTCACATAGTTCTTTTTCGAGAACCAGCGCGAGCTCCACGATCTGATCGTGCCGAGCCGAAACGATTTTGGATTAACTTTCTGACCCACAGTTTAAGGATTAAGGATTAAGAATTTACTGGTTCTGCTTTTTTCACAGGTTTTTTAACTTTCGGCTTCTCAGTTTTCTCGTCGCTCTTTTTAGCTTTTACCTTTTCGTTTTTACTTTCCGCTGCAGCGACGACCGGGGAAAGCTCGACGAGCAAACGTGAGCTGCGTTTCAGAATCGGATGCCAGCGACCTTTCGAGACCGGCAAACCGCGCTTCAGTGTCATGCCGGCATCGACGGAAAGTTTCGAAATCATCAGGTTTTCACGGTCTTGTTTGAAATTGTTTTCCGCATTCGCGGCAGCCGAAGCAATCAATTTGGCGATGATCGGCGCACTGCGTTTCGGCGTGAATTTCAGAATAGTGAGCGCTTCGTTGACTTTTTTACCGCGGACGAGCGCAGCGACAACGTTCACTTTTTTGGGAGAAATGCGGGTCTGGCGGAGGTATGCTTTCATTTAAATTTAAACTTAATTCTTAATTCTTACTAACTTAGTCCTTACTCCTTATTTCCTAGGCTTCTTTGGCTTTTTTGCCACCGTGGTGCCGCCATGTGCGGGTTGGTGAGAATTCACCGAGACGGTGACCGACCATTTGCTCGGTGATGAAGACAGGAAGATGTTGTTTGCCGTTGTGGACGGCGAAGGTGAAGCCGACGAATTCCGGCGGAATGACGCAAGCGCGCGACCAAGTCTTGACTGGTTTTTTCTTGGCTTCGGCCGGGAGATTCTGAATTTTCTTCAGAAGCTTCGGGTCGAGGTACGGTCCTTTTTTGGCGGAGCGGGTCATTTAGAATTGAAAATTTAGAATTGAAAATTTTTCACTATTTACTTAACACTAACACTACTCACTAACACTATTTTCTACGGCGGGAGAATCTTCCCGGTTTGCGGCGTTTGAGAATCAATTTGGCTGAATACTTGTTTTTCTTGCGAGTTTTCACACCGAGCGCGAGCGCACCCCACGGTGTTTTCGGCGCTTTCATACCGATCGAGTTGCGCGCTTCACCTCCACCATGCGGATGGTCGCAAGGGTTCATGACTTTACCGCGAACTTGCGGACGACGACCCATGTGGCGCACACGACCAGCTTTACCGATTCTCTGGTTGGAATGGTCGATGTTTGCCGCGACTCCGATAGTCGCAAAACAAATCTTGGGAACGAGACGGATTTCAGAAGAGGGGAGCTGGATTTGCGCCATGTCTTTATCAGTCGAAACAACTTTGGCGCGGCTACCCGCGGAGCGAGCCATTTGTCCGCCTTTTTTTGGCTTCAGTTCGACGTTGAAGATTTCGAAACCGGCAGGAATATTTTGAATTTGGCAGCGATTGCCATTTTTAATCTTCGTCTTTTCCGCAGTCAGCATCTTGTCGCCGACTTTGGAGCCGTGCGCTGCGAGGTGGTATCTCTTGTCTCCATCAGGATAGACGACGAGCGCAATCCATGCCGAGCGATTCGGATCGTATTCGAGCGCCGCAATCTTGCCTGGAATACCGGATTTCGCCGTCTGATCGAAGTCAATCAAGCGGTAATTGCGTTTTTCTCCACCACCACGTTGGCGGCAGGTAATCCGACCGAGATTATTACGACCGGCTTTTTTATTCAGGCGCGTAATCAGCCGTTTTTCAGTCGGTTTCTTCGCAAGCACGCTGCGATCGACGACACTCATCTGGCGTCGTCCCGCGTCGTTACGTTTGTAAATTTTGACAGGCATCTAAGTAGTTTCTAGTTTTTAGTTAATAGTTTTTAGAGCTTCATGTTCCATGTTCCATGTTTCAGGCTTTAATCTTGTTAATATCAATCATTTTCGCACCAACTGTGGTGACGATCGCTTTCTTCGCAACGCCGCGTTTTTCAACTTCGCGCCGACCAGCTTTGCGAGTTTTGGGTTGAATTTTGGAAGTGCAGACTGATTTCACTTTCACGCCGTAATATTTCTCGACGGCATCAGCGACTTCATTCTTCGTCGCGCCATTTTTGACGATGAAGGAGAATTTGCCGGACTTCTGTCCACCGAAAGATTTTTCAGTGTCGAGCGGGCGAACGATAATTTCGTGGAGGCGATTCATAAGTTATTTAGAGTTTTTGGCTGAGCCATTCGAAGCTCCGAAGGAGCGAAGAATGGAGCGGGCGAGCGGAATCGAACCGCCGTCTCCAGCTTGGAAGGCTGGCATAATAACCATTATACGACGCCCGCAGTTTCCTCCTTCTTGGATTTAGATTTGGAAGAAGATTTTGCGGCCGGTTTTTCCACCTTCGCCTCGATTTTGAAAATATTGGTAAGCTCGAGGAGCGCGGATTTTTCGAATAAAATTTGGTCGAACTTCGTGAGATCGTGCGGATTAAGCAAATTGACAAAGAGCGGCTTCACGAATTCGAGATTCTGAGCTGATTTGATCAGTGTCGCATTGCGATTGTGGACGACCAAAGTCGAACGGCTCGCCGGCAATTTCGCAAGCAACTTCATAAATTCTTTAGTCTTCGGTGCTTTCAATTCGAAACTTTCGAGCGCGATAATTTTGGAATCCCGAGCTTTGGAAGTCAGCATGGAAGCAAGTGCCAGTCGGCGCGCTTTCTTCGGCATCGCGCGACTGAAATTGCGATCGTTGCGCGGTCCCCAGGCGACACCTCCACCACGCATAATTGGCGAGACACGATCACCGCGGCGCGCGTTACCTGATCCTTTTTGGCGGAGAATTTTAATCGTCGAATGGGCGACCTCACTGCGTTTGAGCGTGTGCGCTGGAGAAATACGCTTGTTCGCGTGTTGGCGTACGAGTGCGGTATGCACCAGCACTGGATTAATCTTAGCTTCGAAGAGGGAAGCGGGAAGTTCAATCTCGCCTGTTTTCGAACCGTCCTGTGAGTAAATTGGGGCTTTCACGAGAGTAAAGGATTTAAACCCGCCGCTAAGCGGGCTGAATGTTGGAAATTGAATGTAAATTATTTTATAATTGCCGCGGTCGCTGGAGTCTGGCAGTTGAGTTCTTGGAGCTGAATCGAAGTCTCATTGAGATTAACCGGGAAGGGTTGGCAAGTCTCGGCCTGCTTGATGAGATCGACGACCGCCTGCTGATAACCAGCTTGTGCAGCTTTATTGACCTGGTTGACCTGAAAATTTTGCCAGATGCTATTAGCGACGAAGACGACCGAGAAGATGATCCATGCCGCGAGAATGATTTGACCGATGCCGCCGTTTTCGAGAAGTTTGCATTTGAGCTTCATGCTTTGAAGTTTAGTTTGAAGTTTAGAGTGCGAATTTTTTTAATTGGCTTCGATTCTGATGAGTGTGCCAACCGAACCAGGAAGCGAACCTTTCACGACGAGTAGATTTTTTTCGAGATCGACTGCGACAAGTGGAACGTTTCTTTTGGTGACTTTATCGCTTCCCATGCGCCCTGGAAATCTTTTTCCTTTCGGGACGCGACCAGTACCCGTCACCGCACCCGAGCTGGAGCCCGGTTGGCGATGATGATGGCTGCCGTGACTCTCTGGTCCACGGGAGAAGTTGTGACGCTTGATGACACCGGCTGTACCTTTACCTTTGGAGATGCCGGAAACTTTGACCAATTTGATTTCCGAGAATTCCGCGACAGAAATTTTGTCGCCTTTTTTCTGCTCCGACTCTGATTCGATTTTGAATTCAGCGAGGTGGCGAAACTTCCGAGTTTTTTGTGGCTTTTTCAATTCGTCGAAACCGAGGATTAACGCGGGATATCCATCCTTCTCGGTTGTTTTGATTTGAGTGATCTCGTTAGGAGAGCATTCAATTACCGAGACGGGGATCACACCACCGTCATCCGCGATTACACGCGTCATGCCGACTTTGCGGCCGAGTATTCCAGTCATTGGAAGAGGTTAGAGCTGCGTTGAACTTAAGTCCCGCAAGTGCAGGAGCCTCAGCAGCGTGGTTAACTATTTTTAAGGCTTCGGATTTCGAAGCGCGAGAATTTTACCTAAACTTTTTTTAAATGCAAATCTTTTTTTAGATTTTTTTAGTCAAACTACATTTATATAAAAGACTAACTTTAAAGCGATTTCGCTCGGCGCCTCGCGCCAGCTCGGGAGAGTTCTCTTGCTCGACCGCCGTGAATGGCATCACGATTGCCGTCCTCGTGAATACACTTGATAAACTGTATCCTCGCGTTTACCATGCCATGAAATAATAAACACACTATGAACATCATTTCGAATTAATCCTTTGATCGCCGCCTCAATCGCTAAAGAAACATCAGCAACTTCGATTGGCTTAGTCTTGTTTTCACTAGTCCGCACAAGCGGAAGACCAGCCCGATCTAAAAGAGCCAAGCCAACACAGCTACGAACCGCAATGCGTCCATCACCAATTGAGCTAATTTCGATAATTTGATACCGACCTTTTTCGCCTGTATTCATTTTTAAAAATTAGAGTGCGCATTTTTGCACGCACTCCGAAAACTGGAAACCTTTGCCAACCAATTGACCTTGAACCCTCCGAACCCTGAACCACTTACGCCATTTTAATCTCGACATCGACACCACTCGGGAGAGTGAGCGTCTGCAATGACGAAACTGTATTGGGTGTGGATTCTTTGATGTCAATCAATCTTTTGTGTGTGCGCATTTCAAATTGTTCTTTCGCGGTCTTGTGTTTGAAAGTCGCGCGGTTGACTGTGAAAATTTCTTTCTGCGTCGGCATCGGAATCGGTCCGGAAATAATCGCGCCACTGCGGAGCGCGGTATCGACAATCGTCTTCGTCGCTTCATCGACGATGCGATGATCGAAAGCACGGACGACGATGCGAATCGACGGTTTGCTATCAGAGAGCGATTTTTTCGTCGCTTTCGAAGCTTTCAAAGTTTTCGTTTTGGCAGTAGCTTCCATAAAAAAAATTAGAGTGAAAGGATTTTAGTGATTTTTTCCAGAAAAGCAAAACGCCAAATCTTAATATTCTTTTTCGAAGATATAACTTTTTGTATTTCCGGAAAAAAACCAAAAGGATTTTCCCACTCAGCTAATTTCGAACCTTCTTTATATGGGATAACTTTTGCAAAATCCACAGGTTTTATAAATTTATTTCTTTTTTTGCTGAATTCGCTTTTTGCCACTGAACGTATGCTATCTCGAACACCTCCACATAAAACTTGGAATCCAGTTGTCAACGCCATGTCGTAAAAAAAATCATGGTGATCAAAATCTGGATTTTTGGATCGTATCCGATATTGCTTTCTGAAAAACTTAACCTCGTCTCTGCTTGGCTTACGCTCTGTGATACCAAATGGCATGTCTAAAAATTAGCACTATATTTTATTCGATAGTTTAAATTTTTCAAAAAACTTTCGTCCCTTTACCTGCCAGCGCAGCGTCGATTGGATTTTCTGAAATTCTCCCGTCTGCGAAAATTACTTCGCCGACACCCGCCTCGATCGCGCGCTTCGCCGCGAGAATTTTTTTCTTCATGCGACCGACTGCGAAGTCGTCAGCCTTTTGAATTGGGATTTCACGAATCAAGCTCGCTTCGTTTTCGACATTTTCCAGTAAGCCGGGCGTGTTCGCGAAAAAAATTAATTTGTCAGCTTGCATTTCGACCGCGATTTTCGAGGCGATTTTGTCGCCGTCGACATTCACCTCGGTCGAACCATCAGCAGCCGCCGGGGGAGCGACGACGAGAATTTTTTTGTCCGCCAGAATTTTTTTAATCGCTGCGACATCAACTTTCTCAATCGAGCCGGTGAGATCACCTTCGACGACTTTCACTTTGCCATCCTCGACGATGCGCATCCGACCGTGTTGCTTGGCGAAAATTAAATTGTCTTTCGAGCCGATTTGCGCGACTGCTGCACCGCCAAATTCGGAAATTTTCGTGGCGACTTTTTCGGCGGTGCCACCGTAAACTTCTTTCAATAATTCGAGCGTCGTCTCATCCGTCCAGCGCGATTTCTCACCGCGCTCAGAAGTAATCATGCGCGGAGTGATTCCGCGCTCTTTTTGCACACGCGAAAGCTCAGCATTCGCACCGACGACAATCACAATCTTTTCACCAGAATTTTGGAGAGCCGCTGCATTGCGCGCGAGCGCAGCAAAATCGATTCCATCACCGCCGCCAAACTTCAAAATATAAATCATAAGTCTTAAATTTTAAGTTTTAATTTCTTATTTTTTAAAATCGTCGTGAGAATTTTACCAATCTCAACCGCTTCTTTTTGGAATGGCTGAATTATTTTGGCAGGCAGCGTTTTACTCTCGACGATCAAATCTAACCAATGTTGTGTTTCGAGTGCCGACTTTCGCGCAATCGCCAGAAAATTTAAAAATTCTTTTTCACTCACGCTGCCACACCCTTCGACCAAATTCGCCGAAACCGAAGTCGCCGAACGCAAAAGCTGTTTACCAAGAATATCCAGAACCGGGTTCTTCCAAGAAAATTGCGCGACCAATTTAATAATTTCAATTGAAAAGATTTTCGTCCTTTTCTTAATATCATCCAACTTATGACTTAATACTTATGATTTATGACTTAGGTTTAGAGTGGATGTAAACCTAAAAATTCGAGACCCGCTTTTTCGGCGAAACCGCAGGCGAGATTCGCATTTTGGATCGCCGCGCCCGCCGCACCTTTGCCGAGATTATCGAGCGCAGCGACTGCGATGATCTGATTGGAATTCTCGTCGAGCTGCCAACCGACATCGCAGAAATTCGTGCCGGACAAAATCTTCGGCTCAGGCAGAGAGTGAATGCCGGAAATCTCTTTGACGACGCGAACGAATGGCTCGTTCGAATACTTTTCGCGGAAGAGTTTCCAAATGTCTTTGTCGGAAATCGGCGCAGTGAGAAAAGCGTGCGCGTGGCAAACGATGCCGCGGACTTCCGGCGTCGAAGTAATCGAGTAGCCCGGCACATTAGGCAAATGTAATTCCTGAATCGCTTCGCCAGTGTGGCGGTGACCAGACAGTTTGTAGCTGCGCAAAACTCCGGCGCGCTCCGGATGGTGCGAACCGATTGAAGGTTTATTGCCGGATCCGCTCGACGCAACTTTGAGATCAAAAATAATCTTGGAAGTATCGACAATCCCGAGCAGCGGTAGCATCGCGAGAATCGCGGAAGTCGCGGTGCAGCCGGGGACTGCGATGCGTTTGGATTTTTTAATTTCCTCGCGGTGAATTTCAGGCAAACCGTAAACCCATTTCTCCATGCCCTCGGCGACTGGCGCATCAGGATACCACTTCGTGAAATCTTCTTTTTTTCTAAATCGAAAATCAGCCGACGAGTCGATGATGATATCGCCCAATTTTTCGAGCGCAGAAATCCTGGTCGCGAGTGCGCCGTGAGGGAGACAGGAGAAAAGAACATCCACCTGCCTACCGGCAGGCAGGCCTTCTTCGACCTCGGAGATTTTGGAAAATTTTAAATCCGTCGCGCCGCGCAAATTCGGATGAACTTTCCCAATTGCTTTGCCGGCGAAATTTTCGCTCGTCGCGAATTTGATTTCGAGATTGGGATGACCGAGCAAGAGGCGCACAATTTCTCCGCCGACATAACCAGATGCGCCAATCACGGCTGCAGTAAGTTTTTGCATAAAAGCATTTTAAACTGGAAAAAGTCTTTTGAAAAGAGGCTTGACTTTATCAGAAAAAAGAGTAGAATCTCGCGCGGTCTTTTTCCAGAATTCAAATCTTGAAACTCACACCAATTAAAACCCAATCCAAAATGTTTCAGCTCTCCACCAAAAAAAGTCTCATCACACTCTCGCTCGGTCTAATCTTCACAGCTGGAATTTTGTTTTTATTGAAGGGCGGGGAAATCAGCGGACTAGCTCTGAATGAAGAAGATTTAACACCAACTCAAGTCGTGAAAATAGCCGATCTTTCAAAAATCAATTGGGAGATTGAAGTGGTCGAAGAGTCCGACCTGCCCAAGAGCTGATAACAAAAATTAACTAAACAGACCTTTAAATCACTTGTGCACAAGCATTTTACATAATCCGCCGCAATCAGCCGTGTGAGCTTTCGTAAATCAGAGAAAATTCGATTTGCGAAAAGCAGATTTACGGCTAAGATTGAATCTTAATTTTAATTTAAAATATGCAAAACCGAAACGAACCTGAGGATAAAATCGTCGACGTCACTTTTAGCGGCTGCATGGTTGTAGATCGTGGCGGTGGACTGAGGGTATGCGGACGTCAACTGGAATCAGTTAGGAATGTCTTGGGAGCAACTGGTTTTGGATCAAATAATGATTCCGCCACTTTCCATGATGCTGACTTAATCAAGGTAGAAAAATTCATGAAGACTCAACGCGCCAACTTTGCAGCAGGATCAATGTATCCCGATGACGTGATTGAAAAGAGTTTTCACGATAGTCTTCGTGCAAATATTTCTAATATGCGAAGCGCGACACGCGTTTCAATCGATAAAACATCCCAATCTCACCCGAGTAGAACTAAGACCCCAGAAGTTCTGCCGGCTGATGGCAGAGTTGACGTCCGAGTCAGTGGAAAATTTTTGGTCGAGAGAAAAGAAATTTCTCCAGACATGTTGGCAGTTTTTATGAATAGCATTCAACAGAGGCTCAACTCTAATTCAGTTTCCCAGCCAGACGAAAATTGTGGATTCACAGTCTATGGCGCCAAGTCGTCTTTGGTAGCTAGCCTGAAATCTGATTTTTTGGAAAATCACTGCAGAATAAAACTCGGAGAGGGTGGGAGTCTCCGGTTAGAAATCTTGAGACCACTCCAAAACAACAACAGCTTAAGTCCAAACAAACCAGCCTCCAGCACACCAACAGGCAAAGAAGTCGAACCTATAAAACTGGGCAATCCTGACCAGGGTCGCAAACCAACTCTGGTGCAATCTCCAAAAGGTGGAAAACCTTGGAAAATGTTCGCAAAAGCTAAATCGAACAGCTAGGTGCTGTCTCGCCGCCGCCGCGAATTTCCCCGTGACCGCGCCCGACCCATTTGTAAGAAGTGAGCGCCTCCAGCGCAAATGGCCCGCGGGCGTGCATTTTTTGCGTCGAGATTCCGATTTCCGCGCCGAGTCCGAATTCGCCTCCGTCTGAGAATTGCGTCGAGAGATTGGCATAGACGCAAGCCGCGTCGACTTCGCAGAGGAAGCGGTCGATGGCTTTTTGGTCGCGCGAGATAATCGCTTCGGTGTGTTTGAGAGAATACTTCGCGATGTGCGCGAGTGCCTCGTCGAGGCTTTTGACGATTTTCAAATTCAAATCCAAAGACAACCATTCACGGTCGAACTCAGGCGCATAAGTTTTAACCGTTAACCCACCAGTTAACCGGTGGGTTAACTTAGCTGAATGAATTTTCACTCCGCGTTTTGCTAATTCTGGCAAAAGCTGCGCGAAAAGTTTCGGCGCGATTTTCTCGTGAACCAGCAAGGTGTCGAGCGCATTGCAAATCGTGGTGCGGCGCGTTTTGGAATTCACGATAATCTTGACCGCCTTATCGAGGTCAGAAATATTTTGATCGGCGAAAATGTGGACGACGCTCGCGCCCGTCTCGATCGTCGGAATCAGAGAATTCTGCGCGACGAAATCAATCAGCCCGCGACCGCCGCGTGGAATCACGAGATCGACAAATTCACGCGCCTGCAAAAGTTCACCGACGATTTTGCGATCGGGCGAGTCGATGAATTGAATTGCGTCGAGTGGAGTTTTGCTTGATTTCAGACTGGCGCGAATAATTTTGACAATCGCCCGATTCGAATTCAGCGCATCCGCCGAGCCACGCAGCACGATGGCATTACCTGATTTCAGAGCGAGCGAAATCGCATCGACCGTCACATTTGGGCGCGATTCGTAAATCATCGCAATCACACCAAGCGGCGTCGAGATTTTTTCCAGCTTGAATTTCGCGCGCGGTTTCGCAATCTCAAGAACTCGTCCGACTGGATTGGAGAGTGTCGCGATTTTGCGGACTTCCGCCGCCGAGCCGAAAATTCTGGCGCGATCGAATTTCAGCCGATCGTATTTGTCAGCGGAAATTTTCTTCAAATCCTGAACATTTGCTTTTTCAATCACCGCGTAATTTTGCTCCAGCGCGTCCGCGATTTTTTTCAGCGCGAAATTCTTATCAGCGGTCGCGAGCGTCGCGAGCAAGCGCGAACTTTTCTGAGCGGCAGCGAGTTGTTTTTGTAGCTTCACTTTTTCAATTTACAAGTTCGTTAACCCACGAGATATCTCGTGGGTTAACTTATCGCGCTTATTTTACCACCTCGCCAAACGCAGCAAGCGTTTTTTTTGCCGTGTTTCTCCAGCTGAATTTACGCGCCCGCGCTTTGCCCGCCGCCGACATTTTCTGTCGCAACTTTTTGTCAGCGAGAATTTTCGCGAGCGCGACACGCCACGCATCGATATTTTCCGGCGCGACGAATTGCGCCGCCGTGCCGAGCACTTCGCGCAGCGGGGGAATATCCGCCGCCAAAATCGGCGTGCCGGCGACAGCCGCCTCGAGCGGTGGCAGCCCGAAACCTTCGTAAATTGACGGAAAACAAAAAACCTCCGCCGCCGCAAGCAATCCAGCTTTTTCCGCCTCGGAAACCGCACCGAGGAAATGAATCTTGTGCTTCATGTTCCGTGCTCCGTGTTCCGTGCTCCGTGCTCCGTGTTTCATGATCTCCGGATCAGCGAAAATTTTGCGGTCGAAGTCACCGGCAATCACGAGCTCAACTTTGTTCGGATCCCCGATCCGGGTCGAGGACAAGTTCTCCTTTTGCAGCTCGGCGAAGGCGCGGACGAGCGTGCGCAAATTTTTGCGCGGCTCCAGCGTCGAAAGCGCGAGAATAAATCTTTTCGGTAGTTTTTTGGGACGAATTTTTTGGGCGGAAATTCGGGCGGCGAGTGGCGTGACGGCGATTTTCTCCGCCGGAATTTTCCAAAATTCCTTGAGCTCGCTCTGCGTGAAATTCGAAACCGCGAGAACCCGATCGGCGGCCTGCGCAATTTTTTGGGAATTCAAAAAACGCTGCCACAGCCTTGTTTTGGCGGAAAAAAATTGCGGGAAGCGCGCCGGTGCGAGATCGTGCAGCGTCACGACGAGGCGGCAATCGTCCGAGAGCGCGACCGGACGCGGATCCGGCAGCCAAAAAAGATCAATCTTCTCAGCGCGCTGACTGCCCGCGAAGATGAGCTCATCAAGTCGCGGCGTGTCGAAGAAGCGCAGCCGGAAATTCAAAAGTCGATTCGAAAATTTCGTGTGAATCTTTTTGAAGCGCGGGGAGTGGGGGATGTCGAGCTCAGGGAAATTCTCCGTCGCTGAATTAAACCATAAAAAATAGCTGTTTTTCTTGTCGAGGCGAAAAATCTCGGCGAGCGTATTGCGTAGGTAAATCTTGACGCCAGAGATTTGGTCGCCAGCGAGCGCGCGAAGATCGACGATTATTTTCACGCGCAGATTTTAGCGAAAAAATGGGAACATTAAATGTGTTCAGTTTTTCGGAAAATCATTGCTTTGTGGTCAGGACGGAAATAAAATTCTACCTTCTTTTAACCCCTAAAAATCATGACCCATAAACGTAGTGGCAATGAACTTGAAACTGCGATTACGGCAAACGCAGCTCCAATCAAAGGCGGTGGAATTTCCAAAGAAGCACTAACCATGCTGGAGACGGCTTTTGAGGCTCGTGGAAAAATCCGACCACAAATAGCGCAAACAACTGGCGATTCAGATAATCGAGATGAAAATTTTGATGCATTTAAGCAAAGAATGGGTGAGGAAATTCAAAGAATGGTTGACGCTAAAAATTCCAAAGAACTGCTAATTAGAGAAATTATTTTAAATGCTAATCTAAAAAGTCGGCTTGATGCAGATTATCAAGAAGGAGAACCCTACTCTGGATTATTTTACGAGAAATTGACTGAGTTATCGTCAGAAATTTTGACTAGACTTAGCGAACATATCAAAGATTCTTCGGACAAGATTGCGATACGATCTTTAGCATCAATTGGTGTTGGAGAAATTGCTCAGCTTTATTACGGGTTTGACGACAGGCAACTTCAAATGTTTTTTACTATTGATGAAAGTGCCGCAGAAAAGTTTTTAGGGTTTGATTTTGACACCAAAAAAAATCTCTTAGAGCAATCGAAAAATTCGACTGAATTACAAAATGCGATTTTGGATGCGAGGTTCGAACCTGATGGATCAACTGGAGATTAGTCACCTAATTTAAATTTTGTTAAACTCGTCGGGTTTTAAATTCTTTCGAGATGCTCACGCAAAATGAATTTGGTTTTGATCTCGCGGTGGACAATCCGTTTGTGATTTTTCGCCTCCTCGCGAAAATCGCCAAAGACGCAGTCGGAATCGACAAAGTGCTCGACCTCAGTCGCGGCGATCCGGGATATGGTTTCGCGCCAAATGTAAGAAGCCGTCGATTTTATGCATTCCTCGTCGCGCTCGACACGGTGCTAAATAATTTCGAGACGCACTTCAAAGACCGCACGAAAAATTCAGAAGCGGAAATTCTGGGAGAAATCGAAAAGTTCGCGAAAGAGAATTATGCGGCGAAAGTCGCGGCGGAGCTGCTCGCCGACCTTGATGAATTTTTGGCAAAAATAATTGAGGCTGCGAAGAACCAAGGTTTGAATTGGGGCAAATTCGAAGTCCTATTCGAGCTTTTCAAATATTCGACTGTCTCAGGCGGCTGCTACCACGATCCTTATGGCGAGCTGCTCACGCGCGTCGTCATTGCTGATTTTCATTCACACAATCTCGGTGTCGAAGTGAAATACTCTGATTTGGTTTTCACGAATGGAGCGAGCCACGCGATTGGCACATTTTTCAAAGCCTTCGGCGTCGAGGGTGCGGGACTGCTGAAACCGGGCGATGAAGTCATGATTACTTCGCCAGTTTATTTTCCGTACATGGGCATCATGCAGGCGCGCGGACTCAAAATTACCTGCGTCTCCGCTGATCCTGCGACCGGACAATTCGCGCCGGACGCTTTCGCGAAAGTCGCCGAAAGCAATCCGAAAGTCATCGTCCTCGTCGATCCGGACAATCCAACCGGCTTAAATAAAAATGAGGCGAGTCTCAAAATGCTGGCTGATTTCGCCGAGCAAAAAAATACAATCATCTTGAGCGATGAAGTTTATTCTGCTTTTCATCCGGGCAAAAAATCGATTCTCAAATTCGCACCGAAACGCACGATTCGCATCGACGCGCGATCAAAAATCGAACGCGCGACGGGCTGCCGTTTCGGCGAATACATCGTCCTCGACGAAGCAAACAAATTCATCACAGAGAAGTTGGCTGAATATCTGCCGAAGGGGATGGATGTCAAAACCTATCTCCACGATGCGAAAGCACCGGGCGGTGTCCTCGGCGAATTCCGCCACACGACTTTCGTCCCCGGTCCCAGCCAAATCCTCGGCATTTGCCACGTCCTACTCGGCGCACCGGAGCGCGCGCGCTATACGGAAATCGTGAAAGAAAATATGCAAGTCTGGTATGACGGACTCGGACTACCTTATCCGCATAATTTTTATTATTCGCTAATCGACCTGAATTCGATTGCGAGCGCAGCGAAGAAGGCTGTCCCGGCCGAGCAAAAATTTCTCGACCTTGCCAAGCTTGGCGTCGTGCTGATTCCCTCGAATTTATTTTTCTCGCAAGAGGATCGCGCCGCCGAGGATCGCAAAAACTTCGCCCGCGCTAGCTTGCCAAATCTCACGACTGAACAAGTCTCCGCCGCCGCCAGCAAAATCAAAGAATATTTGGCGAACTAATTTTTAAGGTTTGGCGCGACCTGCTTGATGACAACACAATCGCCGAACTTTTTCGTGGCGTTTTTGATACCATGAATAATTTCCTTCGTCACACGAGAGTGTAGTGGGTCATCAATAATGAAAACCACAAAAGGGTTTTGCGGTGTAAATCTCTTTTCAACTTTTGCAATACCAAGCGAAATTTCGATGCGATGAAAAACATTTGCCCAGTCCGAAAGCGCAGGATGAATCGTAAAACCGTTCGGAACCTCGTCTTGAAGCTTACTGCTATCAAAAGCAACATCTGGTCGCGTTCCGCCAATCAAGTCGACATAAAAAGCCTCTTCCTTGTGTCCATGCGACTCGCGACTCATCTCCTCGAGAGGAATCCACGAATAATTCACTTTAAGCTCATTTGCAAGTGTTTCAGAGAAGAATGCCGCATGAGCATCAACGACTGACTGCCAGCGTGAATCTGCCATCATCGCTGCGACGACTTGTTGTGCAACGCCCAAGGTTTGGAAAATTCGACCAAGATCGCCATTTGCGGCACCACATTCGGCGTGCGCCGAAATGCCTTTGATAATGTTTTTTAGTGTCAAATCTCTCAAAATATCTAAATAATCATCATCGGGCAACAAAACTTTTTCTGATTCACCAGTGAGTTCAATACCAAATCCTTGGAAGAAATCCGCCATCGGGTGATTCCGTGGTAAAGCTAATTGTTTGCGTGGAAGCAAGACACCCGAACCAGCCATGCGCAAACCTCCCTCTGTTCCGCCATCCATACATTTCACAATTCCATCGCTTTTAAAAGCTTCTTTAATCTCCGGTTTATGAAAAACCTGTGAAATGCGATTGATGCGTTTCATATCAAAATCATGCTGTCCTTTTTCGGGATAATCCTTCTGACTCAAAAATACGGAACCCTCACCAAATTCTCCTTCAATATCTTCCTGCTCGGTAGGCTCTCCATAAACTTCAGTCATTTTCTAAAAATTAAGTTGGGCGGAACTTTACGCTTTTGGGTCAAAAAGTCAAGTTCGTTTTTTTTCTGAATAATCGTAAAATCTCGTCTCGATGAATGGTGACCTTGCACTCCTCGTAAATTTCGCTGTCGCGATTGGACTCGGCGCCCTCATCGGCGCAGAGCGTGAAGTCACGAAAATCGGCAAAGACGCGCGCAAAACCGGCGTCGAGTTTTCAGGTTTGCGCACTTTCACGCTACTCAGCATCCTCGGGTTCGTCGGCGCATACCTCGCAAACATAGTTGGTGTAGTCGCGCTCGGCGGAGTATTTTTGGCAGTCAGCGCGTTTTTACTAGCGGAGTACTGGCGGCAAAATTTTGCGGGCATCACCTCCGAGCTCGCCGCCGTGGCGACTTTTTTGGTCGGGATGATTGCCTTCAGTTCGCCACTGGTCGCGACCACAGTCGGCGTCACAGTCGTCCTCATCCTCGCCACGAAGAAATGGATTCGGGACTTTTTGAAAAAAATAAAAGAGGATGAATTTCTCGCGACGATTAAATTCATCATTGTTTCTTGCGTGGTTTTACCGATTTTGCCGACTGAGCCGATTGATCCATGGGGGATTGTGAGCCTGCGCAATGCTTGGTTGATGGTTGTTTTTATCTCGGCGATTAGCTTCGTCGGCTATGTCCTGACCAAAATCATAGGTTCACAAAAAGGTTTAAGCCTAACTGGAATAGTCGGCGGTCTAGCCAGCTCGACGGCAGTGACGAGTGCGATGTCGGTCGAGTCGAAGCGCAATAGCAAAATCACCACGCCATTCACGATTGCGATCGTCCTCGCCAGCTCCGTGATGCTTCTGCGCGTCGGCTTCGAAGTTTTTGTTTTGAATCGCACGCTCTTACCGCAGCTGGCACTTTCACTCGGCACGATGTTGCTCGCGAGCGGCGGAGTTTTGATTTTCTTGTGGCAAATGTCGAGCCGCGCCGACCGACAGCAGAAATCGAAAAATGAACTCAAACTCTCAAGTCCGTTCCAACTTGCACCCGCACTTAAATTCGCTCTCTTTTACATTTTAATTTTGTTCGTCGCGCATTTCGCAAACGCGTTTTTTGGCACGCAAGGAGTTTATGCCGCGGCAGCTTTTTCCGGACTCGCCGATGTCGATGCCATCACGATTTCACTCGCGCGCCTCGCCGGGTCAGGGGAGCTCGCACACTCGACCGCCGTGAATGGCATCACGATTGCCGTCCTCGTGAATACGCTCGTCAAACTTTCGATTATTCAAATCTTCGGCGACCGCCAGATTTTCCGACAAGCTCTCATCGCGTTTTCAATTATTTTAGCCGCCGGATTAGCGGCTATTTTCACGATTTAACTTGATAAATTGCTTAAAAACTAATGACTAAGGCAATTTTTTGAATAATAAGTCAAGCAATTATGACTTTATCACACAAGAAAAAACGATTATAATTCAAAACTAGTTTTTAACTTCCTTAAAATGAGCTTGTATGAAAACACACAAAAGCTGATTGCCCGAGCTGGCGCGACGATGAATCTTTCTCCGGAAATGCGACTAATCATGAATGAACCGGAGCGCGTTTTGACCGTGAACTTCCACATTCATCGCGACAACGGCAAGCTGGAAATGTTCCGCGGCTTCCGTGTCCAGCACAATACTTTGCGCGGTCCGGCGAAAGGGGGAGTGCGTTTTCATCCGCAAGTCGACATGGAAGAAGTGAAGGCGCTCGCGGGTTGGATGTCGATCAAATGCGCTGTCGTCGACATTCCGTACGGCGGAGGAAAGGGCGGCATCGAAGTTGATTCGACGCAGTTGTCTGAATGCGAACTCGAACAATTGACGCGCGAATTCACCCGCGCCATCGCGCCAATCATCGGTCCGCGCCGCGACGTACCCGCGCCAGATGTCCGCACGAATGGTCAAATCATGAATTGGATCGCGGACGAATATCACAAAATTCATCCAAATGAAGACGACTACCTCGCTGTCGTCACTGGCAAGACACTGGATAACGGCGGTTCACTCGGACGCGACTCCGCGACAGCCGCTGGTGGCGTACATGTTTTGGAGGCTTTTCTCGCAACGAAAAATGAAAAGGTTGCAGGCATGCGTATCGCGATTCAGGGATTTGGCAACGCGGGCGCCTGGATGGCAAAAATCTTGGCAGGTAAAGGTGCGAAAATCGTCGCCGTGAGTGATTCACGCGGCGGAGTTTACAATGCGAACGGACTTGATATCACCGCCGTGGAAAAAATTAAAGATGAGAAGGGAAGTGTCACCGCCGCAGTAGGTGAACAAATTTCAAATGAGCAACTTTTGGCTTCGGAATGCGATATTCTCATTCTGGCCGCACTGGAAAATCAGCTTACTGTCAAGAATGTTGATTCAGTCCGAGCGAAGATCGTCGCCGAGCTGGCGAACGGTCCGACTACGCCGGAAGCACACGAACTACTTGAAAAACAAGGCACTACCGTCTTGCCGGATGTGCTCACGAATGCAGGGGGAGTTACCGTCAGCTTTTACGAATGGGAACAAAATCTACGAGGCGAAAAATGGAGCGAGGCGGATGTCGCGGCGAAATTGGAAAAATCCCAAAAAACGGCGTTTGCGGACGTCGCGAATACTGCAGCTGAATTCAAAACTGATTTGCGCAACGGAAGTTACATTTTGGCACTGCGCCGAATCGAGCAAGCCTTCGCGGAAAAACATTCGGCAGCAGAGAGTTGCTCTGACTCAGTCTGATTAAATTATCGAAATCAGCCCTGGAGGACAGTTCGAGCTAACCTCACACAATGTATCTTGTGTGAGGTGGTGTTGAGAACCTCGTTTCTCTCGGAAAAATCTTTAAAGAAAGACCCTTCCGCGTTTTAGTTTGTTGCCGGCAGGAAAAAGCTAATTTATTTTCTGAAAACACAAAGGTCAAAGCGCTCACTCCCCTCGCCGAAAATCATTTTCTAAAATTGATTTTTCCGCCTTTTTTTGCTAAAATGAAAAGATTTAAAAACAAAAAAATGACAAAAATACTCTCGCGCTTCCAAAAATTTGGAGCAAGCTTGCTTGCACTCACACTTTTAGCTGCACAACTTCCGCCAATCGAAGCGGCGACACTCATAATCGGTAGCGACGCGCTCGCGAGTCAGGGTATAAGTGAGACGAGCGCCCACGCGATTAACTTTGCGACGACGAGTAATCTCACCGCAGGCGATACCATTGAGCTTAGTTTCCCGGATTTTGGCTTCGCTTTGAATAGAGTTGAAGACATAATCGTCCCAATTGGCCCGGTCAGTACAATTACCTATTCGAATACCGACAAAAAAATCGTACTCACGCTCTCGCAAAATTTCCCAGCTGGGACAGTCGAGGTCGCAATCGCCAACGGCGGAATTACCAATCCTGCCACAAAAGGCGAATACTTGATTCGGATTTTAACGAAAAACTCGAACGGCGCGGTCCTGGGTAGTGGCAGCGTGACGGCGCAAATCGCGAACAATGTGCAGGTTCTGGCGAATGTGACTCCGGTAGTCGTGAATGTGACAAGCTCGGCAGAGAACAGTAACTATTTGATTGACCAGATCATTCCAATCCAAATTCAATTCACCGGCAATGTTTTTGTCACAGGCACACCGACACTCGCACTAAATAATGGTGGAACGGCTTTTTACTTCAGTGGAAGCGGAACGAATACACTCACTTTCAAATACCAAATCCAGACCAATCAAAGCCTGAAAACTAACGAATATCTTGACTATGCTTCGACGACCGCGCTGGCACTCGGACAGACCAGCTCAATCGGACTAGCGAATGGAAAAGCTGCAAATCTGCTTTTGCCAAGTCCTGGCAGCACCGGCTCACTCGATGCAAATAAAAATATCGGCGTTTCGCAAAATCCATTTTCCATGTCAGTGACAGCACCAGTGGCTCTGTCTTTCGAAATCGCGGACGACGCTGGCACGACCAACACTGCGACACCACTTTTAAAATTCAATGCGCAAATAGAATCTGGCAAGGTCGCGCTGAGTTGCAATGATGGCAAAACTTGGAGCAATTGGATCACTTACCCAGAAAACGGCAAATTGAATGCTGACGGCACCACAAATTTCAATATTTTGAGCTGCAATAACGAAGAAGGACTCAAGACACTCTTGATTAAATTCGCCAACAGTTTCGGCTATGAATCGAAAATTCTTACTGACTCTACGATTTACAAAAAATCGACAAGTAGTAATTTACCTACGACTACGACGACGACTACGGTGACTACTCCGACTATCGAAACGCCTACGACCGTTCCAACAACCGCAACAAAGACAGAAACTCAAACTACACAAACCACGGTTGATTTGAAAGCTGCTCTCGCCGAGACGAAAACTGTAAGCAAAACCGACGAGAGGAAAATCATAGAAGTCGGATATGTCGATCCAAATTCCAATATTTGGAAAAGCTTCCGTGACGTGACAGTCGACACAAATGGCAAAACAACAGTCGCTGCGCCAAATGAAAATAAAATCGAAGTGCGCGTGATTGAGGCAAAAAAACTGGAAAACCAAACCACCGATCTCAAAACCTCTCAGCCAATCTTACCTCAAACCGGAGGAAAAATTCCTACGAATGTTGAGCTCATCTCTTCGACAAACACGGCAAAAGTTGAAATTGCAGCCGCGACAAACGTGACGAGTGGTAGCAGTGGTGCTGGCAGCCAAAACTATGAGGGTGTGATTTACGCCCCGGAAGTCGTCGAAACTCCTCCGCCTATCACTGATGCAAATCTAGAAATTAATAACGCTGTCACCGTGGGTAGCTCAAGTGGCTCAATCAAGTTTGACCAACCGGTCTTACTGACCCTGCCGACGGAAAATAAAAAGGATCCTCGCATTTATCATTTCGATGAGACGGCGAATGATTGGATTAAGACCGTAGACGCAAAAGGTGGAGAAAACGGTGGCAAAGTCAGTCCTGATGGCAAAACAATTTCCGTCTGGGTCGATCACATGACGCTCTTCGCAGTCGTGGGAGTGAAAGAGGTAAAGCTCGTCGGTATCTCGAAAATCGCGGTCGGCAGCGGGGAAGAGCAGCGCGCGGAGTTTGCAAGCGGCGAGTGGTTTTCGCCAGCAGACATCGGCAATGACGATCTCATCAGTCTCGCCTGGAGTGGTATCGGCGAGAAGTTTTATTACACTTTGGATAAAAATCCCGCCGCAACTTCCCTGCGTAAAATTACAAATGAGACGAAATTCACGACTGATTTTTTCGTCGATGGAATTCGCGTAAGTGAAGGCGAAAGCTACTTTCATATTCGCGCCGAGGGCGCAGACGGCGAACGCGACGGCGAGACTGTTTTCGTGGTGAACTATGATAAGACACCTCCCCGCCTGACGAAAATCAAAAACGAGACTGGAAAAATTGAGCTGGATTTTTCGGAACCAATCAGCTCGAGCGATGTACTTTCAATTTATTTTGCCGACGGTCGCGAGCTCGAAATACCAGCAATCGTCGAACCAACCACAATTTTGGAAATCAATGCTGAAGACTCCGCACCTCAAATCACCGCGATTGTCGGATTACTCACCGACCACGCCGGACTTGTCCTAATCAATCCTTCACCAGACGTAAACGAAATCTCCGATGGCAAAATTCACGCTGCCAGCGTCGAAGTTTTATATCCTGGTCAACTCGTAAGTGGAAAATATCTAACGCAAAAGGATTTTGTGAATGTCAAACCGCAAGCGATGGGCGCAGTGAAAATGCGACTTGCCGGCAGCGCCTGGGAAAATTACACGGAGAAAGAATTCCGCATCACCCTCCCCGACTTTGGCACACGTAAAATTATTTTTGAATTTGAGGATGCCAGCGGTACAACCAAATCAGCCGGTGTCGTCATCACGCGCCTACCAGCAGACACGAGCGAGCTTGAGACAAGTGACGCCGCGCAAAATTCCGCACTCGCCAAATTACGCGCAGCCATCACGACCAAATTAAAAAAACTGGTCGTCTGGGGTATCTCAGCACAAAATGAAAAAATGCTCGCAACTGTAAATCCCGCGATTTTACCGAGTGGAGAAGTTCCAAACGCCGAGACGATTGGCGATTTAAATGCCGCACTCACCATCGCCCAGGAAATTGGGAAACTCGCCGACAAGGAAAATCCGTCCGTGTCAAAAATCGAGCAACTGGCGCATGAGCTCGCCGCAAAAAATTTCAAGCTTGATAACCTCTTGCCACTCACGACGCTCATAAATGTTTTCGGCAAAATTTCGGACGCAGACGCCGCACGACTGGTTGGATTTTTGGATTTGAACTCGTTTGCCCTGCAAAAAAATGACGCGCATTTCACGCTCGGCGAACTTTCACTGGGTCTGCGCGACTCAGATGGTGACGGGCTCGCGGACAAACTCGAGCTCGAACTTGGCAGCAATCCATTTAGCTTCGATTCGGATGGTGACGGAATTTCGGATGGTGACGAGATTTTGAAATTCGGCACTGACGCGCTGACTACGAATTTGCCGACAACTGTCGGATTCACGAATCTCCCGGAAAAAATCACCAGTCCGCGACCATTTTTAACCGGCACTGCCACAGCAAATACAATTATCACGCTTGTCGCAGTCGCTGCAGCTAACACAGAAATCGCACTCGGCGAAACTATCACAGATGCGCGCGGCGGCTTTGCGACCTTGGCACAGACGACACTCCCCGCTGGAGATTATGAATTACAAATCAAAGAAAACGGTAAAACTGTGGCAAGTAAAAATATCACAATCAATCTCGATTTCATGCTGCTGCCACCGCAAATTTTCGCAGGCACCTCAGAAATTTTTGAGGAAAATCAACCTGCCTTTTACGGCAATACTTTTTACGCTGCGCGCGTGATTGCGTTTTTTGACGACCTGCCCAAAGCCATCGTCGTCGACAACACGCTTGGCGACTTCGTCATCCGCCCACCGAAAGCTTTGACGCTCGGAAAACATACGCTCACGATTATGAGCGAACTCGCCGATGGAACACGCTCACCCACCCGCGTTTTAGAATTCGAAACGGTCAAACCGAGCGTGAAATCCGCTGCACCGGTCATTGAAAATTCCGACTGGCAAAAAATCGCACTCGCTGGCGGAATTTTGATTCTCGCTGGAATCGGCGGAATCTGGATTTTTCGCAGAAAAAATCAAACTGCGCCGTAGCCCTCCGCGTCGATATTTTCCGCCGGCACGCCGAGCTCAATCAGCTTATTTTTAATACCCGCAGCCGAAACTTCCGAGCCGCAAATTAAGACTTCCAAATTGCGCGGAATATCTGTCTGTGCCAGCACTTCCGGCAAGCGTCCCGAAATTCCAGAGAAGTCTTGCGGCGGACGCGAGACTGCGATGGTGAAGTTGAAGTTCGGATTTTCCTTTTTCAATTTTTCAAATTCCGCAAGGTAAAAAATTTCTTCAGCGAAAGAGACACCGAGAAAAAGCTTAATCGGACGCGATGATTTCGCACGCGACAATTTTGTCGCGACGGCACAAAGCGGCGCAATCCCCGTCCCCGTCCCGAGCAACCAAAGTGGTGATTCGTCGCCCATCTTGGGCACGAAACTTCCCACTCCTGCCGGTCCGAAGAATTCGGCCGACTCACCGACTTTTAAATTTTTGAGAAAACCACTGCCTCTGCCCTCCTCGCCGCTCTCGGTGCGAAAGAGTTTGAAAATGATTTTGAAAGTCTGCGGATCATGCCCGTCGCTCGCGAAAGTGTAAGCACGAAAAACCGCGGGCGTTTTGCCATCCGCGACGCGCAACGAAACATAATTCCCCGCCTCGTATTGCAACTCGGCCGGCTCAACCAACCGAAAAGTTTTTTCGAAAATGTCGCGCGCCAACTCCCGGTGCGATTCGACCTGCGCGATGATTTTTTGGGGCGGCATTTAAATGGTTGGTTTTTGCAGGTGAAAATCAGTCGTAATCTGGAAAGCGTGCGCCGCGGCGAGCAATTTCGCTTCGGCGAATTGCGGCGCGATGAGTTGCAATCCGACCGGCAAATCGGCGGAAAATCCAGCCGGAACGGAAATCGCCGGCACACCTGCGAGACTCGCCGGTGCAGTGAAAATGTCAGCGAGATACATTTGTACCGGATCGTCGATCTTCTCGCCGAGTTTGAAAGCCGTGGTCGGCGCGACCGGCGCAGCGATCAAGTCGACACCTGTGAAAGCGTCGTCAAAATCTTTTTTAATCAGCGTCCGAACTTGCAAGGCTTTTTTGTAAAACTTATCAGCATAGCCCGCCGACAGCGCGAAAGTCCCGAGCATGATGCGGCGTTTCACTTCATCGCCAAAACCGAGCGTGCGATTCTCGAAATACATTTCAACTAAGTTCGCCGCGTCTTCGTTTTTGATTGTCGGACCATAGCGAATACCATCGAAACGCGCCATGTTCGCCGAAATTTCGGAACTCGCGACGACGTAATAAGTCGGCACGGCGAATTCGGTGTGCGGCAAAGAAATTTCGACAATCTCCGCGCCGAGTTTTTTAAGCTGGTCAATCGCCGCCCGAATTACTTCTTCGACTCCCGCGTCCAAACCTTCGACGAAATATTCACGCGGAATACCTATTTTCAAGCCTTTTAGATCAGTACGTAAATTCTCAGAATATTTTTCCACTGGCGCGGAACCAGTCGTCGCGTCTTTCGAATCTTGACCCGCGAGAATTTCGAGCGCAATCGCCGCGTCTGCTACGCTCTTCGTAATCACGCCAATCGTGTCAAGCGAGCTCGCCATCGAGATCACACCATAACGCGAAATCCGACCGTAAGTCGGCTTCAGCCCGGTCACACCACAAAAGGAAGACGGCTGGCGAATCGAACCACCCGTGTCTGTCGCCGTCGCGAAAACGCACAAATCCGCCGCAACTGCCGCCGCCGATCCGCCGGAACTGCCGCCCGGCACGCGCGCCAGATCCCAGGGATTGCGCGTTTTTTTGAAAGCCGAAGTTTCCGTCGAAGCACCCATCGTGAATTCGTCCGTGTTCACTTTACCGAGAATCACACTCCCCGCCTGCTTCAATTTTGCGACCGCGGTCGCGTCAAAAGGCGGGACATAATTTTCCAAAATTTTGGAAGCGGCGGTCGTCGGCATTCCGGACGTGCAGAAAACATCTTTGTGCGCGATTGGAATTCCGCCCAAACTACCGGTCAGATTTTCGCTCGCCTGATCTTGCGCGACGAAAAGGTAACTTTCGATTTTGGGGTCGAGCACCGCAATTCTTTGCGAATAAGCCGCGGAAACCTCTGCGGCAGAAGCTTTTTTTTCAGACAATAACTTTCTTGTCTCGACGAGATTTAAAGAAGTAATTTCGCTCAAATCGATTTCTTAATTTTAATTTGATTGTTTTCCAGCGGGTGCTGTGAGCAGGCAATCAGCTCGTTCATTTTCGGGAAATTCTCAATCTCATCCTCACGCAAAACATTTTCCATGCCGTTGACTTGATTCGTCTCGGCAACCCCAGCTGTATCGACGGAATTCAGTTTTTCGATGAAGCCGACGATTGCGCCGAGCTGCGTCGTAAATTTTTCGGTCTCGGAATCGTCGAGCCGAATCCGCGCGAGCTTCGCAATTTTGACGACAAGGTCTTTGGTAATTTGCATTTCCGGGGGATTTTAACAAAAAAATTGGACTGCTAAAATTGCGAGGTGAAAAAAGTCCTCATCTTCGGAACATTCGACGGTCTACACCCCGGGCATGAGAATTTTTTCGCGCAAGCGGCGAGACTAGGACAAGTGTTCGTCGTCGTCGCCCGCGATGCGAATGTCGCCAAAATCAAGAATCGGCGTCCGCATTTTTCCGAGCGTAGCCGACTCGCGACTGTCGCGCATGCGGGCAATGTTTTCGCCGCACGACTCGGCGATCCGCAAGACTTTCTAAAACCAGTAATTAAAATCCAACCAAACATCATCGCGCTTGGCTTCGACCAAAAGACTTTCACGCCTGCTGAGCTAAAAACGAAATTGAAAAAAATCAAGCTCACTCCGAAAATAATTCGGCTAAAATCATTCCAACCTGAAAAATATAAATCGTCTCTCCTTCTCAAAAAATGATTTTATTTCTCCGAATTTTGCGGATGACCGGCCAAAATATTTGGCGCAATGGTCTCACGAGCATCGTCGCAGTCAGCGTGATTACGCTGCTTTTTATGCTGTTTAATGGAATTTTGTTCGCGAATGAATTTCAAAAAACCGCGCTCTCGGTAGTCAATTCGCGACTCGATCTCGCGCTCAATTTCGTGAAGCCAGTCGAAGATTTTCAGGTGAATGCGATTGAATCTGAGCTGCAATCCAACTTTCCTGGAATCCGCTCAGTCAAATTTATTTCCAGCGATGAGGCGTTCCGAAATTTTGTCGCGAATTTCGGACAGTCGAATAGGCAGCTCGCGACCTGGCTCAGCGCCAACACGAAAAGTTCTCCGCTGCCTGCGACACTCGTGATTTCAGCCAATGCTGACTTGCACAGTGAAATTATTAGCTTTCTCGATACGAGTCGTTACAGCGGACTTTTTAATCTCGCTGAACCAGCGACCGGCACACTCGCCATCACGGCCGCTGAGAAGATCATCGCGCTCGACCGCACGCTCACCAATATCAGTCTCGCTGCGATACTCATTTTTTCCGGACTCGGAATTCTGATCATCGTCGCCGTTCTGCGCCTCGCGATTTTTACGCGCGGACTCGAAATCGGCATCATGCGACTCGTCGGCGCGACACGCCAATTCATTCGCCTGCCGTTTATTTTTGAAGGTATTTTTTTTGGTTTCGCCGCCAGTCTCGTGAGCGCTGGAATTTTCTTTCTCGGCATCGCGCACTTCGACACGAGCGCTTTTTCCGCCAATCAATTTGGTAGCTTCGGTGAAATGCTCTCAATGACGACGACGAATTTCAGCAATCATTTCGCGTTGATTTTGGCTTGGCAAATTCTCGCCGCCATCACGATTGGCACGCTCGCAAGTATCATCGCGACACGCAAATATCTCTCCAGCCGCGAGGTAATTTTGCACTAAAATTATTCGCACAACTCACGCGCAATAATTGCCTCGACTTCGGCAACCATTTTGCCAATCGCGTCTTCGCCCGACACCACTTCGAAATCAGCTAAATCTTTTTGGATTAGTTCGGCTTTCGCCGACTCCAATCGATGCGCTAATTCCGTGTCTGACATATCCGGCTGGCGTTTGTGAATTCTCCGAGCAAGCGTCGCGAAATCCGGCGGTACGATGAAAATCGCCGTGAATTTTTCACGTGGAAAATTTTGACGAATCGTTTTAAGCCCTTGAATATCGACTTCGCGAATCACGACTTTGCCTGCGGCAATCGCTGCCTCGATTGGCTCGCGCAGCGTACCGTATTTTTCCGCCGCATGGACGACCGCAGTTTCGAGGAATTTATTTTCGTGCTGCAGCTTTTCGAAGCGCTCATCTGACACGAAAAAATACTGATCCCCTTCCGTCTCGCCTGCGCGCGGCGCGCGTGTCGTCGCCGATGGCGGAAAATAAAATTCCGGGTGATTGCGTCGCAAAGCATGCACGAGCGTGCCTTTGCCGACTCCGCTCGGTCCGACGATGAGAAAAAGTTTGCCAATCATTTTGAAGATTTTCGTGCTCAATTGTCCGATATTTTAACGCACAATCCGTCGAAGCCTCGGCGAAGATGGAATAAATTATTTTCGCGCCACGCCTGATTGACTTTTTTAGATAATTTTGTTAAAATATAAACAGTTCAAAACTAAAAACAAAAACGAACTCTTCACATCTCATCTTTAAAAAAACCTTTCGGGTAGGAAGCGAGTCCGGTCAAATTTTTGTTTGTTTTGGCATTCGGGTTCGTCCCGAGTCCTGCCGAAGTTAATTTAAAAAATTTTCTTCGACGGAATCCGTGACAGACAGACTGGGCTCACTTCCTACTTTTCGATCGCGGATCGCGCCGAAACGATCCCGCCACCGAAAGGCAATTTTCTTTCGCGAGTCATTTTCACCTAAAAAATCTAAACGGCTCGAGAACAGAAAGATTGATGGTCGCTCCGGCGACTTACAATCGGAGAGGTAGCTCCCGAATCTACCGAAGAAGAGTGGGAACGCGAGAGGCTCGGTCCCTCACGCAGCCCGCACGAAATCGTAATTTTTCGCTTCAAATTTGAAACTAATTTGAGTGCGAGAATTTCATTCGAGCGGATCAAACCCCCTTGTTGGATTATAAATTTTCTGACGAGGGGGTTTTTAGTTCTTAGTTCTTACAAACTTAATACTTATGACTTATGACTTATGACTTATGACTTATGACTTAAATTCCTTTCAACCACTTCAATTTGCCGTCTTCAATCGTGATGAGATCTACGCGCCAGTCGGCATTTTCGAGCGAATTTTCGAGCAGAAATTTTTGACCCGCCGCCACGATTTTTTCCAGTTTCGCTTCACCGACAGCCTCGATTGCCGCGCCAAATTTCGCCGACCGCCGCGCTTTCACTTCGACGAAGACGATTTCCGCACGGTCGCGGCAAATCAAATCGACCTCGCCGTCTTTGGCATGAAAATTCGTTTCCAAAATCTCAAGTCCCCGACTCGCGAGAAATTTGCCAGCCAAAATTTCACCGTCATTGCCGAAATTCTTTTTGAAACTCATTTGCTAAAATTATCTCATGAAAATCCTATTTTTCGGCGATATTTACGGCAAATTCGGACGCATTGGTCTGAAAGAAATCCTGCCAAAATTACTTGAGAAATTTCAGCCCGACTTCGTCCTCGCGAATGCCGAAAATCTCGCGCACGGTCGCGGTCCGACTGAGCGCCAACTCGCTGAGCTCGCCGCCGCTGGCATCGACGGCTTCACGAGCGGCAACCATATTTTTGACGCGGTCGGCTACGAAGAGCTCTTCGCGAAAAAAGCTTTTCCGCTCACCCGCCCCGCGAATTATCCAGACGGCGTCCCGGGTCACGGCTTTTTTGTTTTGGAAAAGCTTGCCCCCGCGAAGGCGGGGGTCCAAGAAAAATTGTTCGTCGGTAATTTAATGGGAAGAATTTTTATGGGCGATCCGCTCGATAATCCTTTTTTTGCCGCGGAAAAATTGATCGCCGAAGCCAAGAAATTGAAAATCAAAAATATCTTTCTCGACTTTCACGCCGAAGCGACGAGTGAAAAATCGATGCTCGGACATTTTCTCGATGGCAAGGTGAGCGCCATCGTCGGCACACACACGCACGTGCAAACTGCCGACGAACGGATTTTGCCGAATGGCACGGCCTTCATCTCGGACGCCGGATTTTGCGGCGTGTTGAATTCCGCGATCGGCGCGAAGCCGGAAGCCGCGCTCAAAAGATTTTTGACCCAGCTTCCTGCGAAACTCGAAATGGCGGAAGGTCGACCAATCGTCGTCTCGGGCGTCCTAGTCGAGACCAATGCGAATGGAAAAGCGTTGAAAATCGAGCGCATTTACGAACTTGTCGAATGAACCTGAATCAAAAAATTGCCGCCGCGTTTCGCGAGATTGCCGATTTACTCGAACTCGAAAACGCGAACGTCTTTCGCGTAGCTGCATACCGCGCCGGCGCAGCGGTCGTAGAAAATTTGCCACGCTCGGCGAACGAATTTTCGGCGGAGGAACTCGACGCGCTGCCCGGACTCGGGACTGATTTGGTCGCGAAAATTTTGGAATTTGGCGCAAGTGGCAAAATCGAATTTCTCGAAAACGAACGCAAAAATTTTCCCAAAGGCTTTTTGAAAATTTTGAAAATCCCCGGACTCGGACCGAAAACTGCCCGGAAATTCTATGAAAAGTTGGAAATCAAAAATCTGCGCGAACTGGAAAAAGCGGCAAAAAATGGTGAACTTGAAAAACTGCCGGGCGTGCGTGCCAAGACTGTCGCGAATATTTTGGACGGAATTCAGCTGCTGCGCGGACACAAAACCGAACGTCGTCCTTTCGGCGAGACGCGCAAAATCGCGGAAAAAATCGTGCGCCAAATGCGCCACGCGCAAGTCGTCGAGCGCATCGAAATCGCCGGCAGCCTGCGCCGACGACGTCCGACCATCGGCGACATCGACCTACTCGCCACCGCGAAAAATCCAGCCAAAGCTTTTGCGGTTTTCACCGAACTACCTGAAGCGCAGAAAATTCTCGGACGCGGCACGACCAAGGCTTCCCTGCTTTTGCAAAATGGAATGCAAGTCGATCTCAGAATCGTACCTGCAAAAAGTTTCGGTGCGGCGCTTTTGTATTTCACGGGCAACAAAAATCACAACATTTATCTGCGCAAAATCGCGATTAAAAAAGGCTGGAAGCTTAATGAATACGGACTTTTCGAAAACTCCAAAATGCTCGCTGGCTTGACCGAAAAAGCGATTTACCAAAAACTCGGCAAGCAGTGTCTGTCTCCTGAGAAAAGAGAGTTTTAGATTTGACAAAATAGATTTAGCTAATAAAATCAAACCTTCTTTTAAGAATTAAATCACTCGGGGGCAAGCCCCCGAGATTTTCAAGTTAGATTAACTGAAGCTGTGCTTCAGCACGATCGAGGGTTTTAAGTTGGTTCTGTACATATTTCTTTACCTCAGCTTCATTGTGATTA